>NZ_CP030104.1:2885000-3485000 GCF_003269425.1 Flagellimonas maritima | reverse complement strand
AAGCTTGTAAGTTGCAGGGTTTTCCTGAGCGATGCTATGATTTTTTTGATGGTACATTACCACAGCCAGTATCGGACTTACAGGCCTACAAACAATTTGGAAATTCAGTAGCTTTTCCAGTTTTAAATGCAATTGCAGGTAATTTGACTAATTTTATTGAGGAAAACCAACTACTTCAAAGAGGTGACGTCCTCAACGCGATATAAATAATGAGTATTTCTTCCATAATCGAAATCATAAAGAATTCTAAAGAAACCTTTGTAAAGTTGGTTTCTCCAAATGACGCTGGCGTAACTGGCACACATCAAGGAGGAATCTATTTACCTAAGAATTCAATTGACATGTTCCTTGACACACCTGGAATAAAAGGTCAAAATAAGGATAAATTTATAACCATAGATTGGTTTGACGATACTACTTCAAAAAGCAGAGTAGTCTATTATGGCAAAGGTACAAGAAATGAATATCGAATCACTCGTCTAGGTAAAAAATTGAAAATCAATGACTTAATTGTTTTAACAAAGTTCGACGATGATGAGTTCAAAGGGTTTCTCGTAGATGAAACCCAAGTAGCACAGTTTCTAATGGAATTAAATTTAAAAATAAACGAAATAGATAAAGGAATCGTTTTCAAAAACAACTTAAAAAATGAGAGCAGCCAAAATCTAATTCGATTTGAACGCGAAATTGCGGCTACTTTTAAACCGAGAGCAAGATTATTAATACAACTTGGAGATCAGTTAATTAAAAATGAAAGTATTGCAATTGTTGAGCTAGTAAAAAATTCTTACGACGCAGATGCAAACATTGTAAACATTTATATGGAAAATGTTGACGATGATGAAAATGGCATAATTATAATTGAGGATGATGGTTATGGCATGTCTTTAGAAATTGTTACTGATGTATGGTTAGAACCTGGCAGCGATTTTAAATCGAAAAAAATTGAAAACCTTGAGCTTACCCCTAAATATAAGAGACTTCCAATAGGAGAAAAAGGCATTGGAAGGTTTGGCGTCCATAAATTGGGAAATACAATTGAAATGACAACAAAAGCAGTAAATAATAATGAGGTTTTTGTTAAAATAGATTGGACGGATTTTAATGATTACAAGTATTTAGAGGATGTTCCTATAACTATTTATGAAAGAGATTCTCCACAAATATTCAAAGGCAATAAAACAGGAACCAATATCGTAATAAGTAATCTCAGAAAACAATGGGAAAGAGGTATAGCTAGAGGAGTAAAGAGATCTATCACAGCTTTGGTTTCCCCTTTTGAAGCAATTGATTCCTTTAAACCCAATTTTGATATAATTGATAAGCCCGGTTGGTTTGAAGGACTTTTAGACTGGAAAAAAATTAAAGAATTCTCTTTATTTCATTTCAAAGTGACCATTGAAGGAAATCGTATAACTAGTTTTCTTTACGAGTTTACCCCTTGGCAATCGATGCCTAAAATTTCTCCTACTAAAGTTGATATAGATGATAAGATTGTAAACACCTTTATAGGATTGGAAGATGCAGACGGAAGGTCATTTTCCTTAGGAGAACATGAAATCGGGGAAATAACATTTGAAGGTTACATTTTTGAATTAGATGCCTTCGTACTAAAAATGGGAGTTTCAGATAAATCTGGCTTTAAAAGATATCTCAAAGAAAATGGTGGAGTAAGGGTATTCAGAAATGGATTGAGAGTTTATGATTATGGTGAACCTGAAAGTGATTGGTTAGATTTGAATTTGAGAAGGGTAAACCAGCCAACAAAAAAAATTAGCAATAATATTGTTTTGGGAGCGGTCTATCTAAATCGGCGGCAAAGTTCAGATTTAATAGAAAAAACAAATAGAGAAGGGTTTGTAGAAAATAACGCGTACAAGGCATTCAAGGCATCTATATTACATACTATTGAATTAGTCGAAATTCTACGCTACAGCGATAAAGCTCGTTTAAAATCTGTTTACGGTCCAACACCAAAATCTGCACCTGTAATGCACCTTCTGGGGGAAGTCAAAGAATATGTGGATAGGAAAATACAGGATGCAAGTATCAAATCTGACTTGACCAAATATTTGGTAAAAATCGAATCAGATTACAAGAGAGTTACAAATAACCTATTGAAAGCCGCTGGGGCAGGTTTGAGTATGAGTGTAGTCATACACGAGATAGAAAAAATAATTGCTGAAGTAGCAAAGGTTATACAGGCAGAAAATAGTTCGGAAAGGTTAGTGAAACTAATAAAGCACCTTTCCTCCTTAATTGATGGATATTCTGAAATAATTAGCGAGTCAAGTAAATCTCATGAAGATATTAAAGATATTATAGTACAAGCTTTATTTAATACTGAATACCGGTTAGTATCGCATGATATTAACGTTATTAGGCTATTTGAAAGTTATATTGGTTCGACTAAATTAAAAATCGCAAGAAATTTATTGATTGGCAGTCTCATGAACCTAATCGATAATTCGATTTTCTGGTTGGAAAAAGCTGCAAAAGGAAATCAAAATCTAGCTAAAAAAGTTCTCATTAATCTAAGCGAAGATGACAAACATATTTATATAATTATTGCTGATAATGGCACAGGGTTTTTGATACCAACAGAAGACATTGTTGAACCTTTTGTATCTGCAAAACCAGGAGGAATTGGGTTAGGTTTGCATATTGCAAGTGAAATTATGGAAGCACAAAATGGAAGGTTATTTTTCCCAGATTGGGGTGATTTTATCATGCCTGAAGAATTTAAGGATGGTGCAACTATAGTCTTTGAATTTAAAAAACAGTTATGAGCATACCTTTAAATGGCAGAATCGCGATAGTTGAAAATGAACTCAAAGAAGCACTTCCATTAATGAAGGCTTTTTCGAAGAACCAAATACCTTATGTGTTTTATAAAGGTGACGATGCCACTTTCCTCCCAGATGAAAATTCTAGATTTAATGATATAAGAATTTTATTTCTTGATTTAAATTTAATAGATAAGGCTAAACCATCGGTCAAGCAAGTAAAGTCAGTTCTATATGGTGTACTCAAAAAAGTAATTTCAAAAGATAATTATCCATATTCAATTATCTATTGGAGTAAACAGGAGAATGATTATTCCAATTCATTAGAAGAACTTTTTCAGAAAGAATTGAAAGATAGAGCTCCCATTTCCATTGAGCGATTTATCAAATCCAGTTTTTTTACCTTAAGTGGTGAAAAAATAATAAATAATCTTGACTTGTTTAGGGAAATTCAGAAAGTCCTAGCGAAAGATCCAGTATACGGGTATCTTCTAAATTGGGAAAACAACATTCATATTTCGGCAGATAAGACGCTCCAAGAAATATTTAGTTCGTATCACAACTTTATTAATTGGTCACATAATGCAAATCATTTAGTTAACAAACTGGGAGTTAGTTATGCAGGGAGCAATACATATAACACTTCAAAACCGGATGTCAAACTGAAAAGTAGTTATAGTGCGTTGAACATTGTTTTTAATGATACAGTTGAAAACTACACAAATAATAGCGAGTTAAAGGACGTTAAAGAGCTGCCTGTTCCAAAAAGCGCTAAAGATTTGGATACAGTCTATAACATAAATAAGAAGCTTTTAATTTCAGATGAGAAGAAGCCATTATCTTATTCGGGCACCGTTATCGAAATTTCAGACAAAAAATTGAATTCCAAATTTGAAAAGTTACTGGATAACATTTTACAAAAGAAAGCTAAGAAAGCGGATATCATTAAAACGTCAAAAAATATTTGGTTAAACGTAACACCTTTATGCGATACGGTTCAGGGTAAATATATCCATCATAGAATGATTAACGGGTTACTAGTTGAAGAGGAATTCTGTAAATCTAGTGCGAAGATATTTTACAAGAACGAAGCTGTATTCATATCGCCATCGTTTGCTTATGATGGCAAAAATTATTCAATTGTTTTAGATTTTAAGGAATTTTTCACAAAGGATGCTTTGGGATACTCAAAAAATCGAAAGGCTATTTTTAGAGTAAGACAACAGCTTTTAGCGGAAGTTCAATCACGATTAGCAAGACATGTTAATAGACAAGGTGTATTATTCCTTGTCTAATGTTGAAATACAATTCCTTGGTTAAACGGCCTAAGAGAATTTTGGTAAAACAATAGGCGAGGGGAGCGGCCATATCTAGAAAAATACGAACAAGTAATCTATAGCTTCTTAATTGCTGAACTGGTCAATCCAGTAAGTTCTTTGATAGTATCATCATCATAACCCTTGGCCTTCATTTTCTTAGCAATTTCTAGCTTATTGTATTTAACCGCCCGTTTTTTCTCGGTATCAATTTTCCATTGCTCCAATTCTTTCTTTTCGGGTCCCATAATTTCAAACAGCCCGGATTTTTTAAGTTCGTCCATAATGCCCAGATCGGCAAAACTGGCATAGTCGGTCTCGGTAATGATAAGATGGTCCATAATCCCAATATTGATAAGTTTCCCCACTTTGAGCATATGGTCCGTAAATTCCCTGTCGCCAAGCGAAGGGGAAGTGGAACCGCTGGGGTGGTTGTGCACCAAAATAAGCTTTACGGCCAGTTTGTAGATGGCCATTCTAAAGACATCGGGCGGGTCCGTGTTGACACGGTTGACCGCTCCAAGGCCAATAAGCTCTATAAAAAGTATCTTATGGTCGTTGTCAAGGCCCACCACCCAAAAATGTTCCTGGTTTCTACGTATTTTGTTCTCCCGCATCAATATCTGCTGCATAATGGCATAAATATCGTTGGAGTTGAGGATTTTTATTTTTTGCTCTTTGGTCAGCCGTACGTTCATGTTTCAAATATACAATTTGTAGGTAATGGACAAATGCCGTTATCGGTAACGGGAGTATTTTATATCTTAAGAAATACCTGTTTTCTAAGTTTTTCGGTATCGGTAGGGTTGATTGTACACTTTTTAAGTGGGCGTCACTAGTAGCAGCTATACGAACAAGGCCATTTTTTTTTAGTAAAAAACGTATTCTTATGGTTCTCAATATTAATATCGATTTTTCCTTCAACAGTGTATCTATCTACATCAAATTTAAAAATATAGTCCCAAATGATGATTTTCCCATTTTGTCTATAGCTACGACTTTTAAAATGTTAGAGTTGATTATATTCATGAATTTTACTATTCTGGAAAGAGACCGATTACTAGGGCATTTAAAAACTGATAATAGGCTAGGGCAGAATAGCCTAATTAATAGTCCTATTAAAGTGGTTTCAAATATTGAATATTTATGAAACACCAAAAAGGTTTACAAAACCTAAAAGAATACTTCAATTAATTTTGTGATTATTCAATCCGCCAATATTGAATCAATACTTTGTAAGGTTTGAGACCCCCCCCTATATTCAATATCTCCATTGGAATTAATAAGAATAAACGTAGGATACGAACTGATTTTTAAATCTCGGATTAACTTTGGATGAGTACGGCCTTTGGCATCACCCTGAATATAAGCATGGTTCCAATTTAAATTGCTATCTCTTATATAATCCAAAACATTATCCAAGCTTTTATCGTAAGCTATACTTACTATGCGCAATTTATTCTTATAAGTATCATTTAATCTTATCAAATCTGGAGTAAGAGCTATACAGGGAGCACACCATGTACCCCAAAAATCTAATAGTACAAACTCATGCTTGTCTAATAGATATTTTGTAGAAATGGTTTTGTTGGATACAATGTCGAAGAACTGTAAATCTTCAATTTTCTCGCCCATTCTATAGCCCATTCGATTCTGGTTGCTCATATTCAGCCTATTCAGAACGATTTCTTTTCCATCAAAGTCCAACTTTTTTATATAGAAAAAATCATTTGCGATCTTAATTGTGTCTTCAACTTTATATGGAAAGAAAGTTCCATTTTTTGTTGGATTGGGAAAGGCTTGTTGTCTTTTAGAAATAAGGATGGAAGGATTTCCAAGAAAATTACTGCTCAATCCTATTTTATAATCAATCTTTTGATGTTTAAAAAATCCCTCCCAATGCTCATTAATAACACCAACCAATTTGTATAATTCTCTAATGGAGTCTTTAACAGGATGTAAATAACCATAATAGGGTATTGTTTGGATATAGTAAAAATCATTTATAGTACTGTCCCCTTCAAAGTTTTCAGCATATACCTTAAGAATTGGAAAGGAATCTTGGACGCCCAAATCATTACGAACTAAATATTTGGACTTCTGGGAGGCAATAATTAAGGAATCATCACTAAAGCTATAATTGTTGTTGTTGTCGGTAATTATGACTTGATTATTTCCTTTATACCCATTAACTGCATATAAAAAATTCTTTAGGTCAATATTGGAAGGATTGTTGTTCTGCTTGGACTTTTTATGCAGTTTCAGTCTAAAAAGAGCTAGTGAATCAAGCTTGGGAATTCCATTAATAAAATCAGGTATAGTATCGACATGTTTGAATGGCATGTTTACTCTTCTAAAAGGCTCACTTCCAATCTTTTTTTCAATGGAGACGACTATACTTGTCTGATTTTCCTTTTCTCTACAGGAAGCCAACAATAATATTATTACAATCAGAAGAAAACCTTTCATAAAAGTAAGATACAAAATAGGTAGATTGAAAGGAATTTCATTGTTTAATTTGCAAAATTAGTTTGGACAATACTTTATTTGTGCAATAAAAGGTTTTTTATATTTATTCATTTTTTTAGATTCATTAATAGATGCATCGACTTCTAATCCGAAGGACTCAAAAGTTTCATATATAGATAGAAGAGTACCGTAGTTCTGATGCCCACAAAGTCTTGACTTTATAAGTTTAAATGGGATATTGATATTTAAGATAGTTAATAGTCTATAAGTAACCTGCAAGCTATTTTCCGAAATAAGCTTGTTGATTATATAGCTAGTTAAAATTTTAATCATAGAAATAAAAGTATTCTATGAAAATAAATATTTAACATGAAATAACTGCCAAAACATTATCAAAATACCCCATAGTGTTTTACATAATACAATGTTTGTACTATAATGTTCTGCGTTATGTAACTTGAGCTTTGGAAAAGCAAAGTAATTGGTAAAATACCCTATTTAATTTTTCTTTTAAAAACCTCTCTGCAAAAGGTAATGAAATCGAGGAATGAGATTAGGCACTAGCCAAATCACATTTTAGATTCATGAATTCCTTTAAAAAACAAATAACAAGCAATGAATAAACTCTTATTAACTGACCGACGATAGGAGGGAGGGCAATGTGTGTGGAATGGGATTTTACTACAAATCTCAAATTCCATTCGTACAGAATTGTTAACCAGACATACATTCTCAATAATTAGGTAAGAAAAGTTTGATTAAATTGGCTTCAAGAATTAAAAGCCTATTTAGCAATCTTAGTTTGAAGTGGTTTAAATACTCTTCTTCTTCTTTACAATTTATTTCCCTCAATTATTTTATTTATTAATCGTTAAATCCGGTAAAATGAAAAATCAAGTGAAATACCTATTGGGAATAGTAATAATGGTTTCATTGTTCGTTCAATGCAACCCTAAAGAAAGTAAGCCCGACGATGGTGCCGGCAGCGATGTTTGTGAAACACGGGAACCTCTAAACACAGGAAAAATAGACCCAAAAACGGTAGAGGGTGGGAAATTCCCGGCTTATGAAATCGAATTTGATAGTTTGAATGAAGAAACAAAACCCTACTATGTTCCTAATGGTCCTATTCGTGGTAACCTCAAGCCATCGAATCAAGAATTCAAGGTAGACAAATATGATGATAGTACCACCCAAGCCGTTTCTTTTGAAGAGTATGATGAAATTGACGATGCTCCCAATATAAGTGCTATGCTCCCTGAACCTAGTGTAGCAGAGAATGGACAAACTATAATGACTACTGGAAATACCTGGATGTCGTTATCTTTAGATGGCGGACAAACATTTAATAGTGTAAACCCCACTACTATCTTCCCAAATGATTATGGAGGTCTTTGTTGTGATCAGGTACTTCAATATGTTTCAGAATTCGACATTTTCGTTTGGCTGTTACAATATCGGACGTCAAGTGGACAAAATGCTATCCGAATAGCCGCTCAAAAAACGCAACAAGTGATAAGCTCGAATGGGACTTCCTGGACCTATTGGGACTTCACAAATGACGCTTTAGCTCCCGCTGGGACCCTTGATTATAATGACATGAGTTTCGGTAACCAATTCTTGTATTGGACAAGTAGTATTGGTGGTGGTTCGAATAGGTATGTGATTCGCGTACCTCTTCAAGAGCTTGCTGCTGGTGTAACGGTGAACTATCAATTTACCGGAAGTACAAATGCATTTTGGTCTCATGTTTCCCAAAATGGGTCCAATGCTGTATTTTGGGCAGGTCATTCTGACAATAGTACTATGAAAGTTTATAGTATGCGTGATAATGAAAACTTCTACAGCTGGCGAGATGTAGCTATTAATTCCTGGCCCAATAATACAATGTCCTCTGTTGCCGCTGATGGTAATGATTGGTTAACTGATGCGTCTTGGAAAACTTATGTAAGGGCGGCAACAGTGAGGGAAAACAATGTGATTTTTGCTTGGAATGCATCTAATAACAGCAACTTTCCTCAAACTCACATACAAATTGCCGAAATTAATACTTCATCATGGAGTTTGGTGAATCAAATGCAAATATGGAACCCCGACTTTGCTTTTGCTTACCCTTATTTTGAAACGAATAGAAAAGGACAAATAGGAATTATTACGGCGTTTGGCGGAGACATATACAATTCCAGTAGTGGAGTTGGTGTATGGGGAGATTTTGTTATCTATTACCCCAGATTGAGCTCAAGAAGCTATACTAATTATGGCCATTATCATACAACCAGACGCTCAAGTTCAAATCCTGAAGAATGGGTTTCAGCAGGTTTTACGTACGAAACAGGCAGTACGATTACCCCATATTATGTTAGGTTTAAACATTGAATAATATCGACTACTGAAAGAGGAGGTGTTTTCGTTTAATTCACGCAGTATTTGACGTAATTGCAAAAATATGAATCCAAGTTAGGATGCCTCTGAATTCATTGAATATTTGAAAAGATTCCCTGATAAAGTACATGCTATATTTTATCTTCAAACTGCGATTTGATATAACAACAAATTATGTTTCGTTTTTGAAACATAATGTTCTGCGTTATGCAACTTTGCTTGGGAAAAGCAAAGTTTTCTTCCACGATTTCCCTGCAAATTTTTTCTTTTAAAAACTTTTTCTCGAAAGGAAAGGGAACACTTATTAACTGACCGACGGTAGGAGGGGAATGACACCGAGAAACGAGGTGCATGAATTCCTATAAGAAAAATAACTGGCCATGAATAAATGTGTGTAGAATTGGAATCTTAAAAATAGGCCCATTTGTTTGGAAGATTTTTTGGAATTCGCTAAATTACACCAATAGTATGATTATTTAAACAAATATAATATGGCAACTGTTCGAAAAACGGTAACCTTTACCGAAAAGCAGGATAAATGGATAAAAGCACAAATTGAAGCTGGAGAGTATACTAACGATAGTGAATATTTAAGAAACCTTGTACGTCAAGACCAAGCTAACAAAGCCACGCTCCTTTCACTTAAAACTAAACTCGTTGAAGGTCTCGAAAGCGGTATTAGTGACAAATCGTTACCTGAAATTATGAAGGAGGTCGAAGCACGAATGCGGCAAGATGGGCAGCTATAAACTTTCTGGCAAAGCTGAAATTGATTTGGCTGAACTATACGAGTTTGGCATATACAAATTTGGATTACCCCAAGCGCAGAAGTATTTTTATGGTATGCATGAAGCATTTGAAATACTTGCCGAAAATATAGATTTAGGTCGAGATGCATCCGAATTCATTACTGACTTGAAAAGATTCTCATATAAAGCACACACCATATTTTATCTGCATATGGCAAGTGAAATTTTTATTCTTAGAGTGCTAAGTCAGCGCATGGACTATGAGCGTAATCTTCAAAACGGCTAGGAATTCGTTCAAATTACTTATACTTATCGCTATTTGATATAACGTCAAAATAGAATTATAGCTTACGAATATGAACAAACTTTCCAGTAAAACGGCTTTGACATAATTGTACTATAATGTTCCGCGTTATGTAACTTGAGCTTTGGTTAAAAGCGAAAGTTTCTATATAATTTCATTGATTTTTTCTTTCTAAAAACTTTCTTCACAAAAGGTAATGGAATACTCTTTGCCCAAGCGACGATAGGAGCGAAGTGGTAATGTGTATGGAATGGTTATTAACTAAAAACTTACTACCATCTCGTCGTTTAATGTAATTCAATACTTGTTAAAATTTGTATCTTGAAAATTCTTAGATACTAACTATTATTATAAAATGCAGATAGAAAATTTACTTAACAATTTACCTTCAGTCTTAAGGAATTTTCTAAGAGGTGGTAGTTATAGGTTTTTAATTGGATATTTAATTTCTAGAGCTCTTCTTGAGTTTGGTTTATACTTCGCTCGAGAAGATGTAAATCAACTTTATGTATATATTATCGAATTATCCGGCAAATACTTTGGTGGCTTAATTATATTACTACTTAAAATTTTTGTGTTCACAGATAATTTATGGGTTTTTGGGCTTATAATTTTATTCATCGGAGTTCTTATGTATCTGAACCATAAAGAATCAAAACTCAGACATTCATCTTCCAACAATGCTTATGATAAACCTATGATTTCTGAATTTTATGTCGAACGTAAAATTGATAAAGAATTATTAAAGATAATTCGAAAGAACCATGTTCTTTTACTTACTGGAGAATCGTTTTGTGGTAAATCAGAAATTGCTAAAAGAATAGCTTTACATTTTGCTAAAAAGGGCTTTAACTATAAAAGAGTAGATAATTTCAGGGATGCTGAAAATTTTTTAAGTCTTAAAGGGGAAAAAAGAATTTGTTTGATTGAGGACCCTTTTGGTCATAATTTTGCAAATGAAAGCCCTAATGAATTTAGGAAACTGCAAGAGTTGGCAAAAAATCATAATCCTAAAAACAAAATAGTAGTAACTACTAGAAAAGAAGCTTTATTTTCTATTAAAGGGAGTAAAATATTATCTGATTATAATTTAAACAGTCATAAATGGAACGACTTAACAAATTCTAATTCAGTTTTTCTAATAAATATATGGTCAAAATTTAGTGCTGATACTGGGGTACTACCCGAAAATGTTCAGTCTATGACCGCAGCATTATCGAAAGGCATAAACCTACAAGTTGGACAGTTAATTCATCTTTCAAATATTCAAGAATTACAGGAAACTACTAAAACTCAAGCTGAACTTATACACCTTGCTCAGGTTGATGCTCATGAACTTAGTGAAGCTATTCTCAAGATTCCTAACAATACTTGGATTCTTGTATCACTCCTTAGTTTGTCTATAGATACTTATAATGGTGCGTCTAATGGAGACATTGCATATATATTATCGGATATCGAGAATGAGTTAAGCCTTGTAAAGTACTCTTCAGCTTATGGAAGATTTTTAGTAGAAGACCGAAGTGATGACTTTAAGTTTCCAACTTATAGCTCAGGGAATGATGGTCATATAAAATTTAGTGAAGAATTATCATTTTTAGAAAAACGAGGTTACATTAAATTTATAGAAGACAAATACGTTTTTTCTCATCCTCAATATATAGAAATAGGCAAATATGTATTTAAAGGTCTGAGCACTCCACAACAGAGAAAAATTCTTCCAAGTATTTTTAAAATATTTACTTGTCTAAATATCGAAATGGCTCATGTAGGCGCAAAATCTTTGGACTTTATTTACAACAATATAAACCCTGCTCATCATGAAGAAATAGTTGAACAAGCCTTTAAATTATTCGAGGACAGCTTTTTCCCGAAAGTAGGTGATGAAAGTTTTCTATTCCTTTTAAATAATTTTAAAAATATTCAAGCAAAAGAATTTCAAGAGAAAATAATGTATAGACTGGAATCTTTGGATGAGAAGGCAGGAATTCATTTTCATGAAAACGAACCAATTAAAACAGGTAATTCAAGCGGTCTTAGGAACTATTTTGTTGAAATGTCAAAAGAAAGATATCAAGAGGTTTGTACGCTCATAGATAACAAACAAAATGTTAGTCTGGAAGAAATCTGGGAAGCCTTAAAACTTGAAAAATTTAATAAATATACAGGGAATCTTAATATTGGTCTTATTGAAGTAAGTTTAAGAAGTAACGAAGTATTTATTCGGAATCTAGCGGCTTATCTTTTTTTCTTGAAAGAAGGAGATTCTGCAAATGAATCTTTAAGAGAAACTATCATGGTAGACCGTCATCCATCTGTTTTATTTAATGCTTTAAAGGGTTTTTTCGAAGGTTTGCCAAATTATGAAGAAGAGATTTATCAAAAATGCCTGAGTTTTTTCAGAAATACCATTGTAGAGAATTTCATTTTTTGCGTTAGGGCTAGCAACCTGTTAACAACCTTTTCTATAGACTATGGCCCAGAAAGTATTGATTGGGATAGACTGAGTGCTGAAGGCAAAATAAAAACGTGGTTTACTTGGGGAGAATTATTTCCACATTTCCTTAAAACATTTCCGCATAATGTTAAGTTCCCTCATACACCAAGGTTCGCAAGTACAATGGAGGATTCAAGGTCATTTGTTACAGCAGGGCAAGGACTTAATATAGCTACAAATCTATTCGATTATGTAGAAGCAAATTTACATCGTCGTTTATTCGATGGGTTTGAGCTAGGTATAATAGATTTTCTAGTCGATACTACAGCGGAATCCCCTAATATTCGATTTACTCTGTTTAAGAGAATTTTCTCAGTTCATGACACAGGATTTATTACTTATTCACTTAGTTGGTTATTAGGAAGATGGGATAAGATTACAAATGAGGAGAAAGAAGTGATTTATAGTTTACTT
This sequence comes from Flagellimonas maritima, assembly GCF_003269425.1. Taxonomy (NCBI): domain Bacteria; kingdom Pseudomonadati; phylum Bacteroidota; class Flavobacteriia; order Flavobacteriales; family Flavobacteriaceae; genus Flagellimonas; species Flagellimonas maritima. The sequence goes on along the minus strand of NZ_CP030104.1, from coordinate 3,472,083 downwards.
GAATCTGAACGAAAAGACTTAAGATGGATAAAAGCAGTTGCGATAACTGGTTATTCCGAACCGCCAAAGGAGCTACAATCAATTATTTTAGGTAAAGAAAACTACTTTAAATATTCTAAAAAAGATTTTATAGAAAAAATGAATCCAAGCCTATTTATTGATGCATTAACAATATTCTCTGGTCATCCCCAGCCGATATGGTGGTATGGTTACCATCATTCAGGTGAAAAATGGTCTAAAATCCTGAAATATATTTTAAAGAATAATATTTCTGAAGGATTTATAATTACTCTACGAGAATATTTAAATGATATTGTAAATGGGGCAACACAGCATCGATGGGGTAAAAAGTGGAAGGAACTTTGGATAAACTTGATAAAGAACCACCAAGATACAGACAGATTGGCCTTGGAACTGTTAATTATGATTTCGAAGTGTACGTGTAATTTTCACAATACTAAATTTCTCGTGGGTGAATTGATAGATGGCTATGAGAAAAAAGGGAAGGAAATCGATTTTCTTAACTTTTGTATTGCGCATATTGAGGCATTTACCACAACTACTCACAATAGAGATTTAATAGAATTTTTTGAGCATAAGAACTATTTATGGAATAGTATTATACCTAACCTTGATGGTCATAAAGAAATGGTTAGAATTCTTAATGAAATCGATGATTGTGATGATAAAGATGAACAATCTAAACTTGTTGAGTTATTGGTAAAACAGACCGACCAACATCCCGTGCGACTTGGGATTATTTTTGATGCTATCAAAAGACAAATTGAAAAAGGCATAATCAAAAATGAATCTTGTAAACAAAAATTATTGGAGATTTCTAATGATATTAGAGACCCTCAAGAAAAATTTAAAGATAAGTATGATGTGCATTACGATTTGGAAGATTGGAATGGTCTTCATAAAGACTATGATTCTTAACTGCAATTAGAGTCTGGCCTAAGAGAATTTTGGTAAAACAATAGGCGAGGGGAGCGGCCATATTTTAGGGGGCTGGTTACTATTTTTCTTGACAGTTTTATAAGGTTCTTAAACCTTATAGCAGTCTTAAAAGTCACAATGGATCCTAAAATATAGCGACTGAGCCGTACATTGTTTCCAAAATTATCTGTAAGCCTTGATTTTTTTATTTCTTTTTTTATCAAGAAAAAAAGATAAAAGAAACGCTTACAGGTTACAATGATGAAAGTCTATTTGACATAATGTTAGAAGTACTTAAAGAAAAGCTTCAAACAAGACGAGAGGTTAGCAAGGGCTAAGAAATTATCTCGCAGAGTAATTTTTAGCTGTTGCGGCAAGCTGTCGAGAATCTCCTGAAAAATTTATTTTTGGATAGTTTCTCGTAAATCGCATATTTGAAAAGAATCTAAAAGGTTTTGCTTTTTTTGGCGCTGGCCAAGCGTTGGCAAATTGTGTTTAGAAATAAGCGCCATAAAGCGTTTATTTTTAAAAAGCAATCGAGCGATTGGCTGTGCGGCAATTTTACATAACGACTAATTATGAGTACAGACGAAAGGTTTCTCGCTGGGGTTTCTAAGAATTTGAAATTTTCGAAAAAGTTTTTTCTGTGTAGAAATATTAAAGCTACGTAAATAAAACAGCTTGATGACCCTGTTGGTAATTCGCATAAAAGCTATAAACGTGAGGGATATTTTACATAATAGAATTATGACTTACAGCCGTTAAGTACCATTCCAGTAAAACGGCTTTGACATAATATCGCCGATATAGTGCTGCTCCCGATATCTGATATTATATCAAATGCAAGCATCAGCCGTTTTACACATTAGACAAATCTGTATCATAATCTATATTATGTAAAATAGAATAATGCATAACAGCCTCTCGTATGAAAACCCTATAACCTAGCGCAATATGAGAATGGGAATCTTAAGCTTTCGCAACAAAGGTTTTACAGAAGCCCACGTCCCGGACTGAAACAAATTATCATTGGATTGTTTCTTGGTTATACATAATAACTGTGTTCTTGTTTTTTCAATATACGTGGCCAAACCATCAATTGCATTGGAACCTTCAGAAAAAACATAAGAAATTTCATTGCCTTCCTTTATTTTCTCTTTTTGGGATTCCTCTTGTGCTCCACGGACGCTAAAATGTTTTATTCGCTGCGTTGTGAGCTTTTTTAGACTGTCAATCATATCATGCTCATTGGCTTCTGCAAGATTCCCGTATATCCCCAAAGAAATATCCTTGTTGGTATATAGCGTATTATTGTCACCGGTAATAAAAAGATGGCAATCAGTTTCGTTCAACAGAAAGCCTATTAAATCATCGGATAAAAAATTTATCAATTTTGGCTTCTCCTTTCCCAAAACAACAATATCAGGCTTGATCTTATCAATATGGTTTTTGATGGTACTTTTAATATTCCCATAGGACATTTTATATTCAATCGGAACTCCTTCAAGGTCACTCGTTGTACTGATCAGTTTTTCGAGTTTGCTTTTCGTATTACGTTTGTCCTCGTGGATTACTCTAATTGCCGATAATTGATTTTCAGATTTAACGACATCCGTCGGTGCCTTTACATGGAAAACTTCTATGCTCCCATCTATGGCCTTTGAAAGCGCAATGGTATTTTTTAAGGCGGTTTCAGAAGCTTTGGACAAATCCATTAAGACCATGAGTTTGTATGTGGCCCCTGATTTTTTCTGAATCATAGTTTAGGTTTCTATTAGCAGTTGTAAAAAGTGATATCCTTAAAAATAATACTATAACTTTTATAAACTGATAGTTTAACTTTTGATTAATAATTGTAAAGCCATTAAAAAGAGTCTTAAAGGAGCGTTCATTCTATATCCTAAATTCCTTAACTTTAGCTAGGGACCTTTGAAATTTATGCATCGTATGATACAACCTAAAATTGGCTATCCAATCGCACTTTTTGCTGTTGCAGGGATTGCATTGGCCCTAAATCATGGTCCTGTTGCCTCTACATATACCATCGTTCCCCAAGAAAGTACTGAAATTACCAAAGCCGGTACCCCATTTGATAAAATGATGGCCGTCCTTACCCATGAACGCTGTGTCAACTGTCACCCCAACGACAATATCCCCAAACAGGGGAAAGATAGCCACCCCCACTATTTTGGCATACAGGGCGGAACTGATGATATGGGATATGAGGCGACAAAATGTACTACCTGCCATCAATCCGAGAATAACGATTACTCAGGGGTTCCCGGTGCTCCTGAATGGGCGTTGGCCCCTGCCGAAATGTTCTGGGAAGGATTGAACCGTATTGAAATTGCCAAATCGATGATGGACCCGAAAAGAAATGGCGGTAGAACACCTGAAGAAACCATGCACCATCTTACAGAACATAAATTGGTGCTTTGGGCTTGGGAACCCGGTGTGGACGCCAATGGAAAGCAACGGGAACCGCCACCTGTTCCCAAAGACGAATATATAGCCGCGGTAAAGCAATGGTTTAAAGAAGGACATACTATTCCTGCTGAATAAAATTTTATTTATGACGATTTCCTTAAAAGTAAACGGAGTTTTGCACACTATAGAAAACATTGACGAAAACACCCCCCTACTCTGGATAATCAGGGATGTCCTGGACCTGAAGGGAACAAAGTTCGGCTGTGGCAAAGCGGCCTGTGGTGCCTGTACGTTACTTGTTGATGGTGAAGCGGTTCGCTCCTGCTCCTATGCCCTAAAGTTTGCGAACGGAAAAGAGATTACAACGATCGAAGGTCTGGGAACTCCTGAAAATCCACATCCCGTTCAAGAAGCATGGGTCGAGGAAATTGTACCGCAATGTGGCTATTGCCAACCAGGTTTTATGATGGCGACCGCAGCATTGCTGGAAAAAGTACCAAGTCCGACCGATGAGGATATAGACCAAAACATTATCAATATCTGCAGGTGTGGTACCTATTACCGCATGCGAAAGGCCATACATAAAGCATCCGCCATCAAAAATGGAGCTTCCCCTACTCCAACAACAAAGACAACCAATACGTAGTCATTATGGGCAAAAAAGAAAAAAGCGAAAAGAAAATATCGCGACGAAAGTTCTTTGTGCTCGGAAGTGTCGGCACTATTGGCGTTTTAGCTATCGGAACATACGTTTTTAGAGGTTCAATTCGAAGAGTCATTGCAAATCAGGTAAATTCTGCTGAACCACCTTATATGGGAAATACCGATACACCCACTATTTGGTTCGAGATATTACCGGATAATTCAGTGATGCTCTATTCCCCAAAGGTGGAAATGGGACAAGGCGTTTTTACGGGCTTGGCTCAAATAGCCGCTGAGGAGCTGGAAATACCTGTTTCGCAAATAAAAGTTACCCACGCCCCATCAATTTCAGGGAACATGGACGAATTTGCAACGGGTGGCAGTACTTCCATTTCTTCTCTATGGCAACCTGTTAGGGAGCTTGCCGCCACCATGCGGGAAATGATAAAAATTGAAGCTGCCAAGAAACTGGAGGCCAACATAATCGATTTAACTTTAGCAAATGGAATTATTTCAAATGGAAATCAATCCATTTCATATGCAGAAACAGTAAAAGATAAAAAGAACTGGGAAATTCCAGACACCCCCACCTTGAAAGATGTAAAGTCATATAAATTGGTAGGAAAACCAATTCCACGCGTTGATTTGCACGATAAAGTTTTTGGTACACCAATTTTTGGGATGGATGCAAAGATGCCCGATATGCTTTATGGTGCTGTCGTGAGGCCATCCGCAATCGATGCTACGCTTGTTGGTGTACATATTGTTGAGGCCGAGAAAATGCCGGGTGTGGTAAAAGTTGTTAAAGAAAATGATTTCGTTGGAGTTGTTGCCAATTCTTTACTAGAAGCAGAAAACGCCAAAAAAGCCATCGAAACCAACTGGAAATCAGAAAAATTCTGGCAAACTTCAGATATTGAAGCTATGGTTGAAGTTGGAAAGGGTAAACCTTTTGTAATCCAGAAAGAAGGAAATGTTGAAAAACTATTTGAAGATGACAAAGGGATTGTAATTTCTGAATTTAAAAGTCCTATCGGTGCACATGCGCAACTGGAACCCAATGGCGCACTTGCCCACGTAGAAGCAGATAAAGTTACCGTTATTATATCTACACAAGTAGTTAAAATTACTAGGGACGAGATTGCCGAGCGTTTGGGAATGGATAAAGAAAAAGTGAACATCGTTCCCACTTTTTTGGGTGGAGGTTTTGGGCGACGCCTGCATACCCCAAATGGAATGCAGGCGGCCGTTTTATCAAAAGCCGTTGGAAAACCCGTAAAGTGTTTTTTCACAAGAAAGGAAGAGTTTCAAAATGACACCTTCCGACCTCCCACCCATCATGTTTTAAAAGCAAAACTGTCGGAAAATGGAATGATTGAGGGGATAGAACATAATGTTTCGAGTGGTGATGTAGCCTTTGGCTCCCCAATGCTGCCCAGTTTTGCGGAGCCTATCCTTGGTGCAGATTTAGGAGCTTGGCGAGGAGGAATGATACAATATGGGAAAATTCCAAATTTCCAAGCAATTTCTTGGCGCGTAAAACTGCCTTTTGCCACGAGCTGGTGGCGTAGCCTAGGGCTGCTCGCAAACACATTTGCCATTGAAAGCTTTATGGATGAACTTTCTATCAAGGCAAAGAAGGACCCTGTGCAGTTCCGTTTAGATCAAATACAAGATGATAAACGGGGGATTCGATTAAAAAAGGTCATCAGGGCCGTTGCAAAAAAAGCGGGATATGTTGATGAAGTTATAAATGGAAGGGCTATGGGCTTCGCCGCTTCTACTGATGCAAATACTCCTTGCGCCCAAGTAGTCGAGGTTTCCATTACAAATGATAAAATTAAGGTCCATAAGGTCACTTGCGCAATGGACCCCGGTATTATAATAAATCCAGATCAGGTGAGGGCGCAGTGTGAAGGTGCAATCATTATGGGAATGAGCGCATCCATTTTTGAAAAAATGGAAGTAGTCGACGGGGAACTTACCCCAACCATCTACGGTCCATATCAAATGGCATTAATGAAGGATGCCCCCAAGGAAATCGATGTTGTTTTGCTTCAAAATGATGATAAACCTGACGCAGTTGGAGAACCACCTCTAGGGCCAATTGGGGCTGCAGTGGCAAATGCAGTCTTTAGACTAACCGGAAAGCGTATAAGAACAATGCCCTTACAATTTGCGTTGAATAATCACAAAAGTGCTTAAAAGTGGGTGATGCCGTTCTATTAAAATGTGACTTCTTGTGAATTTCCGTTCGGAGATGTAATAGTCGCAAGGTTGTCACATTCCCCGTCTCCAAAATCCACATTAATGATAAACCCATTCTTATTGATGTCAAAGCTTCCGCTGATAAGATGCCTACAGTTAAGCGTACCCTTTAAATTGTCAACGGTCTCTACAACATACGTATTTCCATTAGCTTCGACCTGCCAAATTCCACTAAAATCAAAAACACTGGTTGCCAAAGTATCCCCAAACGTAAAATCAAAGGTCTTTGTCCCACTTTCAGAAATTACAGCACCACTTTCATCCGCTACCAACATATCACTGATTACCGTAAAAGATATACGGTTCTCGTCAAGTGTGCTGGTAAGCGTATAATTTCTTGTACCATTTACTCTAAGCGTGCCTACATAAAAATCTGTGTATGTTGCAGTGAATGCAGCAGTTTCGTCAACTATAGCATAGACAACAGTTAATTTTCCGTTGATGTTATTGGTGCCGTTAAGTCTACAATTGTTAAAGTTGACAACAAAACCGGTCTGTGAATTTTCAACAGAATAACAGTTGTTGGACGAAGCAAAAGATTTGTCCATTACACTATTGGTCAGAAAAATTTCCGCCAGTACACTATCAACAGTCCCTGCTATTTTATCGGTCTCCAAAACGGTCTGTAGTTCAGTTTGCGAGAAGTCCTCGCTATCTCCTGAAGAATTTCCGTCTTCACTACATCCTAAAAAGTAAATTGAAATAAATACCAAAAGCGATAGCTTGTAGGCTATTTGAGTAAAATTGTTCATGCTACTTTATTGTTGGGGTTACGCACCTCTAACGTATAGCAGTATTTTTTAGTATTCTTTTGGTGGGTTAATCGACATAATACACTGTTGAAACGAAATACAAGAGCTACATAATCGGATTTATAAAACCTCAATTATTTCTGTTTGATTTGCATTGAATTCCATTCGTTTACCTGACCAATATGAAGCCGCTGCCAAATGCGATGGTTTCACTGCATTTAGACCCACACTGATTGGAGCTGTGAGCTTAGCTCCCGTTTTAATCGCATCAAAAAAGTTTTTGACGTGTGCATAGGTCAAATTCTCATTGTTCTCAAAAACTACTTGGTCACCTTTATGCGGGGTATAAATATATCCTGAGCGAAAAAGCTCAAGTTTTCCTTCTGTACCGTGAAAAAGTACCGAATCATGCGGATTTACGATAGGCATCACACTACACTCAAAAGTAAAGTTCCAACCTGCTTTGTATTGAATTATGGTATTCACAGTATCCGGATTCGTCCTATCATCTTTTAAATGATAGATTCCACCTGTAGTTACTGCATTTAAAGGATCTGTATCTTCCATCATCCATTGTGCAACATCGCCCCAATGTGTCAACAAATCGGATAGTATGCCTGTACCGTACTCTTTATAATGTCGCCAACCATCATATCTTGGCCAATAATAATCTGTTTTCGGAGCTGGGCCAAGAAACATATCCCATTTAAAATTCTGTGGCATAGGCTGCTGTTCCAGTTGTCTTCTTTGCCATCCAAAATTGCTCCAAACAGCCCTTACGAAGACAATATCTCCTAGTTTTTTTGAACCGCCAAAAAATTCCTCTTTTACACGCTGGTACATCTGCCCACTGCGCTGCTGCGTCCCTGTTTGACAAACCACACCACTATTTGCAACTGCTTGTTTAAGTGCATCTCCCTCTTTATAATGCAAGGTTACGGGTTTTTCAAGGAGCAAGTGTTTTCCCGCAGCTAAAATACGGATTGCATACCCTTTATGGAGATGATCTGGTGTTGCCAAAAGTATAGCATCTACCCTATCGTTTTTCAACACTTCTTCCAAATCATAGGTCATAGGAACTTCACCGAGCTCTAGATAATCAATGGTTCGTCTTACCTGTTGATCCCAAACATCACAAAATATAATTGGTTTTACTTGATTGGTCTTTAGCATTTCACCGAGAACCCATCTCCCGCGCCTTCCCGCGCCAACAACAGCAATCCCAATTTTATCATTTGCACCGAGAATATTGCCATACGAGGCGGCGGTCAATGCTGCTGCTCCAGTCCCTATAATAAAATCCCTTCTTTTCATATGATTGTTGATTATTCGCTTTTTGAAGCTGAATGCAGCAATTCCATTCCTATAGAGGTTCTTGGTTTAAATCCTTCCCAATTTCCTGTGTTTGCATTCGGTTTCAGGTTGAGGTACTTGGTATAATCAATCCCTTTTAAATGAATTCCAAAAAAAGCAGTGATAAAATGTTGATTGACATTATTGATTCTTCTCATGTCCCAAACCGAATCAGCATATCTTAAATATTCATCAATATGTAATCCCTTTTTCATTGTTGCCGGTACTGGAGGGTTCGGGGCTACATTGTGCCTTGCGTTTATGTAGGTTAGTAAATAACGATTGCTATTGACGGTACCTTCGTAAATGGACTTGATTCCATCTTCATATCCGGATACGTCATCCTCACTACCCGCTACAAACAGCGTGGGTGTTTTTAAATTAGCAAGTCCTTCTTCGTTCCATACACCATTGGTCATTCCCCATGGCGCTAGAGCAACAAAAGCCTTTATTCTTGAATCTATCGAATTTCTATAAGATTCGTTATCCATTGCCAGCTGATCCAGCGCATTGCTTCCACCGGTCATTGATTTAAAAAAAGCTACGGCTTCTTTACTATATCCTGCACCACAGGTATTTAGCCCTCCATATCCCCCCATGGAATAACCTACCAGTCCCGTATTTGAGGTATCGACCATTTCAGCGAGAAAACTATCACTTGATTGGTTGGAGAGTCGTTCAATTTCGTTTAAAACAAATAATTGATCAAGGGATCTATTGACCAAAGTACTTGTGAAATGAGCTGCATCTTTATAAGTAGAATCCGTATGATCAATAGAAACAACGACATATCCCTTTGATGCTAAGTTTTCAGATAAATAGGTAAACAGAAATCGTGAGCCTACGTAACCATGAGATAGAATGACCAAAGGGAATTTCCCTTTGTCTTTAACGATAACTGCATTTCTTAAGGCCCTACCTTTAAAATTAAAAGGTGTGACAGGACGATCTTCAGTACCGTTCTTGCCCAATACCTGGGTGTATATTTCTATTTCTTCAACATTGTCAGGAATAATTGCAGGATACCAAACTTCTATAGTAATAGGACGGTCATATTGTTTTCCCATGCCATTCTTTATGCTCAAAACATTCAATTGATCTTCATGTATCAAGTCAACGGTTTGGACTCCCACCCCATAAGAACCACGATAGGTGAGTTCTGGAGCATCAGGTAGCGCATCCCCGACCAAAAACTCACTTTGTGAATATAAATTTTGACAAATGGTGAAACTTAGAATAATACTGTAAAGTGTAGCAGATAGTTTGGTCATATAAAGAGGATTTATGAATCAATCTTTTAAATGTAGTAAAATAATATGCAAAAAATTGAAGATGAGTACCCGTGAACGATTGTATTCCAATGAATTCTGAATAAATTGTTTTATTTTACAGAAAAAATTGTGTTATGACTAACATTAAAAAAAGTTTTTTCATTTTTTTCTTAATTAGTACACTCTTATCCTGTAACATTAATGATGACAACAATGGCGTTGAGCCTCCCAATTTTAATGTTATCGGACTTTGGGACTTGGTTGAAGTCAATGTCAGTGCTGAACAGGATATTGACTCAAATGGTGCTGCTTCCAAAAATTTGGTGGATGAAATGGATTGTATTTTTGGAACCCTCTTGATAGATGGAGATTTGGTTTGGACTTATAATCAAACTCCAATAACCATAACCTCTATAACAAATGATCAATTTGCATTTAGTTGTTCAGATACCGTTTCAGCTTCGGGAACATGGTTTTCTGATGAAATTGAAGCTACTTTTTCAGGAGATGATGTGCTATCAACGCTCAAAATTAATGGTGGAATGCTTGTAAATGAAGTTGGTAATGAACTACCGGGCATTCAGAGTTTTGTTTATGAATTAAGAAAGAATTAAAATACCAATAAATTTTAATTGGATTTTCAGATTGCTTGAACTTGAATAAATTACGGATAATTATATCTTATTTTTTTCTGCTAAAATCATCCACATCTGTTTATCTTGCTCTTTTTCCCATTTCCCGTGGTCATTGATTTCGGAAATTATAGAAAACCCTGCTTGTTTCAATTCTTTTCTCACATAATCAATTGATAACGAATGCGCTGCAACCTGTTCTTTTCTGGTTTTTCCCTTTATTTTATCCTTTAATTTTTCTAAAACCATTAATTTCCCGTTAGGTTTCAGCGCATTTTTTACGTGCTCAAGGATTTTTACATAAGAATCCATTTCATGATAAGTATCTATGATAAAAACTGCATCCAAACTGCCCGTAGGCAATTTTGGATTATCATAATCTCCTAATATCGTTATTATGTTGGAAATATTTCGCTTTTTCGCATTGGCTCTCAATTTTTCCAGCCGATCTTCACGTACATCTATAGCATAGACCTTCCCATTATGTCCAACCAAACTGGATAGACGGGTACTTAGATAACCTTCATGGCATCCAATATCTGCAACCACATCTCCAAAGGAAACATCTCCCATTTTCAATAATGTAGTGGTCTTCATCCATTCATCCCGTTCTGCCCAATCAGATTCTGTATATTGACTTTGCATCCCAATGACTGAGAACAAAAGAACTATCAAAATATTATTTGCAGAGTTCATGGTAAACTTTTAATCCTGAATCAGTCCCTGTCCTTCAATCCACGGAGCCCCAGCAGCCTTTAGCTCTTCTTCCAGATTGGGAAATGTATCATCCACTATTGTTTTTAAATCCCTCTTTAAACTATTCAGCTGATTTTGTGATCTTTGCATTGCCATTTTGTGGTTTCCTGTTGGGCCGTACGTATTTCCCAGTGCTACAAAGCCTATAAAACTGCCATCTTCTGGAGAGGGGTTTGTCTTCTCCCCTACCTCATTTTTGGCAGGATTGCCCTTCATTTGTCTGTTCAGTGCCAAAAGTTTTGTTCTGGCGTTATTGATTTTGGCATATAGTGCCGAAGATGGTCTTTCGGCTTCATCCAAAGCACGTTTCATGGCATTTGTTTTCTTTATACTTTTTTCCAATATGGAATTTGTAGCAGCCAAATCTTGTTGAAATTTTTGGAACATACCTCGAAAAGCATCGATTTCCGAAGTAGGTTTAGCGGGTAAGGCACCTTCCTTTAAGGGTTTTACCTGAAAAGTCTGGGTATTGGAAAGTTGTTGTAACTCTCCATCAACACGTTTATGCAACTCAACCGAATATGTTCCTGGAGTTGCCAAATAAGGGGATCCAAAAAAATCATCATCATCGCTTTTTGGCACTTCCAAAGGTATTCCGGACCTATTGGCATACGTTAAGTTCCAAGCAACACGATTGAATCCTTTCTTGTTGGTCCCTTGTATGGAATTCAAAACATTGCCTTCGTTATCTTTTATAATCAATATCACAGCAGAATCTTCTTGATTTTTTTCATCTTCCAAAGCATCCCAACCAGGAAAAGAAATATTACTTTTTTGTTTGTTAAGCGCTTTTTCTCTTTCTGTTCTGGTTTCTTTTAAGGTCTTTAATTTCTCTGGCAAATAATAGGTAAATGTTGCTCCAAAAGGTGGATTTTTTGCTACGAATTGTGTATTCCCCTGTCCGCGAAGGGCACTTTTCTGAATGTACCAATATGCAGGTTTCACTTTAAAGAGCACGGATTCATTCATCTTGGAAGCGTCAAAATCCCGCAATGGTGATATATCGTCCAAAATATAGAAACCCCTTCCGAATGACGCACCCACTAAATCGTCCTCTCTTCTCTGTATCGTAATATCCCTAAAAGGTATTGTAGGGAGTCCACCTTGAAGTTGCACCCAATTACTCCCCCCATTATTGGTGAAATAAATTCCAAATTCCGTAGCCGCGAATAAAAGCCCTTTCTTCTTGTGGTCTTGAACGATACGCCATGTAAGCAAACGCTCAGGAAGATTACCCTTTATTGAATTCCAGCTTCTTCCTTTATCAGTGCTTTTTAGGAGAAATGGTCTAAAATCACCTTCTTTATGGTTATCGAGTACCAAGTAAACTGTGTTCGCGTCGTAAAGGTCCGCCCTAACATCGTTTACGAACACTCTATCGGGAACTCCCTTTATAGTTCCCAACATAATCTTGGTCCAAGTAGCCCCACCATCTTCGGTAACCTGTAGAATTCCATCATCCGTTCCCGCATAAATGAGTCCTTCTTGTATTGGCGATTCTGCCAATGAGGTAATGGTATTGTAATTGGACATTGCACCTACATCCCAAGGGTTGTCCCAGCTTTGCTGTCTTCCCATAATCGGTAAAGCCAATCGCTCTTCATTTCTGGTCAAGTCTTTTGAAATAGCGGTCCAATCATCACCTCTATTCTCTGATTTCCAAACACGATAGGACGCGAAATACAACCGTTTGGGATTGTGAGGGCTTACCAAAATAGGAGCATCCCAATTGAAACGCTCATGGGGCTCACCCATTGCAGGTTGTGGCTGAATAAAAACGGTTTCGCCAGTAGTTTGGTCAATTCGCCATAGCCAACCTTCTTGGAACTCGCCGTACGTAATATCTGGGTTGCCTGGCTCTATGGCTGATTGATGTCCGTCTGCTCCAAGGGTTTTCCACCAATCCGAACTTAAAATTCCTGCTTGGTTCGTAGTTTGTGAAGGTCCACCATGGGACCCATTGTCCTGTGTGCCACCATATATATTATAAAATGGTTCCGTATCATCCACGGCCAGCTTATAATACTGGGTGATCGGAAGATTTTCAAAGTATCGCCAAGTCTTGGTCAAATCATAAGATTCGTACAAACCGCCATCTGTACCAAAAAGGACATAATCGGGATCGGAATCCTTAAAAGCGATGGCATGACTATCGCCATGCTTGGTTTTTTCGTTCATTTTTTCAAACGTTTTTCCATGATTATCGGAAATCAGAACAGTGTTGCTCATTAAATACAACCTACCCTCTTGATGTGGCGAAGCATAAAGCTCTTGATAATAGTGTGGTCCTGTACCGCCTGATACAGCATCAGATTGTTTGGTCCATGTCTCGCCCTGATTATTGGAAATAAAAACCCCACCTTTCTTTCGGTCCAGTTCTATTGCTGCATAAATGATTTCATTATCGAACGGAGAGATTGCCAATCCAATTTTACCCAAGTTGGATTTTGGAATACCTTCGGTCAGTTTTGACCAAGTTTCTCCACCATCGGTACTTTTATGAATTCCGGAACCTGGACCGCCGCCCATATAAGCTGCTACTGTTCGGTGCCTGTCCCAACTAGCAGCGTATAGAATATCCGGATTTGTATGGTCCATTATAATATCTGTAACACCTGTCCATTCATCATCCCCCAGGGTTCTCTTCCATGTTTTCCCACCGTCTACGGATTTATAGAAACCACGTTCCCCGCCCTTATTCCAAAGTGGACCTTGTGAAGCGACCCATATTGTATTTGAATCCTCAGGGTGCACTATAATTTTAGAAATATGTTCGGAAGTTGTAAGTCCCATATTCTCCCATGTTTTACCTCCATTATGGCTTACATAGATTCCGTCTCCAAAGCCTACATGCCTACCTCCCACATTTTCGCCTGTCCCTACCCAGATTGTATTTGGATTTGTTGGGTCAATGGTTATACAACCTATTGAATAACTGGATTCATTGTCAAAAATCGGTTTCCAAGTCGTCCCCGCATTTTTGGTTTTCCAAACACCCCCGGAACCGACGGCAACATACCAAATGCTTTCATTTTTTGGATGAATTGCAATGTCAGCAATACGACCAGAAGTAAAGGCAGGGCCTATACTTCTAAATTCCAATCCTTTATAGGTTGTTGAATCGGGTTGTTGGGCTGATACTTGAAAAAGAATCAAGAAAATGGTAAGAAAGCAAGCTTTTGAAATGAGTTTCATGTGAGGATTATTTTGGTTGAATTAGCATTGTAAGTTAACCAAAAGAGATAGGTTCAATTCCAAAAAAAATGTGAAAATGAGTGGTTTTCGCTATAAAACTTCTTACTTTCTATCTTTCAGTCGATAAACAAATTTTAAACCGCTCCAATTTTCGTCCACTGCAGCCACTTTTATATCTACCAGCCCTATTGAGAGAAGATGGTCGCGCACAGGTTCGCGCTTTAAATCGGTATCAATTTTAGAACTTCCCTTTGGCCAGCTCGCCCATAGCATACCATCTTTTTTTAAGGCAGCCTTATATTTTTTTGCAATGTCATGGAGTTCAGCTATAGAAGTACAAAAAATATGAATAAAATCAACGTTCTCAGTTCCTGGTTTTTTTTGAACAGAAATATTTTCCGGTAAATCTTCAAAAAGGCTCCAATAATGACTCGGCTCCTTGTAAACCAGAATTGAATGACCTTCCTTAATGCCCAGTTTTTTTGCTAAAGGTGTTCTTGAATAGCCAGCAGATTTCTTCAAAATATTGAAAATTAAACAATTGTATAAAATTAAACATAAATTTACTCTTTAAAAAGCAACCAAATAGTTGCGCTTTAAATTTATTTGATTAAATTAGCAACCTTATAGTTGCATTATTAATTAAATATATTATAGCAAAATGAAAGATGTAATCAGAAAAGAGCATTTTTTTGCTCATTCAATCAAAACCGTTTGGGAAGCAATTTCCAAGGAAGAAAAGCTTTCAACGTGGTTTGTGAAAGCAGATTTTAAGGCCGAAAAAGGTTACAAGTACACTTTTTCCAGTGATGATGAAGATTGTAAGGATATCATGGGAGAAGTAAAGCATGCAGAACCGTATACCTTAATTTATTCTTGGATTGTTGAGGGTACTGATGTTGAGACAATCGTGAAATGGGAACTTACAGAAACCAATGATGGAACTAAACTTTTGCTTGAACATTCAGGCATCTCTAATTACGCTAAAGATTCAGCAGTAACTTTTTTCTCAAATTTCGAATCTGGATGGAACAAGTGCATCAACGATCTTCAATCTTATTTGCCAAAAGAAGCCCATGCAAGATAATATTACAAATATTTTAAAAGCTGTTGCTGACCCTAAGAGGCGTGAGATTTTTCACGCCTTAGTCATTGCTTCCTCCGCCCTATCCATAACACAGATATCAGGTCGATTTGAAATGAGTCGGCAAGGAGTTACAAAACATATAAAAACTTTGGAGCAGGCAGGGTTAGTGGGCATTACTACTAAAGGAAGGGAACGTTTCTGCGCGGCAGACGCCAAACCTCTACAAAAAATTACGGAGTGGGTTAAATTTTACGAAAAATTCTGGGACAGTTCTTTAAAGAATCTGGATTCTTTCTTAAATGAGGGAAAGTCTTAGCTCGTTTGATTTTTCACGAAATTTTCTAGGCCAATTAGAGCTTTTTCCAAGTTTTTTTGGAATATTCTTTTTGCAACCAATGCTATCATCATCTTTTTGAGAGGTGACTTTGCTTTCCAATAAAGTTCCATTTCCAATAAACAGCTTTCCTCACCTATTGGTGTAAAAATATAAAACTGATATAATTCATCAACTGGTGGTGGACTTGTAGTATACTCACCATAAATTAAGCTCCCGGAGCTTACCTCTTTGGTTACTGTAACAAAATCTAAATGTTTCCCATTAATAACACATACATGCTCGGAACCTATTCTTGTTACTTCGTTCGCATTAAATTCAAATTTATCTACGCCCTCAATCCATTGATGCCTAAAAGAGTAGTTTGTCACGTACTCCATTAGTTGTTCTGCACTTACAGGAAACTTTTTTTGAATCATTAGTTCTGGATTTCGGTTAAAAACAACTTTTCTGGGTTCTGAAAAAGTCCTGAGGTTTAATTCCTTTGGATCAATAAGCGAATAAATATATGCTACCTCCCTATCATCGTAAACATCTGTACCCTGTCTGAAACGAAAGATTTTGCTGGAATAGTACGGTGAAAGCTGTACATGCAAAGCAAGAGTCCTGCTGATAAGCACATAATTATTGCTGTCAACTGAGTTTTTTAATAATCTATGTGCTTCTATGACCTGCTCGCCAAAGGGCTTTCGGTTTCCATGCACCTCAATATGTTGCAGATTACCGCTGTGAGCTATAACTTTTAGCTGAAGATTACTAGCGGTTGCGCAGGCATTGCAAGGACAAATCCTGTTCTTTTCCAACATTTTCAAATGGCTATAGAATGCTGTAAACATAGATTCAACTTGAGCCAATAAATTCTCTTGAGACGGGATTTCATTTTCTTTATAAAAGAAAAGCGCATCCCCTTCGATTTCTGCAAGTTTTAGTTCTTGGGTATTTGCATTTACCAATACCTCCAATAATTCCGAGATAACATGCTGGCTATGTTCAACTTCTGTGGTTTGGATAAATTTAGTATACCCGGAAATATCCGGAATAAACAATAACGATTTTGACATTTGTGATGGGCGTTGGTTAGTTGGTCAGCGAAATTTACCAAAACTTACTCCATCGTTACTTCCATATCAGTGAGCATTGTTTTGAATGCGAGAGCGACCCCATTGGTCCAACCAAATCCATCCTGAGTTTCATATTCACCTCCTCCTGAGAGTAACGTAAGGTCTTCTACATTATATTTTTCCATCATCTTGCCTGTATTTTTATATACTTTTTCATTGAGTGCGAGCCAGCGTTCCATAACCTCCTTTGCTTCTTCTTCATAACCGTAGTTAAGTAATCCATTTACTGCAATCCATTGCAAAGGTGCCCATCCATTAGGGGCATCCCATTGCTGTCCGGAATTTTTCAATGTAGTTACCAAACCACCATCCTTTAGAAATTTATCCATTAGCACTGTTTTGACCTGTTCTGCTTTCTCAGTTGATGATAGATTAAAATATAATGGAAAGGCACCTGCCAATGTCAATTCTGGAGTCATTTCATCCAAAGTAAAATTATAATCGTGATAGAAACCAGTCCCTTCGTTCCAGAAGTACTTTTCAATGGCCTTCTTTCTATTATTGGCCTTGGATTTGAATTCTTTGGCCGCCCCATCATTTCCATTGAATTTATATGCTTTGGCGATGGTCGATTCCATAAAGTGTAGTAGACAATTTAAATCAATAGGAAGTATATTCGATGTTTTTGTTGAACCAAAATCACCATTTTTAGTATACCATCGTGAGCTAAAATCCCACCCTGATGCTGCAGCCGACCTTAAATCTTGATAAAGCATTGCTTTTGAGCTATCCGATTGTAGTTTGTTTGCCAAATGCATGTCTTCCTTATAAGCTTCGGGGCGAGGTGTGTTACCTTTGTCCCAATACCGATTTAATGTTACATCTTCTTGTATGCGAACAATATGTTGCTCGCTCTCTCCATTTTCGATAATATTCGCACCATCCATCCAAAATTCATATTCCTTTAATAACTGTGGCAAATAATTTTTAAGCTGAGATGTATCTTTTTTGGCAAGAGCATCTACCATAAGCGTAAAAAAAGGTGGCTGCGACCGTGTTTTATAATAATTTCGTGTACCGTTTGGTATAAAACCGATACTATCTATCAAAAACGCAAAATTGTCAACCATATCCTTGGCCAAATCATATCTGCCATCAGCCAACAATCCCTCTATAGTAAAATAACTGTCCCAATAATAAATTTCCTGAAAACGACCGCCAGGTACCACATACTTATTGGGGAGTGCAATTCTTGATGAGTATGCAATAACACTGTCAGGGCCTCTCGTCAATTTATCCCACATTAAGCTAATGTGTTCATACATAGTCTTGGTGGTATCGGTTTCAAATTCCAATGTTTTCATGGACCTATCTTCAAAATTCTGATCCACAAAAATTTTTAAATCAAAATCATGCTTTTCTTTTTCCTGAAGGTATTTGGATTCCAGTTCAGAGATATCGATTTTGGGAACTAAATCGACAAAAGTCTTTGAATCCTTAAAAATTGCTGCCAATTGAACATCTTTAAAAATCTGGGATTCGTAAAGAACAATTTCCTTGGCGGGTTTTCTACTTTCCTCACAGGCAAGGAGAAGATAAAGTAAACAGAATCCAAAATACCATTTTTGCATGTCGCTATAGTTTTAAACAAGTTAAATATAAGTGTAATAACCCAAATTTTTATACGTTAAATCGTATACGATTCATACTCTAATGCTATGAAAGAAAATAGAATTTTGAGAAATCAAATAAGAAAGCATTTATTGGAGCAAATCGGTCAAGGTAAACTACAAATAGGAAAAACAATCAACCTCGCCTCCCTATCTAGAGAAACTGGCATAAGTGTAACTCCGATTCGTGAAGCCTTAAGCCAATTGGAGCAAGCACGTATTATAGAAGCCGTTCCCAATCGTGGTTTTGTAGTTTCTAAACTTCGCAAGGATGAAGCCCGAAACTTATATGAAACGATAGCTCAACTTGAAATCCTGGCCTTGGAAAATACTTCTTTTTCCGAGGAAGATGTTACGTTTCTAAAAAGGCAACAATCCAGATTGCGTCAATACAATTCCTTTTCAAACAGATTGACCGAACGGTTCGAATTTCATCGATTACTGGTGAAAAATTGTAAAAATCTTATTCTACTTCAAATTCTTGAGGATTTGTTTGCCAGATTGCTTTTCTATGAGCATGGTTTTAAACATGACATTATTTTTTTGGAAAAAGTTGATAGCCAAAATGAAGCTATAATACAGGCCATTGAAGAGGATAATGTTCCTACAGCTAGCTTAATTTTAAAGATGAATTGGATGACAATATCGGAGTTTATTGAAAATCAAATCAATGAAAACTAAGCAACGAAATCCTTTTTTAAGAATAAAGTATGGAATATTTCGTTTTTATAAAAATACTTTCTACATGCAATTTTTAAACAAGGAAATCGAGGCTTTGGCCAAACGTAAAAAATCCAATTCCCTATTGAAAAAGCAGATTTCATGTGGCATTTTTCAAGATTTGGAGTCTGATAAACTACGGGCCATTACCAAAAAAAGATTAAGTGAGAGCTTATTCCCCAAAAAGGGATTTATCAATTCCAGGAATTAAGTTTAACGCATTTTTATAATATACTTTCCTTAGGACTTCATCAGGTAAATCCAGTCCGTACATGGCCCAAAAAGCATGGTACTTCTTGTAATAAGGAAAATATTCATCGTCTGTTTCCAAAACCCTAAAATACATTGGGAACTCTTCTGGTTTCCAGCTATCCTTACCAAAAAGTATCCTGTCTTGGTATTTAATGAAAAAACGCTTGGCGCTTCTGGGCTGCCTACCAAGTTCCGCTATTATTGCCCCAATACCTACGGACATATTGGGCATTTCATCCAATAGCTCTCCTAGCTTATCCAAATTATTGGCATACCAGCCCATGTGTGCATTGATAAATTTAGTATTTGGATGTTTTTGAACATTCGGTGCTGTTCATCAATAATCTGTTGCCAAGGGGCGGGATCGCTATTGGAACGTTTTCTTCTGGGCCTAGTCTTGAGTTCCAGCCATCTTTCATTGTTTTTATCCATCGGGTCCCAAAATGATTTGGGGTCTGCTGCGTGTATAAGCACAGGTATTGCAAGTTCGGCACATTTTTCCCAGATAGGGTTCAACCTAGGGTCATCAATGGCTATCCGATTGCCATTTATATCTTTATTTCGCAATCCAAGGCTTTTATAGATCTTCAGTCCTTTCGCACCTGTCTTTACATCCAGTTCCAGTTGTGCCGCGGCTTGTTCACCCCAATTGGAATTACCTACACCATTAAAATCTACATTTGCAAAAATAACGAAGCGATTGGGGTAGTTGTCGTTTACGTTTTTCAGCATGGCCCTAAGACCCTGTCCGGAACCACCGCTTAGATTGACCATGACCCCCATGTTCATTTTGTCCATATCGGTAATCAGTCCAGTTAAATTTTGTGTCGCCATCTGAAACTGGTGGCTATGAACATCAATAAAGGTATATTTTGCACGCTCCTTTGGATTTTCAGATACCACCAATGTAGGTTTTGGATTATATTCCTCAAATCCCATTTCTTGAGCTTTTGAAAAACTAAAACAAAGAAATAGTAAAGTAATAGTGTAGATTTTCATATTTAAGTATTCATTTTTTCAATGAGTTGCGAATAATCATTAGGAGTGTCAATATCGATTTCTTTTCCATTAGGCTGGACTGTAATCGTTGAGCACCTATATTTTTTAATAATATTTTTTGCGCCAAAATCTTCATTTAGGTTCAGTAACTCGGGAAGAACTTTAAAAGTGAATATTGCAGGTACTCCAACCCTTTCTTCATAAGCGGTAGCCACTATTTTCGGATTTTCGTTAATGAACATATCCATTAGCTTTTTTAGATAGGATGTATCAAGAAGTGGTTGGTCTGCCAACATAATTAAAAGACCATCAATAACCTGATTTTTCTTCAAAACAAATTCTATCCCCGCCGAAATAGAACTTCCAATCCCTAATTTCCAATTAGGATTAAAAACAATATCTTCTTTAGGTATTGTTGCTTTTATTGTATCTGCGTTTGCACCTAAAACAATATAAATGTTATCGGTAATCAGCCTGGCTTGTTGTATTGCATGTTTCAAAAGGGTGGTATCTTTCCAGCGTAATAATTGTTTTATCCTTCCTTCCATCCTTTTGGAAGAACCTGCGGCCAAGATTAAAATTGGAATGGATTTGGACATCTTAGCTGTGGATTTTACCAATCTTATCCTTTAAAAGCATGGGGTCTTTGCTATTGACAACGGCCAATATCTCTGCCATAACAGCTATTGCAATTTCTTGTGGAGTTTCTGCCCCGATATCTATGCCTGCTGGACCATGTATGCTTTCAATAAATGTATCAGAAATATCAGGATATTGTTCGATTAAAGCATCAAATAATTTTTCCCTTCTTTTAAAAGGTCCCAAGAGACCAATGTAGGCAGCGTTTTCGTCTTTTAATGCCTTAATAAATTGAAGGTCTTTCACAAAACTATGAGTCATTATTATTACGGCTGTTTGTCCATCAAGTTTTGGTCTAAAGGATTCAGGTTCCACAATGAGCAGCTTATCAATACCTGAAAAATCCTTTTTTGTCTTTTCTTCCCTAGGATTTGTTACTATAGTTACTTCCCAACCCGTTAAAGCTGCATATTTGCACAACTGTACTGCATCATGCTCTGCGCCTATTATAACCAATTGAAAACAAGGTTGCATTTGCTGTTCGAAACATAAAAGATTATCTGCTTCTGAAGCAGTTCTATTATTGAAGGTCAATTCTATATCTCCAAAACGAAAAGAAGACCCAAAACCGCTATTGGTTCCGTGTTCCTTTTTATAAAAAGATTTTATGGAAAGTTTTGAGCGGTTCTGTATACTTTCCCAAAAGTATTCAAGGAAACCTGGGTTTGGCTCAAAGACTTCCAATAGGATATACAGAATCCCTTCACAGCCCAATCGATATCTGCCATCGTACTCCATAATCTTTGCAATTCCATCGACAAAAACGGATTGTGCTTGCCTCAAAATTTCTTTTTCAACGCAGCCGCCACTTACTGCGCCTACCATAGTACCATTCCCATAAATCAGCATACGTACCCCAGGCCTACGATAGGATGAACCCTCTAAGGCAACAACGGTTGCCATAACTGCTTTTTGGGCAATTGGCTCATGTTTCTGGTAATGTTGAATAATATTCTTTAGCTCGTGGATCATTTAAAAGGGTTTCAGATTTCAGGTTTACAAATTTTTACAGCTCCCGATCCTAATATCTAATTTTTGGGATTATTGCTACATTTTAAACATCAAAATTCTTTGTGCGTATAAATGGTAGTTCAGCTCCATCCCCGTTTATGACTTGATTTGGTTCCAATTTCACAAAACCATCGGACCGGGACAAGCTTAAAATATCTCCAGAACCTGAGGTTCTCAACATATTTGCACATAGAATACCTTCTTTGATTCTAGTGTTTACACCCATAAAAACAGTTAATCCAGTATTGTTTGCTATAGGGTTTTCTAAAAATACGGTAAATTGAGAGGATTCAATTCCCAACGATTTGTTTAGCCAAGGTATAAAATGAACATGGTAGTTTACAAAAGTTGAAACAGGGTTTCCGGGAAAGGAAAATACTATCGCTTTTCTGGCTTCGTCCTTTCCAAACCAAAAGGGTTTACCTGGTCTTTGCAATACTTTATGAAATATTTTTTTTACACCCAACTCATCAAAAGCGGCTGGTAAGAAATCATATTTTCCTTTGGAAACGCCTCCGCTCAATAGTAAAACATCATAATCCGCGAGTAATTTTTTTAATCGCTGCTTTAAAATCAATTTATCATCAACGAGATGAAAGGAATCTGCATGAATATTTTTATCCCTTAAGAGTGCAACCAAGGAATACGTATTCGATTTTCTAATCTGATATGGTAATGGTATTTCATTTACTTCTACCAACTCATTTCCCGTAGCAACAACGGCAATCTTGGGTAGCTTTTTTACCTTGACTTGGGATTTCCCCACTGTTGCCAAAACCCCAATTTCAGCTGCACCAATCTTTGTCCCAATTTGTAAAAGTTCTGATTTTTCACTGATATCGCTTGCTCTGTAGTGTATGTTTTGCCCCCTTTTTATTGATTCGGTAATGGTGAAATTTCCATTTTCCTGAACCGTATTTTCATACATAACCACTGTATCGGTATTTATGGGTACCATCGCGCCAGTCATTATCTCAATACATGCAGAATGGTCTTTCAATTCAAGTTGGGTGCTACCGGCTTGCGCAATTCCTTCTGATTTAAAAGATTGTTTTTTGGTTTGGACCACTTTAAATTTTATTGCGATACCATCTTTTGTTGCTCTATCAAAAGGTGGAAAATCCCTATCCGCCAAAATCTGTTCAGCAAGTATGCGACCGTTCGATTCCAACAGATTTACAGATTCGGTTCCATAGTCACCAGTATTTTCCAACACCTTATCGAATGCCGATTTAAATGAAATCATTAGTTTTAATCGCCTTTTAAGATGACATGGCCATCAGTTCATCTATTCCACCTAAAACACTAAAAAATGTCAATTTAGGATAGCTCTGTTGAAGTTTTTCTGCTGCTATAGCACTCCTCTTTCCTGATTGGCACAAAATATAAATCTTACTATTATTTTTGGTTAAGTTACTGTCCAAATATAAGTTATCCAAAGGTACGTTAATCGATTCTTTAATATGATTTTCATTGAATTCTTTTGATGACCTTACATCAAGCAAGATAATTTTTTCATGGGAATCGCGTAGTTTTTGGAAGTTTTTTGCGCTTATGTTTTGTATTGCTTCACAACCCGGAAACTGATAGCTGTCCTTGAGTTTCTTTATTTTCTTATTTGGTGGATATGACTTAAATTTAATTTTGGTCGTTTGCTGAATTAATCCATTATAAATCATCAGTGTGCCTGATAGTACCTCTCCTACTCCAGTTAGTACTTTCGCCGTTTCCAATGCTTGCAAAGTGCCTATAATTCCCGGTAGAACACCCAAAACACCATTTTCATTACAATTGGGTATTTCTTCCATGTTTGGCATTATCGGGTACAAACAACGGTATGTTGGACCGTTTTGGAAATTAAAAACAGATATTTGACCCTCAAAACCGTGCAAGGCACCATATATAAATGGTTTGTTCAGCATTACACAAGCATCATTGATGAGGTATCTAGTGGGGAAATTATCTGTGGCATCCACAATGACATCATAATTCTTGATAATTTCCAGCGCATTGTCCCTAGTAAGAAATGTGTCATGTAATGTAAAATTGGTATCAGAATTCTGACTAAACAATTTTTCATGGGCAACCTGAAGTTTCAATCTTCCCAAATCCTTTTCAGTATATAATACCTGGCGTTGCAAATTATGTAATTCGACTATGTCTTGATCTACAAGTCCTAAAGTTCCCACACCCATTGCATTCAAGTATTGTAAAACAGGAATACCCAAACCTCCTAGGCCTACAACCAATACTTTACCACTAGCTAGCTTAGTTTGGCCTTCAGACCCAAATTCTTTTAGACGGGTTTGTCTCGAGTATCTAGATTCCATTAATGGGCGTAATTTTGGATTTAATGTACTCATAGTCCCCAGTAGAATTGGCATTGTACAAAACTTCGTCCATTGCCGGGTGTACTAAATTTGTAGCGTTATTAATAAGAAATTTTCTAGGACAGCTGCTTTGGGCTGTTTTCAGGTAGTTTATCGCTTCTTTTAATCCTTTAGGCTCCCAAATAGTAATAAGCGGTTCCGGTAAATTGGTTTTTTTGGTGGCAAAAGATGTTGCCACTTTAGAAGGATCTCTACTTTCAACCAAAAAGCTTAAAGCCCGTAAATCAATTAACGGGAGATCACAGGCAAGAACCAGCCATGCAACTTCCGGATATTTGTTGTGGGCACTTAATATTCCATTGAACGGACCTCTATACTTATCGCTATCGATAATCGTATTGAACTTTTTGGATATCAGAATTTTCTGTTCTTGACGTATACTAAGAAAAGTCTCATCACAAATATTCTGCAAAAGTCCGTAGAGGTATTCCTGTTGTGGCATTCCATGATATGAAATCAATCCTTTATCAGTACCCATACGAGTACTTTTACCTCCTGCCAATACCAAACCATATATAGGTGTGTCTCTAATGGATCCTTTCATACAATTGATTTTATTAACCCCCTATTGAGGTCATAGAGCTATCGAACACTGTAGCAGCATGTTCATTTTGTGCATCAAAACCTGTTTTGGCCCTGCTTCCAACTGCTTGCAAAATAGCTTTTTTAATATTTTCAGAACTATCTGCTTCGCGAATGATATTCCTAAGGTTCGTTTTGGGTTTTCCATACAAACAAGTGACTACATCACCAGTAGCCGTAACCCGTAATCGATTACAGCTTCCACAAAAGGTTCTACTAAAGGAAGGTATTATACCAAACGTTCCAACGTGACCCGTGATTTTATAATTTATGGAGGTAGAAGTTTCAGGGGATTCCAATTTTTTATACTTAGGATATTGTTTTGCAATATGCTCCAAAATAGCCCTGTAATTCCATTTGATCATCGAGAAATTCTTTGACCCACCATTAAAGGGCATTTCTTCCAAAAATCGCACAGAAACATTATGATGTTTCATTACATCAAGAATTGGCAGAATGTCCTGTTCATTTTGCCCGTCCAAGACGATGAAATTGATTCTGACATTGAAACCTTCCGTAATAAGTTTGATGAGATTATTATGGACAGTATCGAATTGTTTCCTTCGGGTAATTTTTTCAAAAGTTTTCCGATTGATGGAATCCAAGCTAACATTAATATTCTTTATGCCCAATCTCTTCAATTCATCAATATGTGGTCCGATCAACGTGGCATTGGTGGTTACGGAAATATCTTCCAAACCTTTCATTTTTGATAATTCCCGTAATAAAACCATTAAGTCCTTACGGACAAAAGGTTCACCACCGGTTATCCGTATTTTATCGATTCCCTGCTCTACCAGTATTTTACTGACTTGGGTCAGTTCAGATATAGTAAGTAGTTTATCATTCTTAACAAAATCGATACCTTCTGAAGGCATGCAATAATTACAGCGTAGGTTGCACCGGTCCGTTACGGCAAGTCTTAAATAATTGATTTTCCTATTGTGATTGTCTATCAACATACGTGTTCGTCATAAAATCAGTTGAAAGATAGCATTTTCCCAAACGATTAACCTCCGCTAACGGGTGGAATAAGCGCTATTTCATCGTACGAATTGATAGTTTTACTGTCTGCTGCATAATCATTGTTGACCGCGATTGCTAAAGAAGACAATTTCTTCAATTCTGGATATGCTTCGCCCAAAAACTGCTTCAATTCTTTTACCGTTTTTGGAATTTTTCTACCTGTAATACTGGATGTGGGGACGGACAATGTTGAACTGCCTACAATGTCCTTAGTAACCCCGAACAATAATATCGTCATAAATCAACCTATAATTTCTTTTTCCTGTACTTTTAAAAGTTCCGGTGTTTTGGTGAATGGTTGTTTATAGAGTCTATTGCCCGTTGCGGCCTTGAATGCATTTGCCACCGCTCCCCCTGCCGGCGGCAAGGTCGGTTCTCCAAGTCCTGTTGGGGAATATTCGTTTTCAATAAAATACGTTTCCACTATTGGAGCTTCTTTCATACGTATCAAACGATATCTATCAAAATTATTGGCCAAGGGTTTTCCGTCCTTAAATTCCAATTCGCCATACATTGAATGTCCTACACCATCAATAACTCCACCTTCAATCTGGTTCAATGCACCAAGAGGGTTTACCACTATGCCACAATCTACCACACATGTAATCTTCTTGACAACGGGTTCGCCATTTTCAATTTCAACGTCGGCCACTTCAGCCACATGCGTATTATGGCAATAGTAATTTACAAATCCTTGGTGTACATTTTTGGGTTTGCTCCCCCATCCGGACTTTTCCACAGCCATTTTTATAACATCTTTCATGCGTTCGGGAGAATACTGGATCCGTTCATCTTCTTCTGGTTTTACCTTGTCCAGCAAGTCCAATCGCAATTGAATCTTATCAACTTCCATCAACTCGGCCAATTCATCAAAGAAGCTTTGCTCTGCAAATGCCAAAAAATTGGTGTATGGTGCTCTCCAAGCACCTGTAGTGATATTGCTATCGTACTTTGCCATATCAACCTGATAATTTTCAATGGCGCCTGCGGGGAAAAAATTTGGAATGAGCCCGTACATGTTATCGTTGATTGCCGCTTCTTTTAAGTGATAGGCCGTTATTTTTCCATCCTTTATACCAGCTTTGATTCGATATTTTATTGCTGGTCTATAAACACCTGTTTGCATATCGTCTTCTCTGCTATAGACAACTTTAACAGGTTTTTTAATGTGGTTTGAAATCTCGGCGGCTTCAATCACAAAATCACCGTAAAGTCTTCTACCGAAACCTCCGCCCATTCGCGTCATCTCCAAGTAAATATCACCTTCTTCCCGACCCAGCATTTTCGCAACTAAACCAGCTTTCCAAGCTGGGGTTTGGATAGGTCCCGCCAAATGTACTTTCTCTTCTGTAACATTGGCAAAGAAATTCATGGGCTCCATACAATTATGAGGTAAGAATGGTGATTCATAAGTACGTTCCAGAATATCATCTGCTTGAGCAAAACCTTTTTTAATATCACCATCGGAACGTGGCGTTTCAAAACTATCTCCGTCCAATAAGTCAGTAAGAATTTTATCGTGTTCTTCTGTACTTTCAATAGTGGTATCTTCTTCCCATTCTGCTTTTATTGCTTCTTTGGCCTTTAATGCTTGCCACGTGGAATTGGCCACGACAACCACCTTATCGCTGGATGAAATTTTACTAGAGAAACTTGGGTCTTCTTCCAATAATCCTCGCACTTTATCTCCAATTTTAAAAATATCCACAACGCCTGACATGGAACGAGCCTCAGTATCATCAAAAGAAATTAATTTATGCCCAAAAGCTGGTGGCCTTACCACTGCTGCATAGACCATTCCATCAACTTTATAGTCCAATCCAAACAATGGCTTGCCAGTGACAATTTTATCAATGTCCACATTTGATGCATCCTTTCCAATTATTTTATAATCTTTTGGCTCTTTGAGCGCTACATCTTCGGGTACTTCCAATAATGCTGCTTCCCTAACAACATCACCATAGCCTAAGGTCTCTCCTGCAGCATTGGTAATCACTCCTTCACTCACTTTTAGTTCAGATGCATCTACACCCCATTTTGCAGCAGCAGCATTGACAAGCATTTGTTTTGCCGTGGCACCCGTCTGTCTGAGCGCATCCCAGCCTTGCCGAATGGATTGGCTCCCTCCTGCTACCTGTCTGGTGTAGTTCTCCGTGTCTAGAACACCTTGCTTAACATAAACATCCTTCCAAGCCACGTCAAGCTCTTCTGCAATGATCATTGGCATGGAAGTCTTTACGCCTTGCCCTATTTCTGGATTGGGTGAAAAAATGGTAACGGCTCCATTGTCCGCAATTTGTATGAACGCATTGAAATCATTATAATTCAATTGGGCTAGGTCAATTGGTGGTGCGGCCTTGGGCTTACACGCCTGGAATAAGTTGAAACCAATCAGCATTCCGCCTCCTGCCAATGAAGATGTGCGCATAAAAGCTCTTCTGCTGAATGTTAGTGTTTTATTTGTTGACATTTTGAATGTTTTAGTTGAAAGATGTAAACGTTTTTAATTAGTCCATATTCTCGGCCGCGGACATAACTGCCTTACGAATTCTGGTATATGATGCACACCTACATATGTTTCCGTGCATAGCATTTTTAACGTCGTCCTCGGTAGGCTTTGGATTGCTTTCCAATAAAGCGGAAGCGGTCATAATCTGTCCAGCTTGGCAATAACCGCACTGAGGTACATCGACTTCCTTCCATGCCTCTTGAACAGGGTGCTTGCCATCTTTGGATAATCCCTCTATGGTAGTTATGGACTTCCCGTCCACTTGGTCCAAAGTCATGGAGCAGCTTCTCATGGCGGTTCCATCAACATGTATGGTACAGGAACCGCACTGACCGATTCCACATCCATATTTTGTACCCACTAAATCCAAATGATCTCGGAGTACCCATAAGATTGGAGTATCCGCTGCAACATCCACAGTTTTGGATTCTCCATTTACTTTAATTTGATACGTTGGCATAGTATTTTAGATTGATTGAAGTTTGATTTGTTTATATGTTGAAGTTACCAAAAATTGATTGGATTAATTTTTTTTTAACAAATGGTCATTTTTTTTAACTTTTCTTTAATGCAATTGTCCATTTTGAAGATAATTTTCATGGAAATCAAGCGTTTTGCATGAAGAACCTCAACTTTATAAAAATGAAATATATTTTCAAGCTTATTTTTTTAGTTTTCTCAATTTCTTTACTGTCCATTCTTTCTTCTTGCGGAAATTCAGATGATGATGTCAATTTCGACATTAATCAAGAAGAATTGGGTCAAGGTAAGGAGCCCGATGATTGCTTAGGATTTGAAGAAAATGAATTATTGCTTTCCATTCAAGACCAATTCACATCATTGCCGGGAAAAGTTTCTATTCTTTTTAAGGTTTCCGATTCTTCCGGTATCCCAGTATCGGGTTTAACTGCCGACCAATTCACGATATACGAACAGGGACGAAACGATGATTGTTTCAATACGATTTCTTCTTCTGAATCTTCTGCTAGAATATCATCAAATTCACAAATTTTCAACAATACTACTTTGCTGGTTTTGGATTTGAGCAATAGTGTTCTGGAAAGTAGTCTGGATGAGCTAAAAACAGCTTCTACAAGCTTTATCGCCAATGTAATCCCCTCTCCGGAAACGGATTCTTTTAAAATGGCGATTTATTGGTTTGATGGAGAAGATGAATTGCACTTATTAAATGAGCCTACATCCTCCGCTACAGAACTTACTGCTGCAATTGAAGGTATTACTACAGAAATCAGTAATGACCCATCAACCGATTTATATGGAGCTGTCATAAAGTCTACTGATATCGCAGAGGACAGAATCAAAGAGAATAACGATGCATCGATAATAGGTGCCGCTTCCATCGTATTATTCACGGATGGTACCGACCAAGCTTCACGGTTTACGGAAGAAGCTGCTTTAAGCGCGGTGAATAATGCTAATCGAAATATTTCTTTTTTCACCATTGGTCTTGGTTCTGAAATAGATACAAATGTATTAAGTGCCATCGGTAAAACAGCAAGTGTCTTTGCGGGAAACAAGGAAGAATTGGAAACAACGTTCACACAAATCTCCCAGCGAGTTTCTGAACAGGCCAATAGTTTCTATTTATTTGAATATTGCACACCAAAAAGAGATGGCAGCGGGGATAACAATCTGGTAATCCAACTGACAAATGGGGGGTTACAGGGAGCTGTCCAAACTAAATTCAGTGCCAATGGCTTTACAGCTGGTTGCGAATAATTACATATCTCAAAAATAGTTGTGACTTTCTGAGTTTCTATAATTACCATCCATTTGAATCTAGTAGGGTTTTCGGCTCGATAGTTGTTTTAGACATATAAACAACAACTAATTACATCCTTTCGAACTGATTTAATTCTAACCCAAAAAATTGCTATGGATGTAGTAAAAGAAATTATTCAGAACAGTGCTATTGGGCCTTTATCCAATTTGTCAAAAGGTTTGGTACTATCGCTATTTTCCTTTATTGTAGGATTACTTTTAATGATGTTAGGGCTTTTGCTCAAGCATGGCAGTCAAATAAGTATCCAATTTGGCTATTAATGGTAAATTAAAGCGTTGCCGAAATTTTGGTTTTCTATTGGTTTTGATAAATCTATTAAAAAACCATTTATTACCGCATGTGTCAGTTTGCCCTGTTTTTCCAAAAAGAACGTCGGGTTGACACCAGGCCTAAGATTAAATTCAGGCAACTTGTAATCTTTGGAAACAAAATGCCCTGGCATTTCAGTATAAGGAAATGGCGGTAAAAAATTGGTCTTAAAGTAACCATAACCAGATTTGAACGGACTGTTCCCATCGTTCCACAATGCTCTGGAGTTTGTATCCATACTTTTAGGATATACTTTTGGAGGTACTATTTTATACCCCGTAGCATCAAAAGTCTCATAACCATAATAGGTAGATAAATCTCCTTGGTCGGCAATCATGCTTCGATAATAAAAAGACTCGTGATTTTCATCATCTACTTCTTGCCGATGGATTCCCAAATCCAAAATATAGTCCTTGCCCAAAAGCTCATACGTCACATTTTCAATTTTGAGGTCGAAAAGCTTACGGTCGTTCTTTGGGATTTTTTCATAATCCGCTATAGAAATGTCTTGATAGCTCCCTTTGGCGATGGTATATATGGCGGACAAAATAGAAACATAATTTAACTTTCGTATTTCCTGTTTCTCCACATCATTCGCATATCCGCCTGATTCTATTAAAATAGTACTTGTACCCCATTTCTGGATATTGTCCCCAAAGGCCCTAGGCTCAAAATCGTCATTATAACGCCCAACTTGCCCAGGGGCATATTTCTGTATGATGTTGTTCATAAAGACAATTATCTTCATTGCATCTGAACGGACTTCATTGATGTCTTTTTCATAGTTGAAAGCTGGTGCCAAATATGAGATTGTCGCTGGCTTACTGGTCAGTTCCGCATTGTAATAAGTGCTCTGGTCATGGAGATTAAAACCAAAATTGGCATTTAGACTATCACGGATTCTTTTTAACGTTCTTCCCTCAGGGGATTGCAATCGTAGGGCATCTCTATTAATGTCTATTCCCAACATATTTCTTCGTTGATAAACTTCTGCCCCATCTGGATTTAGCATTGGGAGAAAGTGAAGTTTCAATTTTGAAAGAATCGCCTCCTTCTCGGTTTTGAAATCAGAAGCATCCAGAAAATTAAGGATATCAAAAATTGCCTGTGTTGCGGTCGGCTCGTTTCCGTGCATTTGTGACCAGAGAAAAACATTGATGTCTCCAGAACCTGTACTTATTAAATTAAGATCACGACCTTCTATGGATTTACCTACTTTATGTACTTCAAACTTGGGGTTTGCGTTAAATCGTTCAATTAAAGGTTTTAACTGTTCGTGCTTAATACGCCTTTTGTGCAAGGATGTTTCTTTATAGGAATCATAGGTTTCATATAATTTGGTAGTAATCGCTTCTTGGGAAAATGAAATCAGGCTAAAAAATCCCGCTATAAATAGTACTAGTGTCTTCTGCATGTTATTATTTTGTTGGAACAGGTTTAAAGTTAAATCTTTTAGTAGCTTTTCGCACCTTGCTCATGAATTCGGGTCCAGGGTCGGTTTTAGTGGTTCGATAACCCTCATCAACTTCCAACCAGAGTGGGTGTCCTTCAAATTGTGTGTATTCATGATGCCCTATCACATATTCAATATCATATTTGGTTGCTAAATATTCCACTAAAAAAATATTGGCTTGGAGCTGTTTTTTGGTCAAAGGGGTGTCTTTGGTACCTCCAACATTTTCAACACCTATGGCGCAATGATTTAAACCGATAACGTGTCTAGCCATAGTGGTTTCAGGCATCAATCTATAAATTGTGCCGTCTTGGTCTACCAAAAATTGAGAAGACACATTTAGGCCGCTTACACTCTCAATATCTGGTCGCCAATTTGGAAGGGTCGATTTCTCAAAAGCCTCAAAGGATTTTTTAAGTGTTGGGATAGCGGTCCAGTGGAGCACAATCATTTTAGGAACGATTTCTGGCGTTTCCTGTT
The DNA here is from genome assembly GCF_003269425.1 of Flagellimonas maritima. Taxonomy (NCBI): domain Bacteria; kingdom Pseudomonadati; phylum Bacteroidota; class Flavobacteriia; order Flavobacteriales; family Flavobacteriaceae; genus Flagellimonas; species Flagellimonas maritima. Next base: position 3,439,522 of record NZ_CP030104.1, on the reverse strand, counting down.
CTATATTGTAACGTTGCGAAAGATATTCTTTAGTCAGGTTTACACGTTCTTCATCAAAAGTAATTGGTCTTTCCACTATCTCTTTTTGAACTTTACAGGATACTATTGCTATTGTGGCAAAAATCAATACGCCTATTTTTTTCATGCTTTTTTATTTGGAAGTAAATATAGTATCTAAAGGAATGGCATAATGGATTTGTAATTTCTTTTTTCCCCACTGTCTAGCTTTTTTTACATCTAGCCCCATGTAAATATCGATTCTGTTTTTCCATTTGCGGTTCATCTTATCCTTCACGTAAAAAGTATCTGGAAAAGTATCGATTTTCACCATAGTATTGTGTTTAAGGCCCAACGCTATAAGATTTCTGGATACTGCAATACTTTTCATGCCTGGCTTTAATGTATCGCCCCAAGCCGCAATATTGGGGTTTGTACTAGTAGTCTGCCAAGCAACCGAATTATAGGCTGAAGCTGTGACCTCTATGGTTTTCCATTCCCATTTGGGTTCAGGAACGTTTTGTTTACATGCGGCAAATATCAAAAAGCAAAACAAAAATTTCTTCAAAGAGGTCGTGTTGATAGATTTCTAAAGATAGAAAATCCTTTATTAATTAGTTTGGTAGCGGCACGTAGGTATTGTCATTCGTCATCATTGGGAAAGTTTTGTCTCTCCATGCTTGTTTCGCTTCTTCAATTTTATCCTTATTTGAGGATACGAAGTTCCAATAGATATGCCGTTCTTCTGGAAAAGGTTCTCCACCAAATAAAAGGATGTGTGAATTTGGTTTGAGCGTAATCTTACAAGCATCTTCAACTTTGGATACCAAAATGTTTCCCTTCCCTATTTCTTCCTCGCAAGCAGCTATTCCTCCCTCAACAATACAGATACCGATTTCGCCTTTGAGGTTTTCTTTTACATCGAGTTCGTATTCCGATTGGTTTTTTATTTCAACCATAAAAAGTGGTGAATAGGTAGGGACGGGAGATTTTTTTCCATAACCTTCTCCTGCAACTAATTTAAACTCAGCATTTCCATCTTTCCATTTAGGCAAATCATTTTCACCTATATGATGAAATGTTGGTTCCATATTCTCCAATTCCTTAGGTAATGCTACCCAAATCTGGTAGCCATGGGCCGTAAAAGTTTTTCCATTCCGCATGTCCTTAGGGCTTCGTTCGGTATGGGAAACACCTTTGCCCGCAGTCATCCAATTTACGGAACCTGGACTTATGCGTTGATTTGTACCCAAACTGTCCTCGTGTGTCAATTCGCCTTCCAACATAAAGGTCAAAGTGGAGAGTCCAATATGTGGGTGTTGGTCCACGTCCATATAATTGCTTGGGCCCAATTTGGTGGGGCCCATATGGTCAATGAAAATAAAAGGGCCTATCATTCGTTTTTTACGAAATGGAATGAGTCTACCCACTAGAAAATCACCAATATCCCGACTTCTTTCCTCTATAATCAATCCAATGTTGGACATATAGTAAATGTTTATATTTAGCCACTGAAAGTTACAATAAATCCGAATTCATGAAGCTGTTCAAACGTATTTTAATACTTTTTATAATTATCATAGGTACAATCGTTTATTTAAATTATCCCAAGCTAAACATCATATCCGGTTACGCTGCAAAAAGTATGGCATCTTCCATTTTTGTAGCTCAGCGTTCTGCAACTTCCGTAACCCAGCAGGACAATAATGTACCGCTCATTAAATTAGCGACTACAGAAATTGATGAAAAAACTGAATCTGCTACTGCATCGGTTTACGGGCTTATGAAACGCAAGGCAATTTATAGGGACGGATTGGGAACTGTTCTTATAAATGATGATTACAACGAAAATGATTTTACCCTTAAACCTAATAGAATTTTTTCTAGTGATACCATTCCGTACCCTTATGGACAAGCAAGCCCAAAGGATACTGTATTTCCAGAAATCAATGAAGAACAACTTAGCAAATCAATAGCTACCGCCTTTAGTAATCCTGAAATTCAAAAAACACGAACTGTCCTGATTTTATATAAAGGTCATTTGATTGCAGAAAAATATGCGGAAGGCTTTACCAAAGACACACCCGTTTTGGGATGGTCCATGACCAAAAGCCTATTGGCAACGTGCTATGGAGTTTTGGAACATCAAGGCAAACTGGAAATGTCATGGCCCGCTCCTATCACAGCATGGAAACATGACGAACGAAAGGACATTACCTTAAATCATTTACTTCGTATGCAAAGTGGTCTGGCATGGGAAGAAGATTACACAAAAATTTCGGATGTCACTAAAATGCTTTTTTTGGATAGCGATATGACCCAAGCGCAAAAAGATAAAAAATCAATAGCCATACCAACGGAAATATGGAACTATTCTTCAGGGACCTCGAATTTGCTATCCGGTATCTTACGGCAGCAGTTTAGATCGCATCAAGCCTACTTGGATTTCCCCTATATTGCCCTAATTGATAAAATAGGAATGAATTCTATGGTATTGGAAGCGGATATAGCGGGCAATTATGTGGGTTCTTCTTACTCTTGGGCGAGTACCCGGGATTGGGCACGTTTTGGTCAATTGTATCTGGAACGGGGGAATTGGAATGGAGAGCAAATTTTTAGCCCTAGCTGGGTAGATTATGTCACAGAGCCAACTTTACATTCCGATGGCACATATGGTGCACATTTTTGGCTTAATGCAAACGGAAAGTATCCTGATGTACCCAGAGACCTTTTTTCCTGCAATGGTTATCAAGGTCAGTATGTGTTTGTAATTCCATCTAAGAGCTTAGTAGTAGTACGCACAGGATTGGCAGAAAATCCAGTATTTGATGTCAATGCGTTCTTGTCGGAGGTCGTAAAAATTGTACCATAAATCGATATGACTCTTCTAAAATCGTAGAAAACCACAATAAACTGCCACTTCACAACAATAATTTCGCTCGGGTAACCTCTAGCAGTACATTTACAGTGTAATAATGAAAGACATACAATTTAAAGACAAATAAATTTTTTCATTTTCATATAGTGTTCTCGTAAAAGAGTCTTGACCATAACCGGCAGGGCTCTTTTTGGTTTCTCAGGGTTTTAGAGGTGAGATGGCAGACAATAGACGATAGACAAAAAAGATTTCAAATTAAAAATTGAGAATTGTCAAGTCTTGATTCAAATACAAACTCAAACTCAAACTCAAGCTCAAAGTTCAAGTTCAAGCCCAATCCCTTTTCGAATCTAACCCCAAAACCAAAAACGAGAACCTGAGAACCGACAACTGTCATCCGTCATTGGTCATTGGTCATTGGTCAACCAAACTACGGTATCCATTTATTCTCCCCAAAGTTGGGTTTACGTTTTTCCAAGAATGCATTTCTTCCTTCTTTGGCTTCGTCCGTCATGTAGGCCAAGCGTGTTGCTTCCCCAGCAAAAACCTGTTGTCCCACCATGCCGTCATCTGTTAGATTCATGGCAAATTTGAGCATTTTAATGGAAGTTGGGGATTTTTCCAATACCTCTTGTGCCCATTCGTAGGCAGTTGCCTCCAATTCGTTGTGTGGAACCACTGCGTTCACCATACCCATTTCATATGCTTCTTGTGCAGAATAGTTTCTCCCCAAAAAGAAAATCTCCCGTGCCTTTTTCTGTCCCACCATTTTTGCTAAATAGGCCGACCCATAACCACCATCAAAACTAGTCACATCAGCATCGGTTTGTTTAAATATGGCATGTTCTTTACTTGCCAAGGTCATATCGCAAACTACGTGCAAACTATGTCCGCCACCAACGGCCCAACCGGGCACTACTGCAATGACTACCTTGGGCATAAAACGAATAAGCCGCTGCACCTCCAAAATATTCAATCGATGCATGCCATCCTCGCCTACGTATCCTTTATGTCCCCTAGCCTTTTGATCACCTCCGCTACAAAAGGAATAGATACCGTCCTTGGTAGAAGGTCCTTCCGCAGAAAGCAGCACCACGCCAATGGAAGTGTCTTCTTGCGCGTCATAAAAAGCTTTGTAGAGTTCGCTGGTGGTTTTTGGGCGAAATGCATTGCGCACATTGGGACGATTAAAGGCGATACGGGCGACCCCATTACTTTTTTTATAGGTGATGTCCTCAAATTCCATTGCGGTCTGCCAATTGGGTAATTTCATAATAGTAGATTTATTCGAATACAAAATAAGGGAATTTAGTTGTATTGCCGTACCAAGCTTGTAGAAACCGTTCTGTTAAAAACTCCATAGCATCTCTGTCTGGAATTTCTTTACTTTGGAGGGAAATTTTGTAAACTTCGTTATCAGTCGATATCGCTCATTAAAACAGAACAATATCTTAAAATGTTAAAAGTAATTACTAAAAATATGCGAAAACTATTAATGTTCCTTTTTTGTTTTACGGTATTAAATTCTTGTAAAGAAGAAGAAATTATCACTTCAGAAAAACAAAAAACAGATTATACTCAGTTTGTCAATCCATTTATAGGAACCAGCAAAATGGGACACGTGTTTCCTGGAGCAACTGCCCCTTTTGGAATGGTGCAACTGAGTCCGCAAACCAATTTTGAAGTAATGTTCAAAGATGATGCTAGTTACAATCCTGAAACTTACAAATATTGTGCAGGTTATCAACATCGTGATTCAACAATCATTGGTTTTGCCCATACCAACTTTAGTGGTACAGGGCATGCTGATTTAGGTGATTTTTTGATTATGCCAACTGTTGGCAGTTTAGTGCTCGACCCTTTAAAAACTGCTGATGGCAACAAAGGGTTTTATTCAACATTTTCACATACTAATGAGGAAGCTATGCCTGGATATTATAAAGTTGATTTGGACAGCTACGGAATCAAAGCCGAATTTACAGCTAGCGAACGTGTGGGTTTTCACCAATATTCATTTCCAAAATCTGATAATGCGCATATTATTCTAGATATGGTCTATAATGTGTATCATCACAACAATAAAAATATCTGGACCTTTCTTCGTGTTGAAAATGATTCTACGATAACTGGTTATAGACAAACTAAAGGTTGGGCAAGAGATAAGAAAGTGTTTTTTGCAGCTAAATTTTCAAAACCTTTTAAAAGTTATGGTCATAAAAAATATGATGATGTTATTTATGATGGTTTTTACAGACGCTTTAAGCAAGATGAAAACTTCCCGGAAATGGCTGGGAAAAATTTGCGTGCTTATTTCAATTTTGATACCGATGATGGTGAAAAAATCAAGATTAAATTTGCACTGTCCAATGTAAGTTCTGCCGGTGCCATGAAAAATTTAGAAGCTGAAATTCCGCATTGGAATTTCAATAAAACTTATGAAGAAACCAGTTATAAATGGAATGAAGAACTTTATAAAATTGAAGTTGAAACGTTAACAGAAAATCAAAAAACGACTTTCTACACAGCTATGTACCACACCAATTTATCACCAATTATTTATGAAGATGTCGATGGACAATACAGAGGATTGGACCAAAATATTTATACATCAAATGGTTTTACCAACTATACTGTATTTTCACTTTGGGATACCTACAGGGCATTACATCCGCTTTTCAACATTACACAACCAAATCGAAATAACGACATGATAAAATCTATGTTGGCACACCATGACGAAAGTGTTCATAATATGTTGCCAATTTGGTCGCATTATGCAAATGAAAATTGGTGTATGATTGGTTATCACGCTACGTCAGTTATTGCAGATGCTATGATAAAAAATGTTGGTGATTTCGATTATGAACGAGCTCTTGAAGCTTCAGTGAACACTGCTTCCGTTAGATATTTTGATGGGCTGGGAGATTATATTGATTATAAATACGTGCCAGATGATAAGAGCCATTCTTCTGTATCAAAAACATTGGAATATGCCTATAATGATTGGTGTATTGCGCAAATGGCTAAAGCTGTTGGTCATACTTCAAAAGAAAAAGATTTTAAAAAACGTTCAGAATATTATATAAACGTCTACGATCCATCCATAGGTTTTATGAGACCTAAACTTTCTGATGGAACGTTTAGAAAAAACTTTGATCCAATGGATACACATGGACAAGGTTTTATAGAAGGCAATGCTTGGAATTATGGATTATACGTTCCGCAGAATATAGAAAAAATGGTTGATATCATGGGCGGAAAAGAGCGTTTTTCACAAAGATTAGATTCACTGTTTACAATGGAAATAGAAGAGAAGTACATTGAAAATCATGAAGATATTACGCGTGATGGCATTATAGGAAACTATGTTCACGGTAACGAACCTGGTCATCATATTCCGTATTTGTACAACTGGACAGGACATCCTGAAAAGACACAATCCCGTGTACGCATGATTATGGACAGTATGTATGCCTCAACTGTTGAAGGCTTATGTGGAAATGATGATGCAGGGCAAATGAGTGCTTGGTATATTTTTAGCAGTTTGGGTTTTTATCCCGTTACTCCCGGTTCTCCATATTACGCCTTAGGAAGTCCTATTGTTAAAAATGCCAAAATTCATTTAGAAAATGGAAAAACACTCACTATTGCTACGAAGAATCAAAGTAAGGACAATGTATATGTGCGAAGTGTTTCCATAAATGGAAAGGTATTGGATGGCATACTATTATCACATCAAGATATTATGAATGGAGGTGAAATTGTTTTTGAAATGAGTAATAATTATAAATAAGAAAAAGTAACTACACCTAACAACGGTTAAATCTTTATTAAGTAACCAAATCAACAGCGTCATTCAAATGTGTACTTGCAACCTGCCCCAACATGCCATTTTGTAAAGGTGGGAATTAACTATTGCACCAAACAATTGCTCATAAGCAAAACCATCATAAAACTGCTTTTAAAACAATTGTATTTAGTATACGGGATTCCGATATAAAGTTCTCTAAATCTTATGTAAAGTCTTTATTGTATTTTTGAGATCTCTATATCAGAGTAAACCTCAACTATTTATTTACCAATAATTTTTAAGCTTCCCTAGTAAGGGTAAGGGTATATTGTTTATTGATAACGTACAAAATTAAAGATGATACAGAAATACAAGTATTTATATTTAGGATTATTTGCCTTTTTTCTGTTGGGAATAATAGGTTGTATCAGTAATCGAAAATCTACAAATAACGATTCTTCTACAATTTCGGACGGTAATGAACCACATGCGAAAAAACATGATTTGAATCCTTCAAAAGCTACATCAATGTCAAAAAAAAATGAAAATCATACAGATTACGAGATACCGGATGGGTTTATTATAATCGAAAAGAAATATGGAGATTTAAATGGAGATGGACTAGATGACAGTTTGGTTGTTGTTAGGGATACAAATAAGGAAAATATTATTCAAGATGAAGATCATGGGGAAATAAATACAAACAGATATGGTATTGCTATTTATTTTAATAAAAAAGGAGAAAACGAATTGGTATCCCAGAATTTACACTGTTTCCCTGCAGGAAGTGATGCTGGTAGATTTTCTATTTCTCCAAAACTCTCTTTGAAAATACACAACGGAAATCTGTATATACATCATGACCATGGCAGATACGGCTATTGGGAGCATGTCTTCAAATATATAAATTCTGACTTTGAACTAATACGTTATGAATTAAGTGAAAATTATGGCCCGGTCGTCAATCGCAGAACGATTATTGATTACTTAACAAAGAAGAAATTAGTCCAGGAAAATATGAACAAGGACGCAACAGAAAGTGGAAACGAGCTTTTTAAAGAACAATTGGAAGATATTGATATGGACCAACGTATCAAACTGTCAGCTATTAAAGATTTTGAATCCCGTAAAATGTTTTTGTAAATTTTATTCTGTAAGATTAAAACCTGATAACTGTACCGTATTAAAATGCTTTCCAAAAATTCCATAGCGATTTTCAGAAACAAAATGTATAAATCCAATAGATAAAAACCTACCCCCTATTTTTCGCTTCGATCCACTTTGCCATATATTTTGTGCTTGCCAAAGCTTCTTGCTGCACTAGTTTTCCAATAATATTTTCGTTTCTGTGGTTATCCAGATTATTTGATACTGTTCCCAGATGTGTTTTTAACCTTTCATCCCAAAGATTCTTGACAAAAATTTCATTGATTATTTTTACCCCATTTTCTTGGGCTTTTTTCCATTTGGCTTTATTTGTATAAAGATCTACTGCGGCTTCTGCAAACCCTTCCCATTCCATACTTGAAGTGATAGTTCCGTTCCAAATACTATTTTCATTAATGCCCTCTGCACCAATAATTGTTGTTATGCTAGGAGTACCGTTTTTCATGGCATCGACCAACTTTCCTTTGATTCCGGCTCCAAAACGCAAAGGCGCTAGCAGAACCCGCGCATTTTGAAGCGCAGCCTCTAAATCTTCAATCCAACCCATGATATAAAATCCTTCTTTTGGATTGTGCATTTCCAAAACCTGTTGTGGCAGGTATGCTCCATACACAAAAAGTTTTGCTTCTGGCAAAGCTTTTTTGATCAAGGGCCATATCGAACCTTTCAAGACCATTAAAGAATCTACATTAGGTGCGTGTTTGCCATTGCCAACGCTTACAAAATCCTTTCGCGCTTCAAATGTTGGCCAATTGGCACGAGTCATACTAAATATTCTTTTCAAATGAAAAGGAAGGTAAAGCAACAGCTGTTCTGAAATATGTAACTCAGTTTTTAATATTTCGGTTTCGTAGGAAGAAATCAAAAGAGTAATATCGGAGCGGTAGATGCTAGCAACTTCACGTAAGGTTTTGGGATGATTCTTCCATTTTTCCATCGTGAACTGCTCCCCTTTTTTCACACATACTTCGCGTACGGTTCTAAGCGAGTGCAGGTCTTCGGTATTCAAAATCCGAACGGAAATAGGAGAAAACTCGGCTACGCGCCAACCAAACTGTTCTTCTATCATAAATCGGTCAAAAACAACAAAAGTTGGCTGTAAATCTTTTATTAAGGTATCAAAACTTGAATGGTTGAGCTTTAGGAAAACGGTTTTTACACCTAAGGAATCCAAATCAAAACTATGCTCCGTCCGTACGGCCGTAGAACCAACAGTGATTTGATAATCTTGGGAATTGAAGAAATGTATCAGCTGGAGCATGCGGTGCCCCGCCGCAGTGGTGTTTGGCTCTGGCCAAATATAACCGATAATAAATACTGTTTTTTCCATGATCAATATAAAAACAGTGCCAGAACAATTGCTGTTAGTTACATCATTGCCGCAAATTTTTTGGAAATACTGGAGCGCAATTTACGCTCGTAGTCTTCCTCTAACCATTCTTTGTAATTTTTGGTGTTGTTCATGATGCAATAGGAATATTGGCGAACTCTATAAGCAATTTCTTCTTTTAGTTCCTTGGCCAAAATACGGGCATCAAAAACATCCTCACTGTTTTCTACACAGATTTGGGCGTGTTGTTCAATGCTTTGCTCCAGCACCAATTTCGATTTTTTTCCTTGTGCAAAAACTTTTTTGTACGCTTCCTTTATATTGAAGGTAATGTTTTCGGATTTACTAAACTTGGCCCTAAGTTCTTCCGGCATTTCGTATACAAAATCACGCTCTATCTCTTCATCGTTCTTGATATTTTCCAAATAAAAATCCGGAAAATGGAAAATTTCCTGCCAATCCAACGGAGAATCCCAAGGTCCAAACCTAGCGAGGTTATTCCCCATATCAATTACCGCAAATTCATCTTTGTCAGGCAAAATCCGCGACCCGCGACCGATCATTTGAAAATATAGCGTAAGTGACCGTGTGGCACGGTTGAGAATTATGGTCTGTACACTGGGCTCATCAAAACCAGTGGTCAGAATACTTACAGATGTTAAAATTGCATCCGGGGTTTTGGCAAACCAATCCAATATTTCCCTACGTTCCGTGGCGGTATTCTTATTGTCTAAATGGCGGATGTCATAACCTGCTTTTTTAAAGGTTTCATAAACATATAAAGAGGTATTGATTCCGTTATTGAAAATCAATGTTTTGGTACCTTTTGCTATATCTTCGTAAGCAGACACCAGTTTCCCCAACATGCTATGGTTGCCATACAGCTCATCTGAGGATTTAACGGTATAATCACCATGAATGCCAAGTTTCAATGTTTTAAGACTAACATCATAATTGTAGAGATTTGCCTTGGCCAAAAAACGCTTTTCAATCAATGATTTGATGGATTCCCCAATTATCAAATGCTTATAGTTGTCCTTCATGGGGAGCTTGATGTTCGAGCTCAATGGGGTAGCCGTTACGCCCAATATTGTAGAACCTTCAAAATATTTGAAGAGTTTTCTGAAAGAATTGTAATGTGCTTCATCAATAATCACCAGTCCGATGTTGTTAATGGTAATTTTTTCTTCTTGGAGCCTGTTGTTCAAAGTCTCAACCATGGCAACAAAGCACATATACTCGTCCTGATCCTGTAACTCTTTTACTTCGCTGTTAATAATCTTGTTGGCCACACCAAAACCATGAAGCATTTTAGAGGTCTGCCTGCTCAGTTCGATCCTATGGGTAAGCACGATGACCTTTTTGCCCGTATCTTGTATATATTTTCTCGTGATTTCAGAAAAAACCACAGTTTTTCCTCCACCAGTGGGCAACTGGTACAAAATGTTGGTGCCCATGGGGAGTTTGTTAATGTGTTCAAAAATCTTCTTTAGATCTTCTTGCTGGTAATCGTATAATGTTTTTTTGCCTACTGCTTTTTCTATCTCCAAAGGAAAACGGGATATTAAATGTTCCAAAATATCAAACCTTACAAAATTAGACGTTTTTTACACTTCTATGGAGCTTTATTGAATCAATTCTATCAAAATACTATTAACAATCGTTCAAAATGGTATTTGTCGAGTGATTTTTTATCATACTCATAACATTTTGATAACAATAACACTCACGGTTTGGAAAATAGCCTTTTATGATGTATTATGTAAGCTATAATCATTTAGAAACGACTTACACATATGAGGCAGCTTAAAATTATCAAGCAGGTTACCAATCGAGAATCAAAATCCTTGGACAAGTACCTTCAAGATATCAGTAAAATAGATTTGATAACTGCCCAAGAAGAAGTTGAACTCGCACAGCGGATAAGAGATGGGGACCAATTGGCTTTGGAGAAATTGACCAATGCCAACCTAAGGTTTGTCGTATCAGTGGCAAAACAGTATCAAAATCAAGGATTGACACTACCCGATCTTATCAATGAAGGCAATGTTGGTTTAGTAAAAGCTGCCAAACGTTTTGATGAAACACGAGGGTTTAAGTTTATCTCCTATGCGGTTTGGTGGATCAGGCAGTCCATTCTACAAGCTCTGGCAGAGCAATCCAGGGTAGTCCGACTTCCTTTGAACAAAATAGGTTCCATCAACAAAATAAAAAAGACATTCTCTTATCTGGAACAAGCGCATGAAAGACCCCCTTCTGCAGAGGAAATTGCAAAAGAACTGGATATGACGGTAACCGAGGTAAAACAATCCCTAAAAAATACGGGCAGACATGTATCTATGGACGCCCCCTTAAAGGAGGGAGAAACATCCAGTTTATACGATGTCATGAATTCCAGTGAATCGCCCAAACCGGATAAAGAGCTAATGCACCAATCCTTGAATACAGAAATCAATAGGGCATTGGAAACACTTTCTCCACGTGAGGCAGATGTAGTTCGTTTGTATTATGGTATCGGTGACCAGCAATCCATGACACTAGAAGAGATTGGGAGTACTTTTGACCTTACCAGAGAACGTGTTAGACAAATACGGGAAAAGGCCATTAGAAAATTAAGGCATACATCAAAAAGTAAGATTTTAAAATCCTACTTGGGTTAATTCCAAAAAGGTTAAAATAAAAAGGGGGATGTCTTTTGACATCCCCCTTTTTTTGTGCTATGCACATTGGTTTTTAAGTACGGTTTAATTGATTTATGTTATAGTCGGTTAACATATCGTTCAAATCCTTTAGAAAGTTTAGGTAGGCCGTGTTTTCTTGACTTTGGTTTTTCATTGGTGATAGTTTTAAAATTTGGGGGACTATAAGTAATCCAATTCGGCTAGTTCGTTAATGCTCAAAATCTCATTGAGTTCTTGAAGAAAGGTCAAATATTCTTCTCCGTAGGTATCGTATAACATAATAATTCGTTGTTAATTATTTGGGTTATAATTATAACGTAAACCTATTCGAAAGATTACAGAAGGACAATAATTTGTGGTGAAATTCTAATTTGGAGTTGTGAAACACGAAAAAAATCAATCAACACGGATGCCGTCAATTCTTTTATTGATTGGAATACTTTTAAAAGTAATTTATTTTTGGTAATCAGACAGTTCTGTATCAAATACAGCTACTGAAAGTTCAAAGTCAAGATCTAGGTCGTCGTCAACTTTTGGAGGTTTTATATTGAATTCATCATAAAGGAAACAAAGACTCATTGGCATTAAATCTTCATCTTCAGAATTGGCTAGACCCAATTTGGCGATAAGTTTTTCCTTGATTTCAAATGCCTTGTTACTAAGTAAAAGTTCTGTACAGTTTTCCAACTCTTCCAATAGAGGAATTTCTTTTTTATCTCCTATTTCTAAAATCTCGTCCAATAGAATAAGTTTGGAGTCCGTATCAGATGCATATTCAAGCAGCTGATGAAAGATACTATGGCAATGGGCGGGTAAAAAGATATCTTCCATAATTAAAGGTTTTTGGATTCTACATATTTTTTAGTGCAGCGATTTCAAAATCTACCATTTCTTCAATTTTTGGATATTCCATCAAAAATTGATCATATAGAAAGTTAAGGTGCTTAATATCGTTGTCTGTTTTGCAAACACTTATAATTTGATTCGCTATTTCCAATAGACTAACAGTATTCATCATCCGCAGAGATGGCTGTATTTTCTTGCATGCTGATTCTATGTCAATAAAATTTCGTGCCTGTAGGTGGGTCTTAAAACTGCCAATAAACTCGAATATATTTTGCTTGTAAAGTCTTACCAGTTCTTCCAATAATTCCATTTCACCCATACATTCAACCAAAACGTGTTTTAGATTTAACTTTTCTGCATGAGAAATATTTTCAAAATCTTTTTCTATTGACAAATTTTGTGGGGTCTTGCTCCTCTGTATATTCTTTTCTCCAACCGATTGATGCACTTTTGTTTTGAGCAGTCGTTGATTTATTTTCTTTAGTGATTCTACAATCTGACGCTGTCTATTGGATAATTGCGTCTCTTGCAGGGAATCTATCAACGAAAACAGCAGTTTAATCTCGTTCAGCTGGTTTTCTGGATCTCTATTGGTTTGCTTTTCAATTCCCACTTCATCATAAATCCTATCCAATTGCTCTAATTCTGGAGCTCCAAAAACTTTTCCCTCTAATCCCGATTTAAAGTAATCAAAGGATTTTTTCAATTCACCAGCCTCAACCGTTCCAAGTTCCTCGTATGAAAAATTGCTAAGTCCAATTTCCAATTTTTCCAAATATGATAGTAATTCCCGTGTTCCCAATTGCTTTATAATTAGTTCTTTTTTAGTTTATTAAATTTGGTGATATCACTAAGGTTTTACAACATAATGTTCTAAAGCACATATATTTTGTTGTCAAATTGCTTTATTTGTAGGTGTAAATAAAAATTATGAGATATTTCTACTTAGTGTGTTTTACAATTCTATTATTTTCTTGTGCCGAAAAGACACCAAAAAAAACAGAAACCTTGAAAGAAAAAGCAAAACGTATTCATGATAAAGTGATTACCGTTGATACCCACAATGACATCAACGTCAAGAATTTTACGGACAGTATCAACTATACCCAGAATCTTGATACGCAGATAAATCTCCCAAAAATGGTCGAAGGTGGTTTGGATGTTACTTGGTTGATAGTGTATACAGGTCAAGACTCCTTGAATGCTGAGGGATATGCCAAAGCTTCTGATAACGCAATTGCCAAGTTTGAAGCCATACATAGGCTTTGTGAAGAATATGCGCCTGATAAGATCGAGCTGGCATTGACCTCAGACGATGTTAGGCGAATAGATTCAATCGGTAAAAAGGTAGCCATGATAGGTGTTGAAAATGCTTATCCTATAGGTGAAGACCTATCCAAATTTGAAGAATACCACAAGCGCGGTGCCAGATATATTTCACTTTCCCACAACGGCCATAGCCAATTTTGTGATTCCAATACAGGGGAAAAAGACAGTATCTGGTTACACAATGGCCTAAGTGATTTGGGGATAAAGGCCGTGGAAGAAATGAACAGGTTGGGAATTATGATAGATATCTCCCATCCCTCCAAAGAATCGATGAAACAGATGATAGCCGTTTCAGAAGCTCCTATTATTGCATCCCATTCGTCTGCAAGGGCACTTTGCGACCATAGTAGAAATCTGGATGATGAGCAACTGATGCTGCTCAAAGAAAATGGTGGTGTTGTACAAACAGTTGCATTCAGTTCGTATTTAAAAACGGATAAGCATGATGCAAGGGCTGCTTATATGAAAAAAATCCATGAGCAAATTGCTGATTCTTTAGAAATTGATTGGTATGAACGTTCACAATTTTCCTCATTGACGGATGAACAGCTTACGGAGTTTATGACAAACTATCGCAAGGTAAAAAAAATGGGGGATGAGATGGCAGCAAAGGATGAAAATGCTCCAGAAGCTGTAAATGTATCAGACTTTGTGGACCATATCGATTACATGGTAGAGCTTATAGGTATAGACCATGTTGGTATCAGCTCAGATTTTGATGGTGGAGGTGGTATTGAAGGTTGGTCAGACGCCTCCGAAACATTCAATGTGACCCATGAGTTGGTAAAACGTGGATATACTGAAGAAGATATTGCAAAGCTTTGGGGTGAAAATCTATTACGGGTGTTGGACGAAGTACAGGAGATTGCTACTGCTAAGAATTAAGAATCTTCGATTTCTTTTTTAGCCAATCTGTCCTTAACATATTCTATTTTTGTCTTTCCATGGGGTGTGGGATTTCCATTCTCATCAAGATTGACCATGATAATATTATCAACGGTAACGATGCTTTCGTGTGTCATTTTGTTTCGCACTTCACAGTTCAATGAAATGGATGTTGTGCCGAATTTGATGACCTCGATACCAATTTCAACGATATCCCCTTTCTTGGCGGTGCTCATAAAATTAATTTCGGACATATACTTTGTGACCACTTTTTTGCTTTCTAGCTGAACGATACTGTATAGCGCAGCCTCTTCGTCTATCCAGGCAAGTAATCTTCCACCAAATAAAGTACTGTTCGCATTTAAATCTTCAGGTTTTACCCATTTTCTGGTATGAAATCTCATTGTAAAGTAATATACGTTATCTTCTTTGCACAAAATTTAGCTTTTTAATCAAAATGGTTTATATACTTTTAAATTTTAACATAACAATTTCATATTTAATAATATATGTTAATCATTAAATAAACTTTTCTTAATTGTTTGGGATAAAAAATACAATACAGATAAATTGGAGTATCAATCAAAATCAAACAGCCAAGAATGAAAGCTATCTCTGATTATTATTCAGACCCCAGCTTTACAGTTTTTTCCGTACCTACTTGGAGAGCAAAACTTTATAAATTTCTCTCTGTGAACCTATGGGGCAATATTCCAAGCAACATTCAAAAAAGAGCATCTGCTTGGTATAGTTCGTTTTATAACAAGCCTGTTTCAAAAAAAATCATTAAGCCTTACATTAGAATCAATTACGCTGACAAGAATTATCTAGACAAGTTTAAACCGCCCAATGGCAAAAATTCCTTTGATAATTTTCAAGACTTTTTTATAAGGGAATTTAGGGTTTTGCCAGAAAGTAAAAGTCCTTATGTATGGCCATGTGAAGGTCTTTTATGTGATGAGGGAAAAGTTGGCAACTTAGGCGCTGTTCGCGTAAAGACAGATGTGAGGTCGGTTTCTACAATTTTTGGGTTAGTTCCAGATCAAGTTCCCAAGGATTACACCTTCACGAATGTATTTCTACATAATAAAAATTACCATCGTATTCATTCACCCATTAATGGAACAATAAAACGAATTCAACATATACCTGGTGACCTAGTAGTGCTCAGACCTTGGATATATAAGCAAAATCCTTCTTTACCAGCTTTCAGAAACGAACGTTACAACATAGATATTGTAGATAATCAAGGGAAGGTCTGGTACATTTCCATTATTGGCGGGCCTGCCGTTGGAACAATACATATTCCTGAGAATATCCAGATTGGATATAACGTTACTAAACTACAACAGCTGTCTTTATTCTATTTAGGCTCCACTTGCTGTATGGCTGCTCCTCTTTCGCCAAGATATCATTCCAAAAATACTTTTGTGGAAGTAGGTGTTCCCTATTAAAATAATGTATTTGGCTTATTTTTCAACAAAGTGCTCGGAACCGTAAGTTTGGTTCCCAATTTTTTGTTCAAATTTTCGATAAAATAAGCTGATAAAAGCGGGGATTCAAGTTCCAGATTTTGATGCACAAAAAAATGGATGTTTTTTAAGCCCATTGCTTTCCATTCGGCTAATTTATCGACCCAATCATCCAACCGGGCATAATCTGATTCGTGATTTGCGCCTACATACCTTATAAAGGCTTCATCATTGGTCAATCGCATATGCATTATATCCCTCCTACCTGCTGTATCCACTAGGACATTTGCGATGTTGTTCTCCTCCAATAGGTGGTAGAGTTCTTGGGCCACCTTTTCATCGGTGAACCAATCCGTATGCCGAAACTCCATTGCCAATGGAAATTCTTTTGGCCAGTAATTTACGAACTGTACTACCCTATCCCAGTTTTTTGGTCCAAAGTTGTTATGCATTTGCAAGAAAATGGTTCCTAATTTTTCCTTCAGCAATGTGGTAACCTCTAAATAACGATCTGCAATTTCATATACTTTATCGTTCAACCTGCGTAAATGACTTACCTCGTTCGTCATTTTTGGAAAGAACTTGAACCCTTCAGGAGTTTTATCATGCCATTTTTGATATTGTTCTGCAGGAAAAATCCTGTAGAACGTGGCATTCATTTCTATACAATTAAATTGGGATGAATAATAGACCAATTCGTCCTTGGTCCCTCTGGGATAAAAGTTTTTAAGGTCTTGCCTGTTCCATTTGGCGCAGCCAACATAAATATTTGATTCTCCTTTGTCCTCTTGTTCTGAGAGTAGTATTTCGGTGTCCGGATGATTTTCGGGCATGCTAAAATCAATTAATTCCGGGTGCTCAACTTTTCCAAATTTCATGGATCAATTTTTACATTTCAGCTACTAAGTTAAAGATAAATGAATCCTGTTCATAACATCGTTAAAAACTATTGGCACTTCAAAACATGTGCATTTTAGGTTTATGTAATTTTAATAAAACTTACAACCATGGATTCAAGATCCAAGAATCTTTTGGACAGTCGTCCAGAGATTATCCAAGCTAGACTACATGACAATATGAGTCCTGACGAGCGTTTTCAAAACAAAACATTAAGACCCGTAATCAAACTTCAAAACTTCTTATTGATAGAGGTTTTCAAGAACTATATTGATAAACACAAGGGCGCCTTTCATGATCTTTCTTTAGAAAAAAGATTGGAATTTATTGAAAAATCCATTCAAAAGGATATTAAATTCCGAAACTCCCTTAAGGGAATGATTATAGGTCAATTTACCGTGGAAGAATATCATATTTATATTCAAAATTCGTCTGCATTGAACAAGCGCATGATGAATATGGTCATAGAAAGAATCAAGGATCAAGTACAATTATTAGAAAATATTGTACTACTCCAATATTGACTCTCCATCTAAGTTGGTCGTTAAAATGTCGCTCATCAAATCGAAGTAGGGTCGTATTATCTTGAAAGATTTATCGATCTCATCGATAAATGAATCGGAGAGCACTTCTCTATCTGAAAAATTGCGTACGAAAATAAATTGCTTCTTTTTGATCAGGTCTATATTATCGTGTTCTTTGTCAAAATTTTTTGGAGCAGTTTTTACTTCCTCTCCCTCAAGTGATCCCCAAATGTCTTTGAAAGATTTTTTATTGATTATTTCCCTAAATTCCGATGCATCCATTTCCAGTTCTTTTCGTATTCGGAACAAATCATCCTTATTTGGTCCCCAAAAACCTGTGGCAGCAAATGTTTCGCCAGGTTTTATCCTTAAATAATACCCTCCTCTCAAATGTGCCCCCAATCTGGAAAAAGATGCGGCAAAATGTGATTTATATGGTGTTTTATCTTTAGAAAAGCGGACATCCCTGTAAATACGAAACATTTTCATTTTTTCGATATCATCATGTGCTTCCAAACGTAATTGGATACTTGAATAAAATTCTTTCACATGTTCCTCGTGTTTTTTAAAGATGTCCTTATTTTCCAAGAACCACTCCCTGTTGTTGTTTTTCGCTAACTTTTTTAAAAAATCGAGAACCTCTTTTGAAATTTTTGGATTATTCACGGGACAAAGTTGATGTGTTATTTTTAAGCTAAAGTTAGCTAATTTCATAACTGTGTGATAAGGATTTAGCTATTTTTAAATTTATATTTTAAGTATGGACAAACAGAAAATAATTGCCGAACTCAATAAACACAAAAAATTACCCCACTTAGACTATAGATTAAAAGAGAAAACAGAGAGTTTTACAAATACGCTATTCTATACATTATTTGATGTTAATACTCCTGTATCTGAAAATCTTACTATTTTGGAGCAAGAATTCAGTTTGCTTATGGATATGGCTTGTTGGGATTCCCATAAACCATGTTCCACAGTTTGGGAAAATTATATACAGAAATTGCCAGGAATCTTGGAAAAACTCAATTTAGACGCGGAGGCAATCCTTAATTGTGACCCTGCCTCTCTTTCAATTCAGGAAATTTACATGGCTTATCCCGGTTTTTATGCAATAGCCATTTATCGTTTGGCACATGAACTTTATAAACAAGGATTTCCTTTGGTGCCTAGATTGATGACTGAATACGCCCATAGACAAACAGGGGTCGATATCAATCCAGGTGCACAAATTGGCAAGTCTTTCTTTATCGATCATGCTACTGGAGTTGTAATAGGGGAAACAGCTCTTATTCATGATAACGTAAAAATCTATCAAGGTGTAACATTGGGCGCTCTATACGTAGCCAAAAATCTTCAAAAAGTCAAAAGGCACCCTACTATCATGTCCAACGTAACAATTTATGCCAATGCTACTATACTTGGTGGTGAAACTGTTATCGGGGAAAACTCTGTAATTGGTGGAAATGCTTGGTTGACAGCTTCTGTCCCTCCCAATTCTACAGTTTTCCATACTCCTGAAATAAAAATAAAAACAACGTCCAATGTTTGATAGTGTCCTCGATTTAATAGGCAATACCCCTATGGTCCAATCGAAAGTCTTGAATACAAATCCTAATGTAAGATTACTTTTTAAACTAGAAGGTCATAATCCAGGCGGAAGTGTTAAAGACAGACCAGCTTTAAATATGATAAAAGCGGGCATGGAGCGAGGTGAAATAACCAAGCAATCGAAACTTATTGAAGCAACAAGTGGAAACACGGGCATAGCACTAGCTATGATTGCAGGAATATATGGGCTTGATATAGAACTGGTTATGCCTGAAAATTCAACAAAGGAAAGGATTCAGACCATGAGAGCCTATGGAGCAAAAGTTACTTTGACTTCTTCAGATGTAGGAATTGAAGGAGCCCGTGATTATGCTGAGTCTAAAGTTAGAGCGGATGGATATTTTATGCTGAACCAGTTTGCCAATGACGACAACTGGAAAGCGCATTACAAAACCACTGGACCGGAAATCTGGAACGACACGGATGGAAATATTACACATTTTGTTTCGAGCATGGGTACCACAGGCACTATAATGGGCACATCTACCTTTTTGAAAGAAAAGAACCCTAATATTGAAATCGTTGGGGTTCAACCTACCGATGAAGCAAAAATTCCTGGAATACGAAAATGGCCCAAAGCATATTTACCAAAAATCTTTGATCCACAAAAAGTAGATAAAGTATTGGAGGTAAGCCAAGAAGAAGCTCAATCAATGGCCAAAAGGTTGGCCAAGGAAGAAGGCATTTTCTCAGGAATGAGCAGTGGTGGTGCAGCTACCATAGCATTAAAATTGGCAAAAACATTGGATAAAGGAACCATTGTCTCTATTGTCTGTGACCGCGGCGATAGATATTTATCCTCAGATTTGTTTGGATAAAATCATTGAAGCTCTTTTTGAATTCCTTTCCGAAAGTTTTCAAATTCAATCAAATTATTATGATTGCCATCTTCAATGGTGTAGAGTTTTTTATCGGAATGCGGTATAGCTTCGAAGAGTTTTTTGCCTGAATCATAGGAAACTACCTTATCGGCCGTTCCATGAAAAATTCGGATAGGAGCTTTTACATCTTGTACATACTCGTTAGAGGTCATCTTATATTTCAACAAATGCTTTAGTGGCAAAATTGGGAAACGATCTTGCGCTACATCAAGTAAATTGTAAAAGGGGGTTTCCAATATCAGTTTAGAAGGTTCGTTTTTGGATGCTAGATGTGATGCAATTGTAGCTCCCAGTGATCTCCCGTATACTATAATTTCGCTCTCATTATATCTTTTCATGGCATAATTGTAGAAAAGTTGTGCGTCGCCATATAAACCCTTTTCAGAAAGCACACCAGTACTTTTTCCATAAGTTCTGTAATCCATGACCAACACATCATAACCAAGCTCGGTAAAACCGGAAGCGATATACCCCCATCTGGATAAATCACCTGCATTTCCATGAAAATATAGAATGAGTCCCTTTGGTTCTTCAACCTTAAAATGTACAGCGTTTAATTTGGCACCGTCCTCATTGTTCAAAAATACTTCCTCAAAATCTTGGGAAAATGAATATTCATAGTCAGCGGGTAATTGTGAAGGTAAAAAAATGAGTCGCTCTTGAAGAAAATATATCATAAGTACAATTGAGAAAAAGAGGATTAAAATGCTTAATCCAAAACGCTTAAGCTTTTGCATTGGATTTTCGTGTAGCGTGTTTTACATTGATACTTGAACCCTCTGTATTTATTTTTTTAGGTCTCACCGTTATAATTTCGGCTAACATTTCATGATAGGATTCAAACGTGTTCAAATCTTTGTGCCCACCTCCTATTACGGTATACAACTTGGAAAGTTCAGGTTTTATTTTGGATAGCTTTACACTTGTTTTATAGGGTATCAACCTATCGTCCGTGCCATGTATAATATGAATTGGGCAGTTAACGTATTTCAACCATTTATATGTTGGCATTGGAAATTTTATCAATAAGGATAAGGGCATAAAAGGAATGAATTTTTTGGCAACTTTGCTTAAACTATAATATGGAGCATCCAGTATTAGCATTCTAGGATTGTTCATAGACGCCAATTTGGCTGCAAAGCCGGACCCCATGGAGCGACCATATAAAATGATATAACGCTCTGATACTTTTTCTTTCAACTTGTTATAGATTACTTGCATATCACGTTTGACCGCTTTTTGTGTTCTCCTTCCTGTACTCTTGCCAAACCCACGATAATCTACCATGATAACGTCGTACCCATGTCTTGTAAAATCCACTGCAAATTTGCCCCAACCCTTTATACTCTTTGAATTGCCCTTAAGGTAAAAGACCAATCCTTTTGATTGCTTGGCCTTAAAATGTAGACCATTGATGGTTTCGCCATCCCTGGTTTCTATATTGTATTCCTGTATTTCTTGATTGTCATAATGAAACTGAAAATCCTTGGGAAGTTTCTCGGGTTTAAATAGGAAATAATCTTGTAGAAAATAGAGCAATACACTTATTAGAACATACACTGAAAGTATAATAAGTAAAATGTAAAGCCAGTTTGGCATATCCCCGTATTTGTCCCAAAATACAAAAATCTAGTAACACTTTTAATTTAGATAAGTTTCCTTCTTTAAAAGAACATGCTTGCACCAATAAACAATTGTATTTTAAGATGTTTTTGTCAGATTATCCTACATAATTCACTTCATATCGATTTCTTTGGATTTATATAGTAAGTTATACTTTCCTTTATATGAGTTATGTAGAACCCAAATCTGAAAATAACATGAAACTACTTTTGAATACTTTAACATGGAAAAGAAATGCTATTATCACTTTAATATTATTGTTTTCTCTGATAATATTAAATTTTTACGGGCTGTACACCGATAAATTCAACTTTTTGAAGCCTGGCAATTATGTGTTTCCTGTATTAAGTTTAGTACACTGTTTGTACTTATATGTAATCTGGTTTAAAATAACGGAAGATGAACTCCCTGATCCAAAAATGAGAAATCTAGAATATATTCTGTATGCGATAATGATTGTTT
This sequence comes from Flagellimonas maritima, assembly GCF_003269425.1. Taxonomy (NCBI): domain Bacteria; kingdom Pseudomonadati; phylum Bacteroidota; class Flavobacteriia; order Flavobacteriales; family Flavobacteriaceae; genus Flagellimonas; species Flagellimonas maritima. Next base: position 3,417,149 of record NZ_CP030104.1, on the reverse strand, counting down.
ATTTTTTCAAAATTTATGATACTGCTAGCATATTGAGTTCCGCTTCACAATATCAAGAACATATTATCCCTGCAAGTTTTAAACCTATTGGGGGTTTCACACTTATTTTATATTGTCTATTGCCACTATTTACATTGGTATCGTTCTGGCAGCGAAAAGACCATATTGGCCAATATAACTTTGAAAATTACAACGATAATTTGAACATTTGGCAGTAAATCAAATTTTACAGCCCTCGAATATAACTACCATAAAGGTCTTTGAATTGATATCCTTCGGTAAATCGGTTCTTAGTGAGTTTTTTATGCGCCACAAGCCCCCAAAGCAACAACTCTTTCATAAAGTAAGAATCCTCTTTTGAAACCGAGGGCTGGTGCTCGGCAATGAGTTTGCTCAAGGGTTTTACAGCATCCAATTTAGCCCTGTACTCTTCATCTTTATCCTCATCAAGCAACTCAAAACCATCACCATCAAAGAACCAATGAACTAAATCATCGTATGCAGTTTCTGCATCTTTGTGTTCCAGTTTTGCTATCTCTGGGAAATAGTTGGGGAACAAAGACTTTATGGCATCCTCAATAAGAATCTCTGCTACGGCGCCTGCACCTTCCTGTTCTCCTTCATAAACCAATTCTATTTTTCCCGTGATCGATGGAACTACGCCCATAAAATCGCTTAAACGTACCGTAGTTTGTTTTTCCCCAGACCTAACAATTCTCCTTTCGGCAGTACTTAGTAAATTTTCAAATGCCGTTATGCTCATTCTTGCACTCACTCCACTTTTGGCATCTACATATTCACTGTTTCTTGCTTCAAAACTAATTTGTTCCAAAACATCCATGGCAATTTCTGGAACATATACTTTATTTTTTTGCCTTTCGTCCAGTTGTGCTTCCTGTTTGGTGATTTTTTTGGCAATTTCCAATGAATCAGGGTAATGGGTCAATATTTGTGAGCCAATTCTATCCTTTAAAGGGGTAACGATGCTACCTCTATTGGTATAATCTTCAGGGTTGGCGGTAAAAACGAACTGTAGGTCCAAAGATAGGCGTAGTTTAAATCCACGAATCTGTATATCACCTTCTTGCAAGATATTAAATAAAGCTACTTGAATTCTTGCTTGAAGGTCCGGTAGCTCATTGATAACAAAAATACAACGGTTTGCCCGTGGAATCATACCAAAATGAATGACCCTATCGTCCGCATAGGACAGTTTTAGGTTAGCTGCTTTTATGGGGTCGATATCGCCTATCAAATCGGCAACGGTAACATCTGGCGTAGCCAATTTTTCATAAAATCGTTCATCCCTATGAATCCAAACAATCTGGGTATCGTCACCCTTTTCTTTGATGAGTTCAGTTGCATACCTAGAAATAGGCTGAAACGGGTCATCATGTACTTCCGAACCTTCTACAACAGGAATCCATTCATCCAATAGTTGGACCATCAATCTTGCCAAACGGGTTTTCGCCTGACCTCTTAACCCCAGCAAATTGATATTATGCCGAGATAAAATAGCTCGCTCCAATTCTGGAATCACAGAGTTTTCATATCCCCAAACTCCATGAAAGGTCTCTTCACCATTTGAGATTTTCTCCAATAGATTTTCTCTCAGCTCATCTTTTATACTTTTAGACCGATAACCGGACTTTATTAATTCACCTAAGGTTCTTATTTTTTTTGTGTCTATTTTCATTCCTTTTCAATCAATTTTTTATTGGATTTTATCCTTCGGCAAGCTCAGGATTTTAGTTTTTTTGGCACTTATGAAATTGTACCTTGCATTTTCAACTTCATACCTATTTAATCCTTTTTCTTCTGTTTTGTTCGTAATCCTCAAATATCATTTCGCCTAAACCTTTTAAACCCGTATAAAACGCTTTTCCTTTATTGGCCTGTGTAAATTGCCGTACAAATTGCATAAGGTAGGGGTCTTGAGCAATCATAAAAGTAGTTATGGGGATATGAAGTTTTCTGGCTTGCTGTGCCATTGCATAACATTTCTCAACAATATAATCATCCAGTCCAACACTGTTTTTATAATAATCCCCATTCGGAAGCCTTAAGCAAGATGGCTTTCCATCCGTAATCATAAAAATCTGCTTATTGGTATTTCGCTTTCGCCGTAGCATATCCATTGCCAATTGTAATCCTGCAACAGTATTGGTATGGTAGGGTCCCACTTTCAAATAGGGCAAATCTTTAATCGGGATTGGCCAAGCGTCGTTTCCGAATACCAAAATATCAAGGGTATCCTTAGGATAGCGTGTTGTAATCAATTCAGCCAAGGCCATAGCTACTTTCTTGGCGGGGGTTATTCTATCCTCACCATATAGAATCATACTGTGGCTAATATCGATCATCAGCACCGTACTCATCTGGGCTTTGTACTGCGTATCTTCAACAACCAAATCTTCTTCACTCAACGAGAAACTGTCCAATCCATGATTGATCTGGGCATTTTTAAGACTTTCCGTCATAGAAATATGCTCTAGGCTATCTCCAAAACGATATTCCCTAAACTCCCCTGTATGTTCATCTCCCCTGCCAGATTTCCCCGTTTTATGGTTACCGGAACCGCTTCTCTTGAGCTTACCAAATATTTGGTCCAAGGCACGTTGACGAAGCATACGTTCCAACTTCGCAGTTATCAAAAGATTTCCACCGCCATCACCTTCCTCTCCATCACCTTCTCCTTGGTCGGCATCATTATCAAGTTCTTCTCGAATGAATCCTTTTGCCTTCAAATCTTCTATAAAGTCATCAATGGTATAATCTTCATCGGTAAGCTCATATTCCTTATCCAATTCGCGTAGCCAATCCAACGCCTCTTCCACATCCCCAGAAGTATGCGTGATGAGTTCTTGAAAAATCTCAAAAAGTTTTTCGAACGGAGTTTGGTCTGGAGCTTCATAGGTGGTAAACCGAAATCCCCTTCTTGTATTCATAGCCATTACATAAAATTAACACATTCTAGCCTTATGATCATAGCTTTAATGAAAACTTAACTTTATGCAAAGTTCAAGTTCAAACTCAAACTCAAACTCAAAGTTCAAATTCAAACTCAAACTCAAACTCAAAGTTCAAATTCAAATACAAAATCAAATATAAAGTTTGAACCCAGGTACAAGTACTATTTTAAAATGGGATAAAACTCATATATGTAGTTCAAAATTGGCTGATTGCTCACTGAAACCGAATTATTGAAATTTGATATGCATCTTTCGGCTAAATTTGTTTGGATGGATAAAAGACTATGTATTGGCTTTTACAATACCTTCCCATTGTGGGTCAAAGAACAATTTGGAGTTTCCCAATTTGAATTTCCACAAATAGCAATAGCTCAATTTGAACCTAAACCTATTAACAAAGCTTTACGGCTCGGTCATCAAATGGAAGAAGTATTCGAACAGTTGTTAATGGCTTCTGAAAAATGGAAAATAATAGCAAAAAACCTATTGATAGATGAGGGCAAAACACGATTGGGCGAGCTTGATTTTATCCTTCAAAATACTAATACGGGAAAGGTTCATCACGTGGAGCTGGCCTATAAATTCTACATTATTGATCCTGAAATATCAGAACCTGTCCACCGTTTGATGGGACCGAATAAATGGGATATGTTCTTTACCAAATTGGACAAATTGAAGGAAAAACAATTTCCATTGCTATACCATACAGCGTTGAAAAACAAATTAGGGGAACTGCAAATAAAGCTGGATGGTATCAATCAAGAGGCTTGCTTTAAAACGCAGCTTTTTATCCCTTATAGCAATAGTAATGTGTCTATTCGCCCATTGAACAATAAATGCATTCAAGGGAATTGGATTCGATTTAATGATTTTAATTCTGAATTATTTAAACGATTTGAATATTACATTCCTTTTAAAAGAGAATGGGTCATTGCCCCATCAATGAATCGAAAATATACATCCCATTACATGACGCTCCTTGAAGTTAACGTGAGAATGCTAAAGGAAAATTCACCAATGCTCTGGCTTAAAAAAATCGATGGAACTATTGAAAAATTGTTTGTGGTTTGGTGGTAGCTTCGTTGTTCAAATGAAATGTTCAACCTTCAACTAAAAAAATCTTATAGCTTCTTACAGTAACCATCAACCTTCAACCATCAACCATCAACCGTCTACCGACCCCTGGCATCCAACAATCATCAAAATCAATGTCTGCTCTCGAGAACTTTTACAATGTCTTTCAGTGTATATCCTTTGGCCTGCAATAAAATCAAATAATGGAACAATAAATCCGCGCTTTCGTTCAAAAAAAGTTCATCGTTATCGTCTTTGGCCTCAATCACAGTTTCAACAGCTTCCTCCCCTACTTTTTGGGCTATTTTATTAATGCCTTTTTTAAACAATGACGCAACATAGCTTTTTTCATCATCCTGGTGTTCTTTTCGGGAAGTTATAATCTCCTCTAGTTCCGTTAGAAATCCAAAATTCTGTGTGTTGTCCCCAGCCCAACAGGTATCGGTTCCTTTATGACAAGTCGGCCCTTCTGGATTTACCATAACGAGTAGGGTATCATTATCACAATCATTTTTTATGCTCACTAGATTCAAGAAGTTGCCACTCTCCTCGCCTTTTGTCCATAATCGCCTTTTACTACGACTAAAAAAAGTGACCCTTTTGGTTTCTTGCGTAACATCCAATGCCTCTTGGTCCATATATCCTAACATAAGGACATTTTTTGTTTTAACATCCTGAATTATTGCAGGTACTAATCCATCGTTATTTTTGTTGAAGTCTATTTTCATATTTATAGTCTAACGGGAATTCCTTCTTTCCGCAATTGTTGCTTTAAATCCTTTATTTCTATTTCCTTAAAATGAAAAATACTGGCGGCCAATGCTGCATCCGCCTTTCCATCAGTAAAAGTATCAGTGAAATGTGAAATTGCCCCTGCGCCGCCCGACGCAATTATTGGGATATTAACCAAGGTAGATAGTTTAGCAAGGCCCTCATTTGCAAAACCACCTTTTGTTCCATCATGATTCATGGAAGTAAAGAGTATTTCTCCCGCACCGCGCTCTTCAACTTCCTTGGCCCATTCGAACAAATCAATGTCCGTTGGTACTTTCCCTCCTACTAAATGAACTTTCCAGTTTCCATCGATTTGTTTGGCATCTATGGCAACAACGATGCACTGCGAACCAAACTTGGCTACCAATTCATTAATCAATTCCGGTCTTTTGACGGCTGAAGAATTAATAGAAACCTTATCAGCTCCATTTTGGAGTAATACATCAACATCTTCAACAGATGAGATTCCTCCACCCACAGTAAATGGAATATTAACTTTTTCCGCGACATGATACACCAACTCCGCTAAGGTTTTTCTTTTTTCCTCTGTTGCCGAAATATCTAAAAATACCAATTCGTCAGCGCCTTTCTCCGCATATATTTGGGCAAGTTCCACTGGGTCTCCCGCATCCCTAAGGTCGACAAAATTTACACCTTTTACAGTGCGCCCATTTTTAATGTCCAAGCATGGAATTATTCGTTTTGTCAGCATATATCAAAGTTAGATATTAGAAGTAAAAAGTTTGAAGTAGAATATATTTTCATCTTATCTATGTTTGTGCGACCCTGAAACGAGTTCAGGGTGACGGGGCCCGTCCCAAAAAATCCAAAGTGTTCAATCGCTGTTCTTCCACTTTTCTTTTTGCGTCATTCTGAACTTGTTTCAGAATCTCATCCCCATTGTCCTCTTTCCAGCTGTGCAACCCTGAAACGAGTTCAAGGTGACGTAACTATTCATTCTTAACATTTAGATCAATCCCATCGTAAAACCCTAAATCGCTATTGATTAAAATTTTGGTCCATAGCGCTATTTGCCCCGTATGATATGACAGGTGTTCCACTACATGAATAATATTACCAATTCCAGAGAATTCGAATCCTTGTACCGACCTTTTCTTTATCAATTCATCGTTTGTTGCCGAGTTAAACACAAACTTGGCTTTTTCTACGGTTGAAACCAGTTTTTGAAATAGTTCGTCTTTGTCCAAACCGGATAAAGTCATAAATTCTTCATTCCGGTTCCTGTTATCCTCGGTACCTTGAATCGAAGAAATCCCATATTGTGTGATATTGCCACATAGATGTAAAATGAGATTTCCAATGCTATTTGTACTTTCATTGGGTTTTTGCCAAATTACTTTGTCTGAGAGTTTCTCCAAGCAGATTTTGATCATGCGTAGGTTTTCCTCCATTCTATAGTTTGCATTGAGTACTACTTCTGTTTGCCACTGTTTATACATTTTCTAAAATATAGTTCTCCAGTTGTTTTAAACTGATTCTATTCTCATAGATAGCTTTTCCAATAATAGTTGCTTCGCAACCAATTTCCTTAAGTTTTGGCAATTCTTCAAAACTGGAAATACCTCCACTTGCAATCAAACTAATACCTATGACTTCGCTATCTTCTACGCCACTCCCAGTTATGGAAGTTTCTGTTTTCATGGTATTGGACAGAATCTTTTTGTAAAGTTCAAACGAAGGCCCTTCCAACATTCCATCTTTACTTATATCCGTACAGATGATATATTTGACTCCATTTTTTTGATAGGATTGAATAAATGGAATCAATTCCTTATCTGATTCTTCCAACCATCCTGAAACTGCAACTTTCTCATCTTTGGCATCTGCTCCCAATATAATTTTTGATGTGCCATATTTTTGCAACCAGGCCAAGAATATCTCTTTCTCTTTTACCGCAATACTTCCGCCCGTAATTTGATCGGCCCCGCTTTCAAAGGCTATGTGTAAATCTTCATCTGTTTTTAGACCGCCCCCAAAATCAATTTTAAGATTGGTATGTGTCGCTATATTTTCCAATACTTTGTGGTTGACGATGTGCTTCGATTTGGCACCATCCAAATCTACCAAATGTAAATATTGAATACCATGGGATTCAAATTTCTTTGCAATTTCCAAAGGACTTTCGTTATAAATCTTTTTGGTAGCATAATCTCCTTTGGACAATCGGACACATTTTCCTTCGATAATATCAATGGCTGGTATAATTCGCATTTAAGTATTCTTTTTTAGCATCCAGGTTTCTGGATTCGGTATTCTTTCAAAACCAAATTGAGCATATAAAGCATGTGCATCGTTCGTTCTAAGCCCTATTACGTTTACATTTTTAAACTCTGGGTATTCAAAAATAAATTTTAAGAGTATTTTTCCAATTCCTTTTCCTTGATACGAATCAAGTATGAAAACATCCATTAGCCATGCAAACACCACTAAATCACTCACTACTCTGGCAAAGCCGATTTGGTTGTTACTTTTATCAAAAATCCCAAAGCAAATTGAGTTCTCCATTGATTTCAATACCAAAGATTTACTTCTTCCTTTCGCCCAATATGATTTAGTGAGATATTTATGAATTAAATCAACATCCATTCTTGATTTTTCGGTAGTGATATAATAGTCGTTGTTCATTTTAATTCTAAAAAATTTTGTAAAATCTTTGCTCCAATAGTACTACTTTTTTCAGGGTGAAACTGGGTTCCATAAAAATTGGCCTTTCCAAGTGCGGCACTGTAAGGCAAAGCATATTCCGATGTTGCCAGGGTTTCTTTTCCAATAGGCGCATAAAAACTATGTACCAAATAGATGTGTGATTTCTCGGGAATATTTCTGAACAAATCCGATTTTAAATCACCTATCTGGTTCCAACCAATTTGTGGCACTTTTACGGATAGCGGAAATTTCACGACATCCAAATCAAAAATCCCAAGACCTTTTGTATTTCCCTCTTCGGATGCATTGCACATCAGCTGCATCCCCAAACATATTCCCAAAACGGGTTGTTTCAAGTCAGGAATAATCATATCCAGTCCGCTCGCCCGTAATTTTCTCATTGCAGAGCTCGCCTCACCTACCCCGGGAAAAATAACCTTATCCGCATTTTTAATTTCCTCGACATCATTCGTCAAACGCGCCGTGAAACCCAAACGCTGAATGGCAAATTTGATGCTCTGGATGTTTCCAGCGCCATAGTCTATGATTACTATTTTCATTTTTTTCAGTTATTGGATATTAGTATTGAGATATGAGACATTAGAATTGAGTTTTAGATGCTATAAACATATACTCATTACTTACAGCTCAATACTTACTACTATATATCTAAAGCATTCCCTTTGTACTTGGCAAGATCATTTTCTCAACATCTCGCTTCACGGCCATTTTAATCGATTTTGCGAATGCCTTGAATATAGCTTCAATTTTATGATGCTCGTTCGTTCCTTCTGCTTTTATATTAAGGTTCGCTTTGGCTCCATCCGTAAAAGATTTAAAGAAATGATAAAACATTTCTGTAGGCATGTCGCCTACTTTCTCTCTTTTAAAATCGGCGTTCCAAACCAACCAATTGCGACCGCCAAAATCTATGGCTACCTGTGCCAAGCAATCATCCATTGGCAAACAGAAGCCATAGCGTTCTATTCCTAATTTATTTCCCAACGATTTTGAAAAAACTTCGCCCAATGCAATTGCAGTATCTTCAATAGTATGATGTTCATCCACATCCAAATCACCGTCGACTTTGATTTCCAAGTCCATTTGCCCATGCCGAGCCAATTGATCCAACATATGGTCAAAAAAAGCCAACCCTGTCTTGATATCGCTTTTGCCCGAGCCATCAAGATTTAGTTTAATCTCAATATCAGTTTCATTGGTTTTTCTTGCTATCCGCGCTACCCGATTTTCCAATTTTAAAAACTCATATATTTTTTCCCAATCATTGCTCTCTAGAGCAATAAAATCGTTTAAAGCTTCTTGCGCCGTTGTAATCTCATCTGTTCCCAAATTCGTTTGATCGTTAATAAAAATTCCTTTTGCACCAAGATTTTTTGCCAACTCTATATCCGTTAAGCGATCTCCTATTACAAAAGAATTTTCTAAATCATAAGTTTCTGAAAAATAATCGGTTAACAAACCAGTACCAGGTTTTCGGGTATTGGCGTTGTCTTTTGGAAATGTTCGGTCAATAAAAACTTTATCGAAAACGACACCTTCATTCTCAAAGGATTTTAGAATGAAATCATGTACGGGCCAAAATGTTTCTTCAGGAAAAATATCCGTGCCTAAACCATCTTGATTTGTAATCATAACCAGTTCATAATCCAGTTCTTTTGCAATTTTTCCAAGAAAGGTAAACGATTTCGGATAAAAAATCATTTTCTCGAAAGCATCTATTTGCTCGTCAGCAGTTTCTTTGATAATCGTTCCGTCCCTATCAATAAAAAGTACTTTTTTGCCCATTATTCAATTTCTTTTAAAATTGCTATCAATTTCCTGTTCTCGTTTGGTGTGCCAACGGTAAATCTGAGCGTGTTTTCACATAAAGGTTGGTTGCTTCTGTTCCTGACCACAATTTTTAATGCCAACAGCTCTTCATACCTTTTGTTTGCATCATCAACTTTCGCCAAAACAAAATTGGCATCTGATTTATAAATGTGTTCCACAAAACTTAGCTGTTCCAATTCTTTGGTTAGGATATTGCGTTCAATAAGAATTTTCTTCACTTCTTCTTGAACCAGGGTTTCGTCCAAAACCCGTTTCAATGCTTGGTATTGCGTAAGTTGATTTACGTTGTACGGTGGTTTGATTTTGTTTAAAATCCCAATGATTTCTTCGGAAGCATAACAAATTCCCAACCGAATCCCTGCCATACCATAAGCTTTGGACATCGTTTGCGTAACGATAAGGTTAGAATATTTATTTAACGATTTGACCCAGCTTTTTTCCGATGAAAAATCCACATAAGCTTCATCTATGACCACTATTCCTTGAAAGTTAGTCAACAATTTCTCGATTTTCTCTAGTGAGAATGCATTGCCCGTTGGATTGTTGGGAGAACAAATAAAAATAATTTTTGATGATTTATTGACCGTATTCAAAATTTTGTCTACATCAGGTTCAAATCCCGTTGTTAATAATACCTCCTTATTTTCTACGGCATTGATTCCAGACAATACCTTGTACATTCCATAGGTAGGTGGTAGCGTGATAACATTATCTTGATTTGGTTCGCAAAAAGCCCTGAAAATTAAATCCAATACTTCATCGCTTCCGTTGCCCAATAGGATATTCTTTTCCGATACTTGTTTTTCCTCGGATAAGAGTGTCTTTAAACTTCGTTGTTGCGGGTCCGGATACCGATTTAAACCATTTTCGAAAGGGTTTTCGTTGGCATCTAAAAAAATCATTTCAGAACCATCCGAAACATATTCGTCCCTGGCCGAAGAATATGGTTTTAAATCCTTTACGGTATCCCTAACTAAATCTTGTATATTGAACGTGTTCTTCATTGTATCAAAACCGCAACTTTATTTTATTTGGAACGCAGCCTAAAATCCTGGCTATGTCACTGATTCTTTAAACTATCCAATCTAAGTGTAACGGCATTTTTGTGTGCCTGTAATCCTTCTGCTTCTGCCATTAATTCGACAGCCTTACCAATACCTAAAATACCTTCTTTTGATATTTTTTGAAAGGTCATGCTCTTCATGAAACTATCCAAGTTTACACCGCTATACTGTTTGGCATATCCGTTTGTCGGTAAGGTATGGTTGGTGCCAGAAGCATAATCACCAGCACTTTCGGGAGTATAATTCCCTATAAATACCGAACCTGCATTTATTGTATTCTGAATATAGAAATCTTCATCGGCAACACAGACGATATAATGTTCTGGACCGTATTCATTGATGATGTCTACCGCTACTTGATTGTTTTCGACTAAAATAAGTCTACTATTTTCAATCGCACGTTTGGCAATTGCCTTGCGGGGCAGTGCTTCTAGCTGTATGCCAACCTCCTTGCCGACTGCATCCAGTAGCTGTTCTGAAGTAGAAACCAAAACAACCTGACTATCCGTACCATGTTCCGCTTGACTCAATAAATCAGAAGCCACAAAGGCTGCCTCGGCAGAATCATCGGCTACGACCAGTAGTTCGCTGGGACCTGCAGGCATATCGATGGCCACTCCATATTTGGTTGCCAACTGTTTAGCTACTGTAACGTACTGATTTCCTGGACCAAATATTTTATATACGCTTGGAATGGACTCAGTGCCAAATGTCATCCCCGCAATGGCCTGTATGCCGCCAACCTTAAAAATTTGGGTCACCCCACATAATTGTGCCGTATATAAAATTGCCGGATGTATTGCTCCATTCTTATTTGGTGGAGTACACAGTACAATTTCTTCGCAACCTGCAATTTTTGCAGGAACGGCGAGCATCAGAATGGTAGAGAACAAAGGGGCCGTACCCCCTGGAATATACAACCCGACTTTTTGAATAGGTCTTTTTTCCTGCCAGCAAGAAACTCCCGGCATGGTTTCCAATGCTGTTTTCCCTGTTTTTTGGGCGGAATGAAATCTTTCTATATTGTTTTTTGCCAGAGATATGGCTTGTTTTAAATCTTCTGAAACCAAATCAGTAGCTTCAAGTATCTCTTCTTCTAAAACCTTAAAATCTGTAATGGCAACCCCATCAAATTTTTGGGTGTATGTTCTTAGTGCTTGATCTCCTTCATTTTGAACTTTCTCAAAAACCTCGTCAGCAATCGGTTCTAAGGCATCAAATGTCTGTGTAGGCCTTGAGAGAATTTTAGGCCATTCCGACTTATCTGGATTTTTATACTTTTTCATATTCCCGAACTTTTTTTGAAGAAGAAAAACTCATCTCACACCTCTATGTTTCGTTACAATAGTCGTTTTGCAAGTCATGCTGAACTTGTTTCAGCATCCCACAACAATTTCAATATATTGATTTTATGATGTGACCCAGAAATAAATTCTGGGTAACGGTTACATTACGATAGGACATAGATAAATTTAATCTTAACTGATTCATTTCTTACTTTGTATTTCCAACTTAGTATCTCTGCCTCGTACTTTTAGATTACCATTTTTTCTATCGGGCATACCAGAATACCTTCTGCACCAGCTTCTTTCAACTCATCGATGACCTCCCAAAAAGTATCTTTATTTAGAACCGTGTGTACGGAACTCCATCCTTCTTCCGCCAAAGGAAGCACGGTTGGACTTCGCATGCCTGGCAATATGGATATGATTTCATCCAACTTGTCATTTGGAGCGTTGAGCAATATATATTTATTATTTCTTGCCTGTAGCACTGATTTTATTCGAAATTGTAGCTTTTCGAGAATAACGGTACATTCTTCAGAGATTTTTGGGGAAACCGCCAATACCGCTTCACTTTTCAATATAACCTCGACCTCCTTTAAATTGTTCTTGAACAATGTACTTCCGCTTGAAACGATATCACAGATACCATCGGCCAGTCCAATATTCGGAGCTATTTCTACAGAGCCATTAATAATGTGAAGGTCAGCGGTAACTCCCTTGGATTTTAGGTAATCCAATACCGTATTGGGATATGAAGTAGCGATACGCTTACCTTCAAAATCTTTGACAGAGTTGTACTTAGTGGATTTTGGAACCGCTAAAGAGACCCTGCATTTTGAAAAACCAAGTTTTTCAACGATTGATATATCCCTTCCTTTCTCTATTAATACATTTTCTCCAAGCACAGCAATGTCAACAATGCCATCCCTTAAATATTGTGGTATATCACCATTCCTAAGGTAAAGAACTTCCAAAGGAAAATTACGGGCCGTAGCTTTGAGTTGGTCTTTTCCATTATCAATGGAAATGCCACAGTCTTTTAAAATTTTTAGGGAGTCTTGGTTTAAACGCCCACTCTTTTGAACAGCAATTCTAATTTTAGTCATTATTACAAATTTTGTTTGGTTTCCAAACAGGCACAAAAATAAAACCCGCTTGATTTCTCAAACGGGTTTAGAATATATTTTAAAAACAACAATACATTTCTATCTCGCCTGAGTGCAAGGATAAAAATGGTGATGTGTGTTGTTATTTCTCATTTCGATATCAAAAGTAAAATTTATTTTTATATCAAAAAAGGTTTATTTAGTTATTTCCCAATATCAAAGGTAATCCAGAGTCTCCGCTACCAACAATGACCACTTTTGAATTTGGGGATTTTGAAAGTTCCAGAGTAGCATCTATTCCTTTATCTTGAAGTATCTTATCCGTTAGTGAGGCACTTAGAATTCGGTTGGCGTCCGCCTTACCCTGTGCTTCAATGGTTACTTTTTCGGCCTCTTTCTTAGCAGTTACCAGACGAAATTCATATTCCAATGATTCTTGTTCTTGTTTTAATTTGCGTTCTATTGCCTCTTTGATAGTTGGGGGAAGCGTGACATCCCTAACAAGCACTTCGTTCAATTGAATATACTGCCCATCCACAATTTTCTTTGTTTCTTCAAAAATTTCTTGTTGAATGGCATCTCTTTTACTGGAATACAATTGTTCTGGAGTATAACGCCCCACAACACTTCTTGCAGCTGAACGAATAGTTGGAAGAAGTATACGATCCACATAGGATTCCCCTTTTTCTTGGTGCAATCTTCCCAAATCCTCAAATTTTGGCTGAAACCATGCGGAAGCATCCAGTTTTATTTCCAATCCGTTTGAGGAAAGCACTTGCATTTTTTCAAAAACTTCTTGTTGCCTTACCTCATATATATAGACCCGGTTCCAAGGAGCCACAATATGGAACCCTTCACCAAGTGCTGGCTTGTCCGTTACCACACCGCCGCCAAAAGTCTTGTACAAAACCCCGGCTTCACCAGAGCCTATGGTTACGGCCGACTTTGAAATTAAAATAATCAATACGATAATGACCGCTATTACAGGTAAAGCAATCTTTGGTAATCTATCCATGTGTTATGTTTTATATTAGTCCGTTATATTTCCTGATAAACCACTCCAATGAAAGCGTTGCTATTATAAAGCCCAAAAGCAGTCGAAAATCGATTAAAGATACGACATTTTGCTTGCTCTTTTGAATAGGTACGAACTGCTCCGATGTTGACAAATGATCTATCAACTTATCAATTTCAATGGGAGTATATATTTTTCCATTTGTCCTTACCGAAAGCCTGTTCAGTTTTTCATAATTGGAAGATAGCAGTTGTTTTTCCAGATTAAAATCGAGAATCTTGAATTTACCGGAACGTTTTATATTTTCACCTTTAACGGTAGCCGTAAAGTTATATGCTCCAGCTTGTAAATTGCTTAAATCAGCTTCAAAAAAAGAACCTTTTAAAAGCATGGGATATTCTCTGGAAAAGTCATTATCAATCCCTTCAATTTTAATATTTATGTTCGCGTTGAAATCAAAGCTATAGCTTTTATCATAGTAAGCACCCCTAATCCTAGCTAAACTTGCATTGTCAAAAATCAACTTATAGTCGAGTTCCAATCTGCTTCGTTGATTATTGGCTGCCAAATAGCGCATGAGTGTTCCCATAAAATTGTCAAAAGCTTGGAAGTTTTGGTCATTGCGATATGTTTGGGCCCTCCATTTCCAAATATTCTCTCCAAAAAGAACAGCTTCTTTTTGTCCATCTTCTGTTAAAAATGAAAAGAGAGGCTTGCTCAAGTCCACTCCCTTAATTTGTTGAAACAGCAATGTTTCAGCATTTTCATTCATTTGTATGTCACCCAAACCACTCTCGAGGGGCGGAAATCCGGCCACATCAAAATTTTCAATATTAAATATATTGAATGCACTATTTAAGATAGGCTGTACATCTTCACTCTGGTTAAAATTTTCTTTCGAAAAACTTTGCTGTATTTGATTTAGAAAATTCCAATCAGTATTACTTCCGGTAATTGTAAAAAAATTTGTCTTTGTTTTCTTTACTGATTGGTAGATGTTCTTGAATTTGCTATTGGGTTGGTAGAATATAAAAATATCAATTTCGTTTAAATTGGCTATCGGTGTATTCGGTTTGAATATCTTGACCTTCCTTTGTTCGTTGGCTTCAATAGATTTTTTCAACGTGCCAATATCAGGATGAACGATGTCGGATACAATAGCTATAGTAGTTTTTTCATCAATGACCTCAATCGCCGTTTCCTTAATATTGTTAAATTTGTTCTTTTCATTTTCCAACGGCTGCACCGCTACCATTATTGATTGAACACCAACCCTTGTCGCCTCCACCAAGGTATTTATCGATCTACTGTTTTGGTTTGGGCCAAATTCCAGATTTTCTTGGTAAACCCTTCTGCCGTTCACAGAAATAGTTACGCTTCTTGAAATTGATTTTGAACCTTTGTATTGAATTGTTGCCTCAATGGGAAACTTGTTTTTTAAAAATGCGTAGGTATTGCTATTAACCAAACCAACTGAAATATCCTCAAAAGCAGTGGTGTCGCCAACTACAATGGGATATACTGAAATGTTCTTGTTCAAATCAATGTAATCATAGTCTCTGCCCAACGTTTGATTTCCATCAGTAGGAATGATTACAGACGTGCTCCTGTTGGAAAAGATTTCAGCTATTTTAGTAAGGGCATTTGAAATGTCCGTATTCTTTTGTCCAAAACCCACGGAATCTGTCTGATGGATATTGACTCCAAAGGAATATTGCTGTATGGAAAACCGATTGTTTAGATCATCATTTTTAACGATGGCATCGATTTTATTTTGCATTGAGAACCCATCCGAAGCATTTTTCATGGACTCGG
The DNA here is from genome assembly GCF_003269425.1 of Flagellimonas maritima. Lineage (NCBI taxonomy): Bacteria > Pseudomonadati > Bacteroidota > Flavobacteriia > Flavobacteriales > Flavobacteriaceae > Flagellimonas > Flagellimonas maritima. The sequence goes on along the minus strand of NZ_CP030104.1, from coordinate 3,401,525 downwards.
AGTCATCTAGCAGAAGTACCAAATTTGCTTTTTCTAGATAGTAATCCCGCTTGGTGAGTTTTGGATTTATAAGAAGTAAAAGTGAAGCGAACAGTACAAAAAAACGTAATGTGGCCAAAACCCATCTTAAGGAACCGTGTCTTTTGTTCTTATAAAAATACTGGTAAAATACGATGGATAGCGCTACTATTGCTGCTAAAATTATAAGGAGTAAAGTGCGTATTTCCATTCATTTTTAGGTTAGCATTCCGCCATCCACGTTCAGAACTTGACCCGTTATATAAGCCGATAGGTCAGAAGCTAAAAATACACAAGCATTTGCAACGTCTTCAGGACTTCCTCCCCTTTTTAAAGGAATTGCATTCCGCCAGCCCTGTACCGTTTTTTCGTCCAGTTTATCCGTCATTTCCGTTTCAATAAAACCTGGGGCAATGGCGTTGCAACGTATATTTCTAGAACCTAGTTCCAAGGCTACGGATTTTGAAAATCCAATCATACCCGCTTTGGATGCAGCGTAGTTGGTCTGCCCTGCATTTCCTTTCACTCCTACTACACTGCTCATATTGATTATGGAACCTTTCCGCTGTTTTAACATGGTACGCTGGACAGCTTTGGTCATATTAAAAACAGACTTTAGATTGATTTCTATTACCATATCAAAATCTTCTTCGCCCATTCGCATCAAAAGATTGTCCTTGGTGATTCCTGCATTGTTAATCAGTACATCAATACTCCCAAAATCTTCCAGTACATTTTTCACCAATTCTTCGGATTCCGAAAAACTAGCTGCATTACTTTTATAGGCTTTGGCATTGACTCCCATTTCAGTAAGCTCACGTTCCAATTCTAAAGCGGGTGCTTCGCTGGAACTATAGGTAAAAGCAACGTTAGCTCCGTGATTTCCAAATATTTGGGCTATACCCTTTCCAATTCCCCTGCTCGCTCCTGTTATAATTACGTTTTTACCTTCTAAAAGTTTCATGTCTTTCCAAGTTTTTTGAATGGCCTTTGACCAAATATAGTTTTTGTTTTGTGTATTGGACAAAAAAATCCCGCATAGCACGGGATTTATAATACTTTTAACGGTTGGTTATCCTATAACCTCTTTTACCTTCACTCCAATTTTTGCTGGAGAATCTACTACGTGTATCCCGCATTCTTGCATGATACGCTTTTTGGCTTGTGCAGTATCGTCACTTCCGCCAACAATAGCACCGGCATGGCCCATAGTCCTCCCCGCAGGTGCAGTTTCGCCAGCTATGAAACCAACAATTGGTTTTTTGCTTCCACTTTCTTTGTACCATTTTGCAGCATCAGCTTCCAATTGACCGCCAATCTCACCGATCATTACCACACATTCTGTATCTGGGTCGTTTATTAAAAGTTCTACGGCTTCTTTTGTGGTTGTCCCTATAATGGGGTCTCCGCCAATTCCAATGGCAGTAGTGATTCCGAGTCCTTGTCTAACGACCTGGTCTGCAGCCTCGTATGTTAACGTACCTGATTTAGAGACGATGCCTACGTTACCTTTTTTGAATACAAATCCAGGCATGATACCAACTTTTGCTTCATCTGGGGTTATAACACCTGGACAATTTGGTCCAACAAGTGTACAATCCATATCTTTTATATAGTTATTCGCTTTGACCATATCAGCAACGGGAATACCTTCCGTAATTGTAATAATCACTTTGATTCCTGCACTAGCGGCCTCCATAATGGCATCAGCAGCAAAAGCGGGCGGTACAAAAATGATAGTAGTGTCAGCCTTTACTTGTTCAACCGCATCTTCAACGGTATTGAATACAGGTTTCCCCAAATGTTCTTGACCTCCTTTTCCCGGTGTTACGCCACCTACCACATTGGTCCCATACTCAATCATTTGACCGGCATGAAACGTACCTTCACTTCCTGTAAAACCTTGGACAATTATTTTTGAATCTTTGTTGACTAGAACACTCATATTTTTAGTTTATTGTAAAAGGCAAAAATATACTTTTACCCCTGATTTTTAAAGTAAATTAATTGCTATTTCCCTTAGCTTTTTTAAGCAACGATGGAATGCTTTTAATAATTGACAATTCTTTCATTTTTGCCCTCGCTTCTCCAGCCGGACTTCCAAAATAGTTTTTTCCGCCTTCCAAACTTCCTGCAACACCTGATTGCGCATAAACGACCGCTCCTTTGCCAATGGTTATTCCGCTGATAACACCTACTTGCCCCCAAAGCGTAACTTCATCTTCAATAACAACGCAGCCCGCAATACCTGTATGGGAGGCAATCAGACATTTTTTACCAATAATGGTATCATGCCCAACCTGTATCTGGTTGTCCAATTTAGAACCTTCCCCAATGATTGTGTTTGCAGTTACGCCCCTATCAATAGTACATGATGCTCCTATATCTACATTGTTACCAATAACAACACTCCCACCCGACTTTAATTTATCAAAACCTTCTTGTCTCTTTTTATAATAGAAGGCATCCGCGCCGAGCACTGTACCACTATGAATGGTCACATTATTTCCGATGGTACAATTATCATAAATGGATACATTGGAATGGATAATACAACCACTTCCAATTTTTACATCATTACCAATAAAGACATTGGGCTGAACAATTGTTCCTTCTCCTATTTGTGCAGTTTTCGCAATTGCGCTATTCGCACTATTGAATGGCCTAAAAAATTGGGTGAGTTTATTGAAATCCCTAAAGGGGTCATCTGAAATCAATAATGCTTTACCAGGCGGGCAATCTACTTTTTTGTTAATGAGCACGATGGTTGCCTTGGAATGGATTGCCTTATCATAATATTTTGGATGGTCCACAAAAACAATATCCCCATTTTCCACCACATGGATTTCATTCATTCCAAAGACTGGAAAATCTTCATCTCCAATATATTCAGAATCAATGATCTTTGAAATTTCTTTTAGGGTATAAGGTTTTGGGAATTTCATTTAATCCTACTCTTTTACCCTTTCCATATAATCACCCTTCTCTGTGTCCACTTTGATTTTGTCCCCTTCATTAATGAACAAGGGAACATTTACTCGGGCACCGGTTTCCACTTTTGCCGGTTTTGTGGCATTGGTAGCTGTATTTCCTTTAACACCAGGTTCCGTATGTGTGACTTCCAAGATTACGCTAGCGGGCATGTCGACGGAAAGCGGCATGTTGTCCTCTGTGTTAAAAAGAATGGTCACTACCTGACCTTCCTTCAATAAGTCAGGTGCATCCAAAGAACTTTTCTGCAACGAAATCTGATTGTAATCATCAGTATTCATAAAGTGAAACGTATCACCCTCAGCATATAAATATTGGTATGAACGGGTCTCAACCCTTACGTCTTCTATTTTGTGACCTGCGGAAAACGTATTGTCAATAACTTTCCCCGTAGTGACGCTTTTAAGTTTTGTCCTTACAAAAGCTGGTCCTTTGCCCGGTTTTACATGAAGAAATTCCACTATTTTAAAAATATCATGATTGTATCTAATGCACAATCCTTTACGTATATCTGAAGTACTTGCCATAAATCTAATTTGAACTAAAATATCCTTTCATTATTCCACGCTGCGAATCCCTGATAAACTGAAGTATTTCATCGCGCTCGGGGGTTGCCTCCATCTCAGCTTCTATTATGGATGCTGCCTGTGAGTTATTATAATTTCTTTGGTAAAGTATACGATAAATATTTTGGACTTCTCTAATTTTTCCCGCTTCAAAACCTCTTCTTCGCAGCCCTATGGAATTTATACCTACATAAGAAAGTGGCTCCCTTGCCGCCTTTACAAATGGAGGAACATCTTTTCTAACCAGAGAACCTCCTGTTACAAAGGCATGATTCCCTATTGAAACGAACTGGTGTACAGCGACCATTCCGGCAAGTACAACATTGTTGCCAATGGTAACATGACCTGCCAATGTGGAATTATTGCTGAAAATACAGCCATCTCCTATAAAACAATCATGGGCTACATGGCAATAGGCCATAATCAAACAGTTTTTACCAATGACAGTTTTCATACGGTCTGACGTGCCCTTGTTTATGGTAGCACATTCTCGTATGGTCGTATTATTTCCTATATGAACCGTAGTCTCCTCACCCTTATATTTTAAATCTTGTGGAGTTGCAGAAATTACCGCACCTGGAAAAATATTGCAATTCTTTCCTATTCTGGCACCTTCCATTATAGTTACATTGGAACCGATCCAAGTTCCTTCACCAATGGTGACGTTGTTATGAATTGTTGTAAATGGTTCAATCACCACGTTTTTGGCAATCTTAGCTCCAGGATGAACATATGCAAGAGGTTGGTTCATTTATTACTAAATTATTATTTTGTTTTTACGATTTGGGCCATTAATTCAGCCTCTGATACCAATTTCCCATTTGCATATGCATAGGCTTGCATGTGACAGATTCCTCGTCTTATGGGTGATATTAAATCGCATTTAAATATTAATGTGTCTCCAGGAACAACCTGTTGCTTGAATTTTACATTATCTATCTTCATAAAAAAAGTAAGATAATTTTCTGGGTCAGGAACAGTACTTAATACCAAAATTCCACCTGTTTGGGCCATGGCCTCAACTTGCAAAACACCTGGCATTACAGGGGCGCCTGGAAAATGGCCTACAAAAAAAGGTTCGTTCATGGTGACATTCTTGACACCTACAACATGAGTGTCTGATAGCTCCAAAATCTTGTCAACCAATAAAAACGGAGGCCTGTGCGGCAACATTCCCATTATTTTGGTCACATCCATTAAGGGAGTTTGGTTCAAATCATAACTTGGTACCTTGTTTCTTTTTTCTATTTTGATGATTTTAGAAAGCTTTTTGGCAAACTGTGTGTTTACGTAATGTCCAGGCTTGTTCGCGATGACTTTTCCGCGAATTCTTGTTCCCGCAAGCGCCAAATCTCCTACTACATCCAACAATTTATGACGAGCGGCCTCATTTGGATGGTGCAATGTCAAGTTATCCAGAATACCATTGGGTTTTACGGAAAGCTTCTTTTTGTCAAATGCCTTTTCCAATTTTTTCATGGTGGATTCCGATATTTCCTTATCTACATAAACAATTGCATTATTGAGGTCTCCTCCTTTTATAAGCCCGTTTTCCAAAAGCATTTCCAATTCATGGAGAAAACTAAAAGTACGTGCATCGGCTATTTCATCTTTAAAATTTGAAATATTTTCTAGCGTGGCATTTTGTGTGCCAAGAACCTTAGTACCAAAATCGACCATAGTGGTCACTTGATATTTGTCTGAAGGTATTACAGTAATTTCGCTGCCGGTTGCTTCATCTTTATATGAGATGACGTCTTTTACAATATACTCCGACCTATCATGTTCCTGTTCCACTATGATGGCTTCTTCAAGTGCTTTTACGAAAAACTTTGATGATCCATCCATAATTGGAGGTTCAGGAGAATCCAATTCAATTAAAATGTTATCTATACCCAAACCAACCAATGCTGCAAGCACATGTTCTGAAGTTTGGATTTTGACTCCATTCTTTTCCAAATTTGTGCCACGTTGAGTATTTACCACATAATTGGCATCCGCCTCTATTATAGGTTCACCTTCAAGGTCTACCCGCTTAAATGCAAAGCCGTGATTTTCCTTTGCGGGAACAAACGTCATGGTAACGTTCTCGCCCGTATGCAATCCTACTCCTGTTAGCGTGACCCGATTTTTAATTGTTCTTTGCTTAGTGCTAATTTTTTCCACCCTCAACTTTTTTTTCTATGTTGGAGATTTTATCTACCAGTTTTGGTAAATTTTTAAAATGTACGTATGATTTATTATAGTCACCATAATTTAATGCTGGTGATCCTTGAAGTACTTCATCATCTTTTACGTTTCTACCGATGCCGGACTGTGCTTGGATCTTAACCCTGTCACCAATAGTAATATGGCCAACTATACCAACTTGCCCTCCAATGAGACAATTTTTGCCAATTTTCGTGGAGCCGGCAATTCCAGTTTGTGCTGCAATTGCAGTGTGTTCACCAATCTCAACATTATGTGCTATCTGAATTTGATTATCCAATTTTACACCTTTCCTAAGCATGGTTGATCCTAATGTAGCCCTATCAATAGTAGTTCCTGCACCTACATCTACGTTATCTTCTAAAATTACGTTCCCTGTTTGTGGTACTTTAGTGTATTCCCCTTTATCGTTTGGGGTAAATCCAAATCCATCAGCTCCAATAATTGCACCACTGTGAATAACGCAGTCATTCCCTATGATTGATTCAGAATAAATTTTTGCCCCTGCAAAGACAACGACATTATTTCCAATGGTTACGTTATCACCTATATATACGTTAGGATATATTTTAACATTTTTTCCAATTTCCACATTGTCGGCCAGGTATGAAAAAGCGCCTAAATAAAACCCTTCGCCATATACTACACTTTCAGCTATAAAAGAAGGAGATTCAATGCCTATTTTATTGTTCTTTACTTGATTGTAATACTCCAACAACTTAGAAAAAGATTTGTAAGCATCCTCTACTTTAATCAATGTAGTGGATATAGACTGTTCTGGAACAAAATCCTTGTTTACAATGGTTATTGAAGCTTTTGTGGAATATATATATGATGTATATTTTGGATTTGCCAAAAAGGTTAAAGAACCTGTTTCGCCTTCTTCGATTTTAGAAAGCTTATGAACAGCAATCTGAGGATTTCCGTCAACTTCTCCCTCTAAAATTCCTGCAATTTGGGTAGCTGTAAATTTCATTTCTGCAAAAGTAACAAAATTTGTTAAACGGTTTCTTTTGGGTAGCAGCTATAATATTTCGTGACTGTTTTGGACAGTGCCTTTAAACTCAGTTGGTCAGATTCTTTGAGAACATCCGTTACCTTGCCGTTTTTTTTAAGGATGTTTATAGCTTGTTCGTCATTATTATACGCTTTGTTTGATATTTCTCCTTTAAAAACAAAGTATGATGCTTCTTTGTTCGAAATAGCATAGAAATCCGCTACTTTTTTGAGTTTTAAAAGGATTTTATCAGGCTCTATGGTCCTGTTCTTTATTTTAACATTCAATAACTCTCTATTCAAGATCATTTTGCACAACTTGGAAAGAACAAAATCGCTATGGAATTGCCAAGATTTAATGGCGCTTAAAATATCGATGTCATCCAACCTAGAAAACTTTTCAAGTATTTGTGGGCCAAAAGAAATGGTTTCATCCTGTTTTAAAAAGAATAGGAAAGCATCAGTTCCTTCCAATTCTTGCTTCATTGATATGAGTTCCCGTGCTCTCCGCATGATTCGAACCAATATCTGTTCTGCAGCAAGACTTGTTTTATGCAAATAAACTTGCCAATACATAAATCTCCTTGCCATCAAGAATTTTTCGACCGCATAGATTCCTTTTTCTTCCAAAACTAAATTGCCGTCTACAACATTGAGCATGGAAATAAGCCTTTCAGAGTTGATGTTGCCTTCCGTTACCCCGGAATAAAAACTGTCCCTTTTTAGATAATCCAATCGATCCATATCCAGTTGACTTGATACCAATTGATTCATAAACGGTTTATGGTACTCCCCCTTAAAAATTGAGATAGCGGTTTCTAGACGTCCTTCAAATTTTGTATTGAGGTCGATCATGAATTCCAATGAGAGCCGCTCATGGTTTAAATCGTTTATTATAAAGCCTTCAAGTGCATGGGAAAAAGGACCATGACCAATATCGTGCAATAGAATTGCACAAAGCAAACCCGTTTCTTCATCATCTGTAATAGGAATTTCTTTCCATTTTAGCACCTGAATTGCCTTTGTCATCAAATGCATGCTGCCCAATGCATGATGAAATCTTGTATGGTGCGCACCGGGGTAAACCAGATAGGACATCCCCATTTGCGAAATCCTGCGGAGTCTTTGAAAAAAAGGATGGGCTATAAGACTAAAAATAAGTTCGTTTGGAGTTCCAATAAAACCGTAAATTGGATCGTTGAAGACTTTAAGCTTGTTGGTTAAGACCAATGAAGTTTGTTTTAATTCCACAAAGATAACTACTATATGAACAAGATAACAATTCTGTGGGTCGATGACGAGATCGACCTCTTAAAACCCCATATTCTATTTCTTGAGAAAAAAAACTACAAGGTAGTAACGAGCCAAAGTGGGCAAGATGCACTTGAGGAGATAAAAAATACTTTTTTTGATATAGTTTTTTTAGACGAAAATATGCCCGGTATTTCTGGTCTTGAAACCTTGACCGAGATAAAGAAATATGATGCTTCCATACCTGTTGTAATGATTACAAAAAGTGAGGAAGAATTTATAATGGACGAAGCCATAGGCTCTAAAATTGCAGATTATTTAATAAAACCTGTTAATCCCAATCAAATACTGCTATCCCTAAAAAAGAGTCTGGACAACTCAAGATTGGTTTCAGAGAAAACAACTTCCAATTACCAACAAGAGTTCCGAAAAATAGCTATGGATTTATCCATGGTAAATAGCCACGAAGAGTGGGCCGATCTATATAAAAAACTCATTTACTGGGAAATGCAACTCGAAGAGATAGAAGATTCAGGGATGTTCGAGATTTTGGAATCCCAAAAAGTAGAGGCAAATGCTCAATTCAGCAAGTTTGTGGATAAAAATTATAGCGATTGGTTTCAAGATAATGATGGCCCTGTAATGTCCCATACACTATTTAGAAAAAAAATTCAACCGGAACTGGAGGGAAACAAGACCTTATTAATCGTTATAGATAATTTACGCTATGACCAATGGTTGGCATTTGAAGAAACACTTTCGATTCATTACAAGAAAAAGCACGAAGCTTCATATTACAGCATTCTACCAACAGCTACCCAATATGCAAGAAATGCCATATTTTCTGGATTAATGCCTTTGGATATGGAGAAACAACACCCAAATTGGTGGAAAAACGACACGGACGAAGGAGGAAAGAATTTATTTGAGGCCGAATTCCTGGGCGCGCAATTAAAAAGGCTAGGATTAGATCTAAAATGGGAATATCATAAAATAAGTAATTTACGACAAGGAAAACATCTTGCCCAGAACTTTAAATCCCAAAAGGACAATGATTTAACCGTATTGGTCTACAATTTTGTTGATATGCTCTCACACTCCAAGACCGAGATGGAGGTCATCAAAGAATTGGCTTCTAACGATAAAGCCTATCGTTCCTTGACATTGAGTTGGTTTAAAAATTCGCCCTTATTGGAAATTATTCAGCAAGCACAGGATATGGGTATGAAATTGATATTAACGACCGATCACGGGACCATTAATGTAAAGCAACCCTCCAAGGTAATCGGGGATCGAGAAACCAGTCTTAATTTAAGGTATAAAACGGGGAGGAGCCTTACTTATGAAAAAAAAGATGTTTTGGAAGCTAAAGACCCCCAAAATGTGCATTTGCCAAACATAAATCTTAGCAGTTGCTTTATTTTTGCCAAGAATGATTTATTTTTCGCATATCCCAACAACTATAACCACTATGTTGGGTATTACAGGAATACGTACCAGCATGGAGGTGTTTCGCTCGAAGAGATCATTGTTCCCTTTATAGTTCTGGACGCAAAATAGACTTGGTTTGAAAATAACATTCACTATAGATGAATTACAGCGCATAGCCAAAAAAATTCTATCAGATACCGATAGCAAGACAATTTGCTTTTATGGAGAAATGGGCGCTGGTAAAACTACCTTGATAAAAGCTTTGGTAAAAGAATTGAAAGGCAGCGATATTGCCAGCAGTCCAACATTTGGTTTGGTAAACGAATACCATGACAAACAAGGGAATCCACTGGCCTATCATTTTGATTTTTATAGAATCCAAAGTGAAACGGAAGCACTTGATATTGGATTGGAGGATTACCTAAATTCAGAGGCATGGCTTTTTATGGAATGGCCAGAAAAAATAAGTTCCCTTTTGCCAGAAAATACTGCATCCATACAATTACAGCTTATCGATGAAAAGACCCGTTCAGTCGAATATAGTGGTTCATAAGACGATTTAAACTTATATTTCTCTAGAATTCGATAAACGGTAAATTCTTCGATAAATGGCATATTTTTAAGATAAAGTGCATTTTTTATCGGTGAAATGCGTCATAGGTCAAGAATTTTTCCTACATTTGTTATCGAAATAAATTGATTTATTAACCGAAAAATTTTTTACGATGAACACTAAAAAAGTTTTTTATGGTTTACTTGCTGTCGCATTTTTGGCAATGACTGCAGTATCCACAACTACAATTGACACGGACTCTTTAGAAGATGCTCCAAGTATTGAAAAAAGTAGAATTAGAAAATTGTAGTATTACTGATTTTAATTTAGGAAATGACCTTATAGCTATAAGGTCATTTCTTTTTTGCAATAAATCCTGCTTTTTTTTGTTATGTTGAGTAATGAGTGATAAAAAAAATATAAAGAAGAAATTTATTATAGAGGGATTATTTGCTATACTAATCGCTGTAACTCCAATAATATTTTATTGGTATAAGTATCTTCCTGCTGATTCTAAAACTTGGTCTTTATTGGCTATTGAATTTGGTGCTAACGGTTTCGATGACATAAGTGAGGCCTTTTATTATTATTGTACAAAAGTCGTTCCATTATTACTACTAATAATTTGGTTTATAACCTGTAAGAACTGGTGGTACTACGCTATACTCATACCTATTGCCATGTACAGTTTTCAATTGTTTGCTGTACTCACCTTTGAATCTAAAATAGTTGACGAAAACGAAATTTTATATGTCATTGCTGTGACAATGGTTGTTGTTCCTGTTGTCTATTTTATAAGGGTCAAATTAGTGGATAAACATGTTCATGGTATTGATTTAAAAGCAATGGATACGGAGCTTCAAATCCTTAAGGAAAAAGAAGAACTCCGGAAAGAGCGCGAGAAACTGGAACAAAGCCAAAAGACCCTTTCAAAAAAAATGTAAATTTGTTTCTTTACCGTTCGGTATAACATTCAGATGTACATTATATGAATCAACCATCCTCTCCCTTCAGCAAACAGCAACTACTACCGCAAGAGGAAACGTTGGAAATTCTAAAACAAAAAGGGGAACTTTTTATAGGTATTCCAAAGGAGAACCAATATCAGGAAAAACGGATTTGCCTTACCCCGGATGCAGTAAATGCCATTACGGCCAATGGACATCGAGTCCTTATCGAATCCGGCGCTGGGGACGGTGCCAACTTTTCAGATACTGATTATACGAATGCAGGAGCGGAGATTACCAGGGATACCAAAAAGGTTTTTTCCTGTCCGTTGATACTAAAAGTGGAGCCCCCTACCCTTTCGGAAATTGACCTAATAAACCCGCAAACCATCATAATTTCTGCTTTGCAGATCAAAACACAATCCAAAAAATACTTTGAGAACCTGGCAAAAAAACGCCTAACGGCCATAGCTTTTGAATACATAAGGGATGAGGACGGAAAGTACCCTGCGGTTCGTTCCCTGAGCGAAATTGCGGGAATTTCCTCAATTTTAATAGCTTCGGAATTAATGGCGATTACCAATAAGGGAAATGGATTGATGTTCGGCAATATTAGCGGCGTTCCCCCTGTAGAAGTTGTAATCATTGGGGCGGGTACCGTTGGTGAATTTGCTGCCCGTTCCGCTTTGGGACTTGGCGCCAATATTAAAATATTTGATAACTCCATTACCAAGCTACGGAACATTCAGACCAACCTTAACCAAACAGTTTATACATCCACGGTTCAGCCTAAAAATCTTTTGAAGGCATTAAAGCGATGCGATGTCGCAATCGGTGCAACAAGAGGAGAGGACCGCTCTCCCGTTGTAGTATCCAGCACCATGGTGGAAAACATGAAAAAAGGGGCCGTTATTATCGATGTCAGTATCGATATGGGCGGATGTTTTGAAACTTCGGAATTAACAACACATGCAAAACCGACTATTGAAAAATTTAACGTGACCCATTACGGCGTTCCTAACATACCCTCCAGATATCCCAGAACCTCTTCCATATCCATCAGTAATATTTTTACGCCCTATCTTTTAAAAATTGGTGAAGATGGCGGTCTGGAGCATTCCCTTCGTTTTGACAAAGGGCTGCGCAACGGCCTTTACATGTACCATGGTATTTTGACCAATAAATCCGTCGGGGATTGGTTCGGTTTAACGTACAACGATATTAATTTTCTTATTTTTTAAACAGGCATGGCATTTTTAAAGCGTTTGGGATGGTACCTGGTAGGGCTATCCATTGGAATTGTATTTCTTGTATTTTTTCTAAAGAAAAAATCAGGGGAGAACGGTATTGACTTTTGTTACTTTCCCAATTGTAGGGTATTAAAGGATATGCGTTCCAAGCCATTGGTATTTTCTGATAACGTTGGAAAAACTAGCAAGGACTCACTTTTGATCAAATCATTTTTAAGGGATGGAAATATAGATTTTGGCAATAGCGATACGAAGACCAAGCCCTGTAAGACGTATTTGATTGAATCAGAAATTGATGGTAGGGATTGGGTTTTAACCGCCAAGAACTGTAATGATAAAGTAATCATCGAAAAAATCAAACGTAAGGATTAACCATTTACTTTATTTCTCCTCTCTCCGCTTTCTTTCTTTTTTTATCAAGTCCAGTTCACGAGTCGTTTGTCCTGCAACAGAGGTGTTTTCCTCGGCTCTCCTGATCAAATAGGGCATTACATCTTTTACCGGGCCGTAAGGAATATATTTTGCTGCATTGTAGCCCGCTGCGGTAAGATTGAATGTAATGTGATCACTCATTCCATAAAGTTGTCCAAACCAGATACCATTATCAGAAGTTTTAATGGATGCATCGCTCATTTGCGAGATAAGTTTTAAACAGCTTTCTTCATTATGGGTTCCTGCAAAAATGGAAATCCTATCCAGATGCATCATCATATAGGAAATTGCCGCATTAAAATTTTCATCAGTTGCATTTTTGGAGTTACAGATGGGGCTCTGATAATTGTATTCTTCAGCTCTTTCGTTTTCCTTTTCCATATATGCACCTCGTACCACCTTTAGACCGATTTTAAAATTTTGCTTTACAGCAGTTTCGTGCAAGGTTTTGAGATAATCCATTCTATCCCAACGGTACATCTGTATCGTATTGAAAACAACAACTTTTTCTTGGTTGTATTTATTCATCATTTGCGTGGCAATGGCATCTGCGGCATCTTGCATCCAGCTTTCTTCAGCATCTATCAATAATGCCACATCCAAATCATGGGCTTTTTTGCAGACTTGGTCATATCTATTTACAATCCTGTTCCATTCTGCAGATTCATCTTCATTTAAATCCTCGCCCAAACTGACCTTTTCGTATAGACCAAAACGTCCAAACCCCGTGGGCTTAAAAACAGCAAAGGGGATTGCCTCCTTTTTCTTTACAAAATCAAGTACTTCCAAAACCTTTCCCAAGGTAAAATCGAACTGGTTTTCAATTTTCTTGCCTTCCACCGAATAGTCCAGAATGGAGCATACGCCTTTTTTGTACAAGGTATCGATTATGGACATACAATCCTCTTCGTTAACCCCTCCGCAAAAATGGTCAAAAACAGTGGCCCTTATAAGACCTTCCACTGGTAAATGCGCCTTTATGGCAAAATTGGTAACCGCCGTGCCTATTCTCACCAAAGGCTCATTGGCAATCATTTTAAAAAGAAAATAAGCCCTTTCTAGCTGCGAATCTGTTTTTAGCTCAAAGGCAATTGCGGTATTCTCAAAATCAGGAAGCATTTTTTTTAATTCATTAAAGATTCAAATATAAGTAGTGATTTTAGAACAATATCAATGAAAATAGTCTTTATTTATCATTGTATATTTGATTATGGAATCCATTAAATCCCATTCGTACGAAGTACATCTCAAAGAACTGGCGGAAGCTGCTCTTAAACAGCATATTGCGAAAAATGATTATTCCCAAGTTTTTGTTTTAGTAGATGAAAACACAAAAAAATATTGTTATCCTGTCTTCCTGAAAAAGATGGATAGTGAAGTAGGCTGTGTTTTGGAAATCCCATCTGGTGAAATACATAAAAATATTGCTACCTGCACGGAACTCTGGGAACAGTTATCCAAAAACGATGGGGACAGAAAAAGCCTCTTGATAAATTTGGGAGGTGGTGTCTTGACCGATTTGGGGGGCTTTGTAGCCTCTACGTTTAAAAGGGGCATAGATTTTATAAATGTCCCCACTACCCTACTCTCAATGGTAGATGCATCCATTGGTGGTAAAACAGGCGTTGATCTAGGGGCACTTAAAAATCAGATAGGGGTCATCAACCAACCGCAGATGGTACTAATTTTTCCAGAATTTTTACAAACACTTGAAATTAGACAGGTAAAGAGCGGATATGCAGAAATGTTGAAGCATGGGCTTATCAAAGATGAAGAATATTGGACGGCCCTGAAAGATGAAAAGAATTTTACCGATTCAAAATGCATCAAAAAATCCATTTCCATAAAAAACGAAGTAGTATTACAGGACCCGACCGAGCAAGGAATAAGAAAAATCCTGAATTTTGGCCATACACTGGGGCATGCCATAGAATCCTATTTTCTGGACAACCCCAATAAGATAACTTTACTGCATGGAGAGGCCATAGCCATAGGAATGATATTAGAAGGATATCTTTCCCATGAATTAAAAGGGTTGTCCAAATTATCCTTACAAGAAATAAAAGAGGTTTTTTTAAAACATTTTAACCGTGTTATCTTGGATGAAGAAGATATAGTCAGCATTATTGAGCTTTTGAAATATGACAAAAAGAATTCGCATGGCGATGTCAACTTTGTGTTGCTCCAGACGATTGGAAAAGCTGTTACCGATGTGAAAGTTCCGGACAATCTCCTTCATAAAGCTTTTGCATACTACAAAGAACAATAGGTTCAAGTACAAATAATTACCATTTACAACTCTTTGTCTCCGACCAGTATAAAAAATTTATAGTTTAGGATAGTAATTAAAATATCCTTTATTATGAAACGTATACTAATCGATTACAAAAAATTGGACCATAAGGTCGCAGCGATTCTAATAGATTCCTATCCCCATGGCTATGGTGATGAAGATATCATGACACTGAAGAAACCAAGTGGTGAAATCATTGAGGCTGTTGAAGTAAAAACCAACGACACCATTTATTTGGTCAAAATAAGTAAAAGCCTTTCAAATTTTATATCAAATTTTGAAGAGATCATTGAAAAGGAACTGGAAAAGAGCGATGGTGTTAAAGATGATTTGAAAAGTGATTTACCCGTTAATCGTGAGTTTGAGACGGATTCTGATATTGAAATAGAAGGCCTATACTAAAAAATTACTTGTTAAAATTTATAAATAGCGTTCGCCGATTATCTTTAGATGATGGGTCTGGTGGCCACATATAATAAACCCCATTGCCCTTACACTCATTCCAGAACCACTGGCTGTTCCCATTCGCTTTAATACAATGTCATCAAAGGAGGCAAATAGCGAAATAGTGGCTTCGCGAACTGTACGGTACTCATTTAGTATTTCTTTTTTCGTTCGTATATCTGCCGTAGATTCCAAAACAAAATTGTCCTGTTCAAATCCTACCAATGGAGTTTTGTCGTTCCTTGCAAAACGTAATGCTCTATATTGAAATATTCTTTCCGCATCTACAATATGCATCAATACTTGGGCAACAGTCCATTTCCCAACAGCATAAGCATAATTTAATCGTTCATTTGGAATTGTCCCAACAAAAGATAAAAGTTGCTCTTTACCATCTTTTAGCTCATCCATAAGGGCTACATCTGGCAAAGCAAGAATATAATTATGATAATACGAATTGTATTCAGAGGTTGATAAATCTGACCGTAGCAAAAGAAAAATGCTTAAAGTTCATTAAAAATTGTATGCATTAAACGTTTTTTGTCGTTGATGCTTTCTTCCAATGAAATCATGGTTTCCGTTCTGCTAATACCATCTATATCATCTATTTTGAAGATTATATTTTTGGCATGTGTAGTGTCCTTGGCCCTGATTTTACAGAAGATATTGAACTTTCCTGTTGTAATATGTGCAACGGTAACGTAAGGAATTTGATTTAAACGCTCTAAAACAAACTTAGTTTGGTGGGTCTTTTCAAGAAAAATACCAACATACGCTATGAAAGAATATCCCAGTTTAACATAGTCCAAGGTTAGTGAAGAACCTTTTATGATTCCCGATTCTTCCATTTTCTTTACCCTAACATGGACAGTTCCAGCGGAAATCAATAGTTTTTTGGCAATATCCGTGAATGGAGTTCGGGTATTGTCAATCAACATATCCAATATTTGGTGATCTATTTCGTCAAGTTTTACTTTACTCATTGCGTTATTATTTTCATCAAAATTAGTTAATTAAGAAAAAATATTTAAAAAAAACGCATTTTTTTTAAATAAAATGTAAGAATTTAATCTAATTGTCCATCTAATCCTTCGCAGAAAGGATTAAATTTAAGATATCCGGACGTTTGGTTAACCTTTGATAATCTTCCGTTAGCGTACAATCAAATGTCTGATGACCAAAGAAACCTTCTAAATGACCTACTGAGGTTAGTTCTGGTTGAAAAACAATGGTGTTGTTATTCAAAACTTCTTTAAATCTTATGCCAATTCTATCTTTTTCCATTAAATTTTGGTTGATTACCTTGGGATTTGCTATTAAGATATCAAAAAATTGTTTTTTGTTTTCTGGAATTTGGAAATAATCCGCTGTCTTGAAATTGTCGATACTGTCGGTGGCAATAATCTTCAAAGCGTCTATAATAGTCAAGAAAATAAGTTCCCGTGTTTTTTCTCTTTGGTAATCTTCTGGAAAATGTCCAGCTTCAATAAGTATGGTGGGCACCCCCTGCATCTGAAAAAAATCCCCAACACAATTATCGTTGAAGCCGTCATCATACCTTCCCACCTGCCCTGGAATCTTTTTCTGTAGTAATTCGTTCATCGCAACAATTATTTTCATTGCTATAGATCTTGTCTTATCAACACTGCGTTCTAAATTGGTGGAAGGTGACAAAAAGGATACCGTTGCGGATTTATTTGTGTTGCCGACAGAAAAAAGCGTTCGTTGATCATGGAGGTTAAAGCAAAAGTCAGGTTTAAAATCGCTAAAAAGCTTGTTTAATATTTTGCTTTCAGGCTGTGATCGCAGTTTTGCATCCCTGTTTAAATCCACGTTATTTGCATTATTCCTTGTATATGCTTTTGCGCCATCGGGATTAAGGATTGGTATTATCAATAATGTACAATTGGTCAAGATTGATTTTGCCAAAATTTCATCACTCTTCAAAAAGTTTATTGCGTCCAGTACTGCTTTTGTCGTTGTGGATTCATTCCCGTGCATTTGGGACCAAATCAATACACGCCTTTTCCCAAAACCAAGTTGGACCGAGAATATGTTTTCACCAAGCACAGAACGCCCTTCATATTTGATAAGCGACATATCCAATCCATCCATCCATTCTTTTTGAAGTTTGTCGAGATTTACATATCGGCCTTTAACTGATTTTTCTTTGTGTAATAAGTGCGCTATCATTTTAAGACTAGAAGATGTTTTTACAAAAGTAAATTTTCTTTAGGTTACAATTGTAACACATCGGTACATAGATTTAATTACATTTGTACTATAAATCATATATTAATTTTACAGATGTAAATAATTTTTATGGATATTTTTTATCAATACTTTAAATCTCTATAAAACAGTATTTTAAATACAGTTACTTCAATTATAAATTTGTATTTTAAGTATTGTTCTGAAGTCAATTTTCATAAATTCTATTTTTAAGATCAATACTTTTAGTGTTTTAATCAATTACAATTGTGAGTGAACAAATTAAAGAACGTATTAAGATAATTATTGACCATTATGGTCTAACGGTTTCTATATTTGCAGATAATATTGGGGTTCAGCGTTCGAGTATTTCCCATATTCTAAGTGGTAGAAACAAACCTAGTTTGGATTTTGTGATGAAAGTTATCCAAACGTATCCATCAGTAAATCTCTATTGGCTATTGAACGGTAAAGGACATTTTCCTGCCAAGGAGGAATCAAAGGAAAATTCCCCTACCCCAAATCCCTCCATGACAACCAATACCGATTCAAAAAATAAAATTCCAAAAATTTCACCACTAAAGGACAATATTCTAGAGCCCGTTAAAATTGTGATGTTCTATGCAAACGGAACTTTTGAGGCATTTGAGGTAAAAAAATAATGTGAGCCGTTTAACTATTTCGGTTCTTTACATTTACTTTGCAACCATGATCAAACAACTATGCCTTGCATTGCTAGCTATATTGTGTCTAAATTGCAGCGCACCACCGCAACGTAATTGTAAGGATTTTAAAACGGGAGAGTTTTCATTTACGAGCGTTATTGACGGTGAAAAAAAACAAACAACTTTTTCTAGAACAGAAGAGATTGAAATTGATTATTTTGAAGGAAAAAAAGACACATCTTCCATCAGATGGATAAATGATTGCGAGTATGTCCTGAAAAATATCAATCCCAAGAGTAAGGCAGAGGAAAAGTCCATACACATTAAAATATTGACAACCTCAGATTCTTCTTATACATTTGAATACAATGCCATTGGCGACAAACGTAGATTTAAAGGAACTGCATTTAAAACAAACTGACCATGCTTGACATTTTTACAAGTCCAGATGCCTGGATGGCATTACTTACGCTAACGTTCTTAGAAATTATCCTTGGAATAGACAATATCATCTTCATTTCCATTGCAGCTGGAAAACTCGAAAAAAAAGATAGGAAAAAAGCAACCAATCTTGGATTGATTTTGGCCATGGCCATGCGTATACTTCTTTTGTTCGGTATAACGTGGTTGACAAAAATGAAAAAGCCCTTTTTGGTTTTAGACGAATCTTGGGTAACAGGTGGGATAAGTTGGCAAGCAGTTATTTTGTTTTTGGGAGGACTCTTTCTGTTGTACAAGAGTACGAAAGAAATCCATGAAAAAATCGAGGACAGGGGCCATGACGAACGTGAGGTTACCAAGTCCCGCTCTTCATCCCTAACAAATGCAATTATTCAGATTACAGTAATCAATATTGTTTTTTCCTTCGATTCTATTTTAACAGCCATCGGCATGACCAATGGTATTTCTCCAAATCCTATGGATGCTCTGATATTGATGATAACCGCCGTTGTTATATCCGTGGTTATAATGATGGTGTTTGCAAATCCTGTCGGCGAATTCGTCAATAGACATCCTTCCGTTCAAGTGTTGGGACTATCTTTTTTGATTTTGATAGGCTTTATGCTCATTACAGAAGCAGCTCATTTATCACATCTTGTAGTATTTGATAATGAAGTCGGGGCTATTCCAAAAGGATACCTTTATTTTACGATAGCTTTCTCCATTATGGTGGAGTTCTTTGACCTGAGAATGAAGAAAAACAAGAAAAAAGCTACTGAAGTGAGTCAGGAATAGTTTTAATTAGGTCGATGAAAAGCCAATTCTGGATTTAGCTTTTTTTGTTGGTAATGTAATTTTTGCTGTTGCTTTACCGTTAGGGTGCTGCCATCATGGCTCCATCCCGGAGGTCCAAAAACATACATCAGTTTATGTGATAGTTTTTTCGATTTCTTCATATCGTTCCAAATATCCTTGAACTCATGCGTAAGTATTACAACAGGATTATAGGATTCCGGCGAATGGATTACTCCATATTTTACATCTATATCATCGTCCAATTCTTTCCAAGTTCCAAAAATCTTATCGAAGATATTTAGAAATCCACCATGATTTTTATCCAAATACTCAACATTCTGGGCATGGTGCACTTGGTGCATTGTATGGGTATTAAAAATTTTTTCCAAAAAACCCAGTTTGGGAACGTAAACCGAATGTAATTGAAACTGCCATAAAGCTTCAATTCCCAAACAAACGACTACCATTTCCGGTGGGAAACCAATAGCGGTCATCCACATATAAAAAAGTGGTTTGTACAAAATTGTAAACCATCCATTGCGTACCGCCGTTCCAAGATTAAAATTATCAGAGGAATGGTGTACAATATGTGCAGCCCATAAAAGTCGGATTTCATGATTCGCCCTATGAAACCAATAATACGTGAAATCATCTGCCAGTTGACACAAAATCCATACATACCAAGCATAACCGAAAGATTCATACCCTAAAAAGTTTTGGCGCACTCCGTCTACCAAAGGATTGCATAACTCATAAACTCCTTCAAAAAGCACTATAGCGAATATTACCTTAAACAAAGGACCCAATATTGCCGACCCTACTCCCATAAAACCGCTCGCGGCCAAATCCTTCCAATTGTATAAATGATTATCACCGTGGGCTTTGCTGTATGTAAGCTCGAATAGGATAAAAGCAATAAAAACGGGCACTCCGTAAACTAACGGGTTGGTGAAATCCATAAAAAATAATTAAGTAATGGGTTAGCGTGTATAATACATGAACGGTAAAATAGGTAGAATAATGCACTAAAACAAAGTTGTTTGATCAGAACCTTCATCTTTTGAATCTATACTATTATCGGTATTACTTATAGACTCTTCATCAACCACCTCAATCTCATTGGTTGGTCGTGTTTCCGGTTCTTCAAACGGCAAGGATTCCAAAATGTTAATATTTTTGATTTTTTCAGCGGTCAACTGATTCCCTAAGGCTTTTATTCCTTTTACCGTAATAAAGCTTTCCACATCCACCTGCTGATTTGGCTTCGCATCTTTACCCCTTGGTTTTGGAAATTCAATTTCAATAACGGGCCGCCAATCTGTAGAGACCAATTCCAAATAGGATTTTGGATGCTCGGATATTACCAATTCTTCCTTACCGGGATTCTCTATCAAAAAACGTTTAATGTAAAACCTGTCCTTTTCACCTTCATAGTGTACTATGGATATAGGTTTTTTTGGGTTCCATTTTTCCAGTACGATCATATCATCGCTAAAACGGGCCAATAGCTCGGGAAGTATGGTCTTCACCATTCCTTTTTGATCAATGACAAGCAACAAATCTTCAGCTTTGAAATCACCTAGCAATTCTCCCCTTCCATCAACATTCAATCGTCCTACAATTTCATCGAACCAGATTTTTCTTGGTTTTAGGGTAGATAGTCCTTTTTCTTTTAATTCGATTCGCTTTACGGGGTATTTAGTAACAATATTTCCTTTAGATCCCCTGCCCTTAATGAGAACATCGGCGAAATCTATATCCCATTTCAATTTCTTTATGCTCCCGGATTGACGCAAAAGCACAGTGATTACCTCGGCCTCCCCATTTGGATTTGCCGAAAAATAGAGAACATCCGAATTGGCTTTTCCGCTTGTTAGATTATACGTTTTGTCTCTGGTGATACTGGTGACATTAAATCTTTTAATATAGCTTGGTCCACCCCTGCCGTCCTTGTAGACCATATTGTAAATGGTTCTATTGTCCTTTTTCTTAAAAACTGCAACATGGATGATGTTCTTCCCAACAAATGTTTTTGAATCGACTTTTGTTATCATCATTTCTCCAATTTTGGTAAAAACGATAATATCATCAATGTCACTACAATCCGTTACATATTCATCTTTTTTGAGTGAGGTTCCTACAAAACCCTCTTCTCGATTTACATATAG
Organism: Flagellimonas maritima; assembly: GCF_003269425.1. Classification (NCBI taxonomy): domain Bacteria; kingdom Pseudomonadati; phylum Bacteroidota; class Flavobacteriia; order Flavobacteriales; family Flavobacteriaceae; genus Flagellimonas; species Flagellimonas maritima. Next base: position 3,379,865 of record NZ_CP030104.1, on the reverse strand, counting down.
TTTGGTATTTCTGATCACTACTTTGGTGGCCTCAATATCATCGAATACCTTTATTTCCGATTTACGCTCCCGCCCTTTTCCGTATTTCTTTTTAAGTTCTTTGAAATAGTCTATAGCATAATCCACCAAATGCTCTAGATGGTGTTTGGTCTGGGCAATTCTTTCATCCAAGCTATCGAGAAGCTGCTGTGCTTTTTCTAAATCGAATTTGGATATACGTTTGATGCGGATTTCGGTCAAGCGAACAATGTCATCTTCCGTTACGGCTCTTTTCAGATTTTCTGTGAAAGGCTTTAGACCTTTGTCAATAGCAGAAATAACCCCTTCCCAGGTTTCCTCTTCTTCAATATCCCGATAAATCCTGTTCTCGATAAAAATGCGTTCCAAAGAAGCAAAATGCCATTGTTCCTCAAGTTCACGAAGTTGTATCTCCAGCTCGGCCTTTAACAGTTCAACCGTATAGTCCGTAGAACGCTTAAGCATTTCCTTTACGCCTATAAACAAAGGTTTGTTATCCTCAATGATACAGCCCAATGGCGAAATGGAAGATTCACATGCCGTAAACGCGTATAGTGCATCTATGGTTTTATCCGGCGAAATTCCACTGGGTAGATGCACAAGAATTTCAACCTCTGCTGCGGTGTTGTCTTCAATTTTTTTAACCTTGATCTTACCTTTGTCGTTGGCCTTTAGAATGGAATCTATCAATGAAGATGTATTGGTTCCATACGGTATTTCGTTTATGACCAATGTGTTTTTATCAAACGTTGAAATTTTGGCCCTGACCCGAATTTTACCTCCTCGCATGCCTTCATTATAGTTGGTAACATCAATAATTCCGGCTGTGGGGAAATCCGGGAAAATCTGAAAACGTTGTCCTTTCAAATGTTTTATGGAAGCATCTATGAGCTCATTAAAATTATGGGGCAATACTCTTGTGGATAGTCCAACAGCGATACCTTCGGCTCCTTGCGCCAACAACAACGGAAACTTTACGGGAAGGCTTACGGGCTCTTTTTTTCTCCCGTCATAAGAGAGCTGCCATTCCGTAATTTTTGGACTGAAAACAACTTCTAGACCAAACTTTGAAAGTCTTGCCTCTATATATCGTGATGCGGCCGCACCATCTCCTGTTAAAATATTTCCCCAGTTGCCCTGCGTATCAATCAGCAAATCTTTCTGTCCTATCTGGACCATGGCATCTGCAATACTGGCATCTCCGTGCGGATGGTATTGCATAGTATGGCCTACCACATTGGCAACTTTGTTGTACCTACCATCATCCAGTTCTTTTAAGGAATGCATTATTCTGCGCTGAACAGGTTTAAAACCATCTTCAATGGCAGGTACCGCACGTTCCAGAATAACATAGGAAGCATAGTCCAAAAACCAGTCCTTGTACATTCCGGTCACTTTGGTAAGCGTATCTTGGGAACCGTTTTGGTTTTCTAGACCTTCATCATTCAAATCTTCATTCTCTTCCATTTAGAAGGATGTGCGTTTTAATTGTTTTGCAATTGGTTTTCGTCTATTAAATCAAGTTCTACTTTAAGGTTGTTTATTATGAATTCCTGTCTGTCAGGCGTATTTTTGCCCATATAAAATTTTAAAAGGTTATCGATACTCATGGCCTTGTCCAACATTACAGGCTCCAATCGGATATCATCTCCAATGAAGTGTTTAAATTCATCAGGGGAAATTTCCCCCAAACCCTTAAAACGGGTAATTTCCGCTTTACCGGTAAGCTTTTCAATCGCTGCTCTTCTTTCTTCTTCGCTATAGCAATAAATGGTCTCTTTTTTATTTCTTACCCTAAACAATGGGGTTTGCAAAATGTAAAGATGGTTTTCCTTTATCAGCTCAGGGAAAAATTGCAAAAAGAATGTAATTAATAACAATCTTATGTGCATTCCGTCAACATCGGCATCCGTGGCGATCACAATATTGTTGTAGCGCAAATCTTCCATTGATTCCTCGATGTTCAATGCCGCCTGCAACAAATTGAATTCCTCGTTCTCATAGACGATTTTCTTGGACATACCATAGGAATTCAGTGGTTTTCCCCTTAAACTGAAGACAGCTTGAGTATTGACATCCCTAGATTTTGTGATGGACCCTGACGCGGAATCGCCCTCCGTTATAAACAGCGTGGATTCCAATCTCCTATCCTTCTTCATGTCTTGAAGGTGAACACGACAATCGCGCAATTTTTTATTGTGCAAACTTGCTTTTTTTGCACGATCCCTAGCTAATTTCCGAATTCCTGAGAGTTCTTTTCGTTCTTTTTCCGCTTGTACGATCTTTCGTTGTATGGCGTCTTTTGTATCTTGGTTTTTATGCAGATAATTGTCCAGATATTTGCCAATAAAATCATTGATATAAGTACGGACCGTTGGTAAATTTCCTCCCATATCCGTAGAGCCCAATTTTGTCTTTGTCTGACTTTCAAATACGGGCTCCATAACTTTTATGGCTATAGCGGAAATAATGGATTTTCTTATATCCGAAGCATCATAGTTTTTTCCATAATGTTCTCGAACCGTCTTTACCAATGCCTCCCTAAATGCGGCTTGATGTGTTCCTCCCTGTGTGGTGTGCTGACCGTTGACAAAAGAGTGGTATTCTTCGCTATATTGTGTTTTGCTATGTGTTAGGGCTACTTCGATATCATCGCCCTTTAGATGAATGATGGGATATAGAAAGTCCTCTTGATTATTGTTGTCCTCCAATAAATCCTTCAAACCATTTTCAGAATGGAATTTTTCGCCATTGAAGACAATGGTGAGGCCAGGATTTAGATATACATAATTTTTGAGCATGCGCTCCACATACTCGTTCCTATACTTATACTTTTTGAAGATTGTTTCATCAGGAACAAAACTTACTTTGGTACCTCTCCGTTTCGAAGAATCCTCCAATTCCTCGTTCACCAGGTTTCCAGCCTTAAATTCGGCGATTTTTTGTTGGCCATCTCTAATAGAAGCTACTTTGAAGGAATTTGAAAGTGCATTTACAGCTTTTGTACCAACACCATTGAGGCCAACGGATTTTTTAAAAGCACGGGTATCATATTTTCCGCCAGTGTTCATTTTAGAGACGACATCCACGACTTTTCCTAAGGGGATTCCCCTACCATAATCACGAACGTTGACGGTATTATCCTTGATAACAATTTCTATGGTCTTGCCGGCACCCATGACAAACTCATCGATACAATTATCGATGACTTCCTTTAAAAGAATATAGATGCCGTCATCAGCAGAAGAGCCATCTCCCAATTTACCAATGTACATTCCAGGGCGCATACGGATGTGTTCCTTCCAATCCAGGGAACGGATATTATCCTCAGTATACTTGGTTTCTGCCATTAGATAAGGGTTAGCTTCGCTAATATAGAATTTAGACACAAAAATAAATGGACAGCCGCAATAAAGTAATTAACAAATACTGTTGATATGATAAAGTATTAGAGCTTTACACTAAACATTGAACCTAAAGTGCATGACATCACCGTCTTTTACTACATATTCCTTGCCTTCAACACGCATTTTCCCTGCTTCTTTCACTTTGGACTCGCTTCCGTAAGCTACATAATCATTATAGCTTATGACTTCTGCTCGAATAAATCCTTTCTCAAAATCCGTATGGATTACACCTGCTGCTTGAGGGGCTGTAGCGCCAACGGGAATCGTCCAAGCTCTCACTTCTTTGACTCCGGCAGTAAAATAAGTATCCAAATTTAACAAAGAATAAGCTCCTCGGATTAATTTGGCCGATCCCGGCTCTGAAAGCCCCAAATCCTCTAAAAACATTTGACGCTCTTCATAAGTTTCCAATTCTGTAATATCGGCCTCGGTTCCTACTGCTAGGTAGATTACTTCAGCATTTTCTTGGGCAACAGCGTTCTTTACTTTTTCAACATATGTATTGCCATCAACAGCAGCACCTTCGTCTACATTGCAAACATACATTACCGGTTTATCCGTAATCAACTGTAAAGGCTTAACATATTCGGTACGGTCATCTTCGCTGATTGTTATTGCCCTAACGGAAGTCCCAGCATCCAAACCTTCTTTTAAAGCAGAAAGAACAGCTGCTTCTTTCTGTGCTTCTTTATTTCCTGTTTTTGCGGCTCTTTTAACTTTATCAAGCTTCTTTTCAACACTTTCCAAATCTTTCAATTGGAGCTCCATATCAATTGTTTCCTTATCCCGAATAGGGTCAATTGAACCATCAACATGTACAATATTGTCATTATCAAAACAACGGAGCACGTGAAGAATAGCATCTGTTTCCCGAATGTTTCCCAAAAACTGGTTTCCAAGTCCTTCGCCTTTACTGGCACCTTTTACCAATCCTGCAATATCTACGATTTCAACCGTAGCTGGAATTACCCGTTCCGGATTCACCAATTCTTCCAGTTTTTCCAAGCGGGCATCCGGAACACTAACAACCCCTATGTTAGGTTCGATAGTGCAAAATGGGAAGTTGGCACTTTGAGCTTTTGCGTTGGACAAGCAATTGAACAAAGTCGATTTTCCTACATTGGGCAATCCTACAATACCGGCTTTCATATATTATTTGGATTTGAGATATTAGAATTAAGATATGTGATTTTATATACGAGGATTGACATTTCAAATTTTATGTAAAATATCAACCAACAATTACTGACTATTGACCACTAACCACTAAATTACTGACTACTGATTTTCAGCGTGCAAATATAAGTTGAAGTTTTGATGGTAACATGATTCTTTTAATACAAAATCTGACGGACAAAAAATACGTACAGCGCATATCCAATACTGGCCATAATGGTAAGGATTGCAATTAAGGAGAGGAAGCAACCCGCCTTTTTCCAAAATCCGTTATATATTTCTTCTTTTTCTTGCATAAAAAAGAGGCTGTCTAAAAAGCCTTTCCACAGTCAGTTAGAGCGGAGTCGAGAACTTTAACATATTGATTTTGAATACATCTCCATTCCGCTCGATGTGAAAGTTAATTTAAGATATATCTTTTTAGACAGTCTCCCAATTTAAAAGACTTTTATTCTTATTCCTCAGGATGCATAAATTTCTGTTTTCCTAGCAGTTCTTCTTCCGTTTCTACAATATCTTCATCCGGGACACAACAATCCACAGGACATACCGCAGCGCATTGCGGTTCTTCATGAAAACCCATACACTCGGTACATTTATCTGGGGATATATAATATATTTCATCGCTGATGGGAACTTGAACATCATCGGCATTAACAGCCTTTCCGCTGGGAAGAACCACATCTCCGGAGAGTGAAGTGCCGTCGCTATAACGCCACTCATCTGCTCCCTCATAAATTGCGGTATTTGGGCATTCAGGCTCGCAAGCCCCGCAATTGATGCATTCGTCTGTTATAATGATTGCCATAATTTTCTTTTTCTTGGTACGCCGTAATTATTTGGGCATGCTTACTTTTACACAAAAATAAACCCTAGTGGTTTAGTGTACAAATATAATGACGGCACATAAATCAATATTGGAAGCTTTTGTTAAACTTGGAAATTATATCCATGATCACTGCGATAATCACAATATAAAAACCAATAATAAATACAATGATTTGAATGATGTTATCATTCGAGCAGGACAGCAAAATGGTTGGTTTACCAAGGAAAGTGTATTATTCTCCCTTGAGCAGTGGTCAAAGCAATTGACCCATGAAAATTTGACCAAATGGTTATCAAAGTACAAGCAAAATCGAACAAGTGAGCCAAAAACTGTTGGTGTCATTATGGCCGGCAATATCCCTTTGGTAGGGTTCCATGATTTTCTATGTGTATTATTAACGGGCAATAAAGTTTTGGCAAAACTATCCTCAAATGATACCGTATTACTTCCCTATTTTGCCAATTATTTAATTGAGCAGGAACCATCCCTAGTAGACAAAATAGTATTCACAGAAGGAAAATTTGAAAACTACGATGCAGTGATTGCCACCGGAAGCAATAACACCGGTCGATATTTTGAGTACTATTTTGGAAGAAAACCAAGCATTATTCGAAAAAATCGTAACGCCGTTGCTGTATTGACAGGTAAAGAGACTAAAAATCAGCTTCGGGAATTAGGAGAAGATATTTTTAAATATTTCGGTCTTGGCTGTAGAAATGTTTCAAAAATATACGTTCCCAAAGCATATAATTTTGATGAATTCTTTAAGGCGATTTTTGGTTTTCAAAAAATTATATATCATCATAAATATGCGAATAACTATGATTATAACAAAGCCGTTTATTTGATGAGCGAGTTTAAGATTTTGGACAACGGATTTCTGATTTTAAAAGAAGATACGAGCCTTTCATCCCCTATTGCTTCCTTATTTTACGAATATTATGATTCACTTCCAAGATTAAGGGAACAAACAAACATTCAAAAAGAAGAAATCCAGTGCATAGTTTCTGAAGGATTATTTTCTAATGAAATACATTTTGGCGAAACCCAAAAACCAAGATTAAACGATTATGCCGATGGTGTTGACACTATAGATTTTTTATTACAGCTCTAAAAGATTTCAAATGCTAAAAGCTGTTTCTATATCAAAGATTTTTTAAGACCTTTATTGCTTGATTAAATTACAGAACACTGACTCAATTTTTATTTGAACTAATGAAATTTACTATTGATAAACCAACATATGAAAAAGCACAATTTTAGCGCAGGGCCTTGTATTTTGCCACAAGAGGTTATGCTGAAAGCTTCCGAGGCAGTTATGGAACTGGATGGAATAGGTCTTTCTTTGATAGAGATATCCCATAGAAGCAAGGAGTTTGTGGCAATTATGGAGAAAGCACGTTCTTTGGCCCTGGAACTTTTGGATTTAGAAGGAAAAGGTTATCAGGCGTTGTTCCTTCAAGGGGGTGCCAGTATGCAATTCCTTATGGCCGCTTATAACTTATTGAACAAGAAAGCAGGATATGTAAATACGGGAACCTGGAGTTTAAAAGCTATCAAAGAAGCCAAATTGTTCGGTGAAATAGTCGAAGTAGCTTCTTCACAGGACCAAAATTTCAATTACATTCCAAAGGGCTACTCGATTCCCTCAGATTTGGACTACCTCCATCTTACATCCAACAACACTATTTTCGGAACCCAGATAAAGAAATTTCCAAAAACCGATGTTCCTTTAGTTTGTGACATGAGTTCTGATATCTTCTCGCGTCAAATGGATTTTTCAAAATTCGATTTGATATATGCAGGTGCTCAAAAGAATATGGGCCCTGCAGGAACTACACTTGTTGTCGTTAAAGAAGATATTCTTGGGAAAGTTTCAAAAAAAATACCTTCCATGATGGATTACGGAGTACACATTGGTAAGGACAGCATGTTCAACACGCCACCCGTTTTTGCTGTTTATGTTTCCATGTTGACCATGCAGTGGCTAAAAGACCTTGGTGGTATTGCGGCAATCGAGGAAATCAATGAAAGGAAAGCCAATCTCATTTATTCTGAAATCGAACTCAACCCTGTTTTCTCAGGCTTTGCCGCCAAGGAAGACCGTTCTATCATGAATGCAACTTTTAATATTACAGATGACTCCCTAAAAAATATTTTTGAGGAAAAATGCAAAGAAGCAGGAATCAATGGAATCAACGGGCATCGTTCCGTAGGCGGTTACCGTGCATCCATGTATAATGCCCTACCCCTTGATAGCGTAGGGGTGTTGGTGGATATTATGAGTGAACTTGAGAAGAAAGGGTGATCAATCCATCAGTTTTAAGTGCAAAGTGTTAAGTTTTGAGTATTGATAGAAGAAAAGAGACAAGTCTACAAGACAAGCTTATACATAACAAAAGAGCAAGAATAAAGAAAAGAGAATTAAGAATAGAGAACCAAGAATTCAACACTTATGAAAATACTGGCCAATGATGGCATCGCTCAATCCGGAATCGATTTACTTGAAAAAAAAGGTTTTGAGGTCATTATGACCAAAGTTGCAAAAGAACAACTTGCCAACTTTATCAACGAACATAAAATTACAGTATTATTAGTGCGAAGTGCGACCGAGGCTAGAAAATCCTTAATAGACGCTTGTCCCACTCTTAAGTTGATTGGCCGAGGTGGTGTAGGCATGGACAATATTGATGTGGATTATGCAAGATCAAAAGGCATCCATGTAATCAACACACCTGCTGCTTCCTCGGAATCGGTTGCGGAACTGGTCTTTGCCCATTTATTGAGTGGAGTGCGTTTTTTGTATGATTCCAACAGAAACATGCCTTTGGACGGTGACAGTAAATTTAAGCAATTAAAGAAAAGCTACAGTGGAGGCTCAGAGCTCAAAGGAAAAACATTGGGAATCATAGGCTTTGGAAGAATTGGTCACGCTACAGCTAAAATAGCCCTGGGTTTGGGAATGAAAGTTCTTTTTAACGACCATCATACCACAGAACACACCTTGGAACTCTCTTTCTATGATGGACAAACCGTGAAGTTCACCCTAAAAAACTGTGAATTTGAGACGTTGCTCAAAACTTCCGACTTTATAACAGTTCATGTGCCATCACAAAAGAAATATGTATTGGGCAAAACGGAATTCGATAAAATGAAAACAGGTGTGGGAATAATTAATGCCTCTCGCGGCGGTGTATTGGATGAAGTGGCTTTAATTGACGCTTTAGATAATGAAAAAGTGGCTTTTGCAGGGTTGGATGTCTTCGAGTCTGAACCCAGTCCCGAGATTAGAATATTAATGCATCCAAAAATATCCTTGACACCTCATACGGGAGCTTCAACTGAAGAAGCCCAAGAACGTATCAGCTTGGAGCTTGCCCATCAAATAATAGATTTATTAAAGTAGTCCATTTTTGGTCAAAGAGCTTTTCTATAGGTTCTTTTTTGTATTTTGTGCTATTAACTAAACACTATAGAAATGTCAGGATTAATGGATTTATTAACTAGCCCAACGGGCAGACAATTAATTAACGGAGTTTCCAATCAAACGGGACAATCAGAAAATAAAACTGCAGAAGTTTTGAGCATGGCCATGCCCTTGATCATGGGAGCCATGAAAAAGAATGCAAATACTACCAATGGAGCACAAGGTTTGATGAGTGCTTTATCATCAAAGCATGATGGCAGCATTCTAGACAATTTGGGAGGTTTGTTTGGTGGAGGTGTCGATGATAGTGTCATAAATGACGGGGCAGGGATCTTGGGCCACGTTTTTGGCAATAAACAACCACAGGTGGAAAATGCGCTGAGCAATAAATCAGGAATTGATTCTGGTTCAGTTTCACAAATATTGAAAATTGCCGCTCCAATTTTATTGGGTTATTTGGGCAGACAGACAAGACAACAAAAAATAAGCAGTCCTGAGGGACTAAATGGGCTTTTAGGCGGATTGATGGGCGGTAATACTGCAGCTAACAAACAGCAGTCACTAATAGAAAGTTTTTTGGATTCCGATGGAGATGGCAGTATAATGGATGATTTGGCGGGAATGGTTCTAAATGGCGGAAATAAAAAAAGTAGTGGCCTCGGCGGTGTGCTCGGAGGACTTTTCGGCAAATAAAGCATCTTAACAATAATTAACAAAGCCATTTGGAATTCTGAATGGCTTTTTTTGTAAATTATAATCATGAAAAGAAAAGAATTACGCAAAATCATTATTTTTCTATTGATTCCGATAATAGTGGTATCATGTTCTACACATAAAGAGGCCATTAAAGTTTCAGAAGATGAACAAGCGTACTTTGATATGGAAGAAGGTGAGGCCGTGGAAATCAAGGATGAGGAATCTGAATATGAAATTATTATTTTGGAACCAGGTTTCAATGCTTGGCTGTTAAGTGTTGCACAGCCAGAAGGTTATTATTCCCAGAACTTTCTTGAGAATAGAAACGATATTTTGGTCATTAATTGGAACCAAAGAGTAATGCAACCACAACTGTTCGATCCAAATTTATATATATTTCAAATCGACTATGATCCCAATATTGATTACGGATACGAAGTAAATTATAAGCTTTACAATTATTTTATTTATTTTCAGAGAAAATACAATCAGCGGTTGGGACCTTTCTTTCCTAGAATTTAATATGCTATTTTTGCATTGAATAGCATTTGATGGAAAAATTAAAAAAACGCTGGGGCATTGAGTCCAACTTTCAAATAGTCGTCATTTTCATTGTCTTTGCCATAACAGGAAGTTGTGCAGCAAAATTGGCCGCTCCCTTAACTGATTTAATAGGGTTACAAAAAGGAAACGTTTCCAATTGGATTTACTGGCCCGTTAGAATCCTTTTGATTTTCCCAATTTACCAAGTTCTACTGGTTTTTTTTGGATGGCTTTTTGGCCAATTTCGATTTTTCTGGGATTTTGAAAAAAAGATGCTCAAACGCATGGGCTTGGGTTTCTTAATCTCTTAAATTATATTTTTATTAACATTATTTAATCTGTCAATTTGCATAGATTTGTATCATGTTGCAGATGAGAAAGATTATTGGTCTCTTGCTTTTTATCTTTTTGATGCTTATCAAAGTATCGGCTTTACATGTGTATGCCCATCAAAGTAATGATTGCGACACTATTGAAAATTGCGATATCTGTGACATCGCACTTGAAAATCAATCTTCTGATTTGGAGATTCCTTCCTTACCTATCCTCTCTAGTTCCAAAGAGATAGTACAAGTTAAACGATTTACAGAAAAGGCTCAAGTATTTTTCAGGGAGTCCAATACGTATCAACTCTTCTCTAGGCCCCCTCCTCTTTTATAAGAATTTATTAAAATTACCTAGTATCTAAATTTAGGACTGGGATAATTAGATCTTTTACAAAGATTCTTAAAATAGCTCTTTCAAGTTAATTTATGGTTTTTAATATAGAATTCGTCAACAACGTGAATTACAATAGTTTCATTGAGAACTATAACCATTCTATAAAAGATCATAAGACTGCTCAAACTCCTTTGTATAATAAAATATAATGAAGCTAAGGCCTTTATTGTTTTTTCTATTTATTTCATTTTTGACTATAGCACAAAATAAACCGTGTACATACACAATCAGTGGCAAGGTGCTGGATGCTGAAACCAAAGCAGCAATACCTTATGTGACCGTGAGGGTAAATGGCACAGAAAAATATGATCTGACCAATAAAGATGGTGCGTTTTACATTGAAGGACTATGTTCTGATACAAATACGCTAACAATTTCTTGTCTAGGATATTCTGATTCAACACACGAGCATAATCATGAACATGGTGCACTGCCCCATATCTTTTTAACACCAAAAGTGGTAGGGTTGGACGAGGTAACTATTCAAGCAGAAAAAAATAGGGAAAAAGGCACAAAATCAATTTCACAGATTACTTTGAATAAATCAGAAATCAATAGTGACTTTACCCAATCTTTAGCAGCTGTACTAGCAGAGCAGCAAGGCGTCACATTTGCCTCGACGGGTACTAATGTGCAATTACCTGTAATACATGGTTTGTTTGGAAATCGGATTTTAATCTTAAATAATGGCTTCAAGCATGGTTTTCAAAATTGGGGAACAGACCATGCACCAGAAATAGATATTAATTCTGCAAATAGTGTTACCGTCATCAAAGGCGCTTCAGGGGTCCGTTTTGGACCAGAAGCACTGGGTGGTGCCATTATTGTTGAATCCAATCCGTTGCTGCTCAACAATCCATTGTATGCCAATGTAGGAACTGGTTATCAAACCAATGGTCGTGGAATTAATGCTAACCTGGAAATAGGTAAAGGCTCTAAAGAGTGGAGTTATTTTTTAAATGGAAATTATACGAAAATCGGTGACCGTAGTGCCCCCGACTACAATCTTACCAATACAGGAAAAGAAGAGAAAGCTTTTAGCTTTGGCGTTTTACGCCATCTTAAAAATTGGGACTTTAAAATATACTACAGCTTCGTAGATCAGAATCTGGCACTTTTACGTTCATCCGTAGCAAGCAGCTCTAACGCTTTTATAAGAATCATCAATTCCGATGAACCTATCATTATCAATCCCTTTTCTTATGATATTAATGAGCCCAAGCAAGAAACCCAACATCATTTGGCCAAAGCGGAAATAAACTGGTGGTATTCCAAAGAAGGTAAACTTACCTTTCGTGGAGGAGTTCAACTAAATAAAAGAGATGAATTTGATGTAAGAAGAAATGCTGAGCTGCCTATTATCGACCTTGATTTAATGACCTATGATTATCAACTGGAATGGAAACATCCCAATTGGAACGGATTGGAGGGCTTGCTAGGCATCCAATACTTTGGTCAGAACAACGATAACAATCCAGGTACCCAAACTACTCCATTCATCCCAAATTACAATACAGATCGGTATAGTGCCTTTATAAGTGAAAGCTTGGAGTTTGAAAAAAATACTTTGGAAGCAGGCCTTAGGTTCGATTTTGAATCTAATGATGTACGAGGACGCGAAACCAATCAAGATATTTTTAGGGACAATTATAATTTTACCAACCTTACGGCATCTATCGGTTTTGTAAGAGAACTGTCTGAAAACAGTACTTTTAGAACAAATTTAGGTACCGCTTGGCGTACACCCAATGTAGCGGAACTTTTCAGCTTTGGACAAGAGGGCTTCAAGACTACCTTTGGACTACTTCGGTTTACCGATATCGATGGCGAACTTAGTACAGATGAAGTAACGCCTTTAAGTGAGAGTCAGGTCGACCCAGAAAGAGGATATAAGTTCATCAATGAATTTCAGACATACAAAAATGGCAATTTCCACAACCTGACCGTTTACTCACACTATATTGAGAACTACATTTTTGATAGACCTTTAGGTGTGTTTGGAACGATTAGAGGTCCTATGCCCGCATTTATTTTTGATCAAGCAGATGCATTGTTTCTTGGAGCTGATTACAGTTGGAAAAAAGATTGGACCAAAACCATCTCGGGAACTTTTGGATTCAGTTATCTATGGTCAAGAAATATAGGTGAAAACGAACCCTTGATAAACCAACCCCCTATTTCAACAAGTTTTGAATTACAATGGGACCAAGGAAAACTTTGGGAGTTTGAATCTTCAAAGTTTATGATTAGGCCAAGTTATACCTTTCAACAATTTCAAGCACCTCGAAGGGTTTCTCCAGAAAGTTTGGTCGATGGTTCTGTTACCATTACCACACAATCAGAAATCTTTGATTTTATAGATGCGCCTGAAGGTTATTTTCTGCTTGACCTTAGGTGGAGTTTTAAATGGAAAAATCTTAACGGAAGTATTACCGCCCAAAACCTTTTGAATACTGGTTATCGCGATTATCTCAATGAAATGCGATATTTCGCTGATGAACCTGGCAGAAATATTCTCTTTGTGTTGAATTATACCTTTAAAGCAAATAATAATGATTAAGAAAAATGCCCCTAAAACTAGGTCCACCACAACCAGACCTCCTTGATTTTTTTAAAATAAATGAAACCGTTATAAATAATTAAAAACAATTAAAAAAAAGTAAAAATGAAAACAATTGAAAAATTTATAAATTATCGTTTACTAGTACTTCTATTCGCCACTTTCGCTATAAGTAGTTGTAGTGATGATGACGATGCACCAGAAGAAGAAAATGATGAAGAAGTGATTACTAATGTAACCCTTATTTTCACCAATGATGCTGATCCCAACGATGTGGTTCGGGCAACAGCAGTTGATCCCGACGGAGAAGGTATAGCGGAATTAGCAGAACAAGATGAAATTACGCTTTCCGCGGATACTCAATATACTTTAACTTTTGAAATTTTGAATGCATTGGACCCAACAGATGTAGAAGATATTGGTGATGAAATTTCGGATGAAGACGATGAACACCAGATTTTCTTTAGTTTCACCACCGATGCTTTCGACAGTCCAGGAGGAAATGGCAACATAGATACAGCTTCCGATCCGATCAATTACAATGACCAAGATGAGAATGGAAATCCCGTAGGTTTGTCAACTTCTTGGACTACACCGGCCGCAAGTACAACAACAGGGGGAATATTTACTGTCAGACTTCAACACCAACCTGATCTAAAATCAGCTACAACAGGAGCTAACGATGGTGATAGTGATTTTGACTTGGATTTCGTTTTAAATATTCAATAAATACGTAAACTTAAATTAATTGAATTATTGGGGGTGGAGTTCATCCACTCCCTTTTTCTCATGAGAAGCAAAAGGACAAAAAAACGGTTTGGAATACTATTGACAGTGATACTCCTGTTTCAATTGTCATATCATACCGTACATCATGTCTTTGTTCAACATGATATTGGTATTCATGTTGAGCATAACGCTCATGATACCCAAATTGATAAAACTTCCCTAGCCTGCGAACTTTGCGCTAAATTATTGGGCCAAACCCTATACTTCTGGGTGTACCCTGCAATTTTATTAGGATTTGCGTGTGCTTTAATGCGTGTGAATTTTGATAAATCAGTTCTTAATCAGAGAGCGAATACAAATTATCTTCTTAGAGGTCCACCCTCGTCCCTAACCTAAAGACACTACTATTTCTTAAGGCAGTACGCCTTGACTTTAAAAAACGACGCTTTGTATATAAGTTCTATATATCAAAGTGATTGTAGTATCCTATCATTTAAAAATTTTAGCCACCATGATAATAACGACTGATCTTACAAAAAAATACGGTGATCAAACTGCACTTGATCATTTAAATCTAAAAGTCGATGAAGGCGAAATCTATTGTCTTCTCGGTGCCAACGGAGCTGGAAAAACCACTACCATCAATTTACTGCTTGGCTTTGTTGCACCCACGTCCGGGAGCGCTTTTATCAATCAGCTCAACGTAGCAAAAAAACCAAAAGCCACAAAACGTTTTCTGGCCTATATCCCTGAAAACCTAATGCTATACCCAAGCCTAACAGCTGTAGAAAATTTGGATTATTTCTCTGGAATTGCAGAAAAAAAGCTTTCAAAAATTGAATTAAAAGAATTTTTGGAAGACGCAGGCCTGCAACCGGAAGCCTTTAATAAACATATCTCTACTTTTTCCAAAGGAATGCGACAAAAAGTGGGCATAGCCATTGCTCTGGCAAAAGATGCCAAAGTATTACTGTTGGATGAGCCTACTTCAGGATTAGATCCCAAGGCCAGCAATGAATTTGGTCAACTACTTCAAAAATTACGTTCCAAAGGCGTCGCCACTCTAATGGCTACACATGATTTGTTCAGGGCCAAGGAAGTAGCGACTCGCATAGGTATTATGAAAAATGGCCTCCTGAAGCAAGAACTGATTGCCAATGATATATCCCTCGCATCATTGGAGCAGGCATATCTTGACACGATGAACTATAAAGAAGCGGTATTATGATTTTTAAAACATTCATCAAAGAAACCAAGGAATTTATGCGCGAAGGCCGTGTACGCATTGCTTTTGCCATTGTTTTATTGCTGCTTTCCATTGCAGTTTGGATCAGCGCAAAACAGTATCAAAATGTAAACGAACAATATGCCAGGGCCAAAACTACCGAGCGTGCTGTTTGGGACAATCAAGGAGAAAAAAATCCACATTCAGCGGCACATTATGGAACCTATGCCTTTAAACCAAAATATCCTCTTTCCTTAGTAGATCAAGGTGTAGATAAATATGCAGGAACTTCAATTTTTCTGGAGGCGCATAATCGCAATGAGGCACAATTCAGTGCAGCCGCAGATCAGACAGGTTTGGCTCGCTTTGGTGATTTGACCCCTGATTTCATTTTGCTGTTTATCATCCCCCTACTTATTGTTCTTTTAGGATATAACAGCTTTACAAAAGAGCGGGAAATGGGAACCTTGACTCTACTAAAAAGTCAGGGAATATCTAATTGGAAATGGCTAATAGGAAAGTGGACGGCTCTTTTCCTGCCAATTTTTATTATCACGGCGGTATTGTTTTTATTGGCAGGGGTTCTTTTGAGTAACCTAG
This sequence comes from Flagellimonas maritima, assembly GCF_003269425.1. Lineage (NCBI taxonomy): Bacteria > Pseudomonadati > Bacteroidota > Flavobacteriia > Flavobacteriales > Flavobacteriaceae > Flagellimonas > Flagellimonas maritima. The sequence goes on along the minus strand of NZ_CP030104.1, from coordinate 3,363,935 downwards.
ATGACTTTGGAGTGCTCAATTGGAACGCGCTGCTTTTAATGTTTTTGATATATATAGGATATTATATGATTTTCACTAACATCGTTTTGATCATTTCCTCTAAAACTAAAAAATCCGGTATTTCTTTGGTCGCCTCTTTATGTGTTTGGATCATTGCTTGTTTGGTAGCACCCAAAGCAGCCAGTAACATTGCCGAAAGCAAGCATCCGTACCCGACCAGACAGGAGTTTGCTGCCAATGTGCTTCAGGATAAAAAAGAGGGGCTGGACGGGCATAATCCATGGAGCAAGGAATCCAAACTGTTGCAAGAACAGGTTTTGAGGGAATATGGCGTAGATAGTTTGCATCAACTGCCCTTTAACTTTGATGGATATCGTATGCAAAAGGGCGAAGAACACGAGGCCGAGGTCTATTTTAAGCATTATAATCATCTTAAGGACCAATACACCCAACAAGCAAGTGTCTACAAGAGTTTAGCTTTGATTTCACCTTATTTGCCCACACGGTTTCTAAGCATGGCCATTGCTCACACCGATTATGCCACACATTGGGATTTTGCAGATGCGGCAGAGGAATACCGTATTGCGACTCAAAAGTTTTTGAATAAGAATTTTGCTGAAAATTCGTCCTACGGGGACTGGAGCTATCAAGCGGATGCTGATGTTTGGGCAACATTGCCTGCTTTTGAGTACGACCCTCCTGAACTAGGTTCCATACTTTCCCGGAATACGTCCAACCTCGGAATCTTAGGAATTTGGCTTATAGCTTCCTTCGGCTTTTTATTCTTCACCACAAAAACTATCTGATCATGCTATTTTACAATTTTAAATATGAGTTAAAACTATTGCTGCGAAGCCGCTGGATACAGCTTTTGAGCATCATTTTGTTATTGCTTTTTGGTTTTGCCGCACGCAACGGTAAGGAAAAAGTGAACAAACGAACAGATAATATCGTTGCGGCCCACGAAGAAGTTAAAGAGAACGATGAAATGATGCTGAAACTATTGGATTCAGTGGAAAAAGGTTTAGAGGTAAGTGCATCGCCCTGGACCATTCCCACCAGTCCAATGGCAGTGGGCAATTACCACCCCAGGGTGGCAGCCATGGAGCCACAGCCCATGGCCTTTGTTTCTGTAGGGCAAGCGGATCTTTTTACGCACTATGTAAAACCAAAAGTATCGGGAGACGATTTTGCACTAAACTTTACTGAAATGACTAGTCCGGTTCAACTGCTCTTCGGCAGTTTTGACCTGGCATTTGTTATCGTCTACTTATTGCCATTGCTTATTATAGCCTTTTCATATAATGTACTTTCCTCCGAAAAGGAAAGTGGGTCGCTACGACTTTTGGCGGCGCAGCCTATTGGCATTCAGAATTGGGTGCTACAAAAATTTGGTCTCCGCTTTTTCTGGCTCTCCGTATTGGTCATTGGAGCGCTGATCTTCGTTTGTTTTGTATTTGGATACAATCCCTTTGCGCAGATAAAGGTGTTCTTCGGTTTGGTAGGAATCATATTGATTTATATGCTCTTTTGGTTTGCCCTAGGATTTTTGGTAAACCTTTGGGTAGGAAGTTCAGCAAAGAACGCCGTTGCACTATTGGGGCTATGGGTGATTTTCGTCCTGCTGGTACCTTCAGTGCTTAACCAGTTGGGCAATACATTATATCCTATGCCCTCGCGTACATTAATGATTAACGATATGCGTGCTTTAAAGGCAGAATCCACCAAGAAAGCAGATGAAATCTTGGATAATTACTTGCGAGACCATCCCGAATATGCACTGAATGATACTACCCAGTTTAGAGGATTCTACCATCGGTACATGGCTTCACAAAAATTAATAAGGGAAGAACTGGCCCCCGTGGTCAATACTTACGAAGAACAATTACAAAAGCAGCAAGATTGGGTGAGCAAGTTCAAATGGATTTCACCTGCCATCATTGTACAGGAAACCTTGAACCGAATGGCGGGTACTTCCACCAGAGACTATGAAAGTTATAGAAAACAAGTAGTGGCCTTTGCCAATAGTTGGAGGGAGCATTTTATGCCATTTCTTTATAATAATAAAGATTTCTCACAAAAAGATTATCCTGATTTGCCCAAGTTCACTTACATACCGCAAATTGCCTCACCCTCAATGGGAATGATAATTATACTGGTACTTTCCATTGTAGTATACCTCATGGGGATTATTGTTTATAGCAAGAAAACAAAAGCAAATATCATAACAACTTAGTAAGATGGACAAATTTAAAAGCATGCTATTAAAGCTATCACTCGTTATTGGGATGCTATCAGCATTTCAAACAGTGTTTGCACAGCAGTCTTTTCAAGGCAAAGTAATCGACGGGCTGAGCCAAGCACCATTGATGGGGGCATCTGTTTCAATAATAGGAGCAGAAAAAGGAACAGTAACCGATGGGGACGGAAACTTCGAGCTAAATGTACCCTCCTTTCCAGTAGCTATTGCGGTGTCCTATATTGGTTATGGAGCAGTAAGTATAACTCTTGAAACCAATCCAAAGGAAATTGTTATTCGTATGACAGCTGAGACCTTGAACCTGGACGGGGTGACCTTAACAGCATTGGAAGGTACAAGACGACTTTTGGAGACGCCTGCATCTGTTTCCCGTATTACTTTCGCCGATTTGGAACGTTTCGATTTTCGTTCTCCCCAACAGGCCCTAAGCACAATGCCGGGGGTTAAGGTGGAATCCACTACTATAGGTAGGTACCGAATTAGGATACGTGGGGGTAATCTGGGCATTGTTGGCCATAGTGATAGCTATAAAATGTATTGGAATGGGATACCATTAACTTCCGCAGGTGGTTTTCCACCCTTGGCCTACTTGGATATGGGTGCAGTCGGAAGCTTGGACATTATCCGTGGTCCTTCGGGGAGCATTTACGGAGGAGGTCTTGCGGGCGTTGCTTTATTTGAGAACAAAGTTCCCGAATTTGGAAAGACACAACTAAACTTAGATGGTTTTTCGGGGTCTTATGGTACTACTAGAGCTGGCATATCTTTCGCAACAGGTGGTAAAAATGGCGATTTAAGGTTGCAATACTCCAATGTGGAAACCGATGGGTATCGTGAGGAAGCATCATCTTCAAATGAATTTATCAATCTCTTCGGAAGAGTATTTCCCAACGATAAACAGACCATATCCATTGTTGGGATTTTTGGAGATAGAAGTTATGGCATTCCAGGCAACTTAACAGCGGAACAAGTAGCAGAGAATCCTAGACAATCCAATTTTTCACCAGAATTGGATAATGGATTAATCGGTCAACTTTTGATGATTGGAGCTGGGCATCAATATCGCTTTAACGATAAATGGAAGAATAATACCACATTCAACTATCAAGTATTGGAAGGATCCTTTCTTATAGGAAATGATTTTTTTGTTTCTGCCGATCAAAACACTACGACTACATTTTCACTAAGATCCGCCAACACTTATTCATTTAAACCGTTCAATTTACCGACAGATTTAGTTTTTGGAGTTGAGTATACCCGTGGTCTTGGTGATGTCGATGTATTCTCAAATGGTTTTGAAAGTCCAATAGTAAACAGTCGGGAAATCATCAATGAACTTGTTTTGGGCTTCGTCCAGGCCGAGATAAAACTTCCAGCAAGAACAACATTGACCATTGGTGGCAGCTACAATAATTTTAGATTGGATTTTCAGGAATTTCTAGATACAACTGGAATTCAGGAATTTGAGCGTAAGGTAAATGACTTTTCACCAAGAATAGGAGTGGTCAAACTACTGTCCGAAAAAATTGCTGTTCAGGGGAACATAAGTAAAGGTTTTGCACCACCACCTAGAGGCGCTTTTGAAAACAACAATCGCACAGTAAACAATGATTTGCAATCCACTATCGGTTGGAACAAAGAGTTGGGAATCAGGGGTTCCGTATTTGACGACAAGTTAAACTTTGACCTCACTTTTTACCGTATGGATGAGAATGATGTCATTGTACCACGAGTAGTGGGCACTGCGGGTAATCTTGACTTTATTGAAAATGAAAATGCAGGAGCCATTGACCGCCAGGGTATAGAATTGGCATTGCTATACAACCTGTTTGATGAAGAAAATTCGCTGTTCCCAAAAAGTCGGATATGGGCCAATTACAATTACATGGACCATACCTTTGAATCTTACAATTCATTGACCGTTGATGGAGAGGGTAATACAGTGCAGGTGAATTTTGATGGCAATAGGGTCCCTGGAATACACTTGCATAGCATTGTGGGAGGTTTAGATCTTGCTACAAAATGGGGTCTTTATTTTAATGGCACCTATAACTTCTATGATGATATATTCCTTAACAACGAAAACAGTACCAAAGACAATTCTTATCAATTGTTAGACCTTAAGCTGGGATACACCCAAGGACTGTTAGAGGGAATTCGTTTAAATGTATTTGTAGGTGTCAATAATGCCTTAGATGAAAAATATAGTCAAATGCATGGATTGAATTCGGGATTTGGTGGCTTTTTTGACCCTGGGATGGACCGGAATTATTACGTGGGAACTCGGATAGGATACACTTTCTAAATCCTCAGGAATATGCAATAATTCATAGAAATGATAGCAATTGATTTGAAAATTAATCTAAAGTATTGGATAATCAAACCTACTGATTTATGAACCGTTACAATCAATCAGAAAATATGATTACAAGTAAATATTATCGGCTTTTTTTGCTTTTCTTGTTTCTACCTGCTTTATGTGGAGGAGCTACTTTATTGGCTCAAGAAAAGGAAACTGACAATTTCCCTCCACCCGAAATACCCAGAACTATTTCAGCCACAAAAACTATAGGAAAGTTAATGATTGACGGTCGCTTAGAAGAAGCGGACTGGGAACGTGCCGAACCAATCACCAATTTCTTTCGGGTAGAGCCTGTTCAGGGCGGTCCTATAAAAAACCTGACTACGGTTAGGGTACTTTATGATGAAAAAAACCTATATGTGGGGGTATTTGCGGCAGACTCCTTAGGAAAAAAAGGAGTACGAATGCAAGATTTACGCCGTGATTTTGACAATGGGGAAAATGATGTCTTTGGCATACAAATCGATGCACAGAATACCAAACAATATGCTGTTTCCTTTCAGACCACGCCGCATGGAAATCAATTGGATTTGCAGAGTTTCAATGATAACAATACTGATGAGGACTGGAATGCTCTCTGGCGTGTACGTACCCAACGCACCGATAAAGGGTATTATGCCGAATTCGCAATTCCTTTCAAGTCTATTCGCTATGATAAACCCATTGAAGGCAAAGCTGTTGAGTGGGGCATTACATTTTATCGCCTGGCTAGAAAAGATTTCGAAAAAACAGTCTTCCCTGCTATTCCACAGTCCTTTTCTGAAAACCGGATGGTCTATGCCGCTAAACTTATAGGTCTTGAAGTGCCACCACCATCGGCAAATATTAGGGTAGAACCCTATGCGCTCTATCAATACGACGAAAACAAAACTGGAGAGGTCCTTACAGAAAAATTGAACGAACCAAAGATTGGGGGTGATGTAAAATGGGCCATAAACCCCAATGCAGTGTTGGATTTGACCATTAATACAGATTTTGCCCAAGCTGATGTTGATCGGGCCGTCAACAACCTTGAACGCTTCAATATCTTTTTCCCCGAACGGCGACAGTTCTTTTTGGAGAATTCCGGTATTTGGGCTGGAGGCGGAAATTTTCAGGTACGGCCTTTTTTCAGCCGAACCATCGGCTTGGAAAACACCTTTAATGCAGCTCCCGCACCATTGGACGCAGGGGCACGATATACCGACCGTAACGAAAATAGAACGATTGCGGCTTTGGCCGTTCGCCAAAGGGAAACCGACAACAGTACGGGCAGTACTTTTGGAGTAGCGCGTTATACCCAGAACTATGGTAAAGAAAATAACATAGGGGCGATGATCACATATCGACTGGATGATTCCTTTGATAATCTGGGTATTAATAGTCGAAACAATACCACCATCTCCATTGACGGATTGATACGGCCGAAAAGCGAGATTACCCTATCCTATTTGGTCTCCACTTCATTGGATAGTGAGACCGGGGATACAGGATTTTCGGGACGCCTCTTTGCAGGTAAACGTACCAACAATTATTATATGGGTTATCTCAATGCCTTTGTCAGTGAAGATTATGCACCTGATATGGGTTTTGTATTTCAAAAAGATGTGATGTACCATAGTCCAGGGGGTTATGCAATTCTCAGACCAAAATGGCTTCCCTTTGTACGCCGATGGGATCCTGGGGCTTTCTTTAACTATTACCATGATTTTGAGGATTTTGGTAATTTTCAGCAATCAAGCCTTTACATCTTTCCCATTTTTACTTGGTTTAAGGACAACAGTTTTGTAGAGGCCTCCTTTACCCCTACTTGGCAAAATATTAATTTTGATTTTGCACCACTCGGACTTCAAATTGCACAAGGCGATTACAGTTACACGCGATATGTTTTGAAATATAACACCGACCAGTCCAAGAAATTCTCGGGGTCTATCGGTTACGATTTTGGTGACTTTTATAATGGTACAAGAAATACTCTTGAAGGAGGTTTGCGATATGCCCCTTTGCCCCATATTGCGCTGACCGCCGATTATGAGTACAATAACATTAATAATGTGGGAGTGGCAAGCAATGACCTGGATACTCGATTGTACACTGGAGGACTGCGCGTAGCACTCAATCCAAGGGTACAACTCTCTACCTTTTACCAGTACAATAGTTTTGATGAACAAGGCCGCTGGAACGTACGCTTTAGTTGGGAATATATGCCCTTATCTTTCATTTATCTGGTATTTAATGATACCCAAACGGATTTATTCGACCCTATTCAGCAGAGTACACAATTTATCAGTAAAATCACTTTTTTAAAACAGTTTTGAGATGAATGTACGCGAACTTAGCTATCTGGTGATAGTACTGTTGTTGACTTCTTGTCAAGAAAAGGTCCGGAAAAGCTACGATGCTTCAATCGTTGATCGAGAGAAAATCGATGAAGCTTTTAATCATAACGTATCCCAAGTAAGCTTCAACCATTTGTATGTTGTCTTGGATAGCGTTACCTACAGCCAATTCACACAACATGATTTTTTAAAGGAGACTTATTCCTCCATTGATGGTGGATTACCCGATTTTAAGGCTGTTGACGACCGCACGACCTCGTGCTACCTCAGGGGGCATAAGCATTTTATAGAACTTTTGGGACCAAACAATGAATATAACGAGCCTGTGGGCAAAAGTGGAATCGGTTTTGCCCTTCGTAACAAAGGCGAGCATTTTCACTTAGGGGTGACACCTAAATTGAAACAAACGGGAAAACCATATTTAAATTTTTCCGAAACAGTTGAAGTGCCACTTCGGAAAGAAAACATTACGTGGTTCAAGGCTTTTTATTCCCCAACTTCCAGAACCTCTCTTCACACTTGGTATGCATTTTACAATCCAGCATTTTTGGATGGTCTACACCAAAAGGAACATCGAGAATACTCTCGGGAAGCCTTTTTAAAAGTATCCTATAGCAAAAAACAGTTATTTGAAGGTATCACCGGCATCATCATGACTTGTACGCTCAAAGATTATAAACGAATTGCTCAAGAAATGCGCCAACTGGGTTGCAAGCTACTATCAAAGAAAGACAAATCATTGAAGATTGCAAGTGGGGATATCTCCATTACTATCACACCTTCCGATACCATAGCATTCAGTCGTATTAACGAGATTCATTGCAGTTTAAATACCGCTGATACCAGTATCACCAAACTGGGCAACCTCACAATTTCCAATATGGGCAACCAATCTATATGGAACTTGAAAAACCTTTATAAAGATTATCCTTAAATACAATTCATAATACTAAAAACAACAAAAATGAAAATGAACACACCACAGATTTTTGCAATGCTACTTTTATTTGCCGCAACCATTTCTTGCAAGCAGCAGAAAAAGGATACCGTTGATAAGAAAGCTGCCGAGCAATCCCTTAAAGTTGCGGACGAAACCACAAATACAAGTATTGAATTGGTAAAACTAGAAGGCTCCCCGGCCTATGAAGATGCCACTTTGGAGCTGCAATCCCTGAGTGACGGCACGATTGCCAAAGGCGGAGAAGCCAAATTTGACTTTATGGTAAGTGACTATGAACTGGGCGCCCAAACGGATGGTCCCAATGCCGAACTATTAGCGAATTCAGGTAAGGGACAGCACATCCACTTTATTTTGAACAACCAACCCTATTCCGCACACTATGAACCTACATTTTCAAAAGAAATCCCTGATGGAGTGCATCATCTAGTGGCTTTTTTAAGCCGCTCTTACCACGAATCGGTAAAAAACGAAAATTCGATGGTCGTAAAAAAATTGGAAGTTGGTGAGAATCCAGTTGATTCTAATGGATTGGATATGGATGCCCCAACACTTATCTACAGTCGGCCCAAAGGGGAATATTTGGGAGCCGATACAAAGCGTCTGCTATTGGATTTTTTTGTGCTCAACACCACCCTTTCAGAAGACGGGAATAAAGTAAGGGCCACCATCAACGGTGAAGAATTTGTGATTACGGAATGGGCCCCACATATCATTATCGGGTTGCCGATGGGCGAAGTTATCATTCAATTGGAATTAATCGATTCACAAGGCAATCCTATTCCAGGCCCTTTCAACAAAGTCGTAAGGACGGTCACATTAAAGTCATAAAAAACACTTTCAAACAAACAATCAAATCAGATGGCCATTTCATTAAAATTTTCCGCTCAGTCAGACACATGGGGTTCTTTTGCCAGTAGCTTGTGCCTTGTACATTGCTTGGCCACCCCTTTTTTATTTGCTGCACATACAGGTCACGTGCAGGGTCATCACAGCAGTCCATTTTGGTGGGGGTTTCTGGATATACTTTTTATAATTATATCACTTTTAGCGGTGTTTTGGTCGGTAAGAAACACTTCAAAATACTGGATGAAATTTGCCTTATGGGTTTCTTGGATATTTCTTGCAACGGTTATCTTGAATGAAAAGCTGGAACTGGTTCTGCTTGCCGAGGAAATAATCTACGTACCCTCCCTCGCTTTGGTGGTATTGCATCTTTATAATAGAAAATACTGTCAATGTGGAAATAATGGATGTTGTGCCAATGCACTACCAACCAAGAATGAATAATAAAAAAACCGGCGGTCTTTGACTATTATAAAAGACCGCCGGTTTTTTATGTTAAGTGTAGCCTTTTTTATTCAGAAGTTTCTACACTATCAAGCTTACTCATCAATGTTTCATGGTCATCCATAATAACACCATGTTCATTTTCCATTTTTGAGTGTTCATCCATCATTGTTTGATGGGCTTTTTTCATTTCTTCAAGTTGTGCCCTCATTTCAATCGCAGTCATATCCCCAAAGTCAGATTTTAAATCTTTATGGGCTTTTATCATTTTATCATGACCAGCCAAAACTGCATCATGCTGTTTCAAAATCACTTCATGACGAGCAACATCTTCCAAAACAGTGGAATCCTTAATTTCCATGTTGTTTAGTTTAGATTTGAATTGTTCGTGCTTGTCCATCATCTGATTATGGGTGGACTGAAATTCGCTATGGATTTTTTCAATACTGTCATTTTGCATTTGTAACTCGTCCAATTGTTCTGAAAGCACTTTCTTTTCGTCGTTGCAGGCGGCGAAAACAAATAGAACCGTTAATGTGTAAATTATTTTTCTCATTGTTTTAATTGTTTATGTTTTGGGGTAATTTATAAAAAATTATTGAGTCGGCTTGCTCTTATGAAATTATGTTTAATTGATATAATAATCATACTTTACTTCTTTTCAATGAGATAAGTATAAATCCATGTAAGGGTAAAAGTGGGAATAATATCCAGGCCAGGTACTAATTCTTCAACAAAAGTAACTGCACCTGCTGCCTGACCAACTTTGCCCTCATACATTCGCGTCATAATCCAAGCTGCCAAGGGAGCCCAAATTACATCAGAAAACTCACCAATTCCAGGAATGGCAAAAGATAACATTCCGATGCCATCAAACAATAATCCTAAAAGAAGGTTTCGATACTTTAGGTTTTTTTCTATTGCCATTGAGGAAAAATAGCAAATAGGAACGACTTGAAAAAATTAACTAGGATAAATCCGATCCAATAAGTTTAAGAAACTCGTTCCTCGTTTCTATTTTTTCAAACTGTCCCCTAAATCCTGATGTGGTCGTAACGGAATTCTGTTTCTGTACGCCGCGCATCATCATGCACATATGCGAAGCCTCGATAACGACTGCAACACCTTTAGGTTTTAGTGTATTGTTGAGACATTCCAGAATATCATGTGTCAAACGTTCTTGCACCTGTAATCTCCTTGCAAAAACATCTACGATTCGTGGAATTTTGCTCAGTCCAACAATATGTCCATTGGGTATGTAAGCCACATGGGCTTTACCAAAAAATGGGAGCATGTGATGTTCGCACAAAGAGTACAGCTCAATATTTTTTATAATAACCATATCGTCGTATTCTTCCTCGAACATTGCACCTTTTAAAATCTCTGCTGCGTCTTGTTGATACCCCTGTGTTAAAAACAGCATCGCTTTGGCCGCACGTTCTGGGGTTTTTAAAAGTCCATCACGGCTGACATCCTCCCCTATCTCTCCGATAATTTTTGAGAAACGTTCTTTGATATCATTGGTAATAGTGATATTATATTCTTCCATGTTTTGATATGGTGCCATAGATCTATTTAACAGTATTTAGTTTATTTGAAAAATATTTATTCAATTTCTTGATTTTAGGGTCGATTATGAATTGACAATAAGGTTGATTTGAGTTATCATTATAATAATTCTGATGATCCTCCTCAGCTAGGTAAAATTCTTTTTCTTCAGAAATTGCAGTTACTATTGGAGAACTGAATACATTTTCCCTTTCCAAAAGTGCTATAAACTCCCCTGCCTTTTTTTCTTGCTCCCTATTTGTGTAAAAAATTTCGCTTCTGTATTGTGTGCCAACATCATTGCCCTGCCTATTTAGTGTGGTAGGGTCATGTGTGGCAAAAAATACTTCTAACAGCTCCTCATAAGAAATTAAAGTAGGGTCAAATTCTATTTTTATAGCTTCGGCATGGCCGGTCCTACCTGTGCATATTTCTCTGTATGCAGGATTTTTTATTGTTCCGCCCGTATAACCGGAAGTTACTTCTTGTACCCCATTAAGTCTTTGGAAGACAGCTTCAGTACACCAAAAACAACCACCAGCGAATATGGCGGTTTCTAAAGAATCTTTATTTTGTTCATTCATTTCAATGTAAAGTTAAACAAAGTTAGTGATTTCACTGCTCAAAAACTATGATAAAATTTTATAAGTAGTCGCACTATCACACTAAAACTTTAATTAAAACTTCCGATTTTTGTTTGTACAGTCGCTAGGGTTCATACCACAGCATTAAAAATACTTATGATAAAGGCCAGCAATATTAAAAAAAGTTACGGAAATCTACAGGTTTTAAAAGGTGTTGATCTAGAAATAAAAAAAGGCGAGATCGTATCTATTGTAGGAGCTTCAGGGGCAGGCAAAACAACTTTATTACAAATTTTGGGCACGTTGGATGCACCAATAAATATGGAGGACAGCTTTTTGTCCATCAATGATATTATTGTTACACAACTCAATGATAAAAATCTGGCACGTTTTAGAAATGAACATATCGGTTTCATTTTTCAGTTTCATCAATTATTACCGGAATTTACCGCATTGGAAAATGTTTGTATCCCCGCATTTATAAAGAGGACTCCAAAGACGGAAGCAGAAAAAAGGGCAAAAGAGCTTTTGGATTTCTTGGGGCTATCAGATAGATATCATCATAAACCCAATGAATTGTCAGGTGGTGAGCAACAGCGTGTGGCCGTGGCCCGTTCTTTGATCAACAACCCTTCTGTAATTCTTGCTGATGAGCCAAGTGGTAATCTGGATTCTGAAAGTGCGGACAATCTTCACAAACTTTTTTTTGAGCTCCGTGATGAATTTGGACAGACCTTTGTTTTGGTCACTCATAATCTGGAGTTGGCGGATATGGCCGATAGAAAGTTGACCATGGTAGACGGTTTGATCGTTTCTTGATTTTATATTATGACCAAAACTGAACTAAAGACTTTTTTGGACGAAAAGGTAGCACAATACAATCATCCCAAGTTTTTAGAAGAAGACCCGCTACAAATTCCACATCGCTTCTCCAAAAAAGAGGATATTGAAATCAGTGGTTTTTTAACCGCAACCATAGCTTGGGGAAACCGAAAAAGTATTATTAATAATGCGTCAAGATTAATGGAACTTCTGGACAATGCCCCCCATGATTTTGTACTCAACCATTCAGAAACGGATTTGGAAAAATTGATTCCTTTTGTGCATAGAACCTTTAACGGTCATGATTTACAGTATTTTATAAAAAGTCTTCAAAATATCTATATCAATCATGATGGCCTGGAATCAATATTTGTAAAACATCAGAATACAGACTCGCTACAATCTGCCATATCCAATTTTAAAATCCAATTTTTTGAATTGCCCCATGAGATTAGAACCATGAAACATGTTTCTGATCCCATTAAAGGCTCAGCAGCAAAACGAATCAATATGTTCCTGCGATGGATGGTAAGGGATGGAAGCACGGGCGTGGATTTTGGTATCTGGAAAAGTTTAAAACCAAATCAACTCTCATGTCCGCTGGATGTTCATTCTGGCAATGTTGCCAGAAAACTAAAATTACTGCGACGAAAACAAAACGATGCCAAGGCCCTGGAAGAACTCGATAGAAACTTGAGAAAACTAGATCCAATGGACCCGGTTAAATATGATTTCGCACTTTTTGGACTTGGGGTGTTCGAAAAATTTTAGTACTCCTCTCCTATTTCAACATCGGTTAGCGTTTTCATAAAAACAACTAGTGCCTTTTCTTCTTGTTTTGTCAATTGAAGGTTATCAAATGGAAGGGTTTGATAGGGCAAATCGAAACCTAGTCCTCCACCCCCGCCAAGATTGTAAAAATTCATGACTTCTTCCAAGGTATTATATACTCCATTGTGCATATAGGGTGCTGTAACTTCAGAATTCCTGACTGTTGGTGTTTTAAACATCCCCTTGTAGACTTCCAGCTGTGAATTTGGCAATAAATAAAATCCCAAGTCATCATCCAATTCATTATTGGCAGCAGTTTCAGGAACACCAATAACTTCTTTTTCATGTTCTGAAAAGAAAGGTGGAACGGTACCATTGGTCAATGGAATAAAATGACAGGTGGCGCATAATGCTTTTCCCATATACAAATTGAAACCCAATTTTTCTTGTTCAGTAAAAGAATCTTCTTCACCACGGATGTTACGGTCAAACTTGGAATTAAAACCTTTTAGTGTAGCAATATAAGAGGAAATGGCACGAACTATAGTTGTGTTTTTTGTTCCAATACCTCCATAGGCCTCTTTAAATAGTTCTGCATAAGTGGAATCGATTAAAATTTCTTTTGAAAATTCATGCACCGAACTATTGAACTCTTTTTTATTGTTAAATACCGCATTTATTTGATTCAGAATTGTTGGGGCCCTACCCTCCCAAAAAAAACTTTGTTGATATGCTGCATTGATCAACGTTGGTGTATTTCTTTTCAATGGTTTGCCAATATTGTCTTTGTTCACTACCATTCCGTCCGCCCAACCTTTTTTAGGATTATGGCAGGTAACACAGGCCATCTTTCCACTTTTGGATAAGTTGGCGTCAAAAAAGAGTTTTTTTCCTAGGGCAATTCGTTTTTCGGTAGGATTTCTATTTACGGGAGGTGTAAAAAATTCAACATTGAACGAATCTTCCTCAAAAAAGGTCGGCGCATCAAAATTAAAGGGCTTACTATTAACAGGTTTCCAGATATCTGCTGTTTTTCTAATTTCTACCCAGTTTCGGGTAATGGGATTCATGAAATCCCGAATAAAGGTAAATCTGTCAAAAGTTTCAAAGTTTGGATTGGCATTAAGATAATTTACCGCTTTATCAATATTTTTATGAAATGTGCTGTCAAGTTTCTGATTTTTGGCTGTTACAAGACTCCGAATACTGCTATTGTAAATCTCTTTTAGGCTTTGCAGAGAAATTGTTGTTTCACCTAGGCCCAATTGACTAACAGGAGTGTCGAATCCTGAAATTCCCAGACTTATTATCCGCATTAATTGTTGATGTGTAGCTATAAAAAAACGTTGTGGCGTCAATTCCCTTTTTTGAATATTTTTCTTAAGATTTTTGAAAAGACCGTGGGTAAGTCGTATTTCTTTTTGATATTGCTCTTTACTTTCTCCACCTTCATAGATGCTTTCCTCAATTTTTTGAAGTCCAAATGGGCGCAGAACTTTCTGGGTATCATCCGTTACTATGGGCAATGCCGGACCGTTGGCCCTATGCCCTACTTCAGGGTTTAGGTAAGAGGCATAAGGTTCAGCCCTTTTAAAAGCTTGTCTGGTTTTTATAAACCATTTTTTAGCTTGGGGACTGTCTGATTCAAATTTTGCAAGACTATCCAGATAAGACATTGCATCAGTCATGTTTTGTAGGTAGTGTGCCTGTGCCAAAGACCAATTTATTTCAACTTTAGAGGAAGTTTGTTGATTGTCTACCAGTGTGTATTTTTGCTCATTTTTACATGAGCATAATAGTATGCAAAGTGTAAGAATGAGAGCAATCTTTTGAAATGTCATTGTCTAGTACTTAATATTTGGTAAGCATGAAAAGACCTCCACCAAGTGAAGGTCTCTTTATTCAATAATATCGTTAAGGAATAGTTATCTAGGCAATCCTTTAAGCAGAACTATTTGTCCACCTTGGTCATCTTCACGGCCATTGACCAAATCCCCTGTCAAACCAGTTTTTGTTCTCCAATCATGACCATCAACGTTTTGAAAGTCAGGGCTCTCCCAATAATGGGGCTGAAGATTAAGAATAAATGTATTTGGCTCTCCAATTTTATCTGAAATATCTTCTAAATTGCCATATTCACCACTAAAGCCTGTGCTTCCTGTAGGATCTAAATCTTGTCGAACAACAAATTCGAGAACTTCTTTAATATTGTTCCCATTTAAATCCGACTGATAGATATAAGCTGAATGTCCTCTGGAAAAAGAATTTGGGTCTTCTTGGACATATACAAAATTTTCCGTGACACAGATATTGTCAGGGCTCTGCAAGCTTGCCAAGTTACCATCCATGTTGTTGGTATCTGTATTGCCACTGATAATCTGGGTCAATTTACCTGTTAAGGGAGAGTCCTCATCCAATTCCAGTTTGTAAACGGTACCCCAATCATTATAAGTATCCCTGCCCGGACCTCTACCGGTAACCGCGAAAAATACATTTCTGGCATTTTCATCAACTCCTTTTTGATAATCAACATCTTCTACTCTCATAAAAGCAGAAGCATTTATGTCTATACATGCTGTTTCCATTTCATCCTTGGTCAAGGATGCACCATTTTCTATTTTAACAAACTCTACGTCATAAGTAGTTCCTAAATCCAGATTTTCTTCGGTATAGATTGTACCGTCCAATGCATTCATCGTACCCCCTGCACCATCGGAAACTTGCTTAAACCTTAATACATAGATTTCACCACCCGTTAAGTCTGCATTACCATTTTTAGAATAATATAAAGTCACCTGACCTTCTGAACCGCTGGAGTCATCATCACCACCGACGATGACCGTTTTTCCAGAGTAGGTGTTTTTTGGCAATGGAACCGCATTTTCCCATGCAAATTCACCTAAAGCGTCCAAGCCAAAGTCTGCTGTTGGAGTGGCGGCTGCGTAAGGATCTAAACCTTTAACGTCATAGTGAAAGCGCTCCGACGCGGAAAGAAATAAATCTGATGAGCCACCATGTATATCAGCTTCCCACATGGTTCCTGAACACTGGCGTGCAAAATCTTCCACTCCCGAATTTAATATCCATTCTCCTTCGGTCGGGTTCATGTACTCATCAAAATAAATACGGGAAATTGCATAATCATCCTCGGCATTGGCAAGATAAATGTATCCCGACCCTGATGGGTTTCGTAAAAAACCACCACCATCTTGTGCACCTACCAATTTGAAACCATTACTGAGAGTTTCTGTTGAACTGATAAGAGAATAAGCTTGTACAAAATTGAACTGTGGTTTCATTGCGACCAAAGGTTCCAACTCAGACTTGTTTTCGAAAATGGTGCCTTTTGGTTCGTCGTCGTCACCGCCGCCTACAAAATCATCAATTTTGTCACAGGATGTTACAGCGACCAGGACTCCCATTAGTACTAAATTTTTAAGTGTTCTCATTTGTGTTTTAAGGTTTAGAAGTAAATTTTATTAAAGGATTCTTAACAAAAATACCACTGAGGACACCTAAGCATCGTTAACTAAATGTGGTCATAATCGAAACTAAACTTCATTATAATGTTAAAAAGTTAAGGAAGTGTTATTAATTAGACAAAGTCTTAATAGTGAGGAAAAATCATCCTCCAAAACCATATTCAGGTTTAAAATCAAAATCAATTTTCTTTCCACCCTGCGCGATAGACTCATAAATCGCCTCTACGATTACCATATCCCTTCTGCCCATTTCGCCTGGCGCCCTATTTGGTTTTCCGTACAGAATATGTTCTGCAAAGTCATCCATTTGTAGCTTTTGTTGGCTTTCCTGTGGAAATTCGAGTTTTCCATTTGAAGTTCTTCCTGCCAAGGGAATATAGGTGGACGCAGGGTCCAGCTCAAACCATCCATGATCACAAGAAGCATAAAGTCGGTTAGCCCGAGCATTATGCGAAGTCATGATATTTCCAACCGCGCCACTTGGGAATTCAAATTGGGCTGTAATGGTCTCATCGGTTTCTTTAAAGTATTCAGGTCGCGTACTAAATTCTTGAGCAGAAACTGAGTTCGGATTTTCCCCTGTTCCATAAATAATACTTTGAATGGCATAAACACCCATGTTCATTAGCGCTCCACCACCAGATAATTTTTTGTTCAAACGCCATTGGTCAGGGTTAGAAGAGGACCTGTATGCGGCATCCGCCGTAATATAATTGACAGCACCGAATGTTTTTTCCTTTACAAAACGTTTTACTTCTTGGGTATATGGTTCTGAATGTAAGCGATACCCCATGCCAAGCTTTACATTAGCTTTTTTACACGCATTTATGATGGCGTCGCATTCTGGAACGGTAATGGCCATAGGTTTTTCACAAATAACATGTTTTCCTGCTCTAGCGGCACGGATGCAAAAATCAGCATGCATACTATTCGGTAATACCACATATACAATATCGATAGTATTATTCTTGGCGATAGTATCAAAATTCTGATAGTTGTATATATTCGCTTTTGGAATAGCATAATTGTCTGCCCAAATCTGTTCTTTTTCTGAAGTACCTGTAACAATTCCCGCCAAATAACAATGTTCCGTATCCAATAAAGCAGGTGCAAGTTGATATGTACTATAGCTTCCTAGTCCAACTAAAGCAATACCTAATTTCTTTTTGTTTTGTGCATTACCCATTGCACATGCCATTGGAGTTGTAGCCAATAGGGCAGCACCTCCAACTCCTTTCGCCAAGGTTGTGCCAAAATCTCTTCTTGATATTTGTTTCATGGAAAGTTTTTTTATTGATGATCAATAAATTTAAAAAGAAATATGGTTAGCCGTCTTAAGACGGAATAGTATACATCGACCTAGACTCGCCTACTTTCCCTTTGGAGTGCTTTTAAGATGATATTGGAAACAATATTCAATTCATAAAGGAATATTCGTGAAGTCAATGAGTTGAAATAAAGGCAGATTTCAAAACAGTCGTAATTCTATACGTATAGGAAGATTGTCACACAAAATCCCTATTTTTAAGTCCATGCTAATTCAAAATATATATGAAAAAAATCAGCCTTACTCTTTGTGTTTTATTATGTAGTGCAATTACTGTTGCACAAAACAGGAAACTACCGATTGACACGACTATTACCACACAGCACAATGTAACTATAAACGGAACAAGTTTTGGTTATACCGCTACCACGGGAACCCAGCCTGTTTGGGATGAAATGGGAGAACCCACAGCTTCGTTGCATTATACCTATTATACAAGGAATAACGTTAAGAATAGAGCCGAACGACCCTTGTTGATTTCCTTTAATGGTGGACCCGGTTCAGGTTCGGTCTGGATGCATCTTGCGTATACGGGCCCACGTACACTTAAGATTGATGATGAGGGCTATCCCGTTCAGCCCTACGGTGTAAAAGAAAATCCATTTTCTGTTCTTGATGTTACGGATATTGTATATGTAAATCCAGCAAATACAGGGTATTCACGAACAATACCTGAAAAAGGCGAAAAGGTGGATAGGGACAAATTTTTTGGAATCAATGCGGATATTAAATATTTGGCTGAATGGCTTAATACATTTGTGACCAGAAACAACCGCTGGCGTTCACCTAAATATATTATTGGGGAAAGTTATGGAGGAACACGTGTCATGGGACTTTCTTTGGCGCTACAAAATCAACAATGGATGTACCTTAATGGCGTAATTATGGTTTCGCCTGCCGATTACAAGGTGATACGTGTTGGAGGACCCGTATCAAGCGCTTTGAATTTGCCCTATTATACCGCAGCAGCATGGCACCATAAGGCATTGCCGTCAGATTTGCAAAGCAAGGATTTGTTGGAGGTCTTACCCGAGTCTGAAGCATATACCATCAATACACTTATTCCTGCAATCGCAAAAGGTGGTTTTATTTCTGATGCAGAACGTAACAGTGTGGCTAAAAAAATGGCGCAATATTCCGGTTTGAAAGAAAAAGATATCCTAGATCATAATTTGGACGTACCTACCCGATTTTTCTGGAAGAACCTGTTGAAAGAAAAAGGTGGGTATACCGTTGGGCGATTGGACAGTAGGTATTTGGGAATGGACAAACAGCTTTCCGGAAACAGCCCGGATTACAATTCGGAAATTACATCTTGGTTACACAGTTTTACACCCGCCATCAATTATTATCTGCAAGAAGAGCTCAACTTTAAAACAGATATAAAGTACAATATGTTTGGGCCTGTTCATCCTTGGAACAATGAAGATGATGAGACCAGAGACAATCTTCGCCAGGCCATGTCACAGAACCCTTATCTAAATGTTTTGGTGCAATCAGGCTATTATGATGGTGCCACTACCTATTTTAATGCCAAATACACTATGTGGCAGGTTGACCCAAGTGGTCGCATGAAAGATAGGTTCGAGTTTAAAGGCTATCGCTCCGGACATATGATGTATCTGAGACGTGAAGATTTGCAAAAGGCAAATGATGATATAAGATCCTTTATTTTAAGGACTACCACAAAAGGAAAAAGTGCAAAATATTAAATATAAAGAACATGAGCAGGTATATTTTAACAATGACCAGTTTATTATTTATTTTTCAGATGGGATTTTCACAAGAAATTCCTTCTAAAGAATGGCAGATAGAAACAGCATTAATGGCAGTCCCGCTCGATTATAAAAAAGGTGCCAAAGTCTATGGATATGATGCCAATGGAAATTTCGTATCCTTACGTGAAGGAACCAACGATTATATTGCCTTGGCAAGTGATCCAAAAAAAGAAAAATTTTCTACGGCAGCTTATCATAAGGATTTAGACCCTTTTATGGCGAGAGGACGCGAACTGCAAAAAGATGGGAAAGACGGCAAGCAGATTTTTGATATTCGGGAAAAAGAAGTAAAATCCGGTCAGCTAAAAATGCCGGACAAGTCAACCTTATGTGTGTTCACGGGAGTTATTAATTCCGAAACAAAAGAAATAGAGAATCCGTACGTACGCTATGTTTTTTACATTCCCTTTGCAACCGGCGAGTCAACAGGCTTGCCCACGACACCTACTCCACCTGGCCATGCCTGGATTATGGATCCCGGAACGCACAAGGCCCATATTATGATTACACCACCGAAAAGTAAGTAGGATGAAAGTTTTATTGATAATCCTATGCTTGTCGGGTTTAACGGTGAATGCCCAAGACTGGCCAAACCTCTCCAAATATGAAAAACAGAATGATTCCTTAAAAACTATGGATGCTAAAAAGCCCCAACATCTTTTAGAAAAAGAAAAAAGGGTTGTTTTTATGGGTAATTCCATTACAGAGCTTTGGTCTAACAAAAGTCCTGGCTTTTTTGAGAATCCTTTATATGTGAACAGAGGAATCAGTGGACAGACCACACCCCAAATGCTGTTACGCTTTAGACAAGATGTAATTGATTTGAAACCTAAAATTGTTGTTATTTTGGCCGGCACAAATGACATAGCTGGCAATACAGGCCCAATGAGCCTAGAGCAGATCAAAGACAACATTCTTTCCATGGTAGAATTGGCAGAAGCAAATCATATAAAACCTATTATATGTTCCATACTTCCCGTTTTTGACTATTCATGGAGGCCTGGACTCAATCCCGATATTAAGATTCCAAAACTCAACAGCATGCTCAAAAATTTGGCAGAAGAAAAGAAAATTTTCTATCTCGATTATTTCAGTGAAATGGCCGACAATAGAAATGGACTTCCATTGGAGCTGGCAGAGGATGGCGTCCATCCGAATGCAAAAGGATACAAAATCATGGAAATTTTGGTTGAAAAAGCAATTAAATCTTTGGAGTAAGGATATGAGAATTTCAAGGACAAGCATCAAGTTCAAGTTTAATAATAGAGCCTAGTGCTTAGAGCCTAGAGATTGGAGATTGGAGATTGGAGCTTAGAGTTTAAAGCTTAAAATATTATAAAAACAGCTTCTAATTTAATAAGCTTCCCATTTCTAAAATCGATAATTTGCAAACAACTAGTTATTAGCCCCTCGCTATTAAATTATCTGCATGCAAAACTTTTTGGTAAGTATCCTAATTCCATTTAAAAATACTGCTCTCTTTTTACCTGAATGCTTGGATTCTATCATAAGCCAAACATATCAAAATTGGGAAATTATCGCAGTTGATGACCACTCGGAAGACAATAGCTTGGAATTGCTCATTTCTTATGCGAAAATAGATGAAAGAATAAAAGTTATCAAAAACACGGGGCAAGGAATCATACCTGCGCTGCGAACAGCATATTCTCAAAGTTCGGGTATTTTAATTACCCGAATGGATTCAGATGACATCATGAAACCAAGTCGGCTTAAAACCATGGCCGATTCTTTAGCTAAGACCGGTGTAGGAAATATAGCGGTTGGACAAGTGCGGTATTTTTCTGGTACGGGAATTAGCAATGGGTATGCTCGCTATGAAGCTTGGTTGAACCGATTGACCGAAAAGGGAACCAACTATAGTGAAATATATAAAGAATGTGTCATTCCGTCTCCATGCTGGATGGTATTCCGAAAAGATTTTGATGCATGTGGTGCCTTTAGTCCCAATCGATATCCTGAGGATTACGACCTTACTTTTCGGTTTTATGAAAAAGGATTAAACGTTATTCCATGCAGTGAAGTTCTACATTTGTGGAGGGATTATAATACCAGAACCTCCCGAACGAGCGAACATTATGCCCAAAATTATTTTCTGAATCTCAAACTATATTTTTTTTTAAAACTAGATTACAAAACCAAACGCCCTTTAGTCATTTGGGGTGCAGGATTTAAAGGGAAGAATGTTGCCAAATATCTTCTGAAAAAGGATGTCGATTTTGTCTGGCTATGTGACAATCCAAAAAAAATCAATAAAAAAATCTATGGACAAGAACTATTTCATTTTTCAGTATTAAAGGAATTGGTCAACCCACAGAGTATTGTAACTGTTGCCAATGAACAAGCCCAAAAGGAAATCAAGGAATATTTGAATGAGCTAAACCAAATTGCAATGCAAGATTACTTTTTCTTTTGTTAAGTAGCGTTGTTTGTTGTTTGTTGTTTGTTGTTTGTTGTTTGTTGTTTGTTGTTTGTTGTTTGTTGTTTGTAAGAAATAAAAAATTGAACCCAAAGTCAAAAGCCCTAAGCCCTAAGCCCTAAGCCCTAAGCTTAAAATATTATGCTTCACCCTTGACCCTTCAAGAATATCATCCAGATTCGTCCCCTGACCATTAACTATAATTTTAATCCCTATATTTGTTCAATCAAAGTTGGGAATGCAGTTTAAACATCCAGAAATCCTTTGGGCTCTAGTTCTTCTAATCATTCCTATTTTAATCCATCTATTTCAATTACGAAGATTTAAGAAAACTCCTTTCACCAATGTGGCCATGCTGCAAAAAGTGGTTTCGGAATCCAGAAAAAGCAACACTCTAAAAAAATGGTTATTGCTTATGGTAAGGCTGTTAATGCTTACAGCCATTGTTTTTGCATTTGCACAGCCTTTTTCTTCCAAAAAAACTGCACTGCAACAAAAAGAAACCGTGGTTTATTTGGATGACTCTTTTAGTATGCAGGCTAAGAGCAACGGTCTTTCACTATTGGAGAAGTCTACCCAGGAACTGATAAAAAATATTGATTCAGAAAGTGTTTTTAGTCTGTTCACAAACGAAAAAACCTTTAAGGATATAACCATAAAAGATATTCAGAATAATTTATTGTCGCTCCCTTATTCGCATAAACAATTGGATTTTAACGGTATTGCACTAAAGGCCAATACATTATTTTCAAATTCGGATGCCTCCATTAAAAATTTAATCCTATTATCAGATTTTCAGGAGCGAATGTATGCTTCAAATAGCACCTTGGATTCCACAGTCACTAACTATTTAGTGCCCGTTCGACCAAAAGAGGCCCAAAACATTGCAATAGATTCAGTTTTTTTAATTGAAAACCAAGCTACTCCGTCTTCGCTTTCTGTAATGCTATCAGGGAATAACGACAATGAAAATGTTCCCATATCACTTTATAATGGCGAACTTTTAATTGCCAAGACTTCTGCTAAATTCGATACCAATGGAAAAGCCAAAGTAGTATTTACTATACCGGACAATCAGCCATTGGAAGGAATTTTAAAAATTATGGACAATAGTTTAACCTATGATAATCAATTCTTTTTCAATATCGATAAAAAAGAAAAAATAAAAGTATTGGCAATAGCTAATTCCAATGATGATTATTTGGACAGATTATTTACGCAGGAGGAATTCATATTTAAAAAATATTCGCTTGGCCAATTGGACTATAGTTTTTTAGATGAACAAAATGTTATAATCTTGGATAATTTGCCATCTATTCCCAAAAGCTTGCAGAAAGTATTGAAGACTCTTAAAGAAAATGGCGGGACCGTAATCGTTATCCCCTCTTTGGAAAGTGATCTGACATCCTATAATCAATTTCTTTCAGGTTTTTTTGCAACACAACTGAATCAAAAATTGGTTGTCGATAAAAAAATAACCAATATTTCTTTTGAACACCCTCTTTATAAAAATGTTTTTGAAAAAAAGGTATATAATTTTCAATATCCCAATGTAAAACAGTTCTTCAAAACAAAATCTACGGCATTGAAGATTTTATCCTTAGAAGGAGGCGATGCATTTTTATCAGGTACCGATGGTTTTTATTTTTTTTCTGCTCCGCTGGAACGCGATAACTCAAATTTTAAAAATTCCCCATTGATTGTTCCTACATTTTATAACATGGCTACATTCGGCCTTAGGGTTCCTAGAACATACCACACCGTAGGAAGGCCAAATACAATTGATGTTCCAATAGATTTGGGAAGCGATGATATCTTGAATGTTTCAAAAGAAGGATATGAATTTATTCCCCTGCAGCAAAGTTTTCCACATAAAGTAAGAATCAGTTTTAGTGATAATCCCACAGTTGATGGTATCTTTAATATTAAAAGAAGTGGAAAACCCATTAAAAAAATAAGTTTTAATTATCCTAGAACCGAGAGTAAGTTAAATTATCTGGATTTGAATAACATAAATAGTTCCATCAGACAAGATTCAATTACATCATTATTTGATTTTCTTGAAGCTGAAAACAGTATAACGGCATACTGGAAATGGTTTATTATTTTAGCACTACTTCTGGCACTTATTGAAGTAATCATTCAAAAATTCATAACATGAACATTCTGCTGAAGTCCGCAAAAATAATATGCCCTGAAAACGGCTCCCTACATTTAAAAAAGCGCGACATTCTCATAAAAAAAGGAATCATTGAAAAGATTTCAACATCTATCGAGGTAAATTCCAATACAAAATGTATAGATTATAAAAATCTTCATATTTCCTTGGGTTGGATTGACAGTAGTGTGAGTTTTGGAGAACCCGGATTTGAAGAACGAGAAACCATAGAGAATGGTTTGGACGTAGCTGCACGAAGCGGGTTTAGCGATATTTTGTTGAACCCCAATACAAATCCATTGCCGGATACCAGTTCGGATATTGTTTTTTTGAAAGAAAGAGCTAAGAATAGTACAACCAACCTCCACCCGCTGGGATGTTTAACCATAAACTCCGAAGGAAAGGATTTGGCAGAGCTATTTGATATGAAGAATGCCGGTGCAGTAGCTTATTACGATTTTAAAAAGCAGATTTCAAATCCCAATATTCTTAAAATTGCATTGCTTTATGCTGAAAGTTTTGATGGACTTATATTTTCCTATCCGCAAAATGGTGATATTGCAGGTAAGGGTATTGTTCATGAGGGAGAGGTTTCTACTGCTCTAGGACTTAAGGCAATTCCTGCTCTAGCGGAGGAGTTACAGATTTCCAGAGACCTGTTTATTTTGGAATATACTGGTGGAAAGCTCCATATTCCTACAATTTCAACAGCAAATTCCGTTAAGCTTATTGCAAATGCCAAAAAAAGAGGGCTGGACGTAAGCTGTAGTGTTGCCGTCCATAATCTAATTTTTACCGATGAAAGCTTAAAGGAGTTCGATACAAATTTTAAGGTATCACCTCCCCTTAGAAGTAAATCAGATTGCAAAGCACTTATTAAAGGTTTAAAGGATGGTATTGTAGATTTTGTAACCTCGGACCATATTCCAATTGCTATAGAAGAAAAAATGGTTGAATTCGATAATGCGGTGGACGGAAGTATTGGATTGGAATCCGCCTTTGGAAGTTTAAACCATATTCTTGGTTTAGAAAAAACCATCTCGTTATTGACAAAAGGACGAGAGCGTTTTGGATTAGGGCAAACTGCCATAAAAGAAGGTGAAAAAGCTTGTATTACTTTGTTTGACCCTGATGATGAAAATGTTTTTATGGAAAAACAAATTCTTTCCAATACAAAGAACAGTATGTTTTTAGGAAGCCGATTGAAGGGAAAGGTTTATGGTACAATAAATAATGATAAACTTTTAATCCAATAAATTGGGAGAGGAAAAAAAAGGTAGAACAACGGCAATAATTAGCTACATTACAATAGTGGGGTGTCTTATAGCACTAACTATGAACATGGAACCAAAAAATTCGTTTGCACGTTTTCATATTCGCCAGGCATTTGGGGTTCATGTAATGTACCACGCATTGGCAATCGTCCTGACTTTCACCAATATCGCTCAAGCCGCTTTGGGACTATATTTTCTATATCTGGTTCTTGCTCTATACGGCTTTTTTGGGGCGATTAATTCAAAAAAGCAATTACTGCCCTTGATTGGAGCGTATTTTCAAAAATGGTTTACCTTTATTCCATAATTAAGAAAAATGTCCCCCACCCCATTATCTTTAGAATATCTCTATCGTGCACCAGTAACTAAAAAAGAAAAGAGTCCATGCCTTTTTATGTTTCATGGGTATGGCAGCAATGAAGAAGATTTATTTTCCTTCGCTTCTGAATTGCCGGGTGAGTTGGCCATATTATCCGTTAGGGCACCTTATGACCTAGAACCTTTTGGTTATGCTTGGTACGCTATTAATTTTGATGCAGAACAAGGTAAATGGAGTGATGATGAACAGGCACGTACCTCTAGAGATAAAATAGTTGCTTTCATAGATGAAGCTTGTAATGCATTCAATTTAAATATTGATAACATTACGCTTTTGGGATTTAGCCAAGGTACTATTTTGAGCTATGCAGTAGCGCTTTCATATCCTGAAAAAATTAAAAATGTTATAGCGCTTAGTGGATATATTAATGAAGGGATTTTGTCTGAAGGGTATGAAACCAAAGACTATAGGAATTTAAATATTTATGCTTCCCATGGTCAGGTAGATCAAGTGATTCCTGCGGAATGGGCACAAAAAATACCGGATTTTTTAAAACGTCTTGGAATTAACCATAAATATGAAGAGTTTCCTGTTGGTCATGGCGTATCTCCCCAAAATTTTTATTCGTTTAAGGAGTGGTTGATCCAACATATCTAATTACTTCTAGTATACAACAAATGGTCCACTAAGGTAAAATCTACGCCAAGGTCATTCTTGAGTTCGTATTTAATGATTAAATCGCCCCAATATTTTCCATCTGAAAAATCTGCCAACAACCATTTATGGTTGATAATCTTGATTTTGTTTATCTTAAAGTCACTTTCCATCCCCTCGTAGGGAATGAGTGGGTTGTCCCCTCTTTTTTCATTGGTCTCCAATAGTTTATCCTCAATATATCGCGTAGGGTTCTTAAGGTTGAGGTGGTCATAGTATGCAAGGGCATCGTCATTGTTCTCCAAAGAAAAATACTGCATGTCCAACATTTTAAGTTGGGATTGTTGCAAGGAATCTTTTAAATCCGAAATTTCATCTTTCAAACTTTCTGAATCGGAATAAAATGATTTTTGCATGTTGTTTGTACTTACAAATTGGTACAATGCAATCAACGCAGCGAAAATAAATAGGTAAAGAAAAATTTTACTTTTCATGTTTAAATCTTCAATTGTAAATTATCGTAGGCCAAAAGAATATTTTTGGGCAATTTTTTCTCAACTTCTTCATGAAATCCCAACAAATGGCTAATATGTGTAAAATACGTTTTATCTGCTCCCACCCTTTTGGCAAAAGCTATGGCTTCATCCAGATTAAAATGTGAATGGTGTGCTTCTTCCCTAAGTGCATTTACTACCAAGACCTTTGCTCCCATCATTTTATTCATTTCATTTTCATCAACACGTTTTACATCGGTCAGGTATATGAAATCGTTGAAACGATATCCAAAAACCTGTAAACGGTTATGGAATGCCTCAATGGGGATTACTTGTAGACCGCCCAAAGGAATAGTTTTATTGTTGACGACTTCCGTAACTTTTACCGCCGGGGCTCCAGGATATCTGTCTTCATCGGCAAAAATATAATCAAATCGTATCTTGAGGGATTCAATAACCCTTTTGTGGGCATAAACGGGAATATCTCCTTGTCTAAAAAAGAAAGGGCGGATATCATCGATTCCAGCAGTATGGTCGGCATGTTCGTGCGTAAAAAGAATTCCATCCAGTTTTGTGACGGAGTTTGTCAACATTTGTTGTCTAAAATCCGGTCCACAATCTATCACGTAATTGAAATTTTTCCACGAAATCAATACGGAAACCCGTAGTCTTTTGTCTCTTGGGTCGTTGCTAAGGCACACTGGATGATTGCTTCCGATAACAGGAATTCCCTGAGAGGTTCCCGTTCCTAAAAATGTGATGGTCATCATATCATCCATTAAAACCAAAATTATAACTTATTTATTTAATAGATTGAACTAAGAGTGTAACTTTGCTCATATAAAATACTGGTTATGTCCACCGCTACAAACAGCCAATACGCTTTTGAGAACATTCCTTCCATAAAGGCAAAAACCCTGAGGATAAATTTAAATTCCAACATCTATGGCACCTTTGCCGAAATAGGTGCAGGACAAGAAACGGCACGGCAGTTTTTTAGGGCAGGTGGCGCTTCGGGTACTATAGCCAAGGCTATGAGTGCCTATGATAAATCTTTTAGCGATGCAATTTATGGCACTGAAAAAGATGGCAGGTATGTTACACAGGCCAGGTTAAAACGAATGCTCGCTTATGAAATGCAACTGGTGGAAGAGCGTATAAGCCGTGAAAATAATCCTGATTATTTGTTCTTTTCGTTTGCCAATACCGTTGCAACCATAGATTTTTCAAAAAGATATAAGGGGCATGGGTGGATCGGTATTCGATTTCAACTTGACCCAAAGCAAAAGGAGTATGATGAAATTGTTCTACATATTCGCTTTAAACAAAATGAAGCGAGGCTACAGCAAGAAACTTTGGGAACTCTTGGGGTAAACCTTATTTATGGAGCATTTTTTAAAAACCACAAACCAAAAAAACTCCTAAAATATCTTTATGACCATATCGATAAGGATACTATCGAAATTGATATGGTAAATTTTACTGGTCCTCATTTTAAAGAGGTTGATAATAGGCTCATGAGCTTACAGCTTATTAGAAATAATATGACCGATGCTGTGATGTTTGGCCCAGATGGAAACAATTTACTACCTGCAGCAGTCCTTTATAAAAAGAATATTCTTGCGCTGCGCGGAAGTTTTAGGCCCGTTACCAAGGTCAATATGGATATGTTTCAAAAGTCATACGATATTTTTATACGGGAACAGACCGTTGAATATGAAAACACTATAGTTGTCTTCGAAATCACTTTGTCCAATCTAAAGGCATCTGGAGAAATTGACGAACAGGATTTTATGGACCGCGCGGAACTTTTAAGTTCGCTGGGGCACACGGTTATGATATCTAAATTCCAAGAATATTATAAGCTGGTCGAATATTTCAATAATTACACAAAAGCCAAGATTGGACTCACCATGGGGGTCAATAATTTGGTGGATGTTTTTGATGAGAAATATTACAGGGATTTGAGTGGCGGTATATTGGAAGCTTTTGGGAAACTCTTCTTCAAAGATCTTAAGGTGTACTTATATCCAATGAAGGATGCAGATACAGGGCAAATAATGACCAGTAACAATGTTAAGGTCCATCCAAGAATGAAGGAGCTGTACAAATTCTTCAAGTACAATGGAAAGGTTATGGACATTATTGATTATGATCCCGATATTATGAATATTTTTTCCAGAGAAGTATTAAAACGTATTATTAACGGAGAAGACGGATGGGAAGAAATGTTGCCAGAAGGAATTGCAGAAATAATAAAGGATAAAAAACTTTTTACCAGAAAGTTACTTAAAGAAAAAGAAGAGGTTTAAATCTCCAATACATTCTAAACAAAAACGGCACTTTCCATCATGGAAGTGCCGTTTTTGTTATTACTAAATATTTAATCCAAAAGCTGTGCAGCGTGGTCTTTTGTCTTTACTTTTTCAATCACCCTTTCAATGGTACCGTTCTCATCGATTACAAACGTGGTTCTGTGCAACCCATCGTATTCCCGTCCCATAAATTTTTTCGGTCCCCAAACACCAAATGTTTCAATTACTGTATGGTCTTCATCCGCTAACAACGGAAATTGAAAGTCATACTTATTTCTAAAATTGCTTTGTTTCTTTTCGGAATCTTCGCTAACACCCAAAATTTCATAACCTTGCTCCTGTAAAAGTTTATAATTATCTCTTAAGTTACAGGCTTCGGCCGTGCAGCCAGGGGTGTTTGCACGTGGATAGAAAAAAACAATCAATTTTTTTCCCTTATAATCATTGAGATTAATAACGTTTCCATCTTGGTCTTTTGAAGAAAATTCAGGTACTTTATCCCCTACTTTTAGCATATTCATAAATGTAAATCTTTAGATTTATTGTTTAACTTATTTTTTATAAAATTAAACAAAAATGACCAAACAGGATAAAGTAAATTTTGTTATCGATACTTTGGAAAAACTTTATCCTGTGATTCCTGTACCGCTCGATCATAAGGATCCATATACTTTACTGATTGCCGTATTGCTATCTGCCCAAAGTACAGATGTGCGGGTAAATAAGATTACGCCCCTACTTTTTTCAAAGGCAAACAATCCGTTTGATATGGTAAAGCTTACAGTAGATGAAATAAGGGAAATTATTAAACCCGTGGGTCTCTCCCCAATGAAATCCAAAGGTATTCATGGATTATCAGAAATCTTGATTGAAAAATATAACGGAGAAGTACCCAAAGAAATGGAGTTATTGGAAGAATTACCTGCGGTTGGTCATAAAACTGCCAGCGTTGTGGTTTCACAGGCATTTGGTATTCCGGCATTTCCTGTGGATACACACATTCATAGACTTATGTACCGTTGGGGATTCAGTAATGGAAAAAATGTTGTCCAAACTGAAAAGGATGCCAAACGTCTGTTTCCAGAAGAACTTTGGAACCGATTGCATCTACAGATTATTTGGTACGGAAGGGATTATTCTCCTGCAAGAGGTTGGAATCTGGAAAAAGATACGATTACAAAAACCATTGGAAGAAAAACAGTGATTTCTGCATACCATAAAACAAAAAAGAACCGCTGATAGCGGTTCTTTTTTGTAAAATAATAAGATAGATGTGTTTTAATTTAACACAACTTCAAATTTGTGATTTTTGTAATCAACTACTTGCATCGATTTAGAGTAGCTCAATAAGAAATCTACAGTTTCTTTACTTGCTTTTACCGTTTTTACGGTACTTTGTTCTTCAGAGTAAATGTTTTCCATATTCTAGCATTATTGTTACATTTAGATAACGCCACTAGTATGGAAATATTGCTATGTTCGTCCTAATGCAGATTAATTCGTTAAAACGATATTATTTCGCTCAACTATTTTTCTAAGGTTTATCAAGGCGTATCGCATTCTGCCTAAAGCGGTATTTATGCTTACTCCCGTGTTTTCAGAAATTTCCTTGAAACTCATATCCTTATAGATACGCATTATCAATACTTCTTTTTGATCGTCCGGCAATTCTTCAATAATGAGCGTAAGGTCACTGTCTATTTGATTTTTTATAATCTGTTTTTCAGCATTGAGCTTATCATCATGAATGACCGAGAAGATATTGAAGTCATCGCTTCCTTCAAACTTGGGCATTCTTTTGTTTTTACGAAAGTGGTCTATAATAAGGTTATGCGCTATTCGCATTACCCAAGGCAAGAATTTGCCTTCTTCACTATATGAGCCCTTTTTTAGAGTTTTGATTACCTTAATAAAGGTATCCTGGAAAATGTCTTCTGCGACATCCCTATCCAATACTTTGGAATAAATAAAGCTGGAAATTCTTTGGTTGTGCCTGTTAATGAGTTTTTCAAGACATTTCTCATCACCTGCAATGTAGTTTTTTACTAATATCGAGTCATCAATCTGTAGTTCCATACAAATTACTTTTTTTTGGTTAAAGTCCCAGCCCTCCCTTAACGAGAAAGACTCAGAGTTATAAGTTTTAATTTTAAAAAAGTAATTATTTCTGTATAGGCCTATCAGCTTTTTAATTACACATCAAATATAGAAAAACGGGATGCCCGTGAAAAAACTATGTTGTGATCTGTGCAATTTTAGATGTTAACTGATACAATATACGTATTAAGTGTGGTGTAGCGTATCTTTGAAGTTCAAATTTTAACATATGGCGACTATCAATAAGGTTGATTCAAAAGAGAATATTATCATTAAAGGAGCTAAACTACACAACTTAAAGAATATAGATGTTATAATTCCCAGAAATAAACTCGTCGTCATCACCGGGCTTTCAGGTTCTGGCAAATCCAGCCTTGCATTTGATACGCTGTATGCAGAGGGGCAACGTCGTTATGTTGAAAGTCTTTCTTCGTACGCACGTCAATTTTTGGGGAAATTGGACAAACCAAAAGTAGATTATATTAAAGGTATAGCTCCCGCCATAGCCATAGAACAAAAAGTGAATTCCACCAATCCTAGATCAACGGTAGGAACAACAACGGAAATATATGATTATCTAAAATTATTATATGCTCGCATTGGAAAAACAATATCGCCCGTATCTGGCAATGAAGTAAAAAAAGATACGGTCACCGATGTTATCGATTATATAAAGACCTTAAAAGAAGGGAGCAAGCTTTTATTATTGGCACCTATTACAATTACCAAAGAAAGGGAGCCTTTAAAATCTTTGGAGCTTTTTTCCAAACAAGGATATGCCAGGATAAAATACAAAGGGGAAGTGCTGCGAATTGACAATGCTCCTAAAAATATAAGCAGAAGTTTTGATTTAGTGGTAGATAGAATAATCATAAAAGATGATGAAGATTTTTATAATCGTTTGGGGAATGCGGTCGATAATGCTTTTTTTGAGGGGAAAGGGCAGTGTATCATAGAGAATTTGGAAAATGGACAAACCAAAACGTTCAGTAATCAATTTGAGCTGGACGGCATAAAGTTTCTAGAACCCAACGTACACCTTTTCAGCTTCAACAACCCTTATGGCGCATGTCCTAAATGTGAAGGCTACGGTGATGTTATAGGTATTGATGAAGACTTGGTGATTCCCAATACTGCTTTATCGGTTTTTGAAAATGCCGTTTTTCCATGGCGAGGCGAAAGTATGGGCTGGTATCGCGATCAATTGGTCAATTCAGCTTATAAATTTGATTTTCCAATCCATAAACCATGGTTTGAATTATCTGAAAATCAAAAGCAGTTGGTATGGGAGGGCAACGAACATTTTATAGGAATCCACAAATTTTTTCAACAACTTGAGGAAAAAAGCTATAAAATCCAAAATAGGGTCATGCTTTCGCGTTACCGCGGAAAAACAAAATGCTCGGTCTGCAAAGGAAAAAGGCTTCGTGAAGAGGCAAATTATGTAAAAATCGATGGCAATTCTATGTCAAATATAATAGAACTACCCATTAAAAAGCTGATTCCATTTTTTGAAGAGTTGACACTTTCTGACCATGATACCACTATTGCAAAAAGGTTATTAACAGAGATTACGACCAGACTGGGTTATTTAAATAAAGTAGGTTTAAGCTATTTGACATTGAACCGAAAATCCAATACCCTATCCGGTGGAGAAAGTCAACGAATCAATTTGGCAACATCACTGGGGAGCAGTTTGGTAGGTTCCATGTATATATTGGATGAGCCAAGTATTGGCCTGCACCCCAAGGATACCGAAAATTTAATCGAAGTGTTACTATCGCTTCGAGATTTGGGCAACACCGTTATAGTGGTTGAACATGATGAGGATATTATGAAGGCCGCGGACGAAGTCATCGATATTGGCCCAGAGGCAGGAACATTGGGCGGCGAGGTCGTAGCTACCGGAAATTTGAGTCAAATCTTAAAATCAAATTCCTTAACGGCCGATTACTTAAATGGTAGCAAAAAAATTGAGGTGCCAGCGGAACGTAGAAATTCCAAGCACTACATAAAAATAATAGGAGCCCGGGAAAACAACCTTAAAAATATAGATGCCATCTTTCCTTTAAACGTACTTACAGTTGTGACCGGTGTTTCAGGAAGTGGAAAAAGTACTTTGGTCAAAAAAATACTATACCCAACAATACTAAAGGAAGTAGGTGGTTATGGTGAAAAGGCAGGTCAATTTACCAAAATAGAAGGCAAGTATGGCCATGTTAAACATGTTGAGTTTGTGGACCAGAATCCAATAGGTCGCTCATCAAGATCCAATCCGGTTACTTACATTAAAGCTTATGATGATATACGTACCCTTTTTTCATCACAAAAGCTGAGTAAATTGAGAGGTTACCAACCGAAACACTTTTCATTTAATGTAGACGGTGGTCGTTGTGAAAAATGTAAGGGCGAAGGTGAGATTACCGTAGAAATGCAATTTATGGCCGATGTACATTTAGAATGTGATGTCTGTGGGGGCAAACGTTTTAAAAAAGAAATTCTAGAAGTACAGTTTGAAGGTAAGAATATAGATGATGTCTTGAGTTTAACCATTGATGAAGCCATAGAACATTTTAAAAATTATAATCAGAAAAAGATTGTAACCAAATTACAACCGCTCCAAGATGTGGGTTTAGGATATGTAACCCTAGGACAGTCCTCCTCCACCCTATCTGGTGGCGAAGCGCAGCGCATAAAACTAGCATCATTTCTGGTAAAGGGGAATACAAAAGAAAAAGCACTTTTCATTTTTGACGAACCTACCACGGGACTTCACTTCCATGATATCAAAAAATTGTTGAAATCCTTCGAGGAACTTATTGCAAAAGGACATTCCGTAATTGTAATCGAGCATAATATAGAATTGATCAAGTGCGCAGACTACATCATTGACCTTGGCCCCGAAGGTGGAGAAAATGGCGGATATCTTATTGCAGAAGGCACTCCTGAAGAAATTGTTCAAAATGAAAACTCTTTTACTGCTCAATATTTAAAATTGAAAATTTAAGGAATTCGGCAAATTTTGAATCTATCTAACTTTAATATCCTCAAGAAAAAATACTTCTTTTCCTTCCATTTTTAAGTATCGTACACTTACTGTATCTAAAAAAATAGTATTGGCGCTCAAAAGCGATTTCTCTTTTTCATTGAATAAAGTGTAGAAATTAACCTACAAACGTACTTTGTTCGTGAACTCAAATGGGCAATCCGTCAATTAGTTTGCTTGGTTCATGAATTTCCCCACTTCAATATTGTAAACAAATTCCAAATTTGCGCATCTGAAAAATCTGTTTGACCAATAAAGATTGTGTGTCGATTAATGATTCATATCAAATTCAAACGTAATAGATTTTTTAATTAATAAATATTAACTCTTCTATAAACTATTCCTCAGTTGAAATTGGGTGTTTATGGGTGAATGCATTTTTTCTGACCGATCATGATTTTCAACAACTTATTAGTTCAATTAGAATTCAAGAATTTTTTTCGGACATCAATTAAGGTCTAAATATGTATAAACTCAAAAAACTATAATATTACCTAAAGCTTTTCAACAAATCCAATAAATAATCCAACATATATGTATTTAAACAACCATTGTTCATCAAGAAATAAAAAAAAGGGATTTTCGCAGCTTATATACTTTTTTATTTATTTGAGTTTTCTG
Organism: Flagellimonas maritima; assembly: GCF_003269425.1. Taxonomy (NCBI): domain Bacteria; kingdom Pseudomonadati; phylum Bacteroidota; class Flavobacteriia; order Flavobacteriales; family Flavobacteriaceae; genus Flagellimonas; species Flagellimonas maritima. The sequence goes on along the minus strand of NZ_CP030104.1, from coordinate 3,329,020 downwards.
TGTACATCAGATATTCTAGCGTTTGATATAGGAAAAGAAAAAATAAATGAGAAAGTTTTTGGTAATAGTTATACAACAACACCTCTGGTTTCTTCAAAAGAAAATCTATCCCGTAGTAGATTAGAAAATTTTGTTGGTGGAATTGGGCTTGTTAAGACCGGTTCTGCATCTGATTCCGCTGGAGTTCCTAGTTGTGCCACAATACAATACACATATACTGTAACCAATGAAAGTACAGAAAATGAAGCATTGGAAAACATCATAGTTACTGATGATGTGCTTGGCGATATTCCAGGCCTTCCCGCTGGGGATGTTGGCAATGATGGTATTTTGAGTGTAGGTGAGATTTGGGTTTTTGATGCTGAATACAATATTACGCAAACCGATATTGATGATGGACAAGTTGAAAGCAGTGCTACTGTACAAGCTAATGTGGTTGGCGATGCAGCAAACATTGTAAGTGACATTTCAGATGATGAAAGTGTGTTGGAAAATGACCCAACCATAATTAACATTGAAGAATGCCAGCCTAATATAGGACTGATAAAAACTGGGGAAGCATTGGATTTTGCTGGGTCACCCGGGTGTGAAATTATACAATATACCTTCACACTTACAAACGAAGGAGGAGGGCAAATACTTGAAAATATTGTTCTTACCGATCCACTTCTTGGAGCAGATCCAATTCTAGGACCAAACTCTGGAGATGACAATAATGATACTTTTTTAGACCCAGATGAAATATGGATATACACAGAAAACTATATTATTACTCAACCTGATATAACTAGTGGTGAAGTAGAAAACCAAGCAACTGTAACTGCAGATGTCCAAGGACAACCAGGGGATTCCGTAAGTGACCTCTCTGATGATAACAGTATCTTGGAAGATGACCCAACTATTGTTGATCTTTCCGCATGTCAGCCAAATATTGGTCTTATAAAAACTGGAGAATTAGGAGTAAATGCAGATGGATCTCTTGGATGTGAAGTGATTAATTATACTTTCACACTTACCAATGAAGGCGGTGGACAAGTACTTGAAAATATTGTTCTTATCGATCCACTTTTGGGAGGCATCATTCCCGGACCTGACTCTGGAGATGATAACAATAACACATTCTTAGATCCCGGTGAAACATGGATATTTTTTGCAAGTTACAATATTACCCAAGCTGATTTAAATATTGGAGAGGTAGAAAACCAAGCAACTGTAACCGCAGATGTCCAAGGACAACCAGGGGATTCCGTAAGTGATGACTCCGATGACAACAGCGTGCTCGAGGATGACCCAACTATAGTTGACCTCTCTGATTGTCAAGAACCTAATATTGGGCTAATTAAAACAGGTGAACTTGTTGACGTTGATGGGGATGGCTGTATCGACAGTATACTGTACACCTTTACTGTTACAAATACGGGCAACGTTGACCTAGAGAAAATCGTCCTCAAAGACGTTCCGTTGTTTGGCAATATTGAGATTTTTGGCCCCTTAGAAGGAACTGACGTAGGTGAAGACGGTATACTCTCCGTTGGCGAGACATGGACCTATCAAGCGCTCTACGGTATCACTCAAGAAGATATCGATAATACTATAGTGGTAAATCAAGCAACAGTTACAGGCTTCCTGTTGGAATCTGACGCATCGGTTTCTGATTTCTCGGACGATGATAGTCTATTCGAGGATGGGTTCACTAGAACAGAAGTTCCGGATGATGCCTGCCCTAACGGATCGGCGGATATTGGACTTATCAAGGAAGGTGAACTTGTTGATGTTGATGCGGACGGTTGTATCGACAGCATATTGTACACCTTTACAGTTACCAATATAGGAGATGTTGACCTCGAGGAGATTTTTCTCGAAGATGAACTGCTCGATGGTGAGGTGCCCGGTCCAGTACAAGGAACTGACGATGGTAACGATGGTATACTCTCCGTTGGCGAGACATGGACCTATCAGGCAATTTATACTATTAATCAAGTGGATATCGATAATGGCATAGTGGAAAACCAAGCCCAGGTTAATGGATTTCCAATAGGATTCGACGCAGCTGTATCTGATCTTTCAGATAACGATAGTCTATTTGAGGATGGGTTCACTAGCACAGAAATTCCGGATGATGCATGCCCTAACGGTTCTGCCAATATTGGCCTGCTAAAAACGGGTGAACTAGTGGATGTTAATGCGGACGGTTGTATCGACAGTATACTCTACACCTTTACAGTGACCAATAACGGCGATGTAGACCTAGAGGAGATTTTTCTCGAAGATGAACTGCTCGGTGGTGAGGTGCTTGGCCCCATAGAGGGAACTGACGTAGACAATGATGGTATACTCTCTGTTGGCGAGACATGGACCTATCAGGCAACCTACGATATTGAACAACCGGATATTGATAATGGCATAGTGGTAAACCAGGCGCAGGTTACTGGATTTCCAATTGGATTTGACGCGGCTGTATTTGATCTTTCAGATGATGACAGTTTCTTTCAGGACAATCCCTTAAGAACAGAAGTTCCAGATGACGCATGCACCGAAGGGTCTGCAAATATAGCTCTGATCAAGGAAGGTGAGCTCGTGGATATTGATACGGATGGTTGTATCGATAGCATACTCTACACTTTTACCGTGACCAATAACGGCGATGTGAATCTGGAGGAGATTTTCCTAGAAGATGAACTTCTAGGCGGTGAGGTGCCCGGCCCCATAGAGGGAACTGACGTTGGAAACGATGGCACACTCTCCGTTGGCGAGACATGGACCTATCAGGCATTATATGGTATTACCCAAGAGGATATCGATTTTGGTTCGGTAGTAAACCAAGCTTTGGTTACAGGGGCTCCAGTCGGTTTTGATGTGGTAGTGTTCGATTTCTCTGACAATAACAATTTCTTTGACAACAATCCTACAAGGATAATTGTTCCTGATGATGCATGCCCGAATAGCTCTGTTCCCATAGCTTTAATTAAAGAAGCTATTGTTCTGGACTTGAACAATGACGGGTGTGATGATACAATCAGATATGATTTTAGGGTTTTCAATGGCGGTAGTGCAAGCTTGGAGAATGTGGTTATCATTGATGAGCTCTTAGGAGGCGAAGTTGGTGGATTAGTCATAGACAACGAAAGTGAAGATGGGATTCTTGCAGCTGGTGAAGAATGGACATACAGTGTACTTTACGATGTTACCCAAGATGACATTGACTCAATTTTTGTTGAAAATCAAGCACGAGTCACTGCAAGCATTGTTGATTTTGATGTTCTAGTATTCGACGATTCTGACGACGATAGCTATTCAGAAGATGACCCGACCATAGTCGATGTTACAGGTTTCTGTGCAGATGGAGGTGGTGATTTTGAAATCTTCAATGGTATAACTCCAAACGGTGACGGGTTCAATGACTATTTCCAAATTGTAGGTATTGAAAATTATCCCAATAATAATGTTAAAATATTCAATCGTTGGGGTGTAAAAGTGTATGAGACTGATAATTATGGTCAAGGAAATAATCTTTTCAGGGGTATATCCGAAGGTAGAAATACTATAGCTCAAGATAGAGAGCTGCCAAGTGGAACCTATTTCTATACATTGACCTTCCCAGCTGAAAATCCAGGTGAGGATAGTTATAACGGATACCTATACATCAACCGTGATTAGAAAGCCAAGAAAGTCGATCATGAAAAAGCAACGTTTTTTGAACAAGATAATAATCAGCATGCATAAAAATCATTTCATAGCAATTGTCCTTGTGCTACTGGGGGTCTTTTCCTCCAGTGCGCAACAGGATGCACAGTACACGCAGTACATGTACAATACCCAGATCATTAACCCGGCCTATGCCGGAAACCGGGACGCCTTAAGTTTTGGCGTCTTGGGAAGAATACAATGGGTCAATTTTGAAGGCGCGCCCAAAACGGGAACCTTTACGGTAAACTCACCCATAGGGTTGTACGATAACATGGGACTCGGTCTTTCTATCGTTCATGATGAAATCGGGCCTGCGTCGGAATCCAATCTTACCGTTGACTATGCGTACAGCATCGAAGTTTCCCGTAACAGCGAGCTTTCCTTTGGTCTGAAAGCTGGAGTGGATTTATTAAATGTGGACTATACTAAGTTGAATATACTCGATGACGCGGATATTCTATTTCTAAATAATGTCAACAACAGATTGCAACCACAGGTTGGGGCGGGACTCTACTTTAATACCGATAGATTTTACATGGGAGCTTCGGTTCCAAATTTTCTGAATACCAAGCATTTTGATGAAGACACACTCAATGATTTAGAGGATTTTGACGGAGATGGCGTAGCCATAGAGCGTTTACATTATTTTTTGATTGCAGGTTACGTTTTTGATTTGAACCCAAACTTAAAGTTCAAGCCCGCTACCCTTTTTAAAGCGGTAAGTGGCTCTCCTTTACAATGGGATTTTTCCGCAAATTTTATGTTCAATGAAAAGTTCACTTTTGGTGCATCTTATCGTTGGAGCGCCTCGGTTAGTGCCATGGCTGGCTTCCAGGTTTCAGATGCTATTTTTATTGGCATGGCTTACGATTACCAATCTACGGATATAGAAGATTATAGTGATGGGTCATACGAAGTTTTTTTACGATTCGATATTTTCAAAAAAGCAGACCGAATATTAACCCCAAGATTCTTCTAAAAACATAAAGACACATACTATGCTACAAAAATTGAGAATATGTTTACTGTTTATATGCATTACAGGAAGCATTTTTGGACAAAAGGATAAAGTAAAAAAAGCGGACGAGGAATTTGATACCTACTCCTATATAGATGCCAGAAAAATATACCTTAAAGTTGTTGAGGATGGATACGAATCCGCACAGGTATTTAAAAAGTTGGGCGACACTTATTATTTTAATAGCGAATACAAGGAAGCATCCATATGGTATAAAAGACTATTGGAAAAATTTCCAAACGAGGTAGAACCTATCTATAAACACAGAGCCGCTCAATCTCTTAAAAGTATTGGAGCCTATGAAGAGGCTAATAAGATAATGGGTTCTTATGCCGATGCGGCACAAAATAGTTCAATAGCCGAAAGCTATCAAAAAAATAAATATACACTGGATAGCATTATCGATTTTGAGTCAAAGGAATATAAAGTCCTAAATGCTTCAAACGGATTGTCCAGTTCGGACTTTGGCCCTTCATTTTTCGGAAATAGTATCGTATATGCTTCAACTTCCAAAAACACACAAGGCGATAAAATCCATGATTGGAACGGACTGCCCTACCTAGATCTATATGTAGCGGATTTGGACGAAAATGGGCTATTTTCCAAGTCTGCATCGCTTAAAGGTGATATCAATACGCCATACCATGAGTCTTCGGCCTGTTTTACAAAAGATGGTAGAACCATGTACTTTACTAGAAACAACTATATAGACGGAAAGAAAAAAAGAGGAAAAAATAAGTTGGTAAGCCTAAAAATTTATAAAGCTACCAAAAGCACGAACGGTAGTTGGGGCAATGTAAGCGAATTGCCTTTTAATAGCGATTCGTATGCCGTGGCCCACCCTGCATTGAACAGGGATGAAACCAGACTTTACTTTTCTTCGGATATGCCGGGCACTTTGGGAATGTCAGATATCTGGTATGTCGAAGTACTGAAAAATGGAAGTTACGGGAGTCCAGTAAATTTAGGTTCCAGAGTAAATACCGAGGCAAGGGAAAGTTTTCCTTATTTGAGCGATAACAACAACTTATATTTTTCAAGCGATGGACACGTAGGCCTTGGTGGATTGGATGTTTTTGTCATATCCTTGAACAATCCAGGTACTTTTAAAGCAGTAACAAATCTAAAAAAACCTATTAATACAAATCAAGATGATTTCGGTCTCATTATCAACGAAGAAAAACGGTTTGGATATCTGTCTTCCAATAGAAATGGTAATGAAGGGAGCAAGTCAGACGACATTTATAGGTTTGCTGAAAGCTGTTCCACTCTAATCAAAGGATTGGTCGTGGACAAGGACACAAAAAAAATCTTACCTGGCTCAAGAGTTATGCTGCTTGATAAGAATAATAATGTAGTTTCACAGACCGTAGCCGATAGTAAGGGTTCATACAATTTTGATGGAATCTCAGATTGTAACAACCAATATTCTGTTAGAGCTACGAATAGTGAGTTGGATTATCAACCAGATGAGAAATTGATCAACACTCCTGTAGGTTCTTCAACTTTAGAGGTTAATTTGGAATTAACACCCCCCGATTGTCCAGTAAACGATTTAGGTTGCAGACTTGATTTACAGCCCATCTATTTTGATTTTGACAAACACAACATTAGGCCTGATGCAGAAGTGGAACTTGCCAAAATTCTTTCGGCCATGAAGGAGTATCCTCAATTGGTCATACATATAGAATCCCATACAGATTCCAGAGGAAATGATAGGTACAATGAACTTCTTTCGGATAGGAGAGCTAAGTCTACATTAGAATGGCTGGTTAAGAAGGGGATAAATAGAAGTAGACTATCTGCTAAAGGTTATGGTGAATCCCAGCTTCAAAATGAATGCTCCAATGGCGTGAAGTGTTCAGAAAAAGCACATCAACTCAACAGAAGATCTATGTTCATTATAAAAAATTAATTTCTTTAAGTTTATTAAAAAATGAAATAAGTTCCTGATAAACAGTTGTTTATCAGGAACTTTATTTTTTTGGCACGCTGTTTGGTATTAAGTAAATGGAAAGTAAATAGTTACTTCCAGAACTTAAAACCTTATAGTATGAAAAAGTCAGTACTTATTATTGCAGCGGTTTTTTTTGGTACAGTTTTTACCAAGGCCGCAACGGTTGAAGATAAGGTTGCTACCGTCAATTATCGTTACGGAAATTCGTTCATTTTTATTGAGGATGGCGTAACGTTTTCAGTTTATCCTGACGGGGAATTCGATTTTTACGTTGATAATCGCGTTAATGTAGGTATCGGTGCCCAGGTTGGGAACGTCGGTATCACCTTTAATTCAGGTTTCGATTATAATCCTTTTGTTCAGTTTGATGATTTTGGAGCTGTAATCCAAGTTGAAAATACTCCAATATTTTATGATTTCTATGGTCGTGTTTCTCAAATTGGTAGTGTAGATGTATGGTACAGGAATGGTAGGGTCAGAAGACTTGGTGGATTGAATGTTTTTTACAATGGTGGAGCTTTTAGTCATCATACGGGATTCATTAATATTTATAACAGACGTTATGTGTATAGACCATTTCACAGATGGTTTGCCAGACCTGCAGTAAATTTTTGCAATGTTTGGACCACTCCTTATAGAAGATATTATGCACCTGTAAGATATACATGGCACAGACCATATAGGAACAATGTTCGTAGAGCTTACGCACAAGTTGGAAGAGAATATAGATTTAATAGAAATAGAAGATCTGATATCTATAGAAATGATAGAAGGGTTGCAGTAAGAAATGACAATAATGTAAGAAGAGCGGGTGTTGCATCCAGAAGCAATAGATCTACAGGTCGAAATGTCGGTAAGTCTAATAACAATAATAGGTTTAGTAGTGCAAACAGAAGTTCTACTACACGAAGGTCTGTAGCTCAAACAAACAACAGACGAGGTACTACCGCAAATCGTTCCAGTAATACTGTAGCTAGAAATAATAGAAGTACTAGAACAGTAAAACAGAGTGATTATAGAAGAGGAAATGTTGCATCTAGGAGTAATACCAGTAGAACGGTAACCAAGAAGGAGGTTGCACAAAAGCCAAACAGCAGGACTGTTACCAGAAGACAGGTTACCTCTACACCAAGAAGTAAAACAGTGACTCGCAGTACTAAAAATACGTACAAAAGGCCAGAGGCCAGAAAGAGCACAAGCAGTAGGTCGGTTGCAAGCAGAAGTAGTTCTCCCAAAAGAACTGTTTCCAAAAGCACAAGAACTACTACAGTAAAAAGGAGTACTGGAAACAATAGTTCTAGAAGAAGTAATACTTCAAGTACTAGAACAAGAAGTTCTAGAGTTCAGTAAATTTTTGGGATAGCCCCATAAATTAGTGAGATAACCATATAGTATTATCGAAGTAAGTTTCGGAGCTTTTAAATCTCGATTATCGAATAACGATAGTTTTTAGGTTGGTTAGTTGTTTACCCCGTAGTTGGATTTATCCGCTACGGGGTTTTTCTTTAAAGGATGGTTTAATAGTTCAAGATTCCCCTAAGCCCAATTTTGATTACACCCCTTATGTCAAACCCTGGAACGAAACAAGTGTAAGGTTTCAAGTGTTAAGATGCAGGAACCAAGAACCATTACAAAAAATCCAGCTTCTTTGTCCTTTTAGCAAAGCGACCTTGATTCTTCAAATACTTTGATCGCCCTGTTCATCTACTCTTCCCTCCTTTTCAACCACTTCGAAAGAATACCTGATACATCCTCTGAGATTTGAAAACGGAACAAAATACCCAAATAGGTCACAACGATTAAAATCGATTTTATCATGATATTGACTATGGGATGAAACGGAAACTGTATGGTATAGAATAATACGGCCAAAAACACAAGCGTTACAAAAATCTTGAACGTAGCGTGCGTAAACGGCAAAAAACCGAATTTTACCTTTACGAAAATCAGTTTTACCAAATTGAAAATAAATATCGAAATAAAACTGGCCAATGCTGCACCTTCAAGACCCAATACAGGTATAAGAATATAATTGAGAATAATGGTCAACAACGCAAGACAGACTCCAAAAATTAAAACCGTCCTATAATGTTTTGAATTGTATAAAATAGAATTATTGTTACCAAGCACAGAATCGAATACCCTGGCAAGTCCGATCAAGCATACAATGTAGAATCCATTTCGATACGCTTCGGGCAAAAGTAGGTACAGATCGTTCAGATTCAGTAGTATTAAAATAAAAAGAATACCAGAAGCAATAAATAGGGTCAGCGATGTTTTCTTGTACAAGATTTCCAGCGCAAAATGATTTCCGGAATTCAAAAGTTCGGCGGTCAATGGGTACGTTATTTGGTGCATTGCCCTAGAGGGAACAATAATAACAGTGGCGATATATGCAGCTACTCCATAGTAGGCCACATTTTCAATTTTAATAAATTGATTGAGCATTACCTTATCTATTTCCACTAATATCAATGCGGCGGAGCCCCCAAGAATGATTAAAAAAGTGTATAAAAGAATCTCCTTTGTATTGGACGGAAAGTTGAAATCCAACCTGAGTTTACGAATACTAAATGCATAAATTTTAATGATAACAGCTCTCAAAAGATATAGACCGACCAAGAGTTTAAAAAAGATAGCCAAAGAAATTACCTCATAATACAACAGCAGCAACAATACGGAAACCCCTATCCTACCAAAAACTTCTTTCATGAAATTTCCAAAAACAGATTTAAGATGCACTTTGCACCATGCGTAGAACACCTCAAAATATCCCATGGACAAGCCTACAAAAAACACATACCAGATATAGTGTTTGACCATCGGATTAACTTTTGAAACCAGATCTCCGATGGCATTATTAAAAAAAAATGTAATCAAAGCCAGAGGTATGATGGCCAGCAAGGGAGTCAACAGCATCAGCGTTAAAAAACCATCCTTTTCCTTATCTTGATAGTTACTGTAAAACTTGACCATTGTGTTTTGCACACCGAAGGCCATAAGTGGCATTAATATCGCACCCGATGCTAGGATAAATGTCACCAGACCATAATATTCATCAGGTAGAATTTGAGTGTAGAGAAAAAGCGTATTTACAGCTCCAAAAGCAAAGCCCACATAGGTAATCGTTATATTTTTTAAAGATTGTTTTAAAACGATTCCCATTAGATATAATTTGCCAATACTTTGGTTAATTCTCTTCTGTGATATTGCTCTATCTTACTAGAACTTATTTTTAGTTCTCCGTTTTCAAAAGCGGAGAACCATTTTAAAAGTACATCTTTTAAGGCATCTTCGTTTTGTTGTAGAAAAACTGCTCCTGCCTTGGAGTCTTCAACAATTTGTCCAGCTTCCCAACCTTGGGGGCCAATGGCCAGGATAGGCCGTTTCGCGTTCAAGTATTCAAATAACTTTCCTGGGATGATACCCGTGGTTTCTTCCGAATCGATTTCCAATAGTAACAGTACTTGTGATTTTTGCTGCACTTTTAATACGTTGTCATGGGAGAGATAGCCCAGACATTCAACATACGGACGCAAACCATACATGTGAATAGATTCCATTACCTCTTTCCCTACTACACCGGCTAATTGAATCTTTAATTTCCTTTGAAAAGAATGGTTTTCATTGACAAGACTTTTTAAGACCTTCCAAAGTACCATTGGATTTCGTCCTGTTAGCAGCGAACCAATATGTGAAATCGTAAAATCGGAATCCAATTCGATTTCATTGAGTTCATTATCAAATCCATTCGTAATGACCTTAATCGGTTTACTAGTAATTTCTTCAAATTCTTTTTTGGTCGTGGCACTGGTCACTATTATTTTATCCGCTGATTTTAGAACCGTGCGTTCCAGATTTTTATGCTTTTCTTGAGAGGACTTTGATAATCTTAACTTGTTGTGGTACCCTATGGATGTCCATGGATCTCTAAAATCGGCTATCCACATAATTTCAGCTTGTCTTTTTTTTAATCCCAATCCAATCAGATGAACACTATGTGGTGGCCCAGTTGTAATTACGGTATCGATTTGTTGTTCTTCCAAGACACCCAACACATACTTTATTGATGGCTTTACCCAAAATACACGTGCATCCGGAATAAAAAGATTACCACGAATCCATAAAAGCAGTTTCTCTATAAAGGAGGGTTTCTTTTCTGGGATGATTCCAGAACTGATGGTCTTTGTTTTTCTTTTTGATAACAATGAAGCCCAGGCATAAGGTTCATGAATTGGCTGTTTTAAAACTTGTATGCCATCGGGGACTTCTTTCACCAGATTCGTATCGGTAATGGGATAGCTAGGGTTTTCAGGCACGTAAACGATAGGTTCAATATCAAAATCCCTCAAATATTTTACGAATTTCAACCATCGTTGTACACCTGGCCCGCCAGCTGGCGGCCAATAATAGGCTATGACCAAAACTTTATGCATCAGGGCTTGGTTTTAGCTTTTTTGGAACGGAACGAAAATCCTATGCCACCAACAATGATAAGTCCCAATAAAATGCAACTGGCCAAGGAAATCTTGCTTCCCGTCTCAACGACTTTTGGTGTAAACTTGAATTCTATTTCATGTTTTCCCGCGGGAACTTTAAGTCCTCTCAATGCATAGTTGACTTTGTAATGCTCCTTTAAATCCCCATCTATATAAGCTTTCCATCCATTTGGATAATGCATCTCGGAAAAAACGGCAAAACCATCGTTCGCGTTATCGGTTTTGTATTTAATATAATTGGGCCGATGGTCGACCAAATCGATAGTAGCCAAGGAATCTATATCATAACGAAGTTTGGTCAGGGTCGGATAGGAGTTTGTATTGACGACCGCCTGTAATTTTGAATCAAACCCCTCAAGTTTCTGAATTTCTTCGTTGGCGGATTTTACCGGGATCAAACGTTCCACAAACCAAGCATTTCCGTTTGCGTTATCATTTACTGCAGGAAAACTATTGCCCTCCTCATCTTGCTGAATGATGTACTTAACATTCAACATATTCAAAACCTCTATATTATTTTGATATAAATGATATTCAAAAAGATTTTGCAACTGCCTCGGTTTTGCGGCATGGTATCCTCCAATGGATTTATGGAAATACGAAGTTCTTGCCCCATTCAGACCTTCCTGCGGGTCAAAGACCCTAAATGTTGTGTTATCTTGCTGGATCATTTGATCTAACTGACTGGTCTGGAACGGTGTGTTTACGTTTCGTTGGCGTACAAAATCACCTTCGTTGACGTAACGTAGGTTCACTCCTATTAAATCGAACAAAATCAAAGCGCCAAGAACAAGTACCACTAAGTTCTTTCCTATTTTCTCTTTTATTAAAAACCAAAGTGCCATTGCCGTCAAAATGACAAACAGCAATGAACGAATCGTATCGCTAATATATACTGCTTCACGATCACGATGAATCATTGTCATTAATTCATCTCCAAAATAACCTCTGTAGGTTTCATCCCGTAAGCCCTCAAAATCAAAGAAACCTTTCAGCAAGAAAATCAAGATACCTAGGCCAAGGGTAATGAAAAAGCTAAATTTCAATGCCGTTAGTTTTTTAGTCGTATCTACTTTCGATTTGAATAGCTCCCGTATTCCCAAGATTGCCAATATTGGGAAACAAAGTTCCAACACCACTTGAATAGATGATACTGCTCGGAACTTATTATACAACGGAAAGTAATCGATCATAAAATTGGTCAGAGCAGGAAAATTTTTGCCCCAAGATAAAAGCAATGCCAGAATTGCACCCGTTAATATCCACCATTTCTTTTTTCCTTTCACCAAGAAAAGCCCAAGCAAAAACAAAAAGAAAATAATGGCACCAATATAAGCTGGTCCTGCTACTATAGGCTGATTTCCCCAATATAAAGGGATTCCACTAGAAAATTCCAATGCTTTGGAAGGCGAAAGCCCTTGCTCGATCAAATACTCATACGCTTTAGAATTTTTTCCTAAATCTTCACTGCCTGAACCACCAAATAATCCAGGGACAAACAAATTCAACGATTCTGCAATACCGTAACTATACTCTGTAATGTACTCTTTATCAAGACCCGCTTGGGATGTTTTGGCACTACCATCAGGATTAATGGTCAATTCAGATGTGCCCCGTGTACTCCAATCCGCATATTCTTTGGTAGCCATCAGCCCTGTTGCATTGGTAGCAATGGACAACGCGACGGCGGCGAGCATGATTGCTACAGAGACAAAATAATGTTTTAGCTGTTTGTTTTTTATGGCATAGATGAGGTAGACCAATCCCAATACCAAGACCAACAGCATAAAGTAATAGGTCATTTGGTAGTGGTTGGCACTTATTTCCAAAGCCATGGCAAGTGCTGTCAGTATAAATCCAAGGATATATTTCTTTCGGAATACGAGAATGATTCCTCCCAAAACCATAGGGATGTATCCTAAAGCATGTGCCTTCGCATTGTGCCCAACACCAAGAATTATGATTAGGTATGTAGAAAAACCAAAGGCCAATGCACCTAAGATGGCGAGTCGGTAGTCGACCTTCATGCAGAGCATCAAAATGTAGAATCCCACCAAATACAGAAAAAGATAATCTGCGGGCCTGGGCAAAAACCGTATGAGCCTATCTAGCTTTTTTATGTAGTCATGGGGGTAATTTGCACCTAACTGATATGTGGGCATGCCTCCAAAAGCACTATTCGTCCAGTAAGATTCCTCATCCGTCAATTCTTTAAAGTCATTTCGCTCTTTGGCCATACCTTTATACTGCGCAATGTCCGATTGGAAAATGGCCTTGCCCTGAAGGACGGGATAAAAATAAACCAAGGAGGCAAGGATAAAGAAAGTTATAACACAAATATGGGTGATAATCGCTTTTGGAGAAAGATTCATGGATTGATTTTGAATAGACAAATATTAGTCAATTTCTTCAAAATCTATATATTCTCCAACTTTTTTTGAAGGGTTGGATTTTTTAAATGGTTTTTTAAAAATTTTGGTCTCACCTTTTTGTTCGGGTCTGGGTCCAAAATCCTGATGATTACCGAATTGTTGTCCAAAGCGTTCCTGTGTTTTTTTTATTGCATAACTGAAAAGCTTAGGAACCAACCATTTCGCCAGTAATTTAATAGTGTAGTATACTAATACAAGTATTAAAATCGTTTTTAATAAAACCATATAATAAAAGCTATTGCGTCAAAATTACATTGTTAGTCCTTTAAAAACCTTGAAAGTATCTTAAAATAGTATTAAAATCAGTTATATGGGTTTCCAAAACATTAAAAAATGTCTTCTAATAATTTTAATTGTGCCGCTGTTTTTAAATGCACAATATACGGATGTCATAAATTCCAATAGACCTGGAAGAGCTGTCAGTGCTTATGCCGTGGGAAAAAACGTTATACAGGCTGAAATAGGAATCCTTTACGAGCAACAGGATAATGCTAATTTTAATTCTGACTCTAATATTTTTGGTTCTGATTTTGCTTTTAGATACGGTTTGCTTTTTGAAACTTTGGAAATTAAATGGGAAGGATCTTTTATCAACCAAAATATTACGTTTCCAGATTTAGATACCGAAGAAACAAGGACAGACTTTTCAAGAAACCGATTGGGTTTGAAGTATTTGGTTTTTGACCCTTTTAAAAATCCAGAAAACAATAAGCCAAATCTTTACAGCTGGCGTGCAAACAATAAATTTCAATGGAAAAATCTGATTCCAGCAGTTTCGGTGTATGCAGGGGCCACATTTAATTTAGGTGAAAACCCCTTTTATCCCACTGACCCAACTGTATCCCCAAGAGCTGCCATAGCGGCACAAAGTAGATTAACTCCCAGATTTGTTTTAATTTCCAACATAGCCTATGACCGAATCGGCACAGATTTTCCTGAATTGAGCTATGCGGTCTCCCTTACCCATTCGTTTAGAGATCCCAAATGGAGCGTTTTTATTGAAAATCAGGGTATATCAAGTGATAGATATTCCGATATTCTTTTACGTACTGGCGTGGCCTACCTTTTTAATCCCAACTTTCAAGCAGATTTTCATTTAGGCTCAGGATTCAAAGATTCGCCTTCACGTATTTTTGCAGTATTGGGTGCTTCGTACCGATTGGATTTCCATAAGGATAAGCTGGTTGCCATTCAAGATCAAAAAGCAGGCGAAAACGGAAGTATCCCAAGAAATGCCCAAAAGAAAAAAGAAAAGAAAAAGAAGAAAAAGGGCAAAAAAAATAAAGATGATGTAGACTTTTAAGTTTTGACCGTATCTATTTTTCTTCTGAACAGAATATTCCTAATATTGACCTTTCAAAAGTTGATGCATGGTCACCGTAAAAGAAGTTCAATCCAAAGTTGATTTAAAGAAATTTGTCAAGTTTCCCTTTTCGCTATATAAAGGTTCCCCTTACTGGGTACCTCCCATAATCAAGGACGAACTGGAATCTTTTAATCCAAATAAAAATCCAGTTTTTAAAAATGCCGAGGCCACTTTCTTTCTGGCATATAAAAATGGAAAGATTGTGGGGCGGGTCGCGGCAATCATCAATTGGTTGGAAGTAAAAGATCAGAACCTTAAAAAAATGAGGTTCGGTTGGTTTGATTTTGTAGATGACTTTGAGGTGTCCCAAGCTTTATTGGAAAAGGTGGCCGATATTGGAAAGAGCCATCAATTGGATTATATGGAAGGCCCTGTTGGTTTTTCCAATTTGGACAAAGTTGGCGTACTTATAGAAGGGTTTGACCATATTGGCACCATGATTACGTGGTACAATCATCCATACTATCAATCCCATTATGAAAAACATGGCTTTGTAAAGGAGAAGGAATATTTGGAGAACAAGTTTTTGGCGTCAAATGCAGACCCAAAACTATTTGTAAAAGCCAATCTTTTAATTAAGAAAAGATATGGTCTACGAGAAATGAATTTTGAAAAGAGTACGGAAATTATGCCCTGGGTGGATAAAATGTTTGATCTTTTCAATAATACGTATTCCAGTCTTGCTTCTTTTGTAAAGATAACAGATGTTCAAAAGGAGTATTTTAAAAAGAAATACATCAGCTTTATTAATCCGGAATACATAAAGTTCGTAGTAGATGCACAAAATGAGTTGGTAGCCTTTGCCATTGTAATGCCCTCTTTCTCAAAGGCATTGCAAAAAGCAAAAGGGAGATTGTTTCCCACCGGTATTTTTCACCTCCTGAAAGCAAAAAAACAAAGCAAAGACGTTATTTTTTATCTTATCGGTATACATCCTGATTACCAGAACAAAGGGGTTACCGCCATTATCTTCAACGAATATCACAAAACCTTTTCAGAAAGGGGCATTGTTAATTGCATCCGTACCCCAGAATTGGAAGAGAATACGGCCATACGGCAAATGTGGAAACACTTTGACCCCATTATCCACAAACGTAGGAGGACCTACAAAAAGGAACTTTAAACTTTCAATGAAAGAACGAAGCTTATGTCCTACTAACCTTTCCCCACTCTCTTTGATGATTTAGTATGATAGTCAAAACAAAAATCGGCACAATTGAATACAGCGATTTAGGTAAAGGGAAACCAATTCTTTTCTTGCATGGAGGACATAGCAATTGTGATGAAACACTTTGGCACAAAGGTTTTGATTTAGATGAATTCAAATTGATTACACCTTCAAGACCTGGCTACGGAAAAACACCATTGTCAACTTTTGAATCACCTAAAGAAGCTGCAGGTCTGGTCATCTCGCTACTAGACAAAATAAAAATAGAAAAGGTAGTGGTCATCGGTATATCCGCAGGAGGTCTTACAGCTCTTGAGTTGGCGGCAAATTATAAAGACCGTGTGAAGAAATTGATTCTATTATCCGCGGTAACCAAAAAATGGTTACAGCCATCGGACGCTTTATACAGAAAAGGGAAAATTTTATTTTCCCCTGCCATGGAGAAGTTCACTTGGACAATGTTCAGAATTTTTTTTAAGTTGACGCCCCTAACAATGACCAAAACCTTGTTCAAAGAGCTTTCTACCGTTAAAGGCGCTAGCTTTGACCGGAAAGAAATAGAAACCATAAAAGAGATGACTTCCAAGCAAAGTTCGGGTAATGGATTTGTAAATGATTTAGAGCAAGATATAACCAGTGGGACACACTTGAAAATAGAATGTCCTACTTTGATAGTGCATAGCAAAAATGATAAAACGGTTTCTATAGCTATGGCATATCACGCTAAAAAAAACATACTTTGTTCGCAACTAAAACTTTACAACAATAAATGGGGACATTTACTTTGGGTCGGTACGGATAGCACAGAACCTATAACGGAAACCCTCATATTCATTAATAAAGCACAGAACCAAATTTATCGACCATGAAAATTAGCATCCTAGCTCTATTAACAGCTTTTATTTTCACAAACACCTTAATCGGGCAATTCATGGAAGAATCAATTACGTTGACAACGGAAAAAGGAGCTATAGAAGGGACATTATTGATTCCGGAATCATCTGGTAAGATTCCTGTGGTATTGATTATTGCAGGGTCAGGACCTACGGATAGGGACGGAAATTCTCCAATGTTCTCCAATAACTCCTTAAAAATGTTGGCAGAAGGGTTACACGAGGACGGAATTGCGTCTTTACGTTTTGACAAACGTGGTATTGGTGAAAGTAGAAGTGCCGGATTGGTTGAGGAAAAGCTACGATTTGAAAATTATATAGAAGACGTTATTGACTGGATATCACTTTTAAAGAAAGATAAAAGATTTAGTGATTTAATTGTATTGGGACATAGTGAAGGTTCGTTGATAGGAATGATTGCTTGTGAGAGATCCAAAGCAACTAAATTCATATCCTTGGCGGGAGCTGGGTTTCCAGCAGGCGAAATTATTATGAATCAACTAAATGCAGAACAACCTGAATCTCTTATAAAACAGGTATCTCCGATAATAAAAAGTCTTGAAAATGGTGAAACCGTTGAAGATGTCCCTCAAATACTGTTTTCACTATTTAGACCAAGCGTGCAACCCTATATGATTTCTTGGTTTAGGTATGATCCGGCTCAGGAAATTTCAAAATTAGATTGCCCAATTCTAATTATTCAAGGAACCACGGACATCCAGGTTAAGGTAAAGGATGCTGATATGTTGGCAGGAGCCAGTAAAAATCCAGAAAAAATTATCATTTATGGAATGAATCATATCCTGAAATCAGCTAAGTTGGATAAGATGGAAAATATTGCTACCTACAACAATCCGGATTTACCTTTAAATGAAAAGTTGATACCAGAAATTACGGCCTTTATTAAATCTGAAAACTAACTTAGTAAAAGCTTAGGAATCAAGACTCAAGGCTTAGAACTTAGGACTTAGTAAAAATTATTCCCCCATAGCCGCAGCGACGGCAGCAGATAACCTTTTATAAGTGCCATTTTGTAAACGCTCCCTAATCGCCGAAAACGCATCCAACGTTTCAAGAATATCTTGCATGGTGTGCGTTGCTGTCGGAATCATCCTGAGTAGAATCAATCCTTTAGGTATAACTGGGTAAACCACTATGGAACAGAATATTCCGTAATTCTCTCTAAGATCTTTGACCAATGCCATTGCTTCTGGAATACTCCCATTTAAATAGACAGGTGTTACACAACTTGTTGTAGTCCCAATATCAAAACCACGCTCTTTTAGACCGTTTTGTAACGCATCTACGTTTTCCCATAGCTTAGCTTTAAGCTCGGGCATGGTACGCAACATATCCAAACGTTTCAATGCTCCTTTTACATAAATCATAGGTAATGACTTAGCGAACATTTGTGACCGTAGATTGTATTTTAAATAATCAATGATTTCTTGGTCGGCTGCTAAAAAAGCTCCAATACTTGCCATTGATTTTGCAAATGTGGCAAAATATACGTCAATATCATCTTGAACGCCTTGCTCTTCTCCTGCCCCAGCACCTGTTTTTCCAAGAGTTCCAAAACCATGGGCATCGTCGACCAATAACCTGAACGTATATTTCTGTTTTAAAGCAACAATTTCCTTTAATATTCCCTGCTCTCCGCGCATACCGAAAACACCTTCGGAAATAACCAAGATTCCACCGCCTGTTTGCTCGGCCATTTTAGTGGCACGCTCCAAGTTTTTTTCAAGACTTTCAACATCATTGTGCTTAAAGGTAAATCGTTTACCCATGTGCAAGCGAACGCCATCAATAATACAGGCATGTGAATCAACATCATACACGATGATATCATCTTTGGAAACCAAAGCATCAATAGCGGACATGATTCCTTGATAACCAAAATTCAGTAGATAGGCCGCTTCTTTATTTACAAATTGAGCCAATTCTTGTTCCAATTGCTCATGATGGTCTGTGTGCCCGCTCATCATACGGGCCCCCATTGGGTAGGCGGAGCCGTATTCGTAGGCAGCATCACCGTCTACTTTTTTAATTTCTGGCAGATTCGCGAGTCCCAAATAGTCATTGACACTCCAAGTTATGACATCCTTTCCTTGAAATTTCATTCGATTGGAGATTGGACCTTCAAGCTTTGGAAATACAAAATAACCCTCTGCTTGTGACGCCCATTTTCCCAAAGGACCTTTGTTTTCAATGATTCTATCAAATAAATCTCTCATCTACCCTTAGTTTGATTCAATTGCAAAAATATAGATTTTTGCCAACCTCACATAATGAATTTACCATATAAAAAAGCGGCAATGATACACATTGCCGCTTTTAGTTGGTAATCGAGTTTTAAATGCTCCGATTTTTATCTTGGTATTTTGATGCTTTTATTAAAAAAGACTTATAGGCTTGCCATGTACTTATTTACTTTCAATATAAATACTATAAACTACTCAATGTATTCTATTTCTTCTGGAACCTCGGCATTTTTGGTATCAAAAAATCCTTGGTTCTCCATCCATTCATTGCTATATACCTTACTCATATATCTTGAACCATGGTCTGGAAAAATAACCACAATATTGCTATCTTCTGAAAACTCGCCTTCTGTATCCAATTGATAGATTGCTTGCATGGCGGCACCACTGGTATAACCTACAAACATACCCTCTTTGTGTGCTAATTTTCTAGCCATATGTGCACTTTCACCATCCGAGACCTTAACATAGCGGTCAATGGTTTCAAAATCAGTAGCGGTAGGAATAAGATTTTTCCCCAATCCTTCAATTCTGTATGGATAGACTTCATTATGGTCAAACTCACCGGTTTCATGAAACTTTTTGAGTACTGAACCATAGGCATCCACACCAAGAACTTTAATATTTGAATTTTGCTCTTTTAAATATCGTGCAATACCGGAAATTGTTCCTCCAGTGCCACTACAAGCCACTAAGTGGGTTATGTTGCCATTGGTTTGATTCCAAATTTCAGGACCAGTGGTTTTGTAATGGGCTTCAATATTTAATGCATTGAAATATTGATTGATGTAGATGGAATTATTTGTTTCGCTATGCAATCGTTTAGCTACCTCGTAATAAGACCTTGGATCATCTGCACTTACGTGCGCAGGGCACACATAAACCCTTGCACCCATAGCGCGAAGCATATCTATTTTATCCGGTGAAGACTTTGAACTAACGGCCAATATACATTTATACCCCTTAACGATGCTTACCATGGCGAGACTGAATCCTGTATTTCCAGATGTTGTTTCAATGATAGTACTACCTGGCTTAAGAATACCTTTGCGCTCAGCTTCCTCAATGATATAGGCTGCAATCCGATCCTTTGAAGAGTGTCCTGGATTAAAGGACTCTATCTTTGCGTAGAAATTTCCTGTGAGGGGCGCTGTAATCTTGTTAAGCTTAACTAAGGGGGTATTTCCAATTAAATCTAGAATATTGCTATACGCATCTATCTGTTTTCCCATAACTGGTTTTAGGTAAGGAACAAACCTTAAATTGTTCAAAATTTATTCGGTGCAAAAATAACATTTTTTTATTTTACAGGAATTTTACCTTCCAAATCTAAAATAAAGGTATATTCCTTTACTGTTTCCCTTAATGCTTCGAAACGCCCTGAAGCACCTCCATGCCCTGCATCCATATTGGTATCCAAGAAAAGAAGGTTATTGTCCGTTTTGTGCTCCCTTAGTTTAGCGACCCATTTTGCCGGTTCCCAATATTGTACCTGGGAATCGTGCAATCCTGTTGAAACATACATGTTTGGATAATCCCGTGCTGTAACATTATCATAAGGGGAATACGATTTCATATAATCATAATAGGTTCTGTCGTCTGGATTCCCCCATTCATCATATTCGCCTGTAGTCAAGGGAATGGTCTCATCCAACATCGTAGTAACAACATCTACAAAAGGAACAGCCGCAATTATACCTTTGTAAAGTTCTGGAACCATATTAATGATGGCTCCCATCAATAATCCCCCTGCAGAACCTCCACTGGCATACAAATGTTCGGGACTTGTATACTTTTTTTCAATCAAAAACTTGGAACAATCGATAAAGTCCGTGAAGGTGTTTTTCTTGCGCAGTAGTTTGCCGTCTTCGTACCAAGGTCTTCCTAAATACTCCCCCCCTCTTACATGTGCAATGGCAAAAACAAAACCTCTATCCAACAAACTCAGACGAATCGACGAAAAATAAGGGTCGATGGTACTACCATACGAACCATAGGCATATTGAAACAAAGGGCTTGTTCCATCCAACTTCGTGTCCTTATGGTATACAAGTGATATGGGAACTTTTACCCCGTCACGCGCTATGGTCCACAAACGTTCTGTCCGATAATTCTCCTTCTTAAAAGTACCACCCAAAACTTCCTGCTCTTTCAAGATTGTTTGGGTTCTGGTTTCCATGTTAAAATCGATGATAGCATAGGGAGCTCCCATTTCATTATAGTAATAGCGGAGTTCTTTAGTATCAAAATCTACATTTACCGATGTACCCGCTACATACGTTTCGCTCTCAAAAGGTAGATTATAACTGTATCTGCCATCCCATTTGGTGATTCTCAATTTATTCAGTCCGTTTTCCCGTTCGGAAAGTACGTAGTAGTCCTTGAATATTTCCACATCTTCCAGCAGAACATGCTTTCTGTGTTTGATGAACTCCCCCCAGTTATCGGATGTAGTTTTATCCTCGGAGGTTTTCATCAATTTAAAATTGGTGGCATTGTCCTTATTGGTAAGTATATAAAAATTGCCATCGTAGTGGGCAATGGAATATTCAACCCCAATTTCTCTAGGGGAAAATATTTTGAAATCCTTTTCGGGCGTGTCCGCATTCAATATCTGGTACTCAGAAGTCAACGTACTGACAGAGCCGATTACGATAAATTTTCTCGATTTGGTCTTGTACACAAATGTATTGAAGGTTTCATCTTCTTCATGGTGCACCAATACATCTTGCTTCGATGGAGTTCCCAGCGTATGTCTATAAATTTTATTCGAGCGTAGGGTTACGGGGTCTTTTTTGGAATAAAAGAGTGTTTTTCCATCATTTCCCCAAACCGAATTTCCCGTCGTCTTTTCGATCTTATCCGGGTAGACCTGTCCTGTTCTTAAATTTTTGATTTGGATATCATACTCTCGCCTAGATACGGTATCCACACCAAAACATGCCATGGAATTATCAGGACTTACGGAGATTCCTTTAAGATTGAAATAATCGTGTCCCTTTGCCAGTTCATTGCAGTCGAATACTATTTCATTCTCGGCATCCATACTTTCCCTTCTTCTGGAATAGATGGGATACTCTTGCCCTACTTTATATTTGGTTATGTACCAGTACCCGTTGTATTTATATGGAACCGAAGAATCGTCTTCCTTTATCCGAGACTTCATTTCTTGAAAAAGTTTTTCCTGAAATTTTTTGGTATGCGCAGTCATCTTCTCATAATACGCATTCTCGGAATTTAGATAGTCGATTACCTCTTGATCTTCCCTATCGTTCATCCAATAGTAATCATCTATTCTAATGTCGCCGTGTTTTTCCAATTTTATTGGTTTTTTTTTGGCTATCGGGGCTTTTATGTTCATTGATTCTTCCTTCAGGATTTATTAAGAGGCTGCAAAAGTACGTGATAATGTAAAAAGGACAGTATATAATGATTCAGTTAAAAGATAGAATATATTTCAATTCATTAATTTTGAATCTTAGAAATCAATACCACAAAAATATGTTTGGAGATATGATGGGAATGATGGGCAAACTGAAAGAGACCCAACAAAAAGTAGAAGCCACAAAAAAACGAATGGATACGGTACTGATCGATGAAGCCTCTTCGGATGGTCATCTTAAAATAACTATCACCGCAAATAGAGAGATAAAATCCATAACGATCGATGATACTTTATTGCAGGATAAAGAACAGCTCGAAGATTATCTTGTTATTACGTTGAACAAGGCCATTGCAAAAGCTACGAACGTCAATGAAACAGAGTTGGCCGCAGTTGCAAAGGAAGGAATGCCGAATATTCCTGGTATGGATTCAATGTTCAAGTAATGTATTGCCAATTCAAAATAACCAATAGCATTCATGCCTTTCATTGAGCGTAGTTGAAATGAGAGTTAGGTACTTCGGCTACGCTCAGTACCCGCTTTTGGTCAAGAGCAATCAACCTATTTTTTGCAGAATTTTAAGAAAGTGCTTGTGCATCTGCGCTGTGTAATCCAAGTGCGTCACAATACGTAGTTTGCCTTGTCCCATTCCAATGATCGAAATATCATTTTCTTCTAGCTTGGACAGGAAAACAGCTGAAAACATTTGGGATTCATCCAGCTCAAAAATGATAATGTTGGTTTCAATAAATTCTACTTTTTTGATGAATTCCAGTTTCCCGAGCACACTCCCAATTTCCTGCGCTTTTTTGTGATCTTCGGACAATCTCCCGATATTGTTTTTTAGGGCATACGAACCAGCTGCCGCCAAAAAACCGGATTGGCGCATCCCTCCACCCAGCATTTTTCTTACGCGTAACGCATCAGAAATCAATTTTTCATTTCCTATAAGAACCGAACCTACTGGACACCCAAGACCCTTGCTAAAACAGACACTAATGGAATCGAACAAGTTTCCGTAGTCCTTTGGGTTTTCATTCTTAGCTACCAATGCGTTCCAGAGTCGTGCACCGTCCAAATGATACTTTAATCCATTTTCGTCACAGACCTTTTTTATTTCTTTTAGTTCATTAAAATCCCAGCAGGCACCTCCGCCCTTATTTGTTGTGTTTTCAATACAGACCAAAGAAGTCAAGGGACTGTGATAAAAATCGGGAGGATTAATGGCCTCCACAACTTGTTCAGCGGTCATCATGCCCCTATTTCCATCGACCAATTTGCACGAAACACCACTGTTAAAGCTTACACCGCCTCCTTCATAATTATAAATGTGTGCATACTTATCGCAAATCAATTGTTCCCCAGGCTGTGTATGTAACTTAATGGCGGTTTGGTTTGTCATGGTACCACTAGGAAAGAACAATGCGGCTTCCATACCAAAATAACGGGCAACTTCTTCTTCAAATGCGTTAACGCTAGGATCATTCTTAAAGACATCGTCCCCTACTTTAGCGTTCATCATGGCATCTAACATACCAGCACTCGGCTGGGTGACCGTATCGCTTATCAAATTGATTTTCATAAAATGGATATGTCTTTAGTTCATACAGTCCATACCGATAGGGGAACCATCTGGAATTTTAGGTGCAGGAATTACCTTAAAGCTAGCTGGCGCCTTTAGGAAAGCGTCTATCCTTCTAACCATTTCCGAAGCTATCACATCATCTCCAGTATTGTTCAGAGCGGTTTTTAATTTCTTTAAAAATGCATTTGCGATGGCATTCACCTGCGGATGAACGTCTTTATGCGCTGCAAGATTCATAATATGAAACAACACCCTAAAATTTATAGTTTGCTGAACTTCGTTTAGATAAGAATCCTTATGTGAGTTTTCAATCGTGGTTTTTCCCAAGGCTGTAAAAACCTGTGCCAATCCAACTTGGTTTTTATCCAGGCTCTTTTGCTGTACCAATCGCGATGCACGTTCTGGATGCAGCAATAGTCCCAATGTCATATCAGCGGAAGTTTCAGCTGCCGAAAGCGCATCAAAACTAATACCCGTCCTTCCCTTTATGGACTCGCGAGATCTGCCATATCCTACCGCTCTTGGTGGAAAAAGGTCAAGCTTGTTTTTGGGTATCGCTATTTCCGATGCATCCAAAGTAGTTAAAATAGTTTTTAGCGCATTTTCTTGTTCAGCACGGTTTATTGGAGCTACCGTTTGTTGTCCATCTCCTTTTACGGCATAGTTATAATCCAATCCTCCGATCATTTTGGAAACTGCTTCTGTTTGGTACCTATGAAAAAAGTATAAAGGTGCAAATACATCTTCAAGAACCGAATTGGGCTCTCCGTTACGTATGTTATCCACAGAAAAATTATCGATTGCTATCTTTCGTATTTCCAGTACTTTTTTCAACTCCTCTGCTGCATTTGCCCCATTGTCCCAAAGATGGGCCAGTGCGTGTGCACTTCCCATTGGTCTGGCATCTTGGTCCGCCATATACCTGAGACCCGCCGATTGTGCTTTTTGAAGAATTCTATTCAATCCTTCCGCTTCTTTGGCATCATTCGGGAAATCAGTATAAGAATAGGCAACCGTTATTTTGTCCCATTCCCCTATTCCCGTATCATAGGCATTTGAAAAGTCTATCGTATTTCCCTTTAGTTCAAATTGTGGATGTGGGTAATCCATTACGGAGGCCCTACCATTGGTACTTGCTGCAAAATTGTGCGCAAAACCCAGTGTGTGTCCTATTTCGTGTGCAGACAGTTGTCTGATTCTTGCCAAAGCCAGTTCCAACATAGGCTGGTAGTTATCATCACGCTCGGCAAAAGGTTTGTCCATCAATGCTTGGGCAATCAGGAAATCCTGACGTATCCTAAGGCTTCCCAGACTAACGTGGCCTTTCATGATTTCCCCTGTCCTGGGGTCGGTGATACTGCTACCATAACTCCAACCTCTCGTTGAACGATGTACCCATTGGATAACATTATAACGCACATCCAACGGATCGGCGTCATCCGGTAAAATCTTTAATTGAAAAGCATCTTTATAGCCAATGGACTCAAACGCCTGGTTCCACCATCTGCCACCTTCAAGGAGCGCGGAACGAACAGGTTCCGGGGTACCATTGTCCAGATAGTAGATTATGGGCTCCACAGCTTCGCTTACTGCCGCTCCAGGATTTTTCTTCTCTAAACGGTGACGTCTAATAAATTGCTTCAAAATAGGTTCCTGTACTGGTGTGGCATAGTCATAATAGGTAATGGGATATGAACCGCAGCGAGGATCAAAAACGCGTTTTTTATAATCATTATCGGGTAATTCTATTAAGGAATGATGCTGGGCCACGGTAACCAATGATGGATTCGGTACTACGGAACGGATGTAATCGCCCTCGGGAGTTCCCGAAAAGGTTAAGGTAAGGTCAAATTCCACATTTTTTGGAAAAGCTCTGGTACGATCGAATGCCATGGCACTTTTGGATTTGTCCAAACTGTAAGTGCCCTGTTTGGTACGTTTCAATCTGGCCGAGACACCATGGGCATCCCGCATTAGAAAATCCGTAATATCGATTAAATAACTCCCATTCGATTCTTCTTCAATCTTAAATCCGTGCAGCACGGATTTTGCGAATGCTTGTTCCACAGATTTTTTTTCCAATTTATTTTGGGTGAGCGCCCTAAATTTCAAGTTGGGCTGAATAAGCAGTAATTTGTTTCCAGCCTTTCTAAAGAAAACTACTTGTTCGTTCCCCAATTGCCCCCTATCCAATCCGATATCGTTACTCCCTATTCCGCTGCTAAGCGAATACACGTACAGAAATTCTTTTTCAAGCTCTTCCACTTCAAGATAAATCTTATCCGTATCATCATCATAGTAAAAATTGAAATACCCATTGAATTTTTGAAATTCCTTTGTCCTATCAAAACTTTGAGCGGATACGAAACAAATACAGAATTGTACGACAAGAAAAAAATAAAGATTTTTCATAGTGTTGGATTAGTCCTTAAAAATAATGAAAACATCGCTAAAAAATGTATGCACATGCGATTGCATAATACATATTTATATGCTGTCTGCTCTGCGAAAAATTATTTTATCTGTCTTATTTTTTATAGAATAACTAGTGTTTTTACTAAAAAAATGTATTAATTTTTAGGAATGGCAATAAATACTGACGCAAACCATCAAATTTTTTCCTCATACCTTAAGAAAGAAGGTTTGTTCGATGAAGTTTTCGATACCAATGGAAAAGTAAAATCCATTTATACAAAATTGTTCGACCTATACGGCGAACATTCCGTAGAGGATTATGTACATCTCAATGGTAAGGCCAAAGCATCGTTCTTTAACCAAGGAATAACTTTTCAAGTTTATGGCGAAAAGGAAGCAAAGGAAAAAATTTTCCCTTTTGACCTGTTTCCAAGAATAATCGACGCGACAGAGTGGGAAACCATTGAAACCGGTTCAATACAAAGAAGCAAGGCCCTAAATTGTTTTCTGTGGGATGTTTACCATGACAAAAAGATTATTAAGGATAAGGTTGTTCCTCTGGAACTTTTAAGCTCTTCCTCCAACTACCTGCATCAAATGGTAGGTGTAGACCCACCCAATGGAATATACAACCATGTTTCTGGAATCGACATCATCAAACATTCCGATGGAAAATACTACGTGTTAGAGGATAACATTAGATGCCCTTCCGGGGTTAGCTATGTTATTTGCAACCGTACGGCTTTAAAAAGAGCGCTTTTTGGAGTTTTCAATCATTACCAAGCACATACTGTAACCAATTATGCCGAAAATCTGTTGAAAGTTTTGGAGAGTGTAAAACCTCATGGTGTCGATATACCAACTTGCGTGGTCATTACTCCGGGAATGTTCAATTCTGCCTATTACGAGCATTCGTACTTAGCCAAGGCCATGGGCGTTGAGTTGGTAGAAGGACGGGATTTGTTCGTGGAGAATGATTTCGTCTATATGAAGACCATTAATGGCCCAAAAAAGGTAGATGTGATTTATAGAAGGATAGATGACCTTTTTATGGACCCCATGGAGTTTAATCCAAATTCCACTTTGGGCTTACCTGGACTCTTTGCTGCTTACAAAAAGGGAAATGTATGCATAGCCAATGCATTGGGCACAGGTGTTGCGGACGATAAGGCGATTTATACGTATATGCCCGAAATTATTAAATACTATCTAGGTGAAGATCCTATTCTCAGCAACGTCCATACCTATCATTGCAGTAGACCCGATGAACTCAACTATGTTCTTGAAAATGTAGATAAACTTGTCGTTAAACCAGTAGATGAAGCTGGCGGGTATGGAATATCCATTGGTAACAAGTTGACCAAAAAAGAGATTGAGGTTGTAAAAAAGCAAGTGAAGGAAAATCCAAGAAAATATGTGGCGCAACCTATATTATCCCTATCCGTACATCCCACCTATATAGAACAAAAGGATTCTTTTGAGCAACGTCATATCGATTTGAGGACCTTCACCCTATTGGGAAAGGATAAGGAATTTGTTTTAAAGGGCGGCTTGACCCGAGTTGCCTTACAGGAAGGAAACCTTATAGTGAACTCTTCGCAAGGAGGTGGCTCTAAAGATACATGGGTACTAAAAAAATGACATATGCTGGCAAGAGTCGCTAACAATCTTTTTTGGATGGGACGCTACATTGAACGTTCCGAACATATTGCAAGATATCTAAGTGTAAATTACTTTTCTTCTTTGGACGCTCCCAATGAGCTTTCCCAATCAAGACAGTTCGTTTTAAAGTCCATGTTGTTTATGGTAGGGCAGCCAGTTAATGGAACAAAAATCGTTGCGGAAGAAATGGTGCTATTCGATATTGGTTTGAACAAGAATAACCCCATGTCCATCATCAATAATGTAAAAGCTGCAAGGGAAAATGCCAATGGGGCAAGGGACCTGATCTCTACGGAACTCTACGAATCCATAAATCGTTTTTATCACTTTGTAGTGAATTACGATACGGATTTTTTTGTTAAAAAGGGACTTTACGATTTTACCATAAAGGTAACGGAACGTTCGGCCATCCTTAGAAGTAAAATAAGAAGTAGTTTGTTGCACGATGAGATATACGCCATAATCATGTTGGGCATCAATATAGAAAGGGCGACCCAAATCATCAGGATTATCAATGCCAAATACCACGATTCCCTCGAAGCTAAAGGAAGTCATAGTGATATTGCCAGCAGTTTTGAATGGTCCACGCTATTGAGATGTGCCGAAGCTTACGATATGATGCGACGCTACTATAAAAAACCGCCCGAGAGTATTTCTACCTTGGAATTTTTAGTGCTCAATCCAGATTGTCCACGTTCGGTCATGAACAGCTTGAACCAAATATGTAACCATATGCAGGTTTTGGACCAGTCTAAATATCCACAGAAAAATTCTACTTTTTTTTTAGTAGGAAAACTTAGGGCAAAGTTCAGGTTTATGCAGGTCGAAGAGATTCAAGAAGATGTACAAGGCTTTATCGACAAAATTTTGGAAGACCTCTTTAAAATCAGCAAAAGAATGGAAGAGGAGTTTTTTAATTACTAATTTTGCTTTGTATTCGTTAACAAGTCAATCCAATTTAATATGTCCCTTGAATATACGGTCACGTACAGTGCCAAAAATACTTATGAGAATAGCGTATTCAAGGCTTTTTGGCAATTTTGTATTATTCCGGAAGACAATGGCACACAGCAACTTGTGCATTGGAATTTTGAAAATAGCCTCAACGTATTCAATGGTTTGTCAATAAATGGTTTAGGTTTTAAGGTGATTCGGGTGCATCCAGAAGTAAGTTTCAAGACCATTTCGTTCAAAGCGAAATTCAAGGTCATCAAACAAGAGATCAATCCTTTTAATTTTGAAGTCGATCAAGATATTGCCAAAGGTTATAAAAGTATTCTGGAGATAGCCTTTAAAACAGAACACGAACCTTTCTTAAGAAAGACGAGGTTTACCAAACTGCCCCTAAAAAATACGTCATTGTTCAGTTTTGATAAAACGAAATCGATTTTCGATAATTTAATCGAACTGAATACTTGGACGTTCGAGTATATAGATTTTAAAGCTGGGGTTACCGACGTAGATACTACACTGGACACTATAATTCTAAAGAAAAATGGCGTCTGCCAGGATTTTAGTCACCTATTTTGCGCCATAGCGCGGGAGAACCACGTTCCAACACGTTACGTTTCTGGATACTTACATCAAGGCAACGGATATTTTGGAGATTCCCAAATGCATGCATGGGTAGAAGCATTTGTTCCAGATGTTGGTTGGATAGGGTTCGACCCAACAAATAATCTTTTGGTGAACGAGAATCATCTTAAAGTGGCGCATGGAAAAGATTATTCGGATTGCCCTCCAATTAAAGGTGTGGTTTATTCGAACGGTTGGAACGAAACGGAACATAGTGTGGAAGTGCAAGCATCACAACAACAATAGACACTACATATATCCATAAAGAAGCGTATTTTTGCCCAAAATTTTATTGAATGATAACTACAGATCAGCAGAAGGGTCTTATTGAGCGCCTTGGTGCGTTAAGGAGGTATCTTTGACATTGATGCCAAACTTATTGAAATAGAGAACGAGGAAGAAAAGACCCTTGCCCCAGGGTTTTGGGACAATCCGCAAGAAGCACAGGTACAGATGCAGGTACTCAATTCCAAAAAAAAGTGGGTAGAGGACTTTAACGCTGCCAAAACCCTGATTGCAGATTTGGGTGTATTGCTGGAATTTCAAGAAGCTGGGGAAGTTTCTGAAGAGGAAGTGACCCAACAACACGATAAAGCGGTTCTTGCCATCGAAAATCTCGAGTTCAAGAACATGCTTTCGGACGAAGGCGATGAACTCACCGCAGTTTTACAGATAACGGCTGGTGCCGGTGGTACAGAAAGTTGTGATTGGGCCGCTATGCTCATGCGAATGTATCTAATGTGGAGTGAAAAAAATGGCTATAAGGTAAAAGAACTCAACTACCAAGAAGGCGATGTGGCAGGCATAAAAACCGTTACGCTTCAAATTGATGGTGAATTTGCCTTTGGTTGGCTAAAGGGAGAAAATGGTGTACACCGTTTAGTACGAATCTCTCCTTTTGACAGCAATGCCAAGAGACACACCTCTTTTGCCTCTGTTTATGTATATCCATTAGTTGATGATACTATTGAAATTGATGTAAATCCGTCTGACATTGAAATTACGACTGCACGATCCAGCGGAGCTGGTGGACAAAATGTGAACAAAGTAGAGACCAAAGTACAGTTGGTCCATAAGCCTACGGGCATTCAGATTTCCTGTTCGGATTCACGTTCGCAACATGACAATAGAGCTACCGCAATGAAGATGCTAAAATCTCAGTTATATGAAATTGAGCTACGCAAAAAACAAGAGGCCAGGGCGGAAATCGAGTCCTCTAAAATGAAAATCGAATGGGGCTCACAAATCAGGAACTACGTAATGCACCCCTATAAACTTGTTAAAGACGTTAGAACGGCAGAGGAGACCGGCAATGTCGATGCCGTTATGGACGGTGATATAAATGCGTTCTTAAAGGCATTCCTTATGATGATGGGGCAGCGCGACGACTAAATATAAAAGCTATGATAAAAATTTACCATAATCCAAGATGTAGAAAATCCAGGGAAGGGCTGGAAGTTTTAGAAAAATCCGGTCAAGAATTTGAAGTGGTACGGTATTTGGAGAATGTTCCATCGAAGGAAGAATTAAGGGAAGTGATACGTTGTTTGGAAATAACACCTGAAAATTTGGTCCGTAAAAACGAAACAATCTGGAAAGAAAACTATAGAAATCGTCTCTTGTCTGATGATGAAGTACTGGATGCCATGGTAGCAAATCCAAAATTGATTGAAAGACCCATTATCGTAAAAGGAGAAAAAGCTGTGATTGGTAGACCGGCTGAAAAAATCAAAGATTTGCTGTAAAATGCGCTTAACATAAGTTTAACCAAATTGGATCAAACCTTCACTTAACTTTAAAGTCATACTCAAGATCAACATCATGAAAAATGTACATTCTGTTTGCATTATCACATTTTTATTGGCAGTTACCTATACCTCGACCGTATCCGCACAGTTTGGGAATAGATTTGGCAGACAACAACAGCGAAACCCCATTCCACAAGCACAGCAAGCACCGGAAAAACCGGAACCCCTTACCGCTGAAGAAATGGTGGAACAGCGTATGCCTTCTATTACAGAAGCATTGGAACTTGATCCATTTGAAGAAGCAGTAGTCAAAACTACGTTAGTCAAATATGTTCAGCAGCGTATAGAGCTTCAAATATTGAAATTAGAGCCTCAAAAAATGAGGGAAGAATTGGAGAAAATCGGTAAAAGCCAGAACGAAGAAATTAAGAACGGACTTCCAGAAGAAAAGTACGAAGCTTATTTAGACCTTCAAGAAAACAAGTTCAAGGCCAAAAAGAAAAAAAAGAAAAAGAAAAAATCCAAAGACTGAAATGAAAAAACTGCTATTGTCCTTTTTACTGCTAACCACATTTTTAACAATAGCACAAAGACCACAAAGACAGGGCAGCCGACCTTCCCCCATAAAAATAACAGGCAACGTCATAGATAAGGATACGGGACAATCTCTAGAGTATGCAACTTTGGTATTACAACGAGTCGGAAACCCTGAAAAAATAACCGGGGGAATTACAGATGAGTCCGGCCGTTTTGATATAGAAATATTTCCAGGCGTTTTTAATATACGTGTAGAATATATTACTTATAAAACTTACGAACTCAAATCACAAACATTAAGAACCTCTACCGATTTAGGCACTATAGAACTCACTATTGATGTAGAGCAACTGGAAGACGTAGAAGTTGTGGGCGAGCGTACTACGGTCGAGCTTCGTCTGGATAAAAAAGTATATAATGTTGGGAGCGACCTTACCGTAAAAGGCGGTTCCGTAACTGATGTACTGGACAACGTACCTTCCGTTACCGTAGATGTTGAAGGAAATATTAGTTTAAGGGGCAATGAAAGTGTTCGGATATTGATAAACGGAAAACCCTCTGCCCTATCGGGCCTAAGTCCAGATGCGTTACAGCAATTGCCGGCAGATGCCATTGAAAAAGTCGAGGTCATCACAAACCCTTCTGCCCGTTACGATGCGGAAGGCACGGCAGGTATTCTAAATATTATTTTAAGGCAGAACAAAACTGCTGGACTTAATGGTTCTATAAATGCGTTTGCAGGATATCCAGATAATTTCGGAAGTGCCTTGAGCTTGAACCTTAGACGTGATCGTTTCAATATTTTTACCACTACCACGTACCGCTACAGAAATGCTCCCGGAAATGCCCAGTTTCTTCAAGAAAATTTTGATGCAAATGAAAATACGGAAAGCTTTCAAGATGAGTTTAGAGAGTACCAACGTGAAGATGACGGAATCAATACAAATATTGGTTTTGAAATATTCCTGGATGAAGACACGCAAAGCAGTATTACAAATTCATTCGTATACCGAAGGTCAAACGGCGATAATACGGTAGACGTAGATTTCTTCAATTTTGATGCATTACGAAATCCGACCATAGAACGTAATCGTTTCACCAACGAAAATGAATTTGACGAGAATATCCAATACTCCGTAAACTATCAGAAAAAATTTAAAAGAGACGGAAAGTTATTGACCGCCGATTATCAATATTCCAAAGGATTGGACATTGAAAACTCGGTTATCAGGGAAGTTGTACTTGGTGATAATATCCAGCTCCCAACGGAACAGACCATAAATGATGAAAGCCAGATAAACCAATTGGCACAATTCGATTATGTACATCCTTTTGGTAAGGACAACGAATCACAGTTCGAGGTAGGCTACAGAGGTACTTTCAATACCTTCACCACCGATTTCGTTTTTGGTATTCTAGATGATGATATATTGAACCCCGATCCTGATTTTAGCAACGAACTCATCTATAAGGAATATGTGAACGCTGCCTATGCCCAGTTGGGAACCAAAATTGATAAGTTCAGTATTCTTGGGGGTATGAGAATGGAAGCTTCAGATATCGGTATAGCGCTGGTGAATACGAACGACGTATCCGAAAAAGACTATATTGATTGGTTTCCCTCTTTGTTTTTTGGTTATGAACTATCAGAATATGAGCAATTTACCGTCAGTTATAGCAAGAGGTTAAGAAGACCTCGCTCTAGATTTATAAATCCTTTTCCTTCGCGATCCAGTAATACAAATCTATTTCAGGGAAATCCAAATCTGGACCCAACATATACCAATGTGTTTGATCTAGGATATATAAAACGATGGGATAAAATCACATTGACGACTTCTGGATATTACAATCGTTCTACGGGGGTTTTTCAATTTATTACCCAAGAAACGGGAGATTTTGTTGAAATCGAAAACCCAGATGACGCGGCAAACCCTATAATTGTTCCCATACAGGTGCGAACCCCCATCAATCTGGCCACCGATACGAGATTTGGTGGTGAATTGACAACGACCTATACTCCAAAAAAGGATTGGCGGTTAACTTTGAACCTGAATTTATTTCAACAACAGCTACGGGGCAATTTCACATTTACAAACTTTTTGGGCGAACAGGTTTCCCAAAATTTCGATGCGGATAACTTTACGTGGTTTAGCCGCTTGAGTGCTAAAATACCGTTTCCTGGAAAAATTGACTTTCAGACCAATGCACTATACCGTGGAAGAAGAGTCGATGCACAGAATGTCAACAAGGGGATATTGAGCACTAACCTGGCACTCAGCAAAGATATCGTAAAAGATAAGGCCACACTTTCCTTGAATGTGAGTGATGTTTTTAATTCAAGAAAGCGTATTACGGAAACCAGAACGGAAAACGTTTTAACGGATAGTGAGTTTCAGTTTAGGGAAAGACAGCTAACGCTATCGTTTTTGTATAGGTTCAATCAAACCCAAAACGAGAGAAATAGACGGGAAGGCCGAGGTAGAGGTGACGAGGATATGGAATTTGATGGATAAAAAGAAAGAGGCAAAAAGCCTCTTTTTTATTCGTTGCGCGCAGCTCTTTTAGCTTCACGTCTTTCTTTGTACATCTCCATTAAATTCCCGAACAACCAATAAGGTACTACAAATGTCAATAAGAAAATCATTAACCAAAAACCTATTGTCAAAATAGTCAAAAAAGCTAAAAAACCTAAATATTGGTCAAATTCAAACATGTTTTTTCTTTTGTTGTACAAAGATAGTTTGAAATCCTCAAAAAAAACAAATCTCAAAATAAAAAATTTTGGTTGCCGATTGTCGTCGAGAACGAAAATTTTATATGGTACCTTACCCTAAGCTGCCTAAAAAGTTAGTTCCCACTTCTCCCTAGGAGAGGTAAATCAGAAATCCCGAAGTAGAGTCTTCGAAGAAATTTTCAAATAAAAATGTACAAATGTAAAGATGTCATAAAATTTTAACGTACAACACCTAACTTTGTACATATAAAATTTGAGAAATGAGCTTTAGAATAGAAAAAGATACGATGGGCGAGGTAAAAGTGCCATCTGATAAATACTGGGGAGCACAAACAGAGC
Source organism: Flagellimonas maritima (assembly GCF_003269425.1). Classification (NCBI taxonomy): domain Bacteria; kingdom Pseudomonadati; phylum Bacteroidota; class Flavobacteriia; order Flavobacteriales; family Flavobacteriaceae; genus Flagellimonas; species Flagellimonas maritima. The sequence goes on along the minus strand of NZ_CP030104.1, from coordinate 3,293,755 downwards.
GTTCCCGCAATAATTTTAAAATTGGTTCTCCTGCCTCTATGCCCTTGGATGTAATCTATGGTTTTGCCTATCTTAAAAAAGCGGCAGCGTACACCAATCACGAGCTTGGAGTACTTACTGTGGAAAAACGGGATTTGATAGCTAAAGTATGTGATGAAATTCTGGATGGGCAACATGACGAACAATTTCCCTTGGTGATTTGGCAAACAGGCTCGGGTACGCAAAGCAATATGAACGTCAATGAGGTAATAGCGAATAGGGCCCATGAAATATCAGGCAAAAAAATTGGTGAAGGCGAAAAAACCATTCAACCCAATGATGATGTAAATAAAAGCCAATCTTCCAATGATACCTTCCCTACAGGAATGCATATTGCTGCATACAAGAAGATTGTGGATTTAACGATTCCGGGAGTTGAACAGTTGCGGGACACAATGAACAGGAAATCGAAAGAATTTAAAAAAGTGGTCAAAATTGGCCGCACCCATTTAATGGATGCCACTCCCCTTACCTTAGGACAGGAATTTTCCGGTTATGCATCTCAATTAGACCACGGGTTAAAAGCATTAAAAAACACTTTGGAGCATTTAAGTGAGTTAGCACTCGGGGGTACTGCAGTAGGAACTGGATTAAATACTCCTGAAGGATATGATGTTATAGTAGCCAAGTATATAGCACAGTTTACCGAACTTCCATTTATTACAGCAGAAAACAAATTTGAAGCATTGGCAGCGCATGATGCTATTGTGGAAAGCCACGGAGCTCTTAAACAATTGGCCGTTTCCCTAAATAAGATTGCCAATGATATACGTATGATGGCCTCTGGGCCACGTTCTGGAATCGGTGAGATTATTATCCCCGCAAACGAGCCTGGCAGCTCCATTATGCCCGGTAAAGTAAATCCCACGCAATGTGAAGCTTTGACCATGGTATGTGCGCAGGTAATGGGTAATGATGTAGCCGTAAGTGTTGGCGGTACTCAAGGACACTACGAACTCAATGTCTTCAAACCGATGATGGCGGCAAATATTTTACAATCAGCACAACTTATTGGTGATGCCTGTATTAGTTTTGATGTCAATTGTGCTATTGGAATCGAGCCAAACCACGAAGTAATCAAAAAACTCCTCAATAATTCTTTGATGTTGGTTACCGCGTTGAACACTAAAATTGGATATTATAAAGCAGCTGAAATTGCCAATACCGCTCATAAAAATGGTACTACTCTGAAAGAAGAGGCTATTAATTTGGGCTATGTTACCGAGGAAGAATATGAAGCGTGGGTGAAACCTGAAGATATGGTCGGTAGTTTAAAATAACCGCTAATTCCTATTAAAAGAAAAAAGCCCAGTTTATAAAAACTGGGCTTTTTAATTAAATGTGGATAGTGTATATTATTTTAAAGCGAACTTTGAAGTTCCCAATAATTTTAAACCGCTATCATAAACATTTACCATGTAATTTCCTTTCTGGAAATCTGAAGCAGGTTTGTTAACGTAATCACATACATCCAAAGAGCTGTTTTCATAGTAAAAATTAGTTCCTTTACTATAGGTAATCGAAGATCCTTCTTCGCTTGACTTTGTAAAGCTGTCACCCATAACGTTGCCCTGCGGATCAAGTACTTCAATAAAGAATTCTCTGTCACCGGCCTCAGCAATTACATTGTCAGCTATAGTAAAACATACTTTAAACTTATCAGTTGACTTGGCTCTGGACGTAGAAACCAATTTGCCATTGTTTCTTTCTTTAACAGCGTCAACAGTAAATGTAGAAAGACTCAAAGCAGAACCTCTTTCAACTGCATCTGCGAGTTGTGTATTCTGTACGACCAAAGAATCATTGAATACTGTTTGTTTTTCCAATTCAGTGAAAGTACTGTCTCTTTGCATGGCCAAAAATGTATTTGAAGTAGTCAAGGAATCTACTTGCTTCAATAATTTTTCTCTTTCAGCTTTTAGGACACTTACTTGTCTTCTATATCTGGAAAGAGAAGCAATATCAGCTTTCATGCCCTGTACAGAATCGATATATTTAGCAATATTGTCCCTTGCAGCTACCAATTCTTCATTTGTGGCATTACTTTCCAAAATAGCCTTATCGTATTCAGATTTTAAGCTATTTAAGTCTTCTACAACAAGTTCCTTTTCTTGGGTAAGTGCATTAGTAGTCTTTTTCTTATCTTGGTATAAGCTCACAGTATAGATAATGGTTCCTAAAAGAACTACACCAAGCAAACCAGCTATTACCTTTAATCCGTTGTTACTTTTTGTTTCAGTCATAACTTTTTAATTAATTGATCTATTCGTTAAATGTTTTAATCAATTGAGTTTAGGTTATATACGCAACAGATTTTATTTTGGATTTTTTCAGATCAAATATTGTTAAAAAATTACGCTCACATTGTTACAAAGCTTAATTTTAAAGGGCTCAATAAAAACTACTCGGCATGAAAAAAAAATATATTTCTATAATTTCTTGTTTGTTACTTCTTTTTGGATGTAAAAATATTAATAGCCAAAAAAGTAAGGATGACTCGAATAAATATAATTTAAATAGCATAACGGTTATTCCTATAGAACATGCCACAGCAGTTCTGGAGTGGAAAGATATTACCATATATATAGATCCCGTAGGTGGCAAAGAAGCATTTAAAGGCCAAAAACTTCCTGATCTGATTCTAATCACAGATATACATGGTGATCATTTTAGTTTGGAGACACTTCAAGAACTTAATACTGAAAAAGCAAAAATAATAGTCCCACAAGCTGTGGCCGATAAAATGTCCGAGGACTTTACTCCTCAAATCGATGTTTTGAACAATGGTGATTCTAAAGAGCGTTATGGTATTACGGTCCAGGCCATACCCATGTACAATCTACGCGAAGAAGCTTTAAAGTTTCATATAAAGGGGAGGGGTAACGGTTATATATTGAACATGGGGGATAAACGAATTTATTTTTCAGGTGATACCGAAGATATTCCTGAAATGCGGGAATTGGAAAATATTGATAAGGCATTTGTGTGCATGAACCTTCCCTACACGATGACCATTGAAAGTGCCGCTGATGCCGTTTTGGACTTTAATCCAAAGGAAATATACCCCTATCATTATAGAGGAAAGCCCGAGGTCAGTGATGTAGCCAGGTTCAAATCCCTGGTGAACAATAAAAATCCAGATATAAATATTGTACAACTTGATTGGTATCCGAACGATGAATTTTGATCAAATGAAATATTGAGGCATAATTAGCGTTACTACTAAAGATTCAAACCAAATCATAACTTAACCATGGTACCCAAATCCTATGTGTTGTTTTTATATGTGTGCATTTTTGTCACAAATATCTCTTTTTCCGGTCAATGCGATAATTTTTACGCAAAAGTAACTTACGGTCTCAACCATACTAAAAGTGCTTTAAAAGCAACTAATTTTGAACATCAAACCTATTATGCAGAAAGGGCTTTGATAGCTCTGGAAAAGTCAAAAGCATTTATGGAGGAGTGTGGTTGTCCAAAAGCAAAAGATAAAACTCTTGATGCCATGGAAGCCTTGAAAAAAGCAATCGATCCCGTCGACTGGGATGCAGGAAGGTATTTTTCAAAAAAATCCAAGGGTATCATCAATGAACTGATTACCATTTTAGATGAATGTACTCTAGGTATGCCCCAAACGGTGGTGGTTGAAGATAATGCTGAAAGTACTATAGAAAATGAAGCATATGCCAATACCGAAGAAAACGAACAGGTATCCATGGAGGCAGAAATGATCAAGGTTTTTGATAAACATTCCGCAGAGCGGTTGTCCTCACTAGAAAAATCCATAGAGCAAATTACGGTACTTTCAAAATCCTTTGTTTATGACCCCACAAAAAAAGAAAGTGACCCAAACAGTTTGGAAGCACACCAAAAAGCATACTTGGCAGAAGCTAGGCGCTTGCTGGAAAAAGGGCTAAAGGAACTTGATAGATAAAATATCGAATTTATCGAATCAGTTTTTTGTATTTGATTCTTTTAGGCATAATATCGGTCCCGAGACGTTTCTTTTTGTTCTCTTCATAATCAGAAAATGAACCTTCAAAGAAATATACTTGCGAATCTCCCTCAAAAGCTAAAATATGGGTGCAAACCCTATCCAAGAACCACCTATCATGAGAGATTATGACAGCGCAACCGGCAAAGTTTTCGAGGCCTTCTTCCAATGCCCTTAGCGTGTTTACGTCCAAATCGTTTGTGGGTTCATCAAGCAAGAGAACATTTCCTTCCTCTTTAAGGGTCATGGCCAAATGCAGTCGGTTTCTTTCTCCGCCAGAAAGCATGTTGACTTTTTTGTTCTGCTCGCTTCCTGAAAAGTTAAAACGGCTAAGGTATGCTCTTGAATTTACTTGTTTCCCTCCCATCATTACCAACTCCTGTCCGTCGCTAAAATTTTCCCAAATGGTCTTGTCTGGGTCTATATTGGAATGACTTTGGTCTACATAGGCCAATTTGGCCGTATCTCCTACAACAAATCCTCCTTTCTCCGGAGTTTCCTCCCCCATAATCATTCTAAAGATTGTTGTCTTACCTGCTCCATTTGGACCTATAATCCCGACAATACCTGCTTGTGGAAGATTGAAATTTAAATCTTCATACAATAACTTATCACCATAAGCTTTGCTTACTCCCTTGGCTTCAATAACATTGGTGCCAAGCCTAGGACCGTTTGGAATATAAATTTCCAGTTTCTCCTCCAATTGTTTTTGATCTTGGCTAAGTAGCTTGTCATAATTTTTTAAACGTGCTTTTTGTTTGGTCTGCCTTCCCTTGGCACCTTGCCTTACCCATTCCAACTCACGTTCAAGAGTTTTTTGACGTTTAGAAGCTTGTTTGCTCTCTTGTGCCAGACGTTTTGATTTTTGGTCCAGCCAACTTGAGTAATTTCCTTTCCAAGGTATGCCCTCTCCCCTATCTAGTTCAAGAATCCACCCAGCTACATTATCTAAAAAGTAACGGTCGTGTGTAACGGCAATTACCGTTCCCTTGTATTGGGCCAAGTGGTGTTCCAACCAATGAACGGACTCTGCGTCTAAGTGATTCGTTGGCTCGTCCAGCAATAGCACATCGGGTTCTTGCAATAATAATCTACACAGTGCCACTCTTCTTTTTTCACCACCGGACAGTACACCTATTTTCTTATCAGATTCCGGAGTGCGAAGCGCATCCATGGCAATTTCGAGCTTAGTGTCCAGTTCCCAAGCATTTGAAGCATCGATTTGATCTTGTAATGCAGCTTGTTTATCCATCAGCTTTTGCATTTTATCTGCATCTTCGTAAACTTCTGGCAGCCCGAACATATCGTTAATTTTGTTATACTCGTCCAAAATGGCGACTGTTTCCGCTACTCCTTCCTTTACAACTTCTAGAACGGTTTTACCGTCGTCCAACTGTGGCTCTTGCTCTAAGTATCCTACTGAATATCCAGGAGAAAATACCACGTCCCCCTGATAGTTTTTATCGACACCTGCAATTATTTTTAGTAAGGTCGACTTTCCTGATCCGTTAAGACCTAAAATCCCGATTTTGGCCCCATAAAAAAAGCTTAGGTAAATATTCTTTAAAACAGGAGTATTGGCAGTTTTGAACGTCTTGGTTACCCCTGACATTGAAAAGATGACCTTTTTATCGTCTGACATTTATATGTTTTTTGAATAGGTGGAAAACTATACTCTACCTTTTAAAGCGTTAAAGACCCAGGCAATTGCAAAGAAACCTACACCGACCGCCGCAAAGCCCCATCCGGCAATATCATCGTACTTAAATGCACCTAATGCTATCATACCCATTCCCACAAAAATCATAATCCATGTAGCCCATGCCAGCACTGTATTTTTATTCATTACCATATAGTTAGTTAGTATAAAATCAAATATCGTAAAAAATTGATATAATCATAATCCCAAAACAATAGATTATGCCTCAAAAGGATATACAACTCCCGTTTGGAGTCTGATTTTATCTATAAGACTTATTAAATCCAAACTATTTTGATGGCTCCATAGATCGCTTTCAAATTTCCCCGTTTTGAGACAATCATGGACTTCCCTTATCTCATGGACGAAACCATTACCCTCCATAGAAAGTTTAAAATCTATGGATCTTGAGTTCTTTGTCAGGGAAAAACCATTGGCTTCATGCCATCTTGGATGTATAAAAAGTTCTCCTTTCTGCCCCGAAATTTCAGCCTCCATTTTAGACTGGCTAGTCAATCCCGAATATAAAACAGCTTGGGCATTCGCGTATTGAAATATTATAGAAGTTTGAATCTCTGTACCATTGGAATGAAAGTTTGAAAACGCACTTATTTCTTTAGGATTACCTAAAATAAGATAGGCTAGAAAAATAGGATAGATCCCTATATCCAACAAAGACCCGGATGCCAAGTTTGGGTTAAGAATCCTAGAATCCTCTCCCCTATCCAAACCATAAAAAGCAAAATCCGCATGCAAATATGATACGTTTCCTATTTCGCCATCATCAATCAATGCTTTTATCTTTTTAATGGACGGGTTAAATCTTGACCATAGGCCCTCCATTAAAAAAACTTCATTTTTTCTCGCAACGGTTATCAGCTCTTCTACCTCAGACCTGGAAACTCCAAGAGGTTTTTCGCATAGAACGTGTTTGCCATGCTCCATGGCCATTATAGCCAAATCTTTATGAAAATTATGTGGAGTGGCAATATAAATGATATCCGCGGTTTTGGCCTTGAAAAGTTCATCGTAGTTTCCGTATGCATTTTCAATTTCATACTTGTTGGCGAACTTTTGCGCTTTTGCCAAACTTCTTGAAGCTACGGCCCCAATTTCAACATCGTCAAAAAGTTGAAGGTCTTCAGTAAATTTTTTGGCAATGTTTCCAGGGCCTATTATCCCCCATCTAATTTTAGTTTTCATATCAAATCAAAAGTAATGATTATAACTTCTTATCTTTAACCATCAAGATAAAACCGGTTTAATAGTTATGGATATTAACTTCAATAAAAATGAAGACCACAATAGATTAAAGCTTTCAGAGCTTCGGAAAAAACTAACTGAAGTAAAACTGGGAGGAGGCAAGAAACGGATAGAAAAACATCATGCCAAAGGCAAGATGACTGCTCGCGAACGTGTTGAATATCTGTTGGACCCCGATACAGAATCGATAGAAATAGGTGCTTTTGCAGGTGATGGAATGTATGAAGAACATGGAGGATGTCCATCAGCGGGAGTTGTTGTCAAAATCGGCTATATTCAAGGCAAGCTGTGTGTTGTGGTTGCCAATGACGCCACAGTAAAAGCAGGCGCATGGTTCCCCATTACAGGAAAAAAAAATCTGAGAGCCCAAGAAATTTCCATTGAAAATAGATTACCAATTATTTATTTGGTTGATAGTGCTGGTGTTTACTTGCCCATGCAGGATGAAATTTTTCCCGACAAAGAACATTTTGGACGGATTTTTAGAAACAATGCTGTTATGAGCAGTATGGGTATTACTCAAATATCTGCTGTTATGGGTAGTTGTGTAGCCGGAGGCGCCTACTTACCTATCATGAGCGATGAGGCTCTAATAGTAGATAAAACGGGAAGTATTTTTTTAGCTGGCAGTTATCTTGTAAAAGCAGCCATTGGTGAAAGCATAGATAATGAAACATTGGGCGGTGCGACCACACATTCTGAAATTAGTGGTGTTACGGATTACAAAGCCAAAGACGACAAAGATGCCCTAAATAAGATAAAGAATATCGTTTCCAAAATCGGTGATTTTGATAAAGCGGGTTTTAATAGAATTGAAAGTAAGAGTCCTTCAGAAAAAATCAACGATATCTATGGAATTCTTCCAGCTTCGAGGGGAGATCAATATGACATGTTGGAAATTATAAAACGTTTGGTCGATGATTCGGAATTTGAGCAATATAAAGAAGGGTTTGGTAAAAGTATTTTAACGGGCTATGCACGGATCGATGGTTGGGCGGTCGGTATCGTTGCCAACCAGCGGAAAGTTGTAAAGACCAAGAAAGGCGAAATGCAGTTTGGCGGGGTTATTTATTCCGATTCTGCCGATAAGGCGACAAGATTCATTGCCAACTGCAACCAAAAGAAAATTCCATTGGTTTTTTTACAGGACGTAACTGGTTTTATGGTCGGCAGTAAAAGTGAGCATGGTGGTATAATTAAGGATGGAGCCAAAATGGTAAATGCCGTAAGTAACTCCGTAGTGCCAAAATTTACTATTGTAATTGGTAATAGCTACGGGGCTGGAAATTATGCCATGTGCGGAAAAGCTTATGACCCACGGCTTATCGTTGCATGGCCAAGTGCTGAACTTGCCGTTATGAGTGGAAATTCTGCAGCAAAAGTCTTAATGCAAATTGAAAAAGCCTCATTGGAGAAAAAAGGAGAAAAGCTCGATGCCGACAAAGAAAAGGAGCTATACGATGAAATTAAAAAGCGTTATGATAATCAGATTTCGCCATATTATGCTGCTTCACGTCTATGGACAGATGCTATAATAGACCCTTTGGATACTAGAAAATGGATTTCTATGGGAATTGAAGCAGCCAACCATGCACCTATTGAGAAGCAATTTAATATGGGGGTTTTGCAAGTATAAAGAGGTCATGGCAGTGATGAATACTTTGATTTTAACTTTACATTTAAAGTAAGTCTTCTCTTGACTCTCCAGCTAGCATTAAAATAGCCTTTTTTTGTAAATATTAATCTATCAGTTGGTCTAGCATGCAATGTGTACCTGCCGTTTTCATTTGTTGTTGTCCATTCCTTTGTTCTTAGGTTGCGTACCGTAACATTTGGAACCATCCTTCCATTCTCAATCACAAAACCCGAAATTATCGGAAGTCTTTCTTTTCTTCTTTTTTCCCGTTTTCTTATCCTCTCCGCTTCTTTTACTGGGACGAAATGAGCGGTTTCAAGAAAAAATGCCAAACTTTTATCAGATACCTTTTCCCACTTATCTTGACTTGCGTATCTTCTAAAAGAACCATTCCCAAATGATACCCCAGCCAACGCCATTCTAGGCTCTTTTTTACCATATACTTGGAGAAGTTCAACGGATACTATAAAATCATCTCTTACAAAAATGGAATAAGGCATCAAATCGATATGGGCGAACATATCATTTTCTTTGATGGTATGTAGCATATTCAGTCCAGATTCATTTAAATTGTTTCCAGGTAACCCGAATGAGCCGATATCATAGATATTTATCCGGAGCAACACACTATCGGAAACATTTTCCCAAACTTCGAATCCAAACGATTTTAACTGTCTTAAACCTTTGGCAACACGGATATGGGACGCCAATTCACCACCAAGCGCAATATTGTCCTTCCAATACCCGTATACTGGTTCACCAGTATTTTTATACCCAGCGGATTTTTGGACAAATTCTCCTTTTTTATCCGTTACAACGACCTCGTTCAATTCTAAAATCGATGGGTTCAGTTTTAGAATAGGATACTCGTTATAAACAAATTTCAAATCAGATATAGGAATCTCCAGTTTTTCATATCCTAAAGAAGAAAACAAGACGACATCACTTGATGCGTACAGGTCAGGATTAAATTCCAGATGAAACATACCTTCCTCGTCACTAACGGTACCTATGCCCTTTTCAACAATTCCAACATTTACGTACGGTATAGGATGACCACTTTTCCCATCGATGATTTTACCCTTATAATCAAGTTGAGCAGCTAGAATGTTTGAAAAAAATATACTACATAGCCCAAAAAGGCCATAGAACCATTTCATACTATTTTGAGGCCACGGCGACATTCTTTGTTATCCTGAAAAGTTCCCTATTTGCATTTTTGACATCAAGCTTAAACACTTTTGTTTCGCTATATTGGGATTTCTCCCCATAATTATGGTAAATTTTTGCCTTTAGATAGGTCGGTGTCAAACTTTTGTTGCCCAGATACTTTATATTAACTTTCCATGTGCCTGAAAGCGATTCATCAATCAAATATTCAGAGCATGAATACCCTAAATTCTTTTCCGTGGCAATGGTATCCGGATTTGCTTCCAAACTATGGTTCCATGTATAGTATTGGCTATCTGGGTTTAGGAATTGTAAATCGAACTCGGCTTCACTATCGTTCCACTCAAATACCAATCGAGTTCCTTTAAAATCATCATCCTCCACTTTTATTTTTTTACCAGCGGAACGATTCATCATATCGGTTTTTTCCAAGGCCAACAAGTTATTGAACTCTCTATTTATTATCTTGGAAAAGCTGCTCGTATCCACTTTCATAAAGTTTTCATCCAACAAATAAAAGTAACGGGCATACATCATAGCGGCTTTCTTGGGCTCATTTACGGCTCTATTGCTAAGTGCCAAGTCCCTATAGGATTGCGCATAGTTCGGTCTAAGTATAAAGACTTCTTTATATATTTCATTGGCAAGTTCATAGCGTTTTTGCGACTCATAAATATAAGCCAGTGCCTTTAGATGGAGGGGATTATTGTCCAAAACTGTAAAACCATCTTCAATAATTGCATCTGCATACGCTTCTTTATTCCATTTTTCAAAAAAATATTGGTAAGAATCTAAAATAAAATATGATGAATTTTTATATTTTTTGAGGTTGAATTCATAAATGGATTTAGCCTCTCCGAAAGAATCGGCACTCTTTATTTCCTTTAAATAATTGGGTGCATTTTCAGAAATATCTTTATCTGTAAGTACCGTTCCCCTATAATAATTATTTGAGAGCCTTGCACTATCCATGATAAGATTGTTCTTGTCCCGTGGAAAAGTCGTTCCTATTTTTGTATTAATTACGACCACGCCTCCGCTACCTATACTTCCGTAACGAACAGTTCCTGTTGCCGATGCAATTACTGCAATACGCTCTATGTTTTGAACATCTATAAAATCAGGGAAATCAGTTAATATTTGACCATCAATGTCGAATATGGCCTTTTTTTCCCGTATTAGAACCCTTTTGCCATTTGATTGTGTATTCACAGAATTAAACTCCGGATTACCTGGGATGGACAGTACTCCAACATTGGAATTCCTTAAAACCGAAACACCCGCAAACCTTCCTCGCAAAATATTTACCAAGTCATATTCTCCAGGTAGAATAGTATTACCGTCCAAAATACGCATAGAGTAGGATACCTTATCTTTATTCAAATATCCAAATGCCGTTTTAATAATATTTGGATTACTGGCATAGTCCATTTCCAGCTCTTTTTGACTATTACGCCTTTTTTTGGTCACCGTTACATTTTTCAATTTCTCAACTCTCGGAAACATTTCCAAATTAAGTGTTCTGGTTACATCCTCTGCCCGTATTTGAACAGATTCCATTCCTGGAGAACTATAAAAAAGAATATCTCCTGGCGATGCAGCTATTGTGTAATATCCATTTTCATCTGAATTTGTGGAAACATCTTGGTTTATAATTTGGATTTTTACGTTTTGGAGAAAGTTATTGTTCCCATTGGTAATTTTTCCGGTAATCAATCGCTCCTGCGATAAGGCAACTGTAACAATAAAAAAAGACAAGAAACCAGTAAATAGTATTTTCATAGCATGTAGATTTAAGAAATCTCTTTGGATTGTTATTAACCAAAGCTTACATAGAACTCATCTTAAGTTCATACTGTAATTTACTGAAAAGCAACTATTTGAACAATATTAATTTCCTAAATGTTCCTTAATTCTCGGAATCAACAGAAGTTCCGTTTGCCTTCCGTTCACATAGCGAAATCCATCCTCACCAAAAAATCCCGCCTCTTCTAGCATAATTCGAATATCGCGTTTCCATTCTGGAATTGTAATCGTAGTATTCAGCTCAATAGCGTAAACCGTATTGGGATTTAATGGATAGTTATCGCCGTCATCTTTCATTACGCCGCCCTGTGAATCCCACATCCCAATCGTTGTACCTGCGGAATGTCCATAGAGTCCAAGAGGATGGGTATAAATAGCAGGGCGTAAACCAGCATCTTTAGCTTCTTGCAGAGATTTGGCCAAAATTTCGTTCCCTGTTTTTCCCTTTATCATATTTTGTGTAAGAAAATCTTGAACACGGTTTCCGTCTTTCAATCCATCGACCAAGAATTTGGGTGCAGCTTTTTCATTCGGTTTTAGCACATAAGCCAGTTCTTGACAATCTGTGTTCAACCGTAAATAGGTTATCCCAAAATCGCAATGCAAGAGATCACCTGGCTGGATAATCAAATCGTCCGGTCTACCGGAGAATGAATACAAGTGTCCCACCAATTCTTCACTGGTTCTTTGTACATCTACCGTTGGATGAAACCATGTTTCCAACCCCAAATCCGTTACTTTTTGGCGCATCCACCACTCTACTTCCGTTGTTGTGGTGACTCCAGGCGTAATTATTTTTTCCGAAAACGCTTCTGCAATAATATCATGGGTAATATCCACCAATTGATTGTAGATAACCATTTCTCTCTCTGTTCGAGTTTCAATCCAGCGTACCGCCAATTGCTCTGCTGAAACGATTTTGGATCGGTATTTTTTAGGCAAATTGGCCATAAATTCATCATAATCCGTTTTGTCCAAGCCATCCGCAATATTGTGGTCTTTGGAAAAATTAAGTCCTATTTTTGCAGGGTTTCGCTCTTCTATAAGCTGCATTAGGCGTTTCCATTGATTTGGCTCTTTTTCTTTATCCCATGCCGATTTAATACTTTTTCCAACATTATAACGTGCCACTGCCAGTTTATCAATGGAATCATCGCTTTTGTTTCTGTAGAAAAGTAAAATAGTTCTCCTACGGGCATTCAACCAAGTAGCGGGAAGCATCGTTTTTATGACAGGATCTTCATTGTATTCCCTGGAAATCACGACCCACATATCTATTTCCGTATCGTCCATAAGTTTTGGGAGAAGATTATTGAAGCGTTCTTCCAATATTTCGTCCACTACTCTGGCACGTTCAACTTCAGGTAAAATTTGCTGGGAATATGAGATAATAGAAAGAAGAGCAAAAAGGTAGAGTAACGTTTTTTTCATGGATATTTTATTTACTCTTTGAATTTACGAAACTTAACTTATTTCAAGTAGTGTTTTTTTTCGATCTATTTTACCGCTGGGAGTTTCAACAAAAGGTTGAAGGCTGTAGATTTCCTTTGGAATTTCATACTTTCCAAACCCTTCTAAAGCTTTTATTTTATGAAATAGGTCTTGATTATCGGTCGATATATCTTCCACAATCAATATCAATTTTTGCCCTAAGGATTCATCTGGGATACCAGCAATAAAAAAGCGATGTCCAATTAGGTGGGATAATTTCTCTTCAATCTGTTCCGGAATTAATTTGATACCGCCCGAATTGATTATGGAATCGTACCTGCCCAACCATTTAAACTTTGAATCATTCAATAACTCCACAATATCATTGGTTACGATTTTACTATCGGAGATTTTGGGGGCATTTATCACCAAGCAGTCCCTAGCATCTTGATAGACCGATATATTGGGCAATGTTTCAAAATAAGTCTCGACTGCGCTCGACTTGACTTGGGCACTACCAATTTTTTTCATTGCAATATGGGTAATGGTTTCGGTCATGCCATAAGTCTCAAAAACAGTACTCACAGATTGCTCCAAAGCTTTTCGAAGGGAAGTGGATATAGGTGCGCCACCAATTATAATAGTATTGATTTGAGAAAGCTGTGTTAGTGATTTTTCAGCCTGTAGGGGAACCAGTGCTACAAAATCATACGGTTTACGGGTAAATGCCAATGGCGTTGCCGATGGTTCCACATAGTCAAGTTCCAAACCCAAGACCATAGCTCTGACCAGCATCATTTTACCTGCTATACTCGAACAGGGCAGGCAAAGTAAGGAAGTGTCACCAGCTTTTAAACCAAGATATTCTCCTGTAGCCTGTGCAGAATTTACCATGTGCGCTTTCTTAAGCGTAATTTTCTTTGGATTCCCAGTTGAACCCGAAGTGAAGACGTTGACTGTTGGTGTATCACTTATCCAATCCAATAAAAAGTCACCTATCGAATTCTCGAAAACCTGACCTTCTTTGATTAGGCTGTATCCGATTTCCGATAATTCCGCATGGGAACATGGAACCCCGTTTAACTTAAAATCTGTATGTATTTTACGCCACGTTGGATTCATTTTCATTGAGGGCTACAAATTCTTCTTTGGTCATTACACGTCCAAATAATTTTTCTTTCCAATTTCTCCAATTGTATTTTTTGGAAAAAACAAATAACAAGATTGGAAATATGATAAAAACAGGAATAAGAACATCCCAACCTAAAACAGGTTCCGAAATGTCTTTATATATGGAATTGGTCTGAAAAGCGGTCCATTCCGCAGTGACCAACAAAGCAGTAATCAGGTTATTGGCAGCATGAAAACCGAGTGCTAACTCCAATCCCTCGTCCATCAATGTCAAAATGCCAAGAAAAAAACCTGTACCTATATAAAAAATCATGATACCATAACCTAGTTTTTCTACTTCTGGATTAGCAATATGCATAATGCCGAATAAAATTGAGGTCACTACTAGGGGAACCCAACGGTTCTTTGCCAAAATCCCCAATCCTTGCATCATATGCCCCCGAAATAAATATTCCTCAAAACTTGTTTGCAATGGTATCAACAAAATTCCGATGAAAGCCAATATCAAAAACTTTTTTAAATCAAAATTGAGAACATAGTCATCTGGAGAAAAATATATATCAAGGGCAGTTAGGAGAATAGTTAAGCCGCCCCAAAGGGTAAATGCAAAAAAAATACGTTTCCAATCGATTTTTTTTCTTGATGTTGTCAGCGAAGTGATCGATTGTTGGTGAACAAGCCATGTCCAACCTAAAACCACAAAAAGGCCTACTGCCAATGGGACCAACAAAATAATCAATACAATATTGGAACCTAATTGATCAATTAATTGTTGCATGGTATCTTCAATGCTTACCGGAGAGTTTATGGTGAGAATATAATTGATTACCATAAAGCCCATGAATGCCAATGGAATGATAAAATATTTCCAAATCCCTATATTTCCTTTATACCCTTGTTCTATATACATATTAATTTATTAAGTCTATTTCCCAGTTTTTGGTTTTTCTATAAAAAAGTTTTCCATCGGCGACATCCAAAGGACTGTCAATGTTGTTTATGAACAAGCTCCCAGTACCCAAGCCTTGGGGCATTTTTGATTTTAAGGTGAAGGTCCACTGCGCTATGGCATTAAGGCCTACATTGCTCTCCAAAGCGCTGGTTATCCACCAACCTATCCCAAATTTTTTAGCTATATCAATCCATTCTTGACTGGAGGCATACCCCCCTATTAAACTAGGTTTTAATATGATGTACTGTGGCCGTATGGTTTGTAGTAATTCTTGCTTTTTTGTTACACTGTGTATACCAATAAGTTCCTCATCCAAAGCTATGGGCAAAGGTGTAGTTTGACATAGCTCTGCCATTGTTTCCCAATTGTTTTGTTTAATGGGCTGCTCAATGGAATGTATTTTATATTCGGATAGCTGTTTAAGTTTGTTTAATGCCCCATCTTTGGAAAATGCCCCGTTCGCATCAACACGCAGTTCTATTTCATCTGCGGTGAATCTAGAGCGAATAGACCTTAGCATACCAAGTTCAGTTTGAAAATCAATGGCACCAATCTTCATTTTGATACATTTGAAACCTTGCGCCAATTTTTGTTCTACTTGTGCAAGCATAAAGGCTTCATTGCCCATCCAGATAAGACCGTTTATCGCAATCGGGGATTCGTTCGCAATAAATTTTGAAGGGTATAATATAAAAGGATTATCAGATTTTAATGATAAAAATGCCTGTTCAAGACCAAATTGAATCGACGGGAATCCTACCAGTTGCCTCAGTAGTGCTGTCTTGCCCAAATGTATGTTATTACAAGTCCACGAAAGTTTCGATTCGTATTCAGGCACATCATCTATACTCAATCCCTTTAACATTCCGCACTCCCCTATTCCATATTTACCATTACTATCCAACAAGAGAAACCAAGTCTCTTTCTGGGTCATAATTCCGCGTGAAGTGCCGCTGGGCTTTTTAAAATTTAGTATATGCTTTTTATAGGTAGCTTTCATCCAATGGTCTCAAATTTAGTTATATTTTAAAACTAAATAAGAGTTGCTAAAAAAGTATCTCACAAAATGCTGAACACTACTTTCAAAAGTTTAGTATTGGAAAAATTACGCAATCCGATTAATTAAAATTGAACCAAAAGCGTACGCCTTCGCTCTCTTTATCAATATTCAGTTTGGATTGCAATTGATTTACGAGCCTGTTCATTAAGCGTATGCCCATTGAAGAATGTGTACGTTCTTCGGTATCTTCAGGAAGCCCTACGCCATTATCCGTATATTCAAAATAGCCCTGATCACCATTTTTACGGAGATGAATATATATTTTCCCGTTCTCGTCATTTTCAGGAAACGCATATTTAAAGGAGTTGGATACCAGTTCATTTAAAATCAGTCCAAAAGGAATTGCACGATCTATGTCCAATTCTGTTCCTTCGGCATCTATGGTAATACTGATATTATGTCCTCCTTTTTTATAAACGGATTGTACACTGTTTATAAGACTTTCTATATAACCCTGCATCTCTATAACAGATAAATCATCATTCTGGTAAAGCTTTTGATGAATCAGTGCCATGGCCTTTACCCTGCTCTTGCCTTCTTCCAAAGCGACTATGGCAGCTTTGCTACGGGTGTTCTTGGTTTGTAGGCTTAAAAGGCTGGAAACCATTTGCAGGTTATTTTTTACTCTATGATGAATTTCCTTAAGTAAAGAATCCTTTTCAACAAGTGCGTTTTCTATAATGTACTTCTGATCAGCGATCAAACGTTGGTTTTTTATACTCTTAAGATAAGCGTAGACCAAACCTGCAAAGCCCAATAATGTGAAAATTAATGAAATGAATACTAAATTGATTCGTTCATCCTTGGCTTTCATTTCATTACGGGCCAGCTCGTTGATTTTTTTCTGCTCATCTATTAGACGTTGGGAATTCTCCAGGTCTTCATTGGCGACTATCGTTACCAACTGCTGTTTTATGATGGACGACTGTTTTTCGTTTAAGGAATCTTTGATTCGCTCGTTACGTTTATAGTAGGTAGCAGCATTTTTAAAATTTTCGACCCTATCATAATAGGCAGCCAACAAACTATTTCGTTTAATGTTCTGTAGCGTGCCCATATTATCAAAATCGATGTCCAAGTTTTTTTTGGCCTTGAAAAATCTTTCCAGTTGTAGATTGGCATCTGCCAGGTATAGGGTATTTTCAATAACTTCACCTCTATAGTTGTTGTTTGGTGATGTTTTTAGAACCTCGATACTGTTTTCAAGAAGTGGAATCGCCTCTTCGTACTCATTAAGAAGAACGTGACATTTACCAATGTTACCTTCTATTTCAGCTTTTAATAAATCACTTTGAAAAAGTTGTTCTTCTGTTTTTTGTATTGAGATATCGTTTATGAACACATCTAAATAAGCTTTTGCCTTTTTAAGCTCGCTTAGTGCTGTCGGTGCAGAGTTATCCAGCCTTAGATAGTTCCCTACTTTACTGTGATATTTTGCCAAACCATAAGAATCATTATCGGCAATGGTCGGCTTTACTTCCATTATGTATTGGTTTCTAGCTTTTCTATGCAATCCTAAATTGCTATAAATATCGTAGAATGCAACATTTTCCGTTAAACCCAGTTCCCTTTTCTCCTTTCGTATCTCTATTTGTTTGTCGAACAACTGCAGATTTGCATAATTATCATCCAAAACATTTAATACAATTCTTCTTGAAGTAGAATCCAATGAATCCTTGGAAGCGTAAAGTTCTTTGGCAAGTGTGGTACTCTTATCATATTCCCCCAAATCATTATATACCTGGGTTTGCATTACCCTATATAATTTTGAGGCCAAAGTATCATTGGTTTTTTGGGCATTGGAGAGATAAATCTTAATAGTGTCGAGCCAATCATAGGCTGAATTCACATTATATCTATCAATAGCATTGAAAAAAAAATTGAATCGCTCTTGGGGAGTATTGGTATTTTGGAACTGTTTTAATGAAGTAGTTTCCTCACCTTCTTCTGACTGTGCCGACACAACCAATAAAAAGAGAAAACACAGTATGGATAAAACATTTTTGAGGTTGTGTATCATTAATTTTATAAGCGATAATTATATAGGAAACAATGGATTTATATTCGTATTCTATTTTTAGCCCCTTATCCTATATCTTAAAGGTTATATATTGATAACGCAGCTTTATCCACAAAATTAAATCCAATCTGATGGATTTGTTCAGTATTGTTGTGAAAGTGCATATTTCTGTTGTGAAAATTATATAACCATATGTGAAATAGCCTTTTGTCGATGTTTTGTGTATTTCATGGACATTCAATCATGCCTATTATTTAAAAACATAAAAAAAGTCCTGTCAAATTTGACAAGACTCTTTTACGAGAACACTATATGAAAATGAAAAAATTACTTTCTGAATTATTTACACTGCTAAAGTATATGCATGCTTTGGAACAGTAAAAATATTGTTGTGAAGTTGGTCAAAGTTGTGGTTTTCTGCTTAAAACATATCGATAATAAAAAAAGGTGCCTTCCGGCACCTTAATATTTTATATTATTTCAACAACATCTACTAGCTGTTCATAGAAGAAATAATAAACTCTTTGAAATCCTTTGAAATAGGAATTAAATTATTGTTTATCATTATATCTTTTGAGTTGATCGCGTCTATATGGTCCACATTAACGATATAGGATTTATGGGCCCTATAGAACTTGTTTTTGGGTAATTTTTCCAAATAGTCTTTTAACGGTGAACGCACCAAGAATTTCTTATCGACGGTATTCACCTCCAAATAAACATTGTCTGCTTTTATAAATTGGATATCACCAAACTGTATCCTGTAATATAGATGTTGTTTTTTTACAAAAATGGAATCCTTCAAAACAGAATTCGAGGTAAAAGCATCACCTTCTGTACCCGCAATTTCTTTACTATTCTCTTTCTTTGAATAATTGAAGTTTGAAAGAGCGATTTCTATTGAGGTATATAAATCCTGCTGCTCAAAAGGCTTTACCAAATAACCGTCTGGCTTTACTGTTTTGGCATTTTCAACAGTGGCTCTATCTGAATTGGAGGTAACAAAAATAAATGGAATGTTATAAGCTTCCCTAATATGTTTTCCAAGGTCTATGCCTGTTTTATCAGAGGCAAGGATAATGTCGATGAGCACAAGGTCTACCTGGTTGTTCTTTAAAACCTCAACAGCTTGTTCATACACTATTACGTTGTCAACAATCTCATAACCTATCTCTTCTAGCATGGATTGCATGTCATCTGCAATAATTACATTGTCCTCTACAATAAGAATTTTAATGGGTTGTTCCAAGTTTTGAAAGGTTTAGTATGTTGCCTATCAAAATTACAAAAAATTATTAACTGTTAAATAAAATAAAACAGAGAGAAGAAAAGTGCTGAGTGCCAACTTTTTAAGCTCTCCGTCCAATTTGAAAGGCTCCTTGGTGTCCCTGACTTTCTTTAAATGGATGAAAATTGGTACGAAAGCCAGCAAGTAGAATGAACGCAATATATCACTTACATCAAGCCAAGCATAGCTGAGTAGACATAAAAAGGATATTAATAGTAAAGAGGAATGATAGTATTTGCCATTTTCGAATCCCATTTTGACGACCAAAGTATTCTTGCCGTATTTTTTATCTGAAAAAACGTCCCTTAAATTATTTAAGTTGAGTACGCCAACGCATAACAATCCAATGGATACGGCTGGTAACACTGAAACCAAATCCAATGATTTAGTATATAGAAACATACTGCCCAAAACGCCAAGTAAACCAAAGAACAGGAACACAAAAATATCACCAAGGCCTTTATATCCATAAGGATTGGAACCCATGGTGTACTTTATTGCCGCCCAAATACTAAAGGTGCCCAACACAAAGAATACAAGAATATATGCAAAGCTTTCCCCCTTAAAAGATATATAGATAAGCCCGATAGCGAGCAGCATGCTAATAATTACTGAAATTATAATGCCCTGCCTAAGTTTTGAAGGTGTTAGCAATCCGCTTTGTAAAACTCTTGCCGGTCCTACCCTATCCTCATTATCGACTCCTTTAGTGCCATCCCCGTAATCATTTGCAAAATTGGAAGTGATTTGAAATCCGATCGTAGTAAGTATGGCCAAAACAAATATTGAAATGTCGAAGAAACCTTGTTTTCTTGCCAACGCAGAACCAACTATTATTCCTGATAAGGATAATGGCAATGTTCGCAATCTTGCAGCTTGTACCCAAGCCATTAAAGCAGCCAAATTAGAACGGGTCTTCTATTTTGACTCTTTTTCCATCTTGGTAAGAAGCTACAAAAGCATCCTTAAAACCCATATCGACCAATTGTTTTCTAAATGATTGGGCTTCGTCCAAAGTCTCAAAAGTACCCAGTGAATATGCGTAAAAAGGATTTGTTTTAACAAATAATGTGTTTGTCAATGCTTCAGATGCCAAGGTCATATTATTATCAACAAAAGATTTAACTTGAACGGAATAAATAGTTTCCTTATCCAAAAAAGCTTTTGCAAGGTAAAATTCCTTTACCAAACTTAACTCTTCATTTTGTAGTCTTAAATTATCGATTCTATTCTTGATTGCATCCAAGCTGTCGATGGAAACCAATAGATTATTTTGATTTTCGAATGAGTTCTTGCTACTAAGGCCAGCAGTGAAAGAAGTTATCGCCAAAATGCTTATTACAAAAAGTGCAGTAACACCAAGTAGTATGTTACGTTGCAACTTTACCTTGTTCAAATCCTTATTCTTGAACTTTATTTGGTCCAAAAGTCTTTCATTAATAATTTGGGCCTTGTCAACGTCCTTGTGCAGATCCAGTAAATCACTCTCTTCAATAAAAGGCATATTAGGTGGGTTGAGTTTATTGATATTTGTCTAAAAGCGTAAATCTCAATAAGTTAATATACGATTTCTACAAATGTAAAATTTTTGTAGTAAGAAAAAAATTAACCTTATTAAATATTTCAGATTAGTACCATTTTTAAAATAGTATTGAGGGAATTTAATTACAATAAATATATTCCGTCATCCTTGATTGCTATTTTTCGTTCTTTGTAGAGTGTTCCAATAGCTTTTTTGAATGACTTCTTGCTCAGTTGTAAGCCGTTTTTGATTGCTTCTGGAGAAGATTTATCGTGCAAGGCCAAAAACCCGTTCTGTTCCTTCAATTTTTCAAAAATCAATTTAGCTGTAGGTTCCAACATTTTGGCTCCGATGGGCTGAAGGGAAATGTCTATTTTATGGTCTGGACGAACATTTTTGATATATCCTTTTAGCTCGTTCCCCACAGCAATAGATTTAAAAACATCGCTTTCAAAAATCAATCCTTTGTATTTATTTTCGATTATTGCTTCCCAACCCAACGGTGTTTTTCTACTTACCAGTAGATTCACTTCGCTGTTTAAATCAATATCAAAATTTTCATTGGATAAAAATCTTTTTATTCTGCTGGAACCTGTCAACCTAAAAGTTTCTTCGTCCAAATAACAATGAACAATGTATTTTTTTCCTTCTTCCATTTCAACCGCTTGTTCCCTAAAAGGCACAAGTAAATTCTTTTCTAAGCCCCAATCTAAAAATGCACCATATGGCCCAACCTCGACTACTTTTAAAAAAGCAAAACCATTGCGAACTATGAGTGGTTCAAGTGTAGTAGCGACTGGTCTTTCACTGCTATCCAAATAACAGAAGACCCTTAAATCATCATCTATCTGAAAATTTTCCGGAACATATTTGTTGGGAAGTAGAATTTCTGTATCCTCATCATCGCCCAAAAATAATCCTACACTGGTACTCCTAAGGACTTTTAATGTATTGTAATTTCCCAATTCTATCATGTGGCAAAAGTAATGTGAAATATGAGTATAAAAAAAGCCGCTAAAAAGCGGCTCTAATAATATATTGATATTTATTTATAAACGGCTTCTTTGTTAAAATGCTTTGCCAGCATATAATAAATAACCGCACGGTGCTTGTTCTTGTCCGATCTTCCATATTTGTCGATTACACTATTAATGGCATCCATTAAAGAAGGGCTATCTGAAAGACCCAATTTTTTAACCAAGAAGTTATTCTTTACAGTCTCCAGCTCTTTTTCGGAAGATCCTGAAACTTTGGAGGCATCCAAGTTATAGATAGCAGGGCCTAATCCAACAGCGACTTTGGTCAATAGGTCCATATCTGGATCTTCACCAAATTTTTCCTTAATGTCAGCAGCATACTTTTCAATTAATTCATCTCTTTTACTCATGGTTGTTAGTGTTCTATAGTGTTAAAAATTAACTTAGCTTCTAAGATATAAAATCAAAGTAAGTAAGCAAAATTTTGTCGTTCTGGGTTTGTGGTGTAGCTATTTCCAATATTTTAGGTTTTTTTGAAGCCTCATAAAAATCTGGAATGCAGTCACTAAGCTGTTGTTCATCTGTAACTTTTAAATATTCAAAATCGAACATCTTGGCTAAATGCTCGCCCGTAAGTTGATGTGCTGTCTCAAAAAAGGTAGCAAACGCTTCAGTATTTTCTTTACCTGGCAAAATCCTAAAAATACCTCCGCCAGAATTGTTAATGAGTATTATTCGAAAATCCGGCCTTATGTAATTGTTCCAAAGTCCATTGCTATCGTAAAAAAAGCTTAAATCGCCCGTAATCAGCAAAGTAGGCTGCTCAAAATTAATCGACGCTCCAATTGCAGTAGAGGTGCTACCATCTATTCCACTTGTTCCGCGATTACAATATACTTTTAAAGATTCATCCATGGGAAATAACTGGGTATATCTAACGGTAGAGCTATTGGCCAAATGAACCTGATATTTCTTTGGGATTGCTTTTTGTATTTGATTGAAAGCCATGAAGTCTGAAAAACCAATCTGTCCCAAATATTCTTCTCGTTTAGCTTCATAAACTTCCTTTATCTTGGCCCAATGTTTTTGATAGTTGCTTTTGACTACCAATTTTGAAGTGTAAAGTGTTTTAAAAAAAGAACTTGGCGCCATTTTTACATGCTCCCTTAAACAAAAAAAAGTGTCATAGGCTTTTTTCGTATCGATATGCCAATGAAATTTGGGTGGATATGTTCTTAAGAAAGCCTTTATTTTTTTGGAAACAATCATTCCACCGAAAGTTACCAATACATCAGGTTGAAGCTCCGCAAAAAGTTCTTGACGGTCATCGGATTTTTCAATGGGCGCTATGATGCTATCTATACTGGGGAAAAAGTTTGGATGGTGAAGATTGGAAGTAGTTTCGGTAAAAACCAAAACACTACTATCATTTGCCAATTCTTCTATAACCTCTTTTTTAATTGTGTCAGGGTTATTTACGCCCACTAAAACCATTTTGCGGTCATGGTTGTTCCAAATGGATATAAACTCTTCCCAATTCTCTATTTCGTTATGTTTATCAACAAAATTTTCTGAAACATTAATTGCCACGTCCAGATTTTCTACAGTTCCATACAGCGGTTCTTCAAAAGGAATATTGATATGGACCGGGGAATTCTCGTGAATCGCAATTGCTAAAGCCTGTGCAATTTTTTCTTGGTTATACTTTTGAATGTCTTCTTGGGTTTCTTTTCCGTATCCATTGTCAAAAAATTGAACCGCATCTACTGCATGTGTGATATCTTGTTTTAAATTGGCAGAATAGCCAATATGTGCATCAAAAATGTTCTTTTGTCGAATGGTTTGACCATCTCCGACATCGATTTTATAGCTAGGTCTGTCCGCCGATACAATGACCAAGGGGATATCACTATAAAATGCTTCTGCAACTGCGGGATAATAGTTTAAAAGTGCACTACCGGATGTACAGATTACAGCCACAGGTTCGCGTAACTGTTGCGCCATGCCCAAAGCAAAGAAAGCCGCACACCTTTCATCAACAATACTGTAGGATTTAAAAAACGGATTTTTTGAAAAGCTGATGGTCAGCGGAGCATTTCTTGACCCCGGTGAAGTCACAATATTTTTAATTCCCCTAGATTTAAAGTATAGAACAAGAGTTTGTGCCGAGGGAATATCCGAATACATCATGGAAAACAAAAATACGTATCAAAAATATATTCTTCGCACATTATGAAGTATCAAATTAAATGATAGAAAGCATTGTTTTGCTTTTGTTCTGGGTTTCGGTCCATTCACTTTCCGGTTCTGAGGCCGAGGTTATTCCCCCGCCAACAAAAATGGAAGCCATGCCGTCACATATTTTCATACAGCGCAAGTTCACGAACAAATCAATATTTCGTTTTTTTTCCAAATCTAATTCGCCCAGAAAACCCGTGTAAAAGGTACGCTCGTAACCCTCATTATTTTTGATAAAAGACTTTGCTTCTTTGCTAGGTATCCCACAAACTGCAGGAGTTGGGTGCAAGCTATCGATTACCTGTTTTATTGAGGTTTTTTCAGATAAAATTCCACTTATCGTTGATTTTAAATGCCAAAGTTTCCCAGCCTTTACTGATTCCAATTCGCCAATATCAATACTTTCCAAACTGCTTCCCAATGTCTCTTTTATATATCGCGTAACCATAGCTTGCTCTTCGAATTCTTTACTTCCCCAACCAG
This sequence comes from Flagellimonas maritima, assembly GCF_003269425.1. Taxonomy (NCBI): domain Bacteria; kingdom Pseudomonadati; phylum Bacteroidota; class Flavobacteriia; order Flavobacteriales; family Flavobacteriaceae; genus Flagellimonas; species Flagellimonas maritima. The sequence goes on along the minus strand of NZ_CP030104.1, from coordinate 3,269,046 downwards.
GTGACGAGCTTTCTTTTATTGGCAATGTTGCCGCCAAAGCCATTGTACGCAATTGTCTGTCTTTAATTTGAACCAAAGTTTCTGGCGTGGCCCCGCACCAAACTCCTATTTGCGGATGAAAAAACAAGTAACAGAAGGCATTTTGATAACGCTCCAAAAGGTTTTTAAAAATTAGCGAAGGAGAACTCGAAACTGGCCTTGAAATTTTTCGTGATAAAACAACTTTCTTCAGGGAGCCTTCCTTAATTTCATTCAAGCCTTTTTTGATAAGTTCAATGTGAAAATCCTTTCCTGAATCTTTAAGTTCAACTTCTGTATAAATATTTTTGGTTTCAGGAAGAAAATCAACTTCTGCCAATTCATCGGCCTTTATCAAAACAATGGCTCCATTGTCATCAAATGGGGCGAAAACAAATCCTTTCTCTTCAAAATTGATTGCTGTTTTAAGTTTGTCGCCAGATTGAAAAACACCTTTTACTTTATTTTCCAAAGGTTTTCTATAAATAGAAAATGGCATTCCCGTTTTTAGACATGCGTCAACTTTTTGAAGAAGTCTGTAAAAGTTTTTATTTTTTTGGTAAGGCAATTGTAGTCAATTTACAGTTGGAAATTAAATCACCCTTTTCATTTGTAACTTTTATTTCCCACAGTTGCGTTGTTCTTCCTTTGTGAATGATTGAAGCTTTGGCATAAACATATCCTTCACGTATACCCTTAACATGATTTGCAGCAATCTCTATTCCCCTAACATAAAACTCCTGTCCATCCAGAAAAATATAAGAAGCTGCACTACCAACACTCTCCGCCAAAGCAACGGATGCGCCGCCATGTAACACACCATCAGGTTGATGCACTTTTGGGGTAACTGGCATTCTTGCCACCAAAAAGTTGTCCCCTACGTCTACATAACTAATATCCAGGGTTTCCATCAAAGTCCCTTTGCAGATACCATTGCATACGGATAGAATTTTCTCTTTATGTTCATTCATCCTTCATTTTTTTGTAAAATTACGTAAAGGTTCATCAATACCGAACCAAATTGGTAAACAGCATATTTTATATGGAAAAAACAGTATCATATACTACGCAAAATACGTACGCTACCTTAAACATCAAATCTGCAAAGACAAAAAACATATGGATTGTCTTTCATGGTATCGGATATTTGAGCAAATATTTCATCAAATATTTTGAAAGCCTCAACGCTTTGGAAAATTATATCATAGCACCACAGGCGCCATCCAAATATTATTTAAAGAACGAGTACAAATATGTAGGTGCAAGTTGGCTAACAAAAGAAAATACATTAATGGATACCGATAATTTGCTCAACTACTTGGATGCTGTTCTTGAAATGGAACAGATTACCAGTGATTCAAACCTCATCCTATTTGGATTCTCACAAGGCGTATCTATCTCCACTAGGTGGATGACAAGAAGGAAATTTAAATGTAAAACCTTGGTTTTATATGCGGGAGGCATTCCCAACGAATTGGAAATGAAAGATTTTGAATATTTGGATTGGGATTTCACCAAAATAAAAGTGATTTATGGTGACCAGGATGAATACTTGAACACAGAGAAACTAAAGCATGAAGAAATGAAAATCTCAAAACTTTTTCAGGGAAATGCAGAAATCATCACTTTTAATGGTGGGCATGAAATGAGACCAGAGATTGTACGAACGCTAGCATAAATTTATGGTATCCCAAAGAAAAACCAAGGAAAGAAAGTTATGGAACCATGGTCGTTTTTAAAGATTTATACGGGAACTTATGGGATATGTTGCAAAATCAAAACGTAAAAATGCATTAAATGAAGATAGGCCTATAAAATATATAAGGTTTTTTCATACGGGAAATAGTAGATATGAGCATAGGAATAAAAAAAATACCCAACAGAAAACCAGTAAAATTTTAGTTTTTTAAAAAAATGGTGATAAGCAAAAACTTACCAAACTATTAAACTCGATAAAAACTCTATCCCTCTTCAGTTTCATCATCAATATAGTAGGTTATTTTACGCGTAGTGTACGTATTGTTCGGAGTAATGATTTGCTTGATCCAGTTTTTTTCTTCGCTACTATCAAACTGAAAGATGTACTCTTCAACAGCTTCTGAATTTTTTGTTTTTGTAGTAATCTTATTCAACATGCCATCTGAATCATAGGAATAAAATAACTTTTGTTCCATTACAAATTTCTTCTGGTCCATACTGTGCCTAAAAACTTCTTTGGAAACCAGTTTATCATCTGCATTGTAAATCTCCTCAACGGCCCTATTCGGCTCTCCATCAATATACTCCTTAGTGAGCACGACTTTTTGGGTTCCATTTTTCCCCTGTCTTTTGGAGGTCCTTATTGATTTTTCTATAACTGAATTAAAGAAGAAACTGATTGTAAGTTCATTTTTGTAGGGTGTATATTCAACAGTAGTTTCGTCAACCCCATCTTCATTCGATGTAACAATTTTGGTCAGCCTGTTTTTGTCGTCGTATTGATACTCTTGTTGTTCCAAAAACTCCTTGTCATAAGAAATGATTTTTTCCAATATTTTTCTTTGTGGAACTGTATCTATAGTGTAGAAGTTCGCCATTGAAGTAGAAGCGTCCAAAACATTGTTTTTGTAGCTTTCCATGCGCTTTTCCAATAATTCACCATTACTATATTTGTAATAGGTAATATCTTGGTCGGTATCATTGTACTGGGTTACTGTTTTTGCCAAATATCCATTCTCATTGAACTCAAAAAGTTCTTTACCATAATCGGTAATTACCAAGCATGTCTTTACCTTCCCTTTTAGATCAAAATCCTCTACGGTAAATATTTGTATTTCTTGCGACTGCAATACAGTTGTAAGAAGAAAGAAAAAAGAAAGAAATGTACCGTAATTTTTTACCATACTGCAAAATTACTTCTAAATGAGGCAATTAAAAAAATAAAAGTAACCCTAAAGTTGAAATTAATTTAAAGGAAAACTCCAATTAAAATTTTCTCTGGGGATTAAAAGGAGTAATATCCATGGATAATTTCTTTTCTGAAATCATCTCGGAAATCAATTTGCCCGTAGCAGGTCCCAAACTCCATCCCATCATTGCATGACCAGTCGCAAAAATAAGGTTCCCATATTGTTGGGATTTTCCAATATAAGGTAATCCATCCGGTGTTACTGGCCTCAACCCACATTGCGCATTAGTTTTATCTTCGTCCGAAATCTTAAGCCCTTTATAATAGCGCTCTGCACCTTTTGCAATGGCCTCAACACGTTCTTTTCGTATTATTTTATTGATTCCGGAAAATTCCATTGTTCCTGCAAAACGTGTAAATCCTATCATTGGGGTGACGGCCATTTTCGCTTCCATCAAAATAGCTGGCATAACAATGTTTGTAGCGTTCTCAACATTTATTCTGTAGCCCTTGCCTGCTTGTAATGGTAAGTCAATATTCAATTTTTTAGATAATTCTGAAGTCCATGAACCCGCAGCAAATACAACGTTATCTGCTTGATAGGAAGATTTATTCGTTACGATACCAGTAATTTTATCTGTATTGATTTCCACATCCAATAACTCTTCACTGGTTTTTATATCGACACCCACTTTCCGCAGATAGCCTACCATACGCTCCATAAATTGTGAAGGGGTTGTATGGCCATCGCATTCATAATGGATAGCCCCTAAAGCATCCACTTCAATGTGAGGCTCTATATTTTGTAGGTCCGTACTATCCAAATAGTTTACTTCTAGACCCAGATTACCTGCTTTTTGGGCAATTTCCATTTCATGGTCTCTAGCTTTTTCTGTTTTATAAAGCATCAATAATCCTTTCCGCTCCAAATGGAAATCTCCCAAATCGCCAGAAGTTTTTATGCTTTCGTAAAGTTCCCTGCTCAACAAATTAATGTCGCGAATAATGGGCATTGCCCTCTCAACTTTGGCCTTTGTTGAGGATTTTTTGAAATACCATGCCCATCTCATGAAATCCAGATTCAACCTTGGTTTCATATAAAAAGGACTGGACGAGTCAAACATGTACTTGATGCCTTTGGAAATCATTCCCGGAGCCGCCAAGGGAACAATATGGCTGGGGGTTATGTATCCTGCATTCACAAATGACGCTCCAGAAGTAATATTGCTTTTATCCACAACGGTGACCTTGTATCCTTCTTTTTGTAGAAAATATGCAGTGGACAAACCAACGATACCACCCCCGACAATTAATATACTTTTGCTCATTTTATATTACTTGAAATCCATAGGCGTAGGGGTCATCGTCCGTATCAATTGTTATGGTGTTTGTACCGTATATTTTAGCCCAACCTTTAATACTGGGGATGATGGCCATTTTACGCTTGATGGTTGTTTCGGCTTCGATTTTCCCGACAAATTTAGAACCAATATAACTCTCATGTACGTATTCTTCGCCTATTTTCAATACTCCTTTTGTGAATAATTGCGCCAGTCTTGCCGAGGTTCCCGTGCCACAAGGAGATCGGTCAATTGCCTTTTCGCCATAAAAAACTGCATTCCTGCCCTGTGAGCTTTTATCAATGGGATTTCCTGTCCAAAGAATATGGGTAATTCCGTTTATATTCGAGTTTTCTGGATGGATGAATTCGTTGGGGTATTTGCGATTGATCTTTTTACGTATTTCTTGTGACAAATGAATCAATTCACTAGCAGTATAATCATGAATTCCAGAGAAGTTCTTTTGAACATCGACAATGGCATAAAAATTCCCGCCGTAGGATACATCAAAATATAAATCCCCCAATTTTGAAGAATTAATCGTAAGGCTTTCAGCTGCCAGATAACTTTTAACATTGGTCAACTTTACCCATTCCACTTTATCTTTCGGTTTGCAATAATCTATTTCCACCAGACCAGCCGGGGTTTCCATTTTGACTTTTCCCTTTATTTTGGGCTGAAACAAATTTTTTTCCAAAGCAATTGTTATAGTTCCAATAGTGCCATGGCCGCACATGGGCAGGCAACCGCTTGTTTCAATAAAAAGAACTGCGATATCATTTTCGGGATTATGGGGCGGATAAAGGATACTTCCGCTCATCATATCATGTCCACGCGGTTCAAACATTAATCCTGTACGAATCCAATCAAACTCCTGCAAAAAATGCTGTCGCTTTTCCTCCATTGTATTGCCTTCAAGCCTTGGTCCGCCCTTGACAATCAATCTAACAGGGTTTCCACAAGTATGTGCATCTATACATTCAAAAATATGTGAAGCCATTTATAGTAGTGGTATTTTAGGTCTCGTCCTCACTCCTTGTTCAATTATAGCAAGTACCCTTTTGCGCTCTTTTCCTTGTAAGGGCATTCTTGGCAATCTCACAGGTTCCGTTCCTATCCCAGTGGCTACCTCGGCCAATTTTATATTCTGTACCAATTGTGGGTTTATGTCCAGTTCCAATAAAGGCATAAACCATCTGTAAATTTTAGCAGCCTCTTCTACCCTTCCCGCCTTTACCAACTCGTAAATAGCAACTGTCTCTCTTGGGAAAGCACAGACCAGACCTGCCACCCACCCTTCAGCGCCCATTAGAAGACTTTCCATCGCCAGGGTATCTACACCGCATAAAATTTTCAATCGTTCTTCAAATCTGTTCTTTATGCGGGTAATGTTGGTAAGGTCTCTCGTTGATTCCTTTACCGCTTGTATGTTTTTATTTTTTAGAAGTTCCTCAAACATATCTAGTGTCACCTCAATCTTATAGTCGACAGGATTGTTATAAATCATTATTGGAAGGGAAGTACTTTTAGCAATTGAATCAAAATAAGCCAGTGTTTCATGATCCGTTGCCTTATATTGCATTGGAGGAAGAATCATTAGACCGGATGCCCCATTGTTCTCTGCACTTTCAACAGGAAGAATTGCATTTTTTGTCGTCTTTTCTGCAATGTTCATTATAACTGGAACCTTTTCTTGGACAAAGTCCACCGTATGTTCAATCAATGCTTTTTTTTCTTCTTTTTCCAACGTGCTTGCCTCGCCCAATGACCCTCCTAATATTATGGCATGTACACCTGCATCCAATTGGGCTTGAATGTTTATCGAGAACATCTCCAAGTCCAGTTTATCATCTTTTGTGAATTTTGTCGTAACTGCGGGCATTACACCTTTCCATTCTATTTTCATGTATCGAATAAGGATTGATATTGAATTGAAAGATACATAAAAGGGTACAAAAAAGTAAACCGGGTCAATATCATTTCTTTAGTTATCTTTTGATTATTTTTGGGAAATTTTGAAATTTTTACCATGAAGAAAATTAGCTTTATTGCTATAGGTTTGGTTTTGTCTTGCAATACTCAGCAAAAAACGATTTCTGAACCTTCACAAAAGGCAAAAGAAATTAATCCTGCAACATATGCACAGACCATAACGGAAGAAGAGCTTAAAGAACATTTATACATATATGCCTCTGATGATTTTGAAGGACGGGAAACAGGAAAACCAGGGCAAAAAAAAGCTGTTGACTACCTAAAAGCCCAATACGAAGAAATTAACGTTCCCGCTGCAAAGCAGGATGGCAACTATTTTCAGGAAGTACCTTTGGAAGTTTCGAAAGTTCCCCAAGGAACTCTCGCCATAAATAATACAAGTTTCAACTTAGGTGAAGATGTTTTAACCTTCACGGCCGCTGAAGGTGAATACACTTCAATTGTTTATGTTGGCTATGGTATAGAAGATGGAGATTATTCAGATTATAACGATTTGGACGTTAAGGACAAACTGGTACTCATCAAATCCGGTGAACCTGTAAAGGAAGATGGAAGTTTTGTGCTTTCGGGAACCCAAGAAAAATCGCCTTGGAGCAACATGTCGGAAGCTATGGGAAAAAAGTCAAATCTTGCCATTGAAAAAGGCGCTAAAGGTGTTCTATATTTCGATACACAAAATTTTGCCAGATTCAATAAATATTTTGAATTCATGAAGAATAACAATAGTGGAAAAATGGCTCTAAAAGCAGAGGTAAACGACAACTTTATCGTGCTTCTAAACCAAAATGCCGTATCCGCTTTAAAAAGTGATATTGAAAATGACAATACTCCATCTTTGATTACTGCTGATATAGCCCTGAATATAACCAGTGGCAATGATAAAGTGAACTCTGAAAATGTTGTCGCCATATTAAAAGGCTCTGAAAAACCCAATGAATATATTGTAGTTTCATCACATTTAGATCATATAGGCGTTACTGCAGATGGACAGATAAACAACGGAGCGGATGATGATGGCTCAGGTACCGTAGCCCTCCTTGAAATTGCCGAAGCTTTCAAAAAGGCCGCTGAAGCTGGTGAAGGACCAAAGCGATCTATCGTTTTTTTGCATGTTACCGGGGAGGAAAAAGGATTGTTGGGTTCAAAATATTATACAGATTACGATCCCATTTTCCCATTGTCCCAAACTGTTGCCAACCTCAATATTGACATGATTGGCAGAATTGACCCAAAGCGTGAAGGTGATAGAAACTACCTTTACCTTATCGGTTCTGATAAATTAAGTACAGAACTACACACTCTTTCCGAAGAAGTCAATGAAAAGTATACCAATATTGAATTGGATTACACCTATAATGATGAAAACGACCCCAATAGATTTTACTACAGGAGCGATCATTACAATTTTGCCAAAAATAACATTCCCATCATTTTTTATTTTAACGGCACCCATGCGGACTATCATCGCCCCGGAGATACTCCTGATAAGATAAATTATGATCTATTGGAAAATAGAACAAGACTTGTTTTCCATACTGCTTGGGAATTAGCAAATAGAGATGCTAAAGTAGTTGTAGATAAAGCTTCTAAATAGATAACGATCAAGTCATAAAACAAAAGAAGCCTTCCAAAATGGAAGGCTTCTTTTTGGGTGGAAGACGGGATTCGAACCCGCGACCCTCGGTACCACAAACCGATGCTCTAACCAACTGAGCTACAACCACCATCATTTAAGCGGAGGCAAAAATACTTTTTTTTATCAATTCAATCAAATGAAATTGAACTTTACCCAATTAAAAATTTAAAATTTACAAGAGGCAGATATATACGTCTTGAACTGAAGAGCCCAACCAAAAGCTTTGTTTGCTAAAATGAACAAAATCCATTTTTTGATTATTGGTTGGATTTAGTATAAAACATCGATGAAATACATCTTTTCGAGATAAAACACACAATTTTCAACGATTCACAACATTTAATTCTCAAAGGACAAAACCAAAACTATTTTTACATATCAATATTTTTATATTGTATGCCTCAAACAATCGACCTTTTTAAATTAAAAATAGTACTGAAAAATGTAGTACTTGTTTTCTGTGCTTTATTTTTAGTTGCAAATCTTCAGGCCCAAAAAAATAAAAAGGATAGCTTAACATATAGATTACGGTTGCTTGAGTCTACGAACCAATTTGATGCAAAAGACAGTACACACATAAAATTGTTGATAAATCTGGCCCAGGCTTACCGTTTCATTAATAAAGATAGCCTTTATACTATTTCGAACAGAGCCCTTGATTATAGTAATGAAATTGGCTACAATACTGGAAAGATAATGGCTTGGGAAGCAATGGGTTGTTATTATTCCGATGAAGGCAATACCACCGAATCATTGCAATGGTTTAAAAAAGCGTTAACATTGGCAAGAGCCAACAATAATAAAAAACGTGAACTCAATATCATCAATAATTTGGCTTATGACTATAAGTATGAGGGAAACTATGCCGAAGCTTTAAGTCTATTTTTAAAGGGTATCGACGTAGCCGAACAAACCGATGATAAACTGATGTTATCTATACTAAATGAAAGTATAGCAAGTTTATATGCAGAACAAAAAGACTTTAAAAATGCATTCGCTTTTTATGACAAGGTGCTTATTATAAATAAAGAACTAGGTAATGAAATAACCAGTGCCGAAACGCAGAGTAACATCGCCACGTTATATAAGGACGCTAAAAATTTTGAATATGCAATGTTCAATATTAATAAAAGTATTTCAACATTTGAAAAACACAAGATATATGATTGGTTGGCATACGCATACGAAGTAAAAGGTAGCATTTACTTAGCACAAAATAAATATCAATGGGCATTATATTGGTATGACCAAAGCAACCTGTTACATGAACAAAGGCTTGATGATGAGAGGGAAGAAATACAATTGCTCAATGGTATGGCCAAGGTTTATTTGGGTCTTGAAAGAGACAGTATCTCCTTACAATATGCAAAAGATGGTTTTAGATTGTCCAAAAAAATAAAATCACTTCAGGGTCAAAAAGACTGTTCGGAAACTCTGTACAAAATCCATAAAAATAAAGGAGATTTTGATAGTGCGCTCGGATACCTTGAGGTTTTTAAAAAACTTTCTGATACATTATCCAAAGATAAGAGCAAACAGAGTCTTTCGCTGTTGGAAACAAAATTAAAGTACGAAAAAGAGAAGCAGGACCTCATCGCTTCCAATAAGACAGCTCTGGCAAAACAAAGAAATTACATCTACCTAGGTTTGGTACTTTTATGCATATCATTGATAATTACTTTTCTTGTAAAACGTAGTGCGCGGATACAAAAGAAATTGAATAAAGAGCTTAAAGAGAAATCAAAGGTAGTTATTGAAAGAGAATCCGAATTGCACGAAATAAACAAGACCAACACAAAACTTTTTTCAATCATAGGACATGATCTAAGAGGTCCTATAGGTGCTTTGCAGGGTATTTTAAAGCTCTTTACAGATGGAGACATGGCCAAAGAAGAGTTTCTTTCATTTATTCCAAAATTGAAATCTGATGTTGATAATATAGCATTTACGCTAAATAATCTGCTGTCATGGGGACAGACACAGCTCAATGGGGTCATTACAAAACCAAAAAGGGTTTCTTTGGAAAAAATTGTATCCAGTAACATACAGCTACTATCAGAAATAGCCTCAGGAAAGTCCATAAAGATTATGAATCAACTTCCTGAAAATCCTCTCATTTTTGCCGATCAAAATCAAATTGATATTGTTGTTCGAAATTTATTGAGCAACGCTATAAAGTTTACCCCTGAAAATGGTCTGATTACAATTGAAGCTCAGGAAAAATCTGATATGTGGGAAATTATAATCAGGGATACCGGTATTGGCATGAATAAAGAAATCCAGAATAAAATTTTTAAGAATACGACCAATATTACTACTTACGGCACCAACAATGAAAAAGGTACTGGACTCGGACTTTCCTTGTGCAAGGAAATGATTCTTAAAAATAAAGGTCAAATTTGGGTAGAAAGTATATTGCGCAAAGGTTCATCTTTCCATTTTACCTTACCAAAAGCGGAAAAAAAGTATCAACAAGCAAGCTAATCAAATCAAATCATCCAAATTATCTACGGCTAAATGCCTTTCCGCAGTAAACCCTTCCGCATGTTCCACACCTATTAATCGCCCTAAATCCCTAGCTCTGTAATTTACACTGTCTATAAAATTTTTGCTACTTATGGGAGTTTCCGGTTCATCACTGTCCGGGTCAAAAAATTGGGAACTGTATGCAAGGATGGAGTCTGTTTTTTTTTCGATAAAACCTGAAACATCGACTGCAAAATCAGGTTCTATATTTTTCCATTGTATGTAATGATAAACAACCTTGGGACGCCATGCATTCTGCCATTCTTCATCACCGTCCATTTTAGTATCAATTTTCACCAAACCGCTTAAAAAACAGGCGTCACTGACCAATCGACTCCCCTTTGCGTGGTCGATGTGGCGATCATCTATTGCATTACAGAGCACAATATTGGGGCGGTATTTTCTTACCATTTTAATGATTTCAAGTTGATGGGCTTTGTCATTGACAAAAAAACCATCGGAGAATTCCATATTTTCCCGGACAGTAACACCCAAAATTTGACCAGCTCTAGTAGCTTCCTTATCTCTAATCTCTGCGGAACCCCTTGTTCCAAGTTCACCACGTGTTAAATCAATAATTCCAACTTTTTTTCCTCTGGAAATTTCTTTTGCGATGGTTCCCCCGGCACCCAATTCCGCATCATCAGGGTGAGCACCAAATACTAAAATATCTAATTTCATAAATTTCTTTTATACAGGTACAGATATTGATTTTACCTTGGCAATAGCTTGTTCAATATCTTGAATCAAATCCTCCATTTCTTCAATCCCCAAGGAAAATCTTATAAGTGTGTCCTTAATGCTTTGTTTTTCCCTGTCTTCAGGGGTCATTAATGCATGTGATGTCTGTGTTGGTGAAAGCATTGTACTTTCTATTCCTGCCAAGCTCATTGAAGGTTTTACGAGTCGAAGATTTTTAAAAAATAAAGATGCATCGATACTGGAATCCAATTCAAAAGAAAGCATTCCACCAAATCCCCTCATTTGTGATTTGGCCAATTCGTGGTCTGGATGGGTTTCAAGACCAGGATAATAGACATTTTCAACATCTCTGCTTTCACTTAGATAAGTGGCCATCTTCATGGCATTTTCATTTTGGGCCTTGACCCGAATCGCCATAGTCTTGATGCTCCTTTCCAAAAGCCAAACCGTGTAATCACTTAAACTGCCACCGAAACAGATTGCCGTCTGAAAAATCATATCCATGTTTTCTTGGGACGAAGCAATTACTCCTGCACAAATATCCGAATGTCCGCCCATATACTTTGTAGCACTGTGGAGTACTATGTCAATCCCAAAATCAATCGGGTTTTGGTTTATGGGGCTTGCAAACGTATTGTCTATCATGGATAATATACCATGCTTTTGTGCCAACTGACCAATTCCTTTTAAATCTGTTATCGTCAATAATGGATTAGAAGGGGTTTCTATATAAATCACTTTCGTATTCGGTTTGATTTCTTTTTCAAAATCAGCAACGGTCCATCCATTGGTAAAAGAATAGCTTATCCCATATTTTTCAAACTGGGTAACGGCAAAGTTGTAAGTTCCTCCATATAACGTTTGCTGGAGCACAATATGATCATCCGCTCTTAAAAATGCCATTAAGGCCGTGCTGATCGCCGCCATTCCACTACCAAAAATCAAAGCGGCTTCGGCATGTTCCAAAGCCGCTAATTTTTTACATAGTGCTTCTTGATTGGGTGTGTTGAAATATCTTGGATATCGTTTTATAGCTACATCTTCAAATTGATACGAAGTACTCATATACAGTGGAGAAACAGCCCCTTTAAATTGTAGATCTTCCAACTCTCCCGTATGGGTACACGTGGTATTTATACCTTTTTGGTCCATAATAGAAAAACTTTAGGTTAAATATACAAAACACCTACACTTGTACCTGCTTCCAATTTCCTTTTTTAAACCATATAATTGCCATAATGGCCAATAGAACCTCGGCCGCCGTTATTGCGACAAAAACACCCATCGCTCCCCAATCCAAAACTATGGCCGCAATGTATGCCAAAGGCAACTGGAACATCCAAAAAGAGAAAAAATTGATTTTTGTGGGGGTCTTGGTATCGCCAGAACCATTAAACGCTTGCGTCACCACCATCCCATATGCATAGAATACATATCCTATTGCAATTACCTGAAGACATAAAGCTCCATTCGCTACGACACTTGGTGTTGCATTGAACCACGAAATAATACTCTTGGCAAAAATCAAATAAACTAAGGAAACCAATCCCATGAAATAAGCATTATACTTTCCTGTTTTCCAAACAGATACTTCAGCCCTTTCAGGCTGTTTGGCTCCAAGATTCTGTCCTACCAATGTTGCAGCAGCATTGCTCATTCCCCATGATGGCATTAGTGTAAACATCATCACTCTAATGGCAATAGTGTACCCTGCCAGAACTTCACTACCAAACTCGGACATTATCCGCATTAAAAATACCCAGCTTGAAGTTCCAATTAAAAATTGTGCAATACCTCCCAACGAAACCTTAACTAAATTGACCATGACCTTCATATCGAGTATCAGGTCTTTCAAAACGAGTTTTATCTTGCTCCACCCAAAGAATAAAATTCCCAATTGGAAAAGTACTGCTGTTCCACGGCCTATATTGGTTGCAATGGCAGCTCCCATTACTCCATATTCCGGAATAGGTCCCCAGCCAAATATAAATATTGGGTCTAAAACTATATTTAAGCCATTGGAAAGTACCAAAGCCCACATTGCTATTGAGGCATCTCCTGCTCCCCTAAAAATAGCATTGATCATGAACAATAGCATAATCGTAATGTTACCGCCAATTAAAAATTTAGTGTAGCCGTAGCCTTCTTCGATTAAATCGGGCTCACCCCCCATCAATGCCAGAATCTCCTTGGCATAAAATATACCCACTATGCCCAGCATAATTGAAATAAGAACCCCTAGACCAATGGCCTGTACTGCGGCCACTCTAGCACCTTGAACATCCTTCTCCCCTATTCTGCGGGCAACTATAGCGGTAGCAGCCATGCTTAGGCCTATTGCCAACGCATAAACCAATGTAATTACGGATTCGGTCAAACCTATGGTAGCTACAGCGTTTACACTGACCTGTGAGACGTAGGCAATGTCCACAAGAGCAAAAATGGATTCCATCAGCATTTCCAGAATCATGGGAATGGAAAGCATAAAAATAGCTTTGCGTATACTCCCAGTAGTAAAATCTGTTTCTTTCCCAGAAATAGCAATCCAGAAATAGCGAAGTGATTTTTTAAAAAAAGATATATTGATATGTGTCATTATAAAAAATTATGTGTGAAAAAAGAATAAAAATGTCATGTAGTCCGAAAAGTTTTTCGGTTACTTTCTTGGCTTTAAGCCCATGACATCTATAGTGTACATAATTCTTATAACTTCATGATGGTACAAATAAAGTAAAAAAATTTGAAATAGGCTTTGGTATGTGTCTTTAGTTCAAAATTTTGTACAATCTTACAATATTCGTAGTTTAATGACCAAACCAAAGAACCGCTGAGCATGCGATATACTCCAATATTTTCTTTTTTTGTTTTGATAGCCCTAATTTCCTGTAAAAATACTGCTGGACCCATCACTAAGGAAAGTACTGATGCACCCTCAGGCTATCAAGGACAAGGAAAAAATCCTATTGTCCCTACCGTGAACAAACCTGTGCAAAAGCAATGGAAAGGTGTTTGGTCTTTTGATAATGATACTACATATTTTACCAATGATTTTGATGGTGCCCGTTTGAACGGGGTCGCTGCCGATGGGAACGACCATTACACTATATGGATTACCGCTGAGAACACTCCGATCAACGTTAGTCCATGGTATGCCTTTAAAGTTTGGACGAAAAATCCTAGGGAAATCACCATTAAGCTTTCTTACCAAGATTCCCGAAGCCGTTACTATCCCAAAATAAGTACCGATGGTATCAATTTTAAACCTTTGGACAGTACTGATTTCAAAGCTATAAACCCGGGCGAAGGCGATTTTGGTATCAAGGCCGTTCCAGAATTTGTTGAACTCAAAGTTCGAATTGACCAAGAACCAACTTGGATTACAGCACAGGAACTTTATTCTTCAAAACGTGTAAAAAGCTGGATAGATTCCCTTGCAACAAAACCTTTTGTTACTTCTTATGAGATTGGAAGAACTTCAGAGAAACGCCCTTTACACCTCATGGAAATAAGTAAGGACAGTACCGCGAAAAAGGCCTTGATGATCATATCCAGACAGCATCCACCAGAGGTGACAGGTTTTATTGCCATGAAATCCTTTATTGAAACTATTGCCGGGGAAAGTGCACAGGCCAAAAAATTCAGAAAGAGCCATTCCATTTTTGTTGTTCCATTAATGAACCCGGATGGTGTGGATAATGGACATTGGAGACATAATATGGGCGGGGTCGACCTAAATCGCGATTGGGAAAACTTCAATCAGCCAGAAACTAAAAGTGTTCGCAATTTTCTAAATAATAAAAGTAGCGAAGGCTATGAATTTGTTTTTGGAGCAGATTTTCATTCCACGTGGGATGACATTTATTATCCCTTGGATACTATCGCTACTGGAAGCAAAGGTAAAATTGTATTCGATTGGATTGAAAATATTAGCAAAAGGCTCCCCCAGAAAAAGAGTAACGTAAAACCCTCCGGCCAACTGGAACCTACCATGGTTTCACGAACCTATTTCTTTGTGGAACACAAAATGCCTTCCATTGTTTTTGAACTGGGCGATGATACTCCACGGGATTTCTTAAAATTAAAGGGACGGGTTGCGGCAGAAGAGCTGATGCGGCTTTTAGATATTGATTAATCTTATGGGGGTTGATTTAAAATGAGAGTAGTATAGTACCTAAATTACTTGACATAGTTCACCCGATATCTCCAAAAGCTCACTCCTCCTAAAATAAATACTCCCAAAACGGTATACCAAATAAAACTTGGTGTTATTACCTGGTCGCCACTGGCATAGCTATGTAAGCCAACCAAATAAAAGTTAACTCCAAAATAAGTCATCATTATACTGGCAAACGCAATGATACTGGCAAAACTAAAGGTCCATTTCCCTCTTAATCCAGGCACTAGACGCATATGCAACACAAAGGCATAAACCATTATTGAAATCAGCGCCCAAGTTTCTTTTGGATCCCAGCCCCAGTAACGCCCCCAACTCTCATTGGCCCATTGCCCTCCCAAAAAGTTACCTATGGTCAACATAATAAGACCTACGGTAAGCACTAACTCGTTTATGATGATTAGCTCTTTTATGTTAAGGTCCATTCGTTTCTTGTTCTTTTTTGTAGTGAGTATAATCAATAATAGCGATACAACACCTAAAATCATTCCTACGGTAAGCGGACCATAACTTCCAACGATTACAGCAACATGAATCATAAGCCAATAGCTGTCAAGAACAGGCTGCAAGTTTGCAATTGAAGGGTCAATCCAACTTTGGTGGGCTATCCACAAAAGCATGGAGGTAACAAATGCGCTTGCGGCAATGGTCAGTTCACTTTTTCTACCAAACGCCAAACCCATTGCCATGGTGGCCCAAGAAACATAAAGAATACTTTCATAGGCATCGCTCCAAGGTGCGTGTCCAGAAATATACCATCTTAGAACAAGCCCTGCGGTATGCCATAGAAAAAATAGAATAATTATACCTTTTAAAAAGTATGAGGAGGCCTTCCAAATCTCTCTTTCCTTGAAAATCCTAAATATTAAAACAAATAATAGGAAAGCTCCAACCATTGCGTAATATTTATAAAGGCGATTAAAAATATCGAGCTTATTATAAATAATCTCCGTTTTCACTTTTTGTTCGCTCGGTAATACTTCAGAACCATGATTTTTTTGATTTTGTTTAAAAGCTTCCAATAACTTATCAGCTTGTGAATAGTCACCTGAAGCAATGGCGGTTTGGAGCGATCTTAAATAATAAGGTATCGCATTTCTAATGAAATTGGCATATAAGGAATCTGAAACCTGATATTGTCCTCCGCGATACTCCACAGCGGATATCCATTTGTTATTTTCATGATTCAATAACGGAAAAATCTTAATGATTTTTCCGCTCAAGGCTTGATCCAGAAGATTTAAGCGAATATTGGCATCTTTTAAATCCTGTTGAAATTTATTCGGATTAAGTGCTTTGGTTGCTTCATCTAAAAATGGCCCCAACTTATATACACCCCTGTCATCAAAAAAGTCAGTTGCTTTAATAAATTTTTGATCTTTGGGAATACCCAAAACATTGCGAATGCTATCGTTCTGTCCTTTTTTATCTACCGCAATAAATTCAGTATTGTACCAAATAGGTGGATTGAGCATCATAGATAAAAAAACCTGGTCAGGATTCATATCCCCGAACTTGTCCTTTAGACTCAATTTTCGGAGCATCTCAGAAGCGAAAGTATGTATAGGCTTCATACGCCCTCCTTCATCTTGAATGACCAAAGCACCAAATTTTTCTGCGTGCTCCTCGTCTACCATTGTAGTATTTATCATGGAGTCGACTTGGGTCTGGTTTGGAAGATTTACATGTAGATGCTCCTCGGAAGCGCTTTCTTGTGCTTCAGCAAAAGCCGTCATAAAGAAGAAAGCAACAGCTGTTAGAGTAGCTTTCTTTGCTTTTACTTTTTCCAAAGATTTTGCCAGATCTTTAAAACGAGTTTTCCCAAAGAACATGATACCCATTAAGCCGAGATACAATAAAAAGTAGCCTATATAGGTAATCCAAGTTCCCCAAAAATCATGGTTTACCGATAAAACCGTTCCTTTTTCATCAGGATGGAAACTAGATTGAAAAAATCGGTATCCCCTATGATCCAAGACATGGTTCATATAAATGTCATAATCAAAAGGCCGTTCGTCATCCACAGTAATTTTACTCATGAAAGATGCATAGCCCGCTTCGGTACCGGGATATTTTTCAGCAATAAAGTCATTTAATTGAATAGAGAACGGAAGTTCGTATACTTTGGAGCCATAACTCAATGAAAAATCCAATCCGCCTACCCGTATTTTATCAGAAAAATTGGAAGTCCCCTGTCCACCCAATAATTTTTTTTCAACCGTTTCCCCATTTGCTGATATGGCAACTACCAGAGCATCTTGGGTAGCGTCGGTAATTTCTTCTTCCGGCACCTTAACAACTCCATAACTTCCTTTTATTAGGGGTTCTGGGATAACAAATTGCATTCCCGCCATATTATAAAGGGAGCGCAACTGCAACGTCTGCAAACTGTCTTTACTAACCTCTCCTTTAAATTGGTCGGCCATACGCATAAAATCTCCTGCAAAAGGAGATTTGATTTGATAATTATTCCCGTTGGTATAGAAATTTATTGCTCCATCCGTTTCATTGTTCAAAGAAAATAACACATTGTGAATGCTGGCGACCTTACCATTTTCCAAATAATGCTCATGTCGTTGACCATCACCCGCCTCTACGATTTTTAGATACTCCCCTCCATTTTCATTTGGAACAAGCCCTTCTTTGGCACCATCTATGAAATCCACATAAGCAATGGAAAAAGGTTGACCATTAAAATCTGATTTCCATGGCAAACTAGATCGCATTCCTTCCGGAGTGACAATTATATCATCTTCCAAAATCCTACGCTTGGTTTCACCACCAATATCGCCATCAACAAAAGCAGTTAAATATGTTTTATCGGAGTAAAATCGCTTTTCGGTGTTTCCTTCACGTATGGGCATCATTCCCTCATAGCTAATATATCGAGTTACAAAAGCTCCGATAATGATTAGAATCCATGACAAATGCAGCATTAGCACAGGCCATTTTTTAAAGCTGAAAAGATTGTACCGAAACATGTTGCCGATAAAATTGATGACGAAAAAAACCATTATAGCTTCGAACCACGTAGCGTTGTATATATAAATTCTAGCTGTTTCCGTGCTATAACTACTTTCAACAAAAGTCCCTATGGCCATTGCCGCAGCAAAAACCAAAAAAAGAACCGCCATAAGTCTTGTGGAAAAAAGAGTTTTTTTAAGAGTTTCTATCATCTAACTGAAGATGGGTTTTCAGCACGCAAAAATACCACCTTTTTACGATTTATTGATGTGGCTTTGCTTAGAAAAGGTTAAACAAAATTGTTAATTATTACAAAACATATCTACTGCTAAATTTGTAGTTTTGATGATGCTTACTGTCGTAATTTTAGGTACAGGGAACGTGGCCGAACATCTCTTTGTCGCATTCACACAATCCGAGAAGATCCATGTTGCACAGGTTGTTGGCCGAAACATGGACAGGTTGAAGGAGTTTGCAAACAATACATTGATATCCGATAATTTCAATAAAATTGTTGATGCCGATTTTTACATCATAGCAGTAAAAGATGATGCTATACCGCTCGTTTCCCAATATCTTTCAGATAAAGAAAATATTGTAGTGCATACTTCCGGTGCAATATCAATGGACATTTTAAAACAAAAAAACAGCGGTGTGTTTTATCCTATACAAACTTTTACAAAAGGTAAAAGCCTAGATTTTAATTCTATCCCAATATGCATTGAAGCCAAACAGCAATCAGGACTCCAAATGCTTCACAAATTGGGAAGCTCTATATCAAATAAGGTTTACGAAATATCATCGCCCCAAAGAAGAAAACTTCACCTTGCTGCAGTATTCGCCAACAATTTTGTAAACCACCTTTATTACGTAAGCGAGAAGATATGTGCTGAAGAAGATTTGCCCTTTTCCCTTTTGCATCCCCTTATCAAAGAAACCGCCGATAAAATAAATTACTTTTCCCCTTGTGAAGCACAGACAGGCCCTGCTTTAAGAGACGATATAAAAACTATGGAAAGTCATTTACATCTATTGAAAAACAAAAAACAAACCGAACTTTACACCTTATTGAGTGAGGCTATAAAAGAGGAACATGAAAAAAAATTATAAAGAATTATTAAGTGCTATCAACACCTTTGTTTTTGATGTGGACGGGGTTTTTACGGACGGTTCCATATTGGTGACCAGTAAAGGTGAAATGCTCAGGAAAATGAACGTTAAGGATGGTTACGCCCTAAAAACCGCTTTGCAAAAAGGCTACAATGTCTGTATAATCTCCGGTGGCACAAATGAAGGTGTCAAAGAACGGTTAAAAGGTTTGGGAGTTACGGATATCTACTTGGGTGCACATCATAAACAGGAACCTTTAGAGGAGTACTTGGATATTTATAATATTGACCCCGTGAATGTTCTTTACATGGGTGATGACCTACCTGACATCCCTCCCATGAAAATGGTTGCTTTGGCAACTTCTCCACAAAATGCGGTAGCTGAAGTAAAAGCTATTTCAGATTACGTATCCCACAAAAATGGTGGTGAAGGGTGTGTCCGGGATATTATTGAACAAGTTCTAAAAGTAAGAGGGGACTGGAACGATAATTATAGCGCAAAGAATGATTAAGGATAACCCTTTGAAAGAAAAGCTGAAAGGTCATAAGCTGATTCTGGGTTCAGGTTCGCCACGGCGCAAAAAATTCCTTGAAGAAATGGGGTTGGATTTTGAAGTAAAGACCAAGTCCATCGATGAAATCTATCCAGAAAAACTTCAAGGCAAAGATATATCGAATTATTTGGCCCAATTAAAAGCTGTGCCTTTTAAACGGGAACTAAAAGATAATGAAATTGTGCTTACTTCGGATACAGTGGTATGGCATAATGAAAAGTCACTTGCCAAGGCTTCGAATGAGATAGAGGCTTTTCAAATGTTGCGCACACTATCCGGGGATTGGCATGAAGTGATTACATCGGTTTGCTTCACAACCAAGACCAGTCAGAAAACTGTTTGTGAAAAAACTTCAGTAAGTATTATGGATTTTACCGATGCTGAAATAAAATATTACATAAACAACTACAAACCTTTTGATAAAGCGGGAGCCTATGGTATTCAAGAATGGATAGGAATGATAGGTATTTCCGGGATAAGGGGGTCATACAATAATGTAGTTGGCTTGCCCACACACTTAGTTTATAAAACGTTAACGGATATGGTTTCTTAGCCCATGATGCTTAATTTTACAGAAACCTTACTTGCCATGAAAAGAGTATTTCAAATTAAGATATATGCTTTTACGTTATTCTTAGTGTTATTGGCTCTAGCTTCTTGCGTAAAGAAAACTGATGCTTCCAATAAAGAGCTTGTCCTAAACAATGAAGAAACTAAAGAAAAAACAGCGCTTCCTAAAAAGCAACTTTCAGAAGATTTTAAAACATACTGGTATGCTGGCGATGCAGAGATCACTTCTTACACATTGGAGCAAGCAAGATATGGTGAAATAAGGAATGGGAATTCGGTTTTGATTTACGTTACAGAACCTTTTTTAGCGGGAAAGCAAGTAAAGGCCGATAGAAGTAACCCCGATAATATCCCCGTTTTAAAACTCAATGCCACTAAGAATTATTTGACCGGTATTTACCCCTATTCTGTAATGGGCAGCACTTTTTATCCGGTTTATGATAATCAACATGCCATAAAGACCAGTTTATCAATTCAGGAATGGTGTGGCCATGTGTACTCGCAAATCAACAACAGGGATACATTTGAGTTTACTTCCCACTCTTATTTTGAAGGAGAAGCCGACCAAAATTTGACTCTGGATAAAAATATGATGGAGAATGAAATTTGGACAAAAATCAGAATAAATCCGAACGATTTGCCGATAGGAAAATTGAAGATGATCCCCTCATTGGAATTTATTCGGCTTAGACATAAAGAAATTAAGGCCTATGATGCAAATGCATCATTAAATTCCAAAGACGGAATTACAACCTACGCTATCAACTATCCCGAACTAAAAAGAACACTCAATATAGATTTTTCTACTGACTTTCCATATACTATTGAGGGTTGGACAGAAGATTTTACAAGTGGGTTTGGTCCAGGTGCAAAACAAATGACAACAAAAGCTACAAAATTAAAATCTTTAAAAACTCCCTACTGGGGCCAAAATTCAAACAAGGATGTAATATTAAGAGATAGTTTAGGCCTTTAAAATCAGTTATTCCCTGTTAAAGATGTTCTAAAAATATCCTGCGTTATTTGAATCTTTCTATATTTGGTGCAACCACTAAAAAACTTCCTATGCGAAACTTTTGGATCAGCTTATTTGCTGTAGTAGCCTTCGCTCCAAATTCTTTTGCACAAAAGCCAAGCAAACCATCATCTACAGAAATTCATCATAACCTACAAAAATTAAATTTTTTGGGAACAGCGCTTTACATTGCAGCACACCCAGATGACGAGAATACAAGATTGATTTCCTATTTATCCAACCATAATAAAGCACGCACCGCTTATCTATCGCTTACGCGAGGTGATGGGGGACAAAATCTTATTGGTTCTGAGCTGAGAGAACTTCTTGGTGTTCTAAGAACGCAAGAGCTATTGGCGGCCAGAAGAATAGATGGTGGGGAACAATGGTTTACCAGGGCCAATGATTTTGGGTATTCAAAGCATCCTAAGGAAACACTTAAAATATGGGATAAAGATGAAGTTTTGGGTGATGTAGTTTGGGCCATCAGAAATTTAAAACCAGATATCATCATAAATCGGTTTGATCATAGAAGTCCTGGTTCCACTCATGGTCATCATACCTCTTCTGCCATGTTAAGTATGGAAGCTTTTGATTTGGCTAACGATTCCAATGCCTACAAGAAACAGTTGGACTTAACTTCGACCTGGCAACCCAAAAGGATTTTCTTCAATACATCATGGTGGTTTTATGGAAGTAGGGAAAACTTTGAAAAGGCTGATAAATCAAACCTATTGAAATTGGATATCGGTACTTTCTATCCAGAATTGGGTCTTTCCAATAATGAGATAGCATCAATGGCGAGCAGTCAACACCTATGCCAGGGTTTTGGTAGATTGACCACTCGTGGTTCAGAGGATGAATATGTTGAGCTTTTAAAAGGTGAATTTCCTTCCAATGGCAACCTTTTCGATGGCATTGATACGACTTGGTCAAGAATAAAGGGAGGTAAGGCAATTGGTGATATTTTATATAAAATAGAAGATAACTTTGATTATTCCGACCCTTCAAAACACATTCCCGAACTAATAAAAGCTTATCAATTATTACAAAATATTGATGACGAGCACTGGAAGAAACTAAAATCCGAAGAATTGGCGTCCATCATTCTAGACTGTGCAGGAATGTATTTGGAACTAAATGCGGAATCACCTTCAACAACTCCTGGAAGCATTGTTAATGTGAACGTAGAGGCATTGAACAGAAGCCCCCGGAATATCCTTCTCAAAGAAATAAGAATTGATGGGGCAAATGTAACTATTACCCCAAATAAAATTCTTGGAAATAATAACAGGGAAGACTTAAAAATGGAATTTTCTGTTCCAACTTCCTTTAAAACTTCAGGACCATATTGGCTAAACGAAACAGGTAGCTTGGGAATGTACAGTGTAAAAGACCAAAACATGATTGGTAAAGCTGAAACACCAAATGCATTCAATGCATATTTTATTCTTGATTTTAGCGGCACCGAGATTACATTTAAAAAGCCAGTTATCCACCGCTATTCAAAACCGGACAAAGGTGAACTCTACGAACCCTTTGTTGTTTTACCATCGGTCACTACGAAGATTACAGAAAAAGTCTTGATTTTTTCTGATGAAAACACCAAAAATGTAACTGTAAACATTAGGGCGGGCAAAAACGACATTAAAGGTAAAATAGAACTAAGACACCCAATGGGCTGGAGTGTAGTCCCAGAAAGCATTGACTTTTCAATTCTTCAAAAAGGACAGGAACAATCCGTTACATTTAAGGTTACTCCGCCTTCAAACGATAGTGAGGGTAAACTATTACCAATAGCAACTGTTGATGGTAAAACCTATACTCGTGAGCTTGTGGAGATTACTTATGATCACATTCCAAAACAATCGGTCTTATTGCCCTCTGAAGCCAAGGCAGTTCGTATGAACATTCGGAAAACCGGGGAACATATCGGTTACATTATGGGTGCAGGTGATAAAGTTCCAGAAAGTTTGGAACAAATAGGATATCAAGTCCACATGATTGATCCTAGTTCTGTTCAAAAAGGAGAACTGGAAAAATATGATGCCATTGTAGTCGGAATTAGGGCTTACAATATCGTGGACGACCTAAAATTTAAGCAACCTATTCTTTTTGACTATGTTGAAAATGGCGGAAATCTCATTGTACAATACAACACCGCCGGTAGATGGAGCAAGCAATTTGAAAATATAGCTCCGTATGGTCTGACCCTATCAAGAAATAGAGTAACTGATGAATCGGCAGAAGTAAATATCATCGCGAATGATCACGCCTTGGTAAATTTCCCAAATACCATCAACAAAGGTGATTTTGATGGATGGGTCCAAGAACGAGGATTATATTTTCCAAAAGAATGGAGTCCGGAATTTACACCTATATTATCCATGAGCGACGAAGGTGAAAGTCCCACAGAAGGTAGCCTTCTGGTCGCGCCATATGGAAAAGGACACTATATTTACACGGGTTTGAGTTTTTTCAGGGAACTGCCCGCTGGAGTATCAGGTGCCTATAAACTTTTTGCCAATATGCTTTCCATAGGTAAGAGTGAAGTTAAAAATGAAAGTAATGTCAAAGGATAATATAAACGATAATAAAGCAGATTGGAAGAAAGAATATACCATCGTCCTTTTGCTGAACATTTTTTATATTTTGGTCTTTTACTTCATCATGATACTAAATAACTAAACCTTAATGGGTATACTTGATTGGATTATTCTTGGTAGTGCACTGCTGTTTATCGTTGTTTTTGGTGTTTGGAAAACCCGTGGAAGCAAAAATGTAAATGACTATGTGCGTGGCGGAGATGATACCAAATGGTGGACCATTGGGCTTTCGGTAATGGCTACGCAGGCCAGCGCCATTACTTTTCTGTCCACACCAGGGCAAGCTTTCCATGATGGGCTGGGATTTGTTCAATTTTATTTTGGCCTGCCCTTGGCAATGATTTTTATATGTTTGGTATTTATTCCCATCTACAAGAGACTCAAAGTATTTACTGCATATGAAATGTTAGAGGGAAGGTTTGATTTAAAGACCCGTACCCTAACTGCCATCCTCTTTTTAATTCAAAGGGGGCTTGCGGCTGGTATCACAATTTTTGCCCCATCCATTATCCTATCTGCAGTATTGGGCTGGGATTTGAGAACCTTAAATATTATTATAGGTGTTTTGGTAATTATCTATACCGTATCCGGTGGAACAAAAGCAGTAAGTGTTACACAAAAACAACAAATGTTCATTATTATGGTGGGCATGTTCTTTGCCTTCTTTTTTATATTGGGGTCACTGCCCACAGAAGTTTCGTTTGGCGACGCATTGAAAATAGCGGGAGCGAACGATAAATTGAAGATTTTGGATTTCAGCCTTGATACCAATAACCGCTACACATTTTGGAGCGGTATAACGGGTGGATTCTTCTTGGCCCTTGCTTATTTTGGGACCGATCAAAGTCAAGTACAGCGTTATTTATCCGGTAAGTCCGTTAGGGAGAGTCAACTGGGATTGGTATTCAATGGTATTTTTAAGATTCCCATGCAATTTTTTATCCTATTGGTCGGTGCCATGGTTTTTGTTTTCTATCAGTACAATTCATCGCCATTGAATTTTAACCCTGCTGCAACAAAAGCTGTAATGGAATCTGAATATGTTGAAGAATATAGGGCACTTGAACTGGAACATCAATCTTTGGAAAAAGAGAAGAAAATGGCCCAAGATGCTTTTTCGGCAGCATTGGAACTAAAGGAGTACAATGCCGTGGAACAGGCAAAACAAGATATTGTCAAAATCAATCAGAAGGAAAGAGCCAGTAGGGATACTGCCAAAATATTGATAAATAAAGCTGATGATTCAGTTGAGACAAATGATAAAGATTATGTGTTCATCCATTTTATCTTAAACAATTTACCAACAGGTCTTATCGGGTTGCTGCTTGCGGTAATTTTATCTGCAGCAATGTCATCTACAGCTTCTGAATTAAACGCACTGGGAACCATAACTGCATTGGATTTATATCGGAGGAATCTCAAAAGAGATATGGACGAAAAACATTTTGTAACAGTTACAAAAATTTTCACGCTCATTTGGGGAATTATAGCTATACTAATTGCCTGTGTGGCCAATCTATTTGATAACCTTATACAGTTGGTAAATATTATCGGTTCTATTTTTTATGGAAATGTACTAGGTATTTTTCTATTGGCATTCTTTTTAAAATTCATTAAAGGAAACGCAGTTTTTATTGCTGCATTGATAACTCAGGTTATCGTAATCCTTGGATGGTATTTAGATTGGATGTCTTATTTGTGGCTCAACGCTTTTGGATGTATCTTGGTCATTTGTTTGGCAATACTCCTACAAAGTTTTGATAGTCTCAGCAAGAAATCTGAATTAAAAACATAAAAAAACCCACTGGTAAGTGGGTTCTTGAATTTTGTTTTACAACTCTTAGAGAGCTCCCCATTCCTTTAAGGAGTCTTTATTCATTTTAACGTAATCATCATTACCGGCCGCCTCTGCTGCAGTAAGAGATTTTTTTGCCGTTTCTATCGCTGCTTTTTTATCTCCTGCCTTTGCATATATCAATGACTGCTGACGTAATTGCCAAAATCTAGGTTCTTTTGTCATGGACATTGCTTTATCCATCCATTCTTTGGCTTTGGAAATATCCTTGTCCTCATCCAAATAATAGACTGCCGCAGTGTAGTAATCGCCAGCACTTGGACCTGCCATTGTTGACTCGATATCTTTCATCACAGTAGTATCCGTAGGAACGGTGAAAGGAATGCCAACATATGTTTTTTCCCACATCATTCCTAAATTCGCGCCGTTGTTCGTTAAATCATCAATACTTATGGTGAATGTCTCAATATCCATTGGTATAGGATACGTTTGAACTGTGGTTTTTGCGGCTACTTTACTCTCATCCCAATCTCTTGGAGTTCCACCACCTTGGGTATCCGTATAAAAGAATACTTCCCAGTTGGATGCGGTCGGTTTTGTAAAAATAGAATATTTTCCCGCTTTTAGCTCTTTTCCATCTATGGTCACATCAGTGCTAAACTCAATCGTAGTGTACGCATTGGCACCCGTTCGCCATAATTTGTCATAAGGAACCAAATTGCCAAAAATAGTTCTTCCACGCATTGAAGGTCTAGAATAATCCACAGTAACATCAGTTAAGCCAACTTTTTGCTCAATTTTTGAAGCAGGACTAGGTGCAGGAGTCGTAATCTGTGCATTCATGCTGAATGATACAGATACAACACATAATAATAAAATTAATTTTTTCATTTGAAAGTGTTTTAGTATTGTTAGTAGAGCAAAACTAAATATAAAGGCATGTTCGCTTTGTTAAGAAACCCTTAAAAGAAAAATCTGTTATCGAACAACAAATGGCTTCGCCACTCTTTCTTTCTGCAAATAAAAAGATATGAAGTATACAGATGGTCTTAAAATAGAAGTATCAATCGCACCGGTTTTCAAAAAACTTTGTGGATTATAAAGGATATTCTTGCCAGTACTATCAAAAACACCATACCCAAAAGAATTATCTTCCGTAGTTAATAGATAATGTAAAGTATGAGTTTCAGGTTGATGGTACAATAATAATTCAGTATTTGAATTTGAACTTTCAGGTATTATTTTTGGTTCAAACTCAAAAAAAAAAGACGTGACGGAGATTCAATTTGAAATGAAGAATTCACATATTTTTCAGATGTAAAAAAATAGGTGTTTTCAAAATGTGCAATGGATTCTACCTGTGCAATGCCTAGATTGAATGAAGTTTTTGAAACAACTCCCGAAAAGATAGCAGAATCGCTCAAACCCGTTATCTCTACAAAAAAAGGCAACAACAATCGTGAATAACCTACCAAGACCAAACGTTGTTGGATGTCACTATAGGTTGCGCCTGTGATCAAACCCTCAACCTGATAAGAATCCAATCTTTCGGCCACATAGTTTCCAGAAGTTTTAGGCAATTTGTATGCAACTGTTCCTGCACTTTCCCACTGTTTGGTCAAAATGATGAGTGTATTTTCAAAAACAAAGAACGCTTCTGCATCCCAATCACTATTTGGCATGTTTGCAAAATCTGATTGGTCTTCATAGTTGAAAGAAATTGTTTCAGCAATCACATCATCCGAACTTATATAGTCTGTCTTGGAGATTCTATAAATTCGTAAATCCCTTCTGTTTCCATTAAAATTTCCAAAATCTCCTATATAAATATAATCTTCATCTTGGGCAAGATCCTCCCAATCGGTGTTTTCAGCATTGGTAATAGTTACAGTCCTTAAAATTCTGCCGTCCATAGGGTCGATTTCAAAAAGCTCGGCACTGTTTCCAGAATCGTTATGTGTTATCAATCTTCCATCCAGATAAATCAATCCTGATGTTTCTTCAATTTGTTCTTCTAAATTGGAAACCTCAACAACATCAGTTTGGGCATAAATACCCGTACCAATGAAAAGAAACATTAGAGAGATGCTTTGTACTATATTTTGCAAAAAGTTGTGCATGGTTTCAAAGTAGCGATAAAACCTGAGACTATGTTCAAAAAATATTAGCTAAAATGATTATGTTTAACTTCTTTAGTTTTTTGTTAAACAATTTGAAAGTATATTTGTAAAAACTGTTCAATGAAATTATATCAATTGCACGCTAAGCAACAATTACCCATACCCAAGACCACAGCATGGGAATTTCTATCGGACCCAAAAAATCTAAAGGTCATTACACCTGAAAAAATGGGATTCCATATTCTATCTGGAGCAGATAGACCCATGTTTGAAGGACAAATCATTCAATATAGCGTTTCCCCGTTTCTTGGTTTTAAAACAAAGTGGGTATCGGAAATTACTCATGTAAAAGAAGGGGAGTATTTTGTGGACGAACAGTTATTTGGTCCATACGCACTTTGGCACCATAAACATTTTATATATGAAATTGAGGGTGGTGTAGAAATGGAAGACATTATCGACTACAAAATACCGTTGGGCTTTTTGGGACAAATAGCACACCCATTATTGGTAAAAGGTCAGTTGGAGTCAATTTTTACATTTAGAGAGCAAAAATTAACAGAATTATTTGGTTCTATTGCAGGTTCCAAAACAGACTTACAATTTAAATCATTTTAATCTATGGAAAAGAATATTCTTTTAATAGGAGGATCACATGGTATCGGTTTTGCAATGGCAGAACGGTTACAAAAAGCAAATAATGTGTATATAGCTTCACGTACCAACGAGGAAATGGGAAATATAAATGTGACCCATATTCCTTTTGACGTGACTACGGATACATTGGATGTCTCCAAACTCCCTAATGAAATACACGGGTTTGCCTACTGTCCCGGTAGCATAAACCTAAAACCTTTTAAAATGATGAGTTTGGAGACTTTTCAAGAAGATATGCAGCTGAATTTTTTTGGTCTGGTAAATACAGTAAAGAATATTATAGGAAGAATGGCAGATGACAGTAGCATGGTATTTTTTAGTACAGTTGCGGTTGGTACGGGTATGCCTTTCCATACTAGTGTAGCTTCCGCTAAAGGAGCTATTGAAGGTTTTGCAAAGTCCATGGCCGCAGAATATGCCCCAAAAATCAGAATAAATGTTGTAGCACCTTCATTGGTTGACACGCCATTGGCAAAACGTCTGCTCAGCAATGACAAAAAAGTAGAAATGATGTCGCAAAGACATCCACTAAAAAGAGTGGGGAAACCTGAAGATATAGCAAACATAGCTTTGTTTCTACTTGGGGAAGAAAGCTCATGGATGACAGGACAAATTGTAGGTGTGGATGGCGGAATGTCCACTTTAAATATTAGCTAAAATGGATAAAGAAGTTTCAGTTTTTTGGTTTAGAAGGGATTTACGGCTAGATGACAATGTCGGCTTTCTTGAAGCCTTGAAAGGAGATTTCCCTGTTCTTCCAATTTTTATTTTTGATTCGGAAATTCTGGACAAACTTCCCCAGGATGATGCCAGGGTCACATTTTTGCATGAAACACTTCAAAAAATGAGAAACGAGCTTCAAGACCAATACAACAGTTCCATAGCGATATACCATGGAGACCCAGAAACTGTTTTTAAGAAATTAATAAATGATTTTACAATTAAAACAGTATTTACAAACCATGATCACGAGCCCTATGCCAAAGAACGCGATGAACAAATAAAAAAGCTGCTTTCCAAGAAGGACATCGAATTCAAAACTTATAAAGATCAAGTAATTTTTGAAAAAGATGAAGTTGTTAAAGACGATGGAGATCCCTATGTTGTTTACACCCCTTATAAAAATAAATGGAAGTCAATCTTTAAAGAGGATAACCTAAAAATCCACTATACAAGCCAGTATATGGATAATTTGATAGAACATTCGCGCTTGCCCAATCTTTCACTTTCGGATATTGGTTTTAAGACTTCTTCGATCAAAGTTCCCGACTATACCGTTACCCCTACCCTTATTGAAAACTATGAGGATACCAGAAATTTTCCCGCAAAAGAAAACGGTACTTCAAGATTGGGGCCACATTTGCGCTTTGGAACGGTTTCTATCCGCAAAATGATTAAAAAAGCAATTGCGGAAAAAAATGAGGTCTTTTGGAGCGAACTTATATGGCGTGAATTTTTTATGCAGATTCTTTGGCATTTTCCACATACGCAGGAAGAGGCATTTAGACCAAAATATGATCGTATTGAGTGGCGTAACAATGAGAATGAGTTTGAAAAATGGAAGAATGGTGAAACAGGCTATGCGTTGGTCGATGCAGGTATGCGGGAATTAAACAAGACCGGATATATGCACAACAGAGTACGAATGCTCGTAGCAAGTTTTTTGTGCAAGCACTTATTAATAGATTGGCGCTGGGGCGAGGCCTATTTTGCCGAGAAGTTGTTGGATTACGAAATGAGTTCCAATGTAGGCAACTGGCAATGGGCAGCAGGTAGCGGTGTGGATGCTGCTCCCTATTTTAGAATATTCAACCCAATGACCCAAGTAGATAAATTTGATAAACAGAAGGAGTATATCAACAAATGGGTGCCTGATTTACAGGAAATGACATACCCTGATAAAATGGTAGACCATAAAGAGGCAAGGGAACGCTGTTTGAAGGTTTATAAAGAAGCTGTAGGGTAATTTATACAAAGTCTATTTGGAGAGTTGTCTTTCTATTTCTTGGTGATCTGCTACTCTCCTTCTCAGAATATTGATATAACGAAGACCTTCCCTAATCCCAAAATCAGAGTAGGATTTAGAAGCCCAATCAATGGCTTTTTCCAGATTCCCATTAATTTCATTGATTATCGCCATGTTATAATGGGCTCTTCCAGCGATTTTTCTTTTTGGATGTTCCACTTCTGTATTCCATAAAGCTGCTGCACCATCCCAGTCGCCTGTTTGTGCTCTTCTTTTGGCAATAACAAAGTTATCCGTGCCTCTAACAAAATAATCTCTTGCAACCCTTCTGCGCATTTGTCTTAAATTGAGCCCATAGTTATTCCCCAACTGGTTGCTAAGCTGTATAACAGCCTCTTTTCTTGCCATTACAGCTTCAATAGCTTTTACAGGATTGATTCCCTCACCAGTGGAAACTATCTGGTCTTTGGAAATAAATTCGTCCAAGATTTGTTTGTTAATGGGATTGTAAACACGCCATCCGTTTTTAATCATGGTTTGTAGGGTAACCCTATGACCAGGAACTTTGGCATTGATACCAAAATTGTTGGGTATGTTCACTATGGTGGCTTGGTAATCCGCTCGAGTATCCGTATCATAGAATTCCAGTGAAAACAATACATCAACATTGTTTTCATTACAAATCTGTTCTACTAGCTCCCAAGATAGCTGGGCAGGAAAAACGCTTAACCCTTTTCGTATGACATCAATAGAATCTATTATTTTTATTGTTTCAAACTGGCTATTCCTTTCTAGTTCGGTATATAGACCTGTAATGGCAGCCAATGCTCCTTCCCTATCCAAATTCAATCCTTCTAAAGAAAGAATCTTATCAAGTTTATCAATAACATTGTTCTTTTCCGAAGCTAAACTTCTGTTAATGATTCCAATAGTGCCAACATCTGAAGGCAATGAAAGAATCGCGGGTTCGGTCACTCCAAGGGTCAATTTATTCGTAGCACTACAACTAATCAATGTGTAGGTAAATATGAAGATTAAAAAGATATGGGCAAAAAGTTTCATGGTGGTCAGGCTTAAAATTAAAACGATTACAAACAGTTGATGTCTAACGCAAAACACGCTTCTATATTGTCTGATTATATACTAAATAATTATAAATCAGTACATTATGTTATAATTCTAGTTACTCCTATAAAACGACATAAAATGGTATATTTACGTAAGAACATTTTTTCTTTCAAAACATACGCAGAACCAACTAATTCCATTTAAAAATGAGGAAAATCGTATTATTATTACTGACTTCACTAACCATATGTGGCATATCGGCCCAGAAAATGAGCAATAGCAAAAAAGGAGTCATTGCATCAGTAGAAAACCATAAAGAGAATCTTATTAAAATAAGTGACTCTATTTGGACCTTTGCAGAAACCGCGTTCAACGAATCTAAATCGGCAGAGGTTTTGGCCAGTTATGCGGAAAAAAATGGTCTCAATGTTACCAGGGGTGTGGCAAATATTCCTACGGCATTTACCGCCACTTACGGTTCTGGGAAACCGGTAATCAGCGTTCTAGGGGAATTTGATGCCCTGCCAGGCCTTTCACAAAACACGGTCCCAACCAAAAATCCAAGAATTGATGGTGCCCCAGGGCATGGATGTGGCCATAATATGTTCGGTGCTGCCAGTTTGGGAGCTGCCATCGCAATCAAGGAACAGATTGAAGCAGGAAAATTGAAGGGGACGGTTAAATTTTTAGGTACACCTGCCGAGGAAAAATATTTTGCAAAAGTTTGGATGGTAGAAGCTGGTCTTTGGGATGATGTAGATGTTAATGTTAGCTGGCATCCAAGTTCCAAAATAGAAGCAGACGTACAGAGTGGTCTTTCTTTGATAGATTTTATAGTGGAGTTTACAGGACAAGCGGCCCATGCTTCTGCTGACCCTTGGAACGGTCGCAGTGCGTCTGATGCATTGGAACTTTATACCACCGGCATCAACTACTATAGAGAACATATAAGGCCTACTTCGCGTATCCATTACCATATTCAGGATGGAGGCCAAGTTGTCAATGTAGTACCGGACTATTCTAAAATTTGGGTACGGGTACGAGATCCAAAAAGAAAAATTATGCTGCCAACTTATGAGCAGGTCAAAAAAATGGCCGAAGGTGCAGCTATTATGGCCAATGTGGATTATAAAATATCATTGGTTTCAGGAATTTATGAAACATTGGTGAATCGTTCAGGGGGTGAAATCATGCAAAATAATCTCGAATTGTTGGGTCCAATCTCCTACACGGACGAGGAAACCGCTTTTGGAAAGGCGATTCAAAAAGCGACGGGAAAGCCAGAAATTGGAATGGACAGTAAAATTGAACCGTTACGGGATACGGAAGAGAACCCTGGGGGAGGCTCTACCGATGTTGGTGATGTAAGTTGGAACGTGCCCAATATCAATTTGGGCGTGACTGTTGCACCAAAAGACACGCCTTGGCACTCATGGGCCGTTGTTGCTTGTGGAGGTATGAGTATCGGTCACAAAGGAATGGTCTATGCTTCTAAAGCTATGGCAATGACCATGGCAGATCTTTTTGAAAATCCAAAGTTGGTTGAGAAGGTAAAAGAAGAATACAAGACCCGTAAAGGGGACGAAAAATACGAAGCCATGATCGATGGACCACCACCGATTGGAGAAAATTAAAAAAAGTAGCTGTTCAAAAACAAGAAAATACTATTCTAAATTATAGAAACTTCCATGGTTTTAAACTTACCGGAATAGTTTCTCACCATTGTTTATGATGAAGAAAATTATAATTTTATTTGCCCTGGTTTTACTTATGCAATCTTATGGTCAAGAAAACGGACCAAATTTTAATTTTACTTTTGATCACCAGTCGCTCGTCGTAACCAAACTGAGGGAAACAGGTGATTTTTATAAAAATGTTTTTGGTTTTGAAGAAATACCGCATCCAGAAAAAAAACTTGGCTTTAGATGGTTCAGCATTTATGGAAATTCTCAGTTGCACCTTATTAAAAAGGATATAGTTGAATTCAAAAAGGACAAGAGCATACATCTATGCTTGGCCATAGGGAGTTTAGAAAAATTTATTGAACACTTAATCAAAAATAATATTGATTTTTATGATTGGCCAGGTAATAAGGGCTCGGTCACCGATCGGGCGGATGGCGTAAAACAAATTTACATTCAAGACCCCGAAGGTTACTGGATAGAGATAAATACCGCAACGCATAAGTCATGAGTAGTGCTATTGTAAACATCATTCCTTTAGGTTTTCCTTGGCAGACCCAAGACCCTTTTCTTTTCTGTGTGTATCATTTAGATCACTATACAAAAGGAAACGAAACAATGGGTCCCGACCCTGAATTGTTGGAAGGTAGGGATTTAGGCAATGATTTTACCTTGAAAGACGGATGGCGGATGTATCACGGGCAGACCATCCCAGGGTTTCCAAATCATCCTCACCGAGGGTTTGAGACGATAACTATTGTAAATAAAGGATATTGTGACCATTCAGATTCGCTGGGTGCCGCTGGAAGATTTGGTGAAGGCGATACCCAATGGATGACAGCAGGTAGAGGCGTTCAACATTCTGAAATGTTTCCTCTACTGAATATGGAGAGTGGTAATACCCTAGAACTTTTTCAGATTTGGCTAAATCTTCCAAAAGCGGATAAATTTACAGAACCCCATTTTAAAATGCTATGGCATGAGGACATTCCGGTCATTAATGAAGAGAATGCACAAATAAAAGTGATAGCTGGAAATTATAAGGGTTCGCAGGCCAATGAGCCAGCGCCCAATTCATGGGCCGCAAATACTGATAACGAAGTCGCTATTTGGAATATTCACGTGGATGCAGATCAGGAGTTTGTCTTGCCAAAAGCGAAAACAAATGTAAATCGTACACTTTACTTCTATGAAGGATCCGAAATTTATATCGGAAACCGAAAAGTGAATCCAAATTTTGGAATACTATTGGATGCCTCTCAAGAAATTACCATTAAAATAGGAGATAAAAAGGCACATTTTCTAATGCTACAGGGAAAGCCCATTAATGAACCTGTTTCAAAATATGGCCCTTTTGTAATGAATACCGACGAAGAGATTCAAAAAGCTATGGAAGAATATCAATTGACCCAATTTGGTGGTTGGCCATGGCCTTATGCGGATAACGTTCATGATAGGGAAAAAGGGCGTTTTGCCAAATACCCAGATGGTACTTTGATTGAAAAATAAATGAAGCTTACGTTAAAACTAGCCGCAATCTATAACGTACTCTGGGGAGCTTGGGTAGTTTTATTTCCTGACCACTTTTTTGACCTTGTGGGTATGAACCCTTTAAATCATCCTATGGTATGGCAAGGAATGGGCATGGTCATTGGAGTTTATGGTCTTGGCTATTGGTGGGCTTCTTATGATCCCATGAGACATTGGCCTATAGTCGCCGTTGGGTTTCTTGGTAAAATATTTGGGCCGTTGGGATTTCTCTTCAACTATCTGCAAGATATAGTACCATTTGAATTTATCTATACATTGATCACAAACGATTTTATCTGGTGGGTTCCATTTTATCTCATTTTAAGAAAAGTACATATTGAATACAAATGGAAATTGACGGAATGAAAATAGAATTGCTCAGGCTGTTGTTTGATTTTGGTTTATTTGTACTTATTTGGATGGTACAGCTTATTATTTACCCAAGTTTTATCTTTTATGAAAAGAACAATCTCATAAAATGGCATCAGACTTACGTTAAACGTATCTCCTATGTAGTTGTTCCTTTAATGTTTGGGCAATTGTTTGTGAGCTTATGGCAGCTATATCAAATTACATCTTTGTATACTATTGGGAGTTTCGTATTGATAACTTGTGCATGGATTTCTACGTTTTCCCAATTTGTACCAATACACAATCAAATCTCATCGATAAAATTTGATTCAAAAATTTTAAAAGGTCTTGAAAAGAACAATTGGTTACGAACGTTTTTATGGTCTTCCGTATTCTTTTGGACTGCGATTACGGTTTTTACACGCGCGTAATAGCTGCTCCAATAGCCCTTAAACGTTCATCGATATTCTCGTAACCGCGATCTATTTGTTCAATATTGTGAATTGTAGAGATGCC
Source organism: Flagellimonas maritima (assembly GCF_003269425.1). Classification (NCBI taxonomy): domain Bacteria; kingdom Pseudomonadati; phylum Bacteroidota; class Flavobacteriia; order Flavobacteriales; family Flavobacteriaceae; genus Flagellimonas; species Flagellimonas maritima. Next base: position 3,233,268 of record NZ_CP030104.1, on the reverse strand, counting down.
TTTTGCAGAAAGTGCAGCTATCAAAAGTGAAACCCCTGCCCTAATATCTGGCGATACCATGGTAGTAGCTTTCAAAGTAGACTTAAAATTGTGTCCAATGACCGTGGCACGATGTGGATCGCATAAAATAATCTTTGCCCCCATGTCTATTAGCTTATCCACAAAGAAAAGCCGACTTTCAAACATTTTTTGATGGATTACCACCTCTCCTTTTGCTTGAATTGAAACAACCAACAGTATACTTAATAAATCTGGGGTCAATCCTGGCCATGGTGCGTCCGCGATGGTAAGAATTGAACCATCAATATAATTCTGCACTTCATACCCGTTTTTGTGCTTGGGAATATAAATATCATCTCCCTTACGCTTCACTTGTATTCCCAATTTTTGGAAAGCATTGGGTATTTGTCCCAAATCATCCCAACTCACATTCTTAATGGTCAACTCACTACGTGTCATAGCAGCCAACCCGATCCAGCTACCTATTTCTATCATATCCGGTAACATGGTATGTTCTGTACCACCCAAGGTTTCCACCCCTTCCACCTTTAATAGGTTTGAACCGATTCCGGAAATCTTTGCCCCCATCCTATTCAACATTTTGCACAATTGTTGCAAATAGGGTTCGCAAGCTGCGTTATATATTGTCGTTGTTCCCTCGGCCAAAACCGCGGCCATTAAAATGTTAGCGGTCCCTGTTACGGAAGCCTCGTCCAAAAGCATGTAGGTTCCTTTCAACTTTTCAGCTTCAACTCCATAAAAGTATTCCTCTTTGTTGTATCGGAACTTGGCTCCAAGTTTTATAAACCCTTCAAAATGAGTGTCCAAACGCCTTCTCCCGATTTTGTCCCCTCCCGGTTTTGGAATGTATCCTTTACCAAATCTGGCCAGTAATGGCCCTACCAACATAATGGAACCTCTTAGACCACGCCCATCCTGCTTAAATTGGTCGGATTGTAAATAATCCAAATTAATGTCATCCGCTTTGAACGTATAGGAGCCCTTGCCTTTCTTTTGGATTTTAACTCCTAAATCTTCCAATAAACTGATGAGCTTATTTACATCGATTATATCGGGGATATTGTTGATCGTAATTTTTTCACCTGAAAGCAATACCGCACAAAGAATCTGTAGTGCTTCGTTCTTTGCACCCTGAGGGGTAATTTCACCATGTAGTTGGTGACCACCTTCTATCCGAAATGTTCCCATGGATTCCTTTGGAATTTAATACCTTTTTTTACCTCTGTTGTTGCGCTGTCCTTTTTTATTGTTGCTACCGTTCCTATTTGACTTGGCAGAACGGTTTTTAAGAAACTGCCCACTATCGGTCAGGCTTTCACCATTTGGGGCTAAATCAATTTCGCCATTGCTCAGTTCCTTTAAATGTGCAAATATTGCGGAATCTTCAACAGTATCCTTGTTCCAGTTTAAGTAGCATTTTTTCATATGGTTCGCTATGGCATATTCCAACCCGGAACGCATATCGCCTTTTTCCCATTTTATGGCTACATCTATCATTCTTTTGATGTTGTTTCCATAAAATCGATATTTTGGAAAGTTCTGTGGATATTCCAATGGTTCAGGACGCTGTTGCAAAACTTCTTTTGGAGTAATCGGGAACGGTGATTCTACATCCAATTTAAAATCGGACATAATAAAGAGCTGATCCCATAGTTTATGTTGAAAATCGGCAACATCGCGCAAATGGGGCTGCAAATTGCCCATTACGCTAATGATTGACTTTGCAACTTTATTGCGTTCTTCCTTATCTTCTATGGAGACGGCGTGGTCTACCATTTTTTGGAAATGACGACCGTATTCAGGAATAATGAGCTTAGTTCGCTCTGTATTATATTGTAAATTTTCTACTAGATTCAAATTGAAAGAGTTTAATGAAATTAAATTATCGGGAAGTATATCCAATAACGTCCGCAAAATACTAAAATTATGGCAATTGGAGCTTTTATAAAGAAATTACTCCTTCGACCGAGGAAACTTCCTTATACTTTGCAATAACTTCGTCTGGATTTTTTAAATGTATCGTAATGGAAACGCTTGTATAAGTCCCTTTTTTTGATTTTTTCGATTCAATGACAGCCCCGGGCATGTTGAAGATATTCGTAATCTGCTCAATTCTTTTTTTATCCGTTGGAACTATGAACTTATATAGATAGTTTGAAGGCCATGAAGTACTCTCCAACAATTGTTCCTTTAACCTGGCATAAAATTCGTCGGATTTCTCTTTATCCATGTTTTAATTTTATACAAATATATGGGTTAGTCCACGATTTTTTTTCCTAGTGCCTAATTCATTACTTTGCGTGGAAAAAATATATTTTTTGAACACGAAAAAAGTAGTCATTACAGGTGCCCCCGGAACAGGAAAGACATCCCTGATCAATAGATTGGAAGATAAAGGGTTCTATTGTTTCCATGAAATCATTAGGGACATGACCTCAAAAGCCAGGAACAATATCAAATCTGATGTTGTAGGATCAAATCCATTGGTCTTTGTTAAGGATGCACGGCAGTTCAACAAAGATTTGCTTTACGCCAGAACCCAACATTTTAAAAAATCGCTTGATTTGGATATCGCCATCAGTTTTTTTGACCGAGGGATCCCAGATGTGCTTGCTTATATGGATTTCTTTGGACAAGATTATAATGAGGATTTTATAGCTGCCTGTGAGAACAATCGCTATGATGAAATTTATATTGTACCGCCCTGGAAAGAAATCTATGTTTCTGACAATGAACGCCTTGAAAGTTTTGATGAAGCTGAAGAAATCCATGAAGTGCTTATGGGCACTTATACTCGATTTGGTTACAAGCCGATTACAGTTCCAAAAAATACCGTTGAAGAACGAATATCGTTTGTTTTGTCAACTCTCAACCCAATCTAGTGCAGAAGCAACCTAAATCTATTTTAAAGGAATTTTGGGGCCATGATGCGTTTAGGGGGTCACAAAAGAAAATTATCGATTCCGTAATTACGGGTAATGATGTTTTGGCGTTATTGCCCACTGGAGGCGGTAAATCTATCTGTTACCAAATTCCCGGTCTGGCCAAAGAAGGTATTTGCATTGTAGTATCACCTTTAGTGGCTTTAATCCAAGACCAAGTAAATCAATTAAAATCAAAAGGAATAAAAGCTATTGCCCTAATTGGGGGTATATCTCATGAAGAGCTGATCAATCTACTGGATAATTGTTGTTTTGGAAATTATAAATTTCTTTACCTATCTCCTGAGCGTTTGCAACAGACCATGGTGCAAGAAAGAATAAGAGAAATGAACGTAAACACCATTGCCATTGATGAAGCTCACTGCATCTCACAATGGGGCAATGATTTTAGACCTGCCTATTTGGACTGCGCAATCTTAAAAGAACTCGCTCCAAAGGCACCCATGATAGCCCTTACGGCAACAGCTACGCCTAAAGTTGTGCAGGACATTTTAGAAAACTTAAAACTGGAACAGGTTCAGCTATTCAAGGATTCTTTTTCAAGGTCTAATATAAGTTTTAAGGTAAAACAAACCGAGGATAAACTATATCAACTAAAAAAATACTTTTCCACTTCCAAGGGTAGTGGAATTGTTTATGTAAGGTCACGGAAAATGTCCGTATCACTTTCGGAATTTTTGAATAAAAATGGGTTTACAGCCTCTTTTTATCATGGCGGCATTGCCAAGATTGAAAAAGAGGAGAAATTGAATTTGTGGCTAAAAGAAGATATTAAAATTATAGTAGCTACAAATGCTTTTGGAATGGGTGTGGACAAATCAAACGTTCGCTCGGTTTTACATTACCAAATTCCTGATAGTTTGGAGAGTTACTTCCAAGAAGCTGGCAGAGCTGGTAGGGATGGCCAGAGAGCTACGGCACTAATGCTGATTACTAAAGAGGATGAAGACTTGGCAAAACAACAGTTTTTATCTTCTTTGCCGAATGTAGGTTTTGTAAAAAGACTATATCTTGAATTGAACAACTATTTTCAAATTTCCTATGGTGAATCAACCATGGAGACATTCGGATTAGAGTTTAATTTATTTTGTAAGCGATACAGTTTTAATCCAAGCATGACCTATAATGGGCTGAGAATTCTTGACCAAAATTCTGTAATAGCATTATCAGATCGGTACAATGAAAAAAACATGCTTAGGTTTATTGCTTCAAAAGAGGGGATTTTTGATTACTTGAACCACAACAGAAAAGTTGCACCGCTTATACAGACAATTTTAAGGACTTACGGCGGAATAACTGAATACGAGACCAAAATCAATATTCATTTGATTTCACAAAAAACGGGGAAGACCGAAAAATATATAAAAATTATTCTTCACCAAATGCATATTGACGGGATTGTAGCATACAAAAGCTCATCCAACGATTTAGAAATAACTTTTTTGGTGCCTCGTGAAGATGAACGTACGATAAACATTTTCGCGAAAAAAATCACTGATTTCAATATCGTGAAAGAAAAAAATATGCGAACTATGTTGGATTATGTTAACAATTCCAGTTTATGCAGAAGTACCTTCATATTGAGGTATTTTGGTGAAAAAACCAAAGAAGATTGTGGTTCTTGCGATATTTGTCTGGAAAATAAAGGCGCTGCGCAAACAGATATAAAGGAAGAAATCATTAATTGTTTAAAAACCGAACCTAAAACTTCAAGAGAACTTGTTCCCTATTTTGCTGTTGAGGAAAAGGTACTTTTGGAAAATCTTCGACAATTACTTGAAGACGAAGTGCTACTATTGAATCATAACAACGAATATGTCATCAAACAATAAAAAGTCATTGCGAATAGTATTCATGGGAACTCCCGACTTTGCCGTTGGAAGTTTAAGAACCATTGTAGAATCAGGTTACTTGGTAGCGGCTGTCATTACGGCACCTGATAGACCTGCAGGCAGGGGAAGAAAGATTCAAGAATCCGCAGTTAAAAGTTTTGCGGTAGCTCAAAATTTAAAGGTGCTACAGCCCGTTAATCTAAAAGACGAAAGTTTTCTGGATGAACTCAAGAGCTTAGAGGCCAACCTTTATATTGTGGTCGCCTTTAGAATGTTGCCAAAGGTTGTTTGGCAAATACCAAAATATGGGACATTTAATCTTCATGCATCCCTACTCCCACAATACAGGGGAGCCGCTCCAATAAATTGGGCTATCATCAATGGCGAAACCGAAACCGGGGTCACTACGTTCTTTATTGATGAAAAGATAGATACGGGAAGCGTTATTCTTCAAAAAAAAGAAAAAATACATTTGGACGATACGGTAGGTACACTTCATGACAGGTTGATGGACCTTGGTGCCAAACTGGTTGTGGAAACCTGTAAAAGAATTGCCGATGATGATGTTTCTATTACGGTACAAAAGAATTTTGAAAATTTGAAACCTGCTCCCAAACTCAATAAAGAGAATCGTAAAATTGATTGGAATATATCACTGAAAAAAATTCATGACTTTATAAGAGGCTTGAGTCCTTACCCTGCTGCATGGTGTTACATTGTTAATGGCAAAAAAGAAGAGCCCATCAAAATTTACAAGGCCAAAATGGAACCTACGGAACATGACTATGAAATTGGAAAGTTGATTTTAGAAAAAAAGGAATTGAATGTTGCCACAAAAGATGGTTTTTTAAGAATCCTGGAAGTACAATTGCCCGGGAAGCGAAAAATGGAAATAGCTGATATTCTGAACGGTCTTAATCTCGATAAAAATGCATATCTCCGCTAAGCCTTATTTTTACTAGGCTCATAAATGACCTCTATTTTTTTCTACTTTATCAACAAACGTTTCAAGTTATTAACAAAAAACCCTATTTCCCTTGGTTTTACTTGCGTTAAACACAAATCCATATAAATTTGTTCAGCATTAAAGTTATTTTAACAACAATTAATTTAATTCCATTATGAACAAAACAGAATTAATCGATGCTATGGCAGCTGATGCAGGCATCACTAAGGCAGCAGCCAAAAAAGCATTGGAATCTTTCTTAGGAAATGTAGAGGGATCGCTTAAAAAAGGAAACAGAGTTTCTTTGGTTGGATTTGGTTCTTGGTCAGTATCCAGAAGAAATGCAAGAGAAGGTAGAAATCCACAAACTGGAGCTACTATTAAAATTGCAGCTAAGAACGTAGTTAAGTTCAAGGCAGGCGCAGAATTGAGTGGTGCAGTAAACTAATCAATTAGGTTTTAAAATATATTGGAGCACCTCTTAATTAAGAGGTGCTTTTTATTTTGACCATATTATGGCGTTTCTTGTAATTATCATACTATTATATTACATTTAGTAATATGAATTTATATTTTTATGGTTAGCCTTAAGCCAAAAAAAGGGAAACTACTGGTTGCTGAACCTACATTGACAGGCGACGTTTCTTTTAATAGGTCAGTAGTTTTGCTTGCTGAACATAACAATGAAGGATCAGTAGGTTTTATCCTCAACAAACCTTTGGATTATACTTTAAACGACCTTATTTCAGAAATAACCGTTCCATTTGAGGTTTTTAATGGAGGTCCCGTAGAACAGGATAATCTATATTTTATTCACAAAGTGCCACATCTGATCAAAGACAGTATTGAAATTTCCGATGGTATATTTTGGGGAGGGGATTTTGAAAAAACGGTAGAACTTATCAATAGTGAGACCATTACCGCACAAGATATACGATTCTTTTTAGGTTATTCGGGCTGGGATTCAAGTCAATTGGACCAAGAACTTTCTTCAAAATCTTGGATAGTTGTTCAAAATGAATATGAAAGCGGTATTTTAGAAAAATCTTCCAATGCTTTTTGGAAAGAAAAAATGGTGGAACTTGGTGGTGACTATCTCTTATGGTCCAACGCACCGGAAAATCCATCATTGAATTAAAACTGATCTATTCTGGCCTTTGCGTTCAGTTTTCCCAAAAGGCTTTTGCCCGTACTATTTCTATAATCCTTTTTTCTGTATTTAGTTATCGGTCGTATACCACTTATACTATTGGTAATAAAAAGTTCATCGGCCTTTTGAAGTTCAAATGGGGAAATCGAATCCTCTTGTAATTCAAGACCTTCGGTTTTCTTAATAATTTCGATTAATTTTTTTCTGATTATCCCGTCCAAACAACCATCGCTCAAAGGTGGGGTTTTTATTGCATTATCTTTTACCAAGAAAAGATTGCCGTTGATGACCTCAACGACTTGTTTATCATTATTTATGAGAATACAATTTTCATATCCGTTCTCCTGTGCATAAACGCCTGCAACTACATTTAGAATTTTATTGGTGGTTTTTAGATTGGACAGCATATCCTTATTTACAAAATAATCCTTAAAAAGCTCAACTTCATAACTATCGGAGCTAAGAAGGTAGAACGGAGACTCCAATGTACCTACCTCTATTAAATACGACACGTCATTGGTTATAGGACTGTAAAGACCACCATCTTTTCTGAATATTGTAAGTCTAACTCTTGCAGCAGTATTTTCCAAACCGTTGTTTGCAACTACTTTCTTTATCTCTTCTTCCAAAAATTCCAAAGTAAATTCCATTGGGATTTCCATTCTTAAAATACGCATGGATGACATTAACCTAAAATAGTGATCCTCCCAAAAGAAAACGTTGCCATTAATGCAGCGAATCGTTTCAAAGAGCGCATCACCGTATTTAAATCCTCTATTGTTGTAATTTAAGATCTCTCTGTCTTTGGAAAAGAGTTCCCCGTTAAAATTGAACATAAAAAAGTCCCGATTTTTATCGGGACCAAATATAAGGTATAGTTAAGAATTTTATTTTGAACCCAGTACTTGTTTTAAATCGGAAACTTGATTTTCCCATAACATTTTAGCTTCATCAACCTCATCTTCATCAGCAAAGTCAGTTATAAAAAGGGACACATCTTTTGTAATCTCATCTACAATTATGCGAATTTCAAAAAAACTATCATCATCATTTTCCTCCCAAGAAAACTTAACGAATTCATCACTTTTTTTCTTTAGCATTTTTGCATTTTCTTCAGAACCATCCCATATGAAAGTAAATAATTCACTACGGGAATTTACGTTGTCCGCATACCATTCAGATAGACCGGAAGGGGTAGATATGTACTGGTAAAGTAATTGTGGCGAAGCTTGAATAACAAATTCTATTTCAAATTTAATCTTATCACTCATTATGATACTCAATTTTTCTTTCAATATTGATATAATTTGGGAAGATATAAAAATTAATATCAAATAATAAATTAATAATGAATTTTGATTGAGCAAAAATTAAACTTTATATTTGCACCCGCTAAAAAGCACCTTGGCGAGGTAGCTCAGCTGGTTAGAGCGTCGGATTCATAACCCGGAGGCCGAGGGTTCAAGTCCCTCTCTCGCTACATTTTAACTAAGAAAATCCAAGATGTACATCTTGGATTTTCTTTTTTTCCCAAATATTCAATGCTTTGCTCCAGAGAATGATAATCGTTATTTATTATTAACATTCCAAAAGCAAAAAAATGCAATTTCAAGATAATCAGTATTTATACGAATAGCATTTAATTCTTCTTAAAATGAATCATAGCAAAATTATGTGCTATTATAAAGTTTATATGGTACGATTCTATATATCCGCACGTGCTGTCAAACTTTAAAGAATAAATTTGTGCAATCCAATAATCTTTTATGAGCAGTTTTAATTTTGTTGATGTAATTTTTTTGATAGGTATAGCCCAAGGTTTGTTTTTAGGTATTACTTTACCTATAGTCCACCAAAAGAACACTTCTGCAAATATCATTCTTTCGCTACAATTGATTTTTGCCTGTCTTATGCTTTTAATGAGGATGATTATCTACAAAGCGGAAGAAATATGGATTATACGGTATATCTGTATTGTAGAGACCTTTATTTTTATGTATGGCCCTTTGGGTTATATGTATTTAAAAAGACTTTTAGAAAAAAATCAACAAAACTACACTTTGGGTTGGGTTCACTATATTCCTGCCCTACTGTACTTTTCTTTTTTACTGGTCATTGCGAATTATACCGATAAAGAATATATAAGTAGATTGTCATCAGGTAAGTTTTATATTCCATTTCTTGTTGCTGAGACTGCTGCATTGATTTTGAATATTTATTATTGGTACTTGTGTGGCCGCCTTTTTTTATCGTACCAGAAGAATCAAAAGCACCAACTATCCTTTTCACAGCGAGCTATATCTTTTGTGAAAATTGTCCTATTCGTGATTGGGAGTATTTTATTTTTATGGGTTTTGGGTTTTATCAGTAAATACTTTTTAAACTACAATATCGATATTATCAGTTATAATATCATTTGGATCGGAATACCTATTTTAATTTATGTTGTAGGATACTATGCATTAAGGCAGCCCGAAATATTCAGGATTTCCACAAATAAAGACAAGCCCAATGCTGTTAAGTTCAAATTGGAAGATGAAGAAATTATTCATTTAAAACAGAATTTGGAAGTACTTATGGATAAAGAGAAAGTCTATCTGGACAACGAACTTACGCTCGTTGAACTTTCTAAAAGGTTGAATACCTCAACCAACAATCTTTCTTGGTTATTGAACAATATTTATAAAAAAAGCTTTTACAATTATATAAACCAACAAAGGGTAAGTGCTTTTTTGAGAAAGATCAAGAATAGGGAGCATTTGAGCAAAACCCTATTCTCACTTTCTTTAGAGGTTGGTTTCAACTCTAAGTCAACGTTTAATAAAGCTTTTAGGGAAGTAGTTGACGATACACCAAGTGGTTACATAAAAAAACATGCTATAAAGTAGTTCTACTCTATATAAACGGGCGATTTTCACTAGTAAATGAATTAGAATTGTTGAAATTTTAATTCAAAATATTATGAATGTAGTCAACCGTATCAAAAAGTTTAAATTTTTAATTTTAGTTCTTGCGGCCTTTACGGGAATACAATTTTCCTGTACCGAGGATTTTATTGGTCCAGTGCTTAAAAAAGCCCGAGTGGAAACCATTGTAGCTGACTTTCCGGCAAACGATGGTCTTTCTGTTGACCGATCAGGAAACGTTTATGCCAGTAATTTCTCTGGATATAGTGGAACGCAAATTTTCAAGGTAAATCCAAGAACAGCATCTGTTGAAGCAGCCGTAGATAGTCTAGTGGCGCCAACAGGAAACGTAATCGATAAAAATGGGTCTATATATGTAGCGAATAACATAAGAAAAATTGCCCCTGACTCTGGTCTGTTGCAAGGAGACATAGTACGAATTGATAGTGACGGTACTCGAACGGTTTTGGCAACCTTACCAGGTTTTCCATCTGGAATAGCTATTGACCGTAAGGGTAACATATTTGCCGCAAACTATTATTTTCCAGGAGTGCACAAAATAACCCCAGAAGGTGAAGTCAGTGTTTTCGTTAGCGACCAAAGGTTATTGTATTGTGTAGGAATAACTTTTGATGAAAAGGGAAATCTTTTTGTTGGAAATTTTAATAGTGGAGAAATATTGAAAATTAATAGCGATGCTTCCATTGAATCATTGGCAACTCTACCGACTGTTGTAGAAGGACTGGTTATTGGATATATTACCTATTTTGCAGGTTCTATATTTGCAACGGGAATAGGGGAAAATGTGATCTACAGGGTTTCAATGTCAGGTGAGGCAAAAATATTTGCGGGTAGCGGGGAAAAAACAACAACGGATGGCAATCTGATGCAAGCATCTTTTGATAGGCCAAATGGTATCACTGCAGATCATTTGAGAAAAGTTCTTTACATAACCGAATCTGGTGATTCTGTTTCTTTACGGGCAATAAAATTTAAGTAAACACATAACTGCTCAAATAGTTTATAACTTGTGAATGCTTCGTTCTAAAATCTACGTAATATTCATTTTACGCAACAAGAACGAGGCATTCATATTCTTGCACACCCCCTGTTTTAGTTTATAATCAAAAAAAAGTTCATCATCCCGTATTTCAGTTTCAAAAAAATAGTTCTTTACACTTTCTAGATTATCGGCTATTTTACAAAGACTTAGATCATGCGTTGCTATAATACCGGAAACGCCCATCTCCACTAATTTCTCAATGAGCTTTTTGGAACCTGCGGCTTTATCTATACTGTTGGTCCCTTTTAAGATTTCATCCAATACCACTAGGTAAGAATCTTTTTGTAACTGTTTAACAATAAACTGCAATCGTTTTAACTCCGCAAAAAAGTATGAGCTATTGTCTGTTAACGAATCGCTTGTTCTCATGCTGGTTATAAGTTTAGTAGGCTTATAGTAGCTTTTCTCTGCGCAAACTGGAAGACCCGCATTCGCCATTATTATAAAAAGTGATACTGATCGTAAAAAAGTACTCTTACCGGCCATATTTGCACCCGTAATTATAAAAAAATCGGTACTGTCCAAGACCAAATCACTTGTAACTCTATCTTCATAAGGTATCAAAGGATGCCCCAAAGATTTTATATCAATTGATACAGTATTGCTTTCACGTATATCCGGGTAAGCAAAATTTGGATGGTTATATGCAAAGGTTGCAAATGAGTTAAATGCATCAAAAAATGCAATGGTCGTAAACCATTGGTCCACTGTATCCCTATACTTCAAAATCCATTTTTCTATTTTCAAAGAACATTGTATATCCCAGAGAAAAAGTCCATTTCCCACCAAAGCAACTATGAGATTGTTTCGATTGTCCAATGCATCGAGTGCTTTTGAAAAGTTTTTAAAAATCCGGGAGGCCATTAACCCCTTAGATCTTATCTTATCCTTTTCCTCTTTTAGAAGTGGTGAAATGAATTCTGTTTCTTCTATTATATCAAGTAATTGGGCGTATTGCTGAATGGTCTCTTTTATTCGACTGGTTTTTAAACTTAAAATATTAACCTTTCTTACATAAACTAAAGTAAGCGCCAAACCGAATATAAACCAACAGAGCAGCAGTAATGGGTTTATAAGTTTTAAAACCAAGCCTAGTATCAAGAGTGTTGAAACCAAACCAAATGACATGACCACCCATTTATAAAAACCGGGAAGAAACGGTTTATAATTGTTTAGCCATTGGATTATTGATTCATTCGATGTTTCGCTCTTAATTGTACGGGCGATAGCAGTATACTTTTGTCTCCATTCATTTTTGCCCGAAAGTTCTTTTATGCCAGCTTGTCGTTTTTCAACATCACAAATACTGTTTGCCGTGAGTAGTTCAACTAATTTTTTAGTACCTTCTGTTAGTCCTGTTCTATTGGTATATTGAAAAAAAGAACCCCTACCGAACAAATCAATGTCCGAACTGAAAAAATGCATCGTATCATCAAATTCAGAACCATCAAACCGTTCTAAATAATCATTATCCAGAATTTTAATTTCTTCTTCATTGATCGCTATTAATTCTTTGTTGAAATTATATTGGTGCTTACGGGACACATACATTTTCAATAGTAAAAGAAAAAGTGAAATTCCAACAATCGCGATTGCCCATGCCAAATAGCTATTTTCAAAAAATAAGTAGACCAATAAAACAGTGCCCACAAAAACGGATAATCTTAGAAAACTTATGAGATTGAGAGCACTTCGATTTTTTTGTATCTCTTGTTCAAGTATTTTAATGCGCTCATTGTAATAGGAAATAGGCTGTTGCATAGACCAAGATGCTAAATGTATTCAAATTGAGTTGAATGTTTCTTAAATCAACACTTTTTAATCTAAAATCGCTAAGATAAAATCTAAATAATTAAAAGCTGTTTTTCATTTTCAGTATCCAAACTAATTCGACTTGGATTAAATTTGTGATATGAAAAATACTGTTTCAGAACGGGTATCGGATTTCTTGAAGAATTATCCACCTTTCAATATCCTTGAAGAAAATCAACTACAAAAACTATCTTACGAGGTTTCGATTATATATAAAGAGAACAATAGTATAATATTTACCGAGAAAGAAGTTCCGCACGATCATTTTTATATCGTCCATAAAGGTGCAATAGCATTGGCAAAAAAGGATTCCAAAACTATAATGGATATCTGTGATGAGGGCGATATTTTTGGTCTACGCCCACTAATGGCGAACGAAAAATACAAACTTGAAGCAAAGGCCCATGAAGAAAGCATTTTGTACGCTATCCCTATAAAAGAATTTAAACCATTGGCTCTTGAAAATCAACGGGTGGGGAATTTTTTGATAGAAAGCTTTGCTTCCAATACCCGTAACCCATACTCCTTAAAACATCGTGGTAAGTTGTATGGGCTACCAAACGATACAAGCAACCCACCTGAAAATAAACTTTTGGATTTACAACCTGTTGGGTATTCAACCAATTTGGTCACCTGTTCTGAAACTACCACTATTAAAACTCTGGCAAACAAAATGACAGCTAACAATGTAGGCTGTATTTTGGTTGTAAAAGATAATTTACCCGTAGGGATTATTACTGACAAGGATATTAGAAATAAAGTTTTTTCCGGTAATGTTCCCGTTACCGGGACCGCAAAAAAAGTTATGACAACACCTGTCATCACCTATCCAAAAAACTTGACCATTACTCAGGCACAAATGGCCATGATGAAAAGCAACATAAGTCATTTGTGCCTAACAGAAGATGGCACACCTGAAACTCCAGCTGTTGGAATCTTATCCAAGCATGATGTCATGCTTGCAGTGGGAAATAATCCTGCAGTAATGATGAGGGCCATAAAAAGATGTAAGGACACTCAAAAATTAAAGTCTGTAAGGCGTGCCATGATGAACTTGCTTAGAGGTTATCTAGACCAGAATATCCCTATACGATTGGTTTCTAAAATTATCTCTGAACTAAATGACGCCATTATAAAACAATTGATATACGTGGTAGTTAAAAAGATGGAAAAACAACCCCCTGTCAATTTTGCTTGGTTAGCGATGGGCAGCCAAGGAAGAGGTGAACAATTATTGACCACCGATCAGGACAATGCCATACTATTTGAAGATGTTCCTAAAAATAAATCAAAAGAAACACAAGCTTATTTTTTAAAATTGGGGAGCCTTATTACAAAAGAATTGAATACCATAGGTTACGAATATTGTCCAGCAGAAATGATGGCCTCAAATCCATTGTGGTGCCATAGTCTTAGCGAATGGAAAGATGTAACTTCCTACTGGATCGGTAACCCGGGCCCTGACGAGGTGCTCCTCTCCTCAATCTTTTTTGACTATAATGTGACGTATGGCGATAAGTCCCTTGTTACGAAATTATCGGCCCATATATTTCAACAAATAAAAAAGCATCCCTTGTTTTTAACACATTTGGCAAGCGGAGCATTGCAAAATCCCTCTCCAACAGGTTTTTTTAGAAGTTTTTTGGTAGAACAAGATGGAGCGCACAAAGATTTCTTCGATTTAAAACTTAGGGCGCTAATGCCCATGATAGATGCTGCAAGGGTCTTAATCCTGTCGCATTCCATAAAATCTATAAACAACACATCAGAACGCTATGAAAAACTTGCAGAACTAGAACCCCAAAACAAAGAATTTTACCTCTCCTGTTCTTATGCGAGCAAAGCTTTATTGAAATTTAGGACTATCCAAGGACTATTACATAACGACTCGGGAAGATTTATTGCTTTGGATAAATTAAATAAAGAGGAAAAAATAAAATTGAAAAGAACTTTTAAAACAATCAAGGAAATACAGGAATTGCTGCAATTACGGTTTCAGGTAAAGAATATTTTGGGGTGATGGGATTCTTCAAAAAGAAAAGCAAATTAAAGTTACCCGTGTTTTGGTCAAATTATTACGACTATTTCAAAAATAAGTTGCCCGATACTATTGAAGCGAACCAATTTGTAGTTTTTGATACCGAAACCACTGGTTTGGATTATAAAAGGGACCGAATACTTTGTATTGGAGCCCTAAAGTTGAAAAATAATAAAATATCGGTAAAAGAAAGTTTGGAAATTTATATTTCACAAACACACTATGATGCTGAAAGTGCTGAGATTCATGGTATTCTTAAGAAAGATAAAAAAGCACAAATCTCTGAATTGCAAGCCTTGGAACTATTTCTTGGGTATATAAAAAATCACGCTTTGGTGGGGCATCATGTCATGTTCGATGTAAACATGGTCAATGAAGCCTTAAAACGAAATGGTCTGCCCAAACTTAAGAACAAAACTCTGGACACTGCTTTACTCTACAAGAAGACACTCTTGACTACCACCCTACTTCAGCGAAAAGAGCAATACACTTTGGACGATTTGGCCGAAAAATTCAGTATCTCAAAAAAAGATAGACACACTGCATTGGGTGATGCATTGATTACTTCCATTGCCTTTCTTGCTATTGTCGATAAATTAAAGCCAAACAATCTCAAGGAGCTTATTAAAAAACAGCATCCTTCTAAATATAGTCTTTGATATCGTCTATAAACTCTCTCGCATAATTATATCCACTACTTCTGGATTCAGCAGTGTTGATGTATCCCCTAAATTTCCGGTGTCCTTAGATGCAATCTTTCGTAAAATACGGCGCATAATCTTACCGCTACGGGTTTTTGGAAGTCCAGGTACAAACTGAATTTTATCCAACTTCGCTATAGGACCAATATGCTCGGTAATCACTTGATTGATTTCTTTCTTTAGATTATCCCTGTCACGCGATTGGCCGGTTTCCTTTAAAATTACATAACCATAGAGTGCATTTCCCTTAACATCATGAGGGAATCCCACAATTGCGGATTCTGCAACAGCTGGGTGCTCATTAATCGCATCTTCGATTGGGGCAGTACCCAAATTGTGTCCTGAAACAATAATCACATCATCTACCCTACCCGTAATTCTGTAGTAACCGACCTCATCCCGTAAAGCGCCGTCACCCGTAAAATACATACCTTTAAAAGCACTAAAATAGGTATCCTTGTAACGCTGATGATCACCCCAAATAGTCCTAGCAATAGAAGGCCAAGGAAACTTTATGCATAAACGTCCGTCAACTTGGTTCCCCTTGATTTCCTTTCCATTTTCATCCATCAAAGCAGGTTGTATCCCTGGCATTGGTAAGGTTGCATATGTTGGTTTGGTAGGTGTCGAAAATGGAATTGGGGAAATTAGGATTCCACCGGTTTCTGTCTGCCACCAAGTATCTACGATTGGGCATTTTTTTTCGCCTACATGATCATTGTACCAGTGCCAAGCTTCTTCGTTGATGGGCTCGCCTACGGTACCCAAAACTTTCAAGCAAGAAAGGTCGTATTCGGTAACAAAATCCAGATTTTCTTTGGCCAATGCCCTTATCGCTGTTGGTGCCGTATAAAATTGGTTGATTTTATGTTTTTGAACAACGTCCCAAAAGCGACCAAAATCAGGATAGGACGGTACTCCTTCAAACATTACCGTAGTTGCCCCGTTCGCCAAAGGGCCGTAAACGATATAAGAATGTCCTGTAATCCAGCCAATATCAGCCGTACACCAGTACACATCCTCTTCACGATATTGGAATACATTTTTAAAGGTGTAGGCCGTATAGACCATGTAACCACCTATAGTATGCATCATTCCTTTTGGCTTACCCGTGGAACCGGATGTGTAAAGAATGAAGAGCGGATCTTCGGCATCCATAATATCTGCTGTGTAATCAGCGTATGCTTTATCCAATAAAGGTTGTAACCATTGATCTCTACCTTCCTTCATGGTTATCTTTGATTTTGTTCGCTTTGCAACCAAAACGGTTTCCACGCCAGGGCATTTTTCCAAAGCTTCATCTACAATTCCTTTAAGGTCAATGGTCTTTGCACCACGGTATGAGCCATCAGACGTTACTACCATCTTTGCTTTACAATCATTGATTCGGGTAGCCAGGGCAGTTGATGAAAATCCAGCAAAAACCACCGAGTGTATTGCTCCAATGCGCGCGCAGGCCAAAAGTGAAACGGCCAATTCTGGAATCATCGGTAAGTATATCACCACCCTATCCCCTTTTTCGATACCATTATCTTTCAATACATTGGCAAACCTACATACCTTTTCATGCAATTGTTTGTAGGTAATGTGTTGGGCCTCTTCTTTTGGGTCATTCGGCTCGAAAAGTATTGCCGTTTTATCTCCCCTAACCGGTAAATGGCGGTCAAGACAGTTTTCGGTAATGTTCAACTTAGCGCCTTGAAACCATTTGATTTCAGGTTTGGAGAAATCCCATTCCAGAACGCTGTCCCATTTTTTTCGCCATACAAAATGTTCTTCGGCAACTTCTTCCCAAAAATTTTCTGGATTTCTGACCGATTTACGATAGACTTGATAGTACTCTTCAAAGTTTTTAATATGGTAGTTGCTCATGATTTGTTGTTTTAGTTATGTTTATTTAAGCTTTACTTTTTTACATTATTAATTTTTCTACATCGGCTACGACTTTTTTAATGGAAAAAGGTTTGGTCATATAACTGTCAGCTCCCATTTCAAGTCCTTTTTCAACATCTGCCATTTTGCTTTTCGCGGAAAGGAAGATAACCTTCGTCTTTTCCAGGTATTTATTGGCTCTTAACTTTTTTAAGGTTTCGTAACCATCCATTTGCGGCATCATGATATCCAAAAGAATTACATCTGGCAACTGTTTTTCGGAAATTTCCAAGGCCTCTGTTCCATCCCTGGCCACAAAAACCTCAAATGCTCTTTTTTTAAAAGCATACTCCAACGACATTACAATATTTGGTTCATCGTCAACAATTAATATTTTCTTTATACTCATCTTGCTTTAGGTATTGTAAACACTAATCTTGCTCCCTTCTTAAAGTTCTTGTCCGCCCAAATACTACCACCATGGCTTTCCACAATCTTTTTACAGATAGCCAACCCAAAACCACTGCCTTGTGGTTTTTTGATGTTTTGGTTTTGTGATTGGTAAAACTTATCGAATATATATTTTAGTTCTTCCTTTGGAATTCCCTTACCATTATCTTCCACTACTATGGTTACTTCCTTTTCATTGTCTTGTGTTGCAATGCGAATTATCCCCTTTCCATATTTCACAAATTTCAAGGCGTTGGAAAGCAAATTGGTCAATACCTGCAATATTCTATCCTCATCATAAAGTCCTTGAGAATTGTTTCCTTCCTCGAATTTAATCTGAACACGGTTTTTGGAAGCAATCTGCTCAATTCCCTTAATGGCCTTGGCAATTGTTCTATTGATTTCCCGTCTTTTGATATCAAGTTCCGCCCGCTTACCTGATAATTTTTCTAAATCGAGAATATTATGGATCAAGATTGCCAAACGCTCTGTATCCCTACCGATATTTTCCAAGAATTGTTTTCGCAGTTCTGAAGGCATTTCATCATCTTCCAATACTTCTGAGGCAGCTTTTATTGATGTAATAGGGGTTTTTAATTCATGCGCCACAGTATCCAAAAACTCATCCTTAAGCTTATCCAAAGAACGAAGCTCCTCATTGGCCATCTGTAATTGTTCGGTCATGATGGAGAGTTCTTGTGACTTTTCCGTGAGCAGCTTGTTACTCTCTTTTGTTTCTTTGCTTTCCTCTAAAATCTTGATTACTTCAACCAAGCTGATCGGCTTTTCCTTAGACACCGATGCCAGTAAAATTTTAGCCGAAGCACTACCAATACTTCCTGTCAATAGTTTTTCTGAAAAATTGATGAGTCTGGCATCAGCTTTCTCCTGTTGTTCGGGAATATTATATTTTCTGTTGAAAATATTGAGCGCACGGTCTGTTCTCTGTATACCAAGAAATCGATATAATAGTTTTTTTATATCTGCCACGTACGCTTCACCCTTCCATATAAAAGCTTCTTCTTGTAAGTTTTCGTAATTGGCATTGTTCACGAACATTTCGGCATAGTTCCGTTCTCTGTAATTACCTTTGGCCAATAAGGAAAAAATCGCGAAGCCAAGTGTATTGAATGTAAGGCTCCATAAAAAAGTATTGCTCTCTGGGGTTAAGTATTCCAAGCCAAACAGTTGGGTTGGTCTAAGCCAGCCGTAGCCGAAAAAACCTTCGTTCAAAAAACTAATATTTGGTGAGATTGCATTTGCAACTATCGGAAAAATAAGCGTGTAGCATACCACTAAAAGTCCTACGACTATTCCTATTTTGGCCGCTTTAGCCGTTCCTCTTCTCCAAAAAAGTCCCAAAAAAAACGAAGGTGCCAATTGTGCGATCACTACAAAAGAAATCAACCCTATCGAGTAAAGTGATAGCTGGGTGGAAAACTTTATGTAAAAGAAATATGCGGAAATTATTAATATAAAGATGGCAATCCTTCTAATGTTCTTAATGCGTTTTGCATTTTCTTCTGGATTGCCTTCCACCAACTTTTTTATAAAGCCGTAAGGAATAATGACATTATTACTCACCATAGTGGACAAAGCAAGTGTAGAAACCACAATCATCGAAATAACAGCTGAAAAACCTCCAATAAAAACCAACATGGAAAGAAAAATATTTCCTTCTTGCAAAGGCAGCAATAGTGAATAGTAATCAGGATTTAATGTATCCGGTAATTTTAATATTCCTGCCCAAGCGATGAAAATTACAAATACATTGAACAACAGCAGATATAAAGGAAAAAGCCAAATAGCCTTTTTTAAATGTTTTTCTTTTTGATTTTCTACCACGGCAACGTGAAATTGTCTGGGCAACAAGAAAATAGCAAAAAAAGATAGGCATATGGTAAACAACCAATTAAACCCATTTTCCAGTCCCCCGAAAGAGGACAACTGTTTAAAATTTTCAGATTGGGCTGCCTTTTGATATAAATCCGTGGTTCCGTCGAATAAATAGAAGGTAACGTAGATCCCTACAATTAGAAAAAAAACCAATTTCAAAATGGATTCCAAAGCCACCGTTGCCATAATTCCCTTCTTTCCCTTGGATGCATCGGTGGAGAGTGTGCCAAAAAACGCCACGAAAATTGCAATCAACAAGGCGATATAAAAAGTGGAGTCGTCCAAAATACCTGTAGACATATAGCTATTGGCACTGGAAACGATATTAAAAGTTTCTGAAATCGCTTTTATCTGTAAAGCGATATAGGGTATAATTGCCAAAAGGCAGGTAATGGTCACTAAGGCCCCTAAAGGTCTATTGTTGCCGTAACGCATGGAGATGAAATCCGCTATACTGGAAATTTTATGCTGCTTCGATATACGTATTACCTTTCGCATCAACACAATCCAAAGCGGTAAGGCAATCACGGGTCCCAAATAAATGGTCAAAAAACTGATTCCGGATTTGGAAGCAATGCCCACACTGCCATAGTATGTCCACGCCGTGCAATAAACGGCCAAGGACAGTACATAGATGTATGGATTATTTATCCATCTGCTGTTTCTGTTTCTTTCGGCGAAATAAGCCAGTCCAAAAAGTAAGCCTAAGTAGCATATGATGACCAATATCAAACCATAATTACTCATAGTACTTTCTTAGAATAATATAGGATACGATAACCGCTATAAACCAACTTACGAAAATGAAAATGTAAAAAGCCGGAAATCCCATAATCTGATAATCCACATCAAAAATGGTAATAAACGGAACATTCCATAAAAAGAAAATCAATATGGAAAGTACAACAAGTTTCTGTTGATGCCTTTTTTTCATCTTCATAGAAAGCGATATTCTTTTAAAATTATAAAAAAAACGGCGTGGTGAAGTACCAAACCGTTTTTTACAACCAACTAATTATTATCAATGTGATGAAGCATCACCTGCACCACTAGGGATTCTTATGTTCTCAACGATTTCCTGTACTTGTTCTGGCGGTGCGTTAGTAAATTTATTTACCACCAAAGAAACCGTAAAATTGACCAGCATGGCAATGGTACCAAAGCCTTCAGGCGAAATACCGAACCACCAGGACGCTTTTAAACCTTCTACCGCAGCTTTACCTCCATCAAAAATTCCAAATTTAAATTTTAACATATAGAACAGCATGAGCAAAATACCGACCACCATTCCCGCTACTGCACCTTCCTTGTTCATTTTTTTGTAGAAAATACCTAGCACAATGGCTGGAAAAAATGAAGCGGCCGCCAGACCAAATGCCAACGCAACCACGGCTGCAACGAAACCAGGTGGATTGATTCCAAAATAACCAGCAATAACGACAGCAACGGTAGCGGCACCCCTGGCTGCCCATAGTTCTCCTTTTTCGGATATGTTGGGAACGAAGATCTTCTTGACCAAATCGTGGGACACCGATGACGAGATTACCAGTAGAAGACCAGCAGCAGTGGAAAGTGCTGCCGCCAAGCCACCAGCGGCTACCAAAGCGATCACCCACGCTGGTAAATTTGCAATTTCAGGATTTGCCAATACCATGATATCCCTATCAACTGTCAACTCATTCTTTGCCTTATCCGCAACATATTGGATTTTTCCATCCTTATTCTTGTCATCGAAAGCAAGCAGACCAGTGCCTTCCCAATTCTTGAACCATTCAGGCATTGCGGAGTATTCTTCGTTGCTAACGGTCTCAATCATATTCGTTCTTGCAAAAACAGCAACTGCCGGTGCTGTTGTATAAAGTATGGCAATCAAAAGAAGTGCCAATCCAGCGGATTTACGTGCATCTTTCACTCTTTTCACGGTGAAAAATCGGACTATTACATGGGGGAGTCCAGCTGTTCCCACCATTAATGCCAAAGTAATGGCGAAAACATCTATCAAACTTTTAGAACCAGATGTATATTCGGAAAATCCAAGTTCGGTTGACAAGCCATTCAGTTTATCCAGTAAATACATTCCTGAACCATCATTCACAGTACCTCCCATTCCCAATTGTGGAATAGGATTGCCCGTCATCTGTATCGAAATAAAAATTGCAGGAACCATAAAGGCAAAAATCAATACACAGTATTGGGCAACCTGGGTATAGGTAATACCTTTCATACCACCCAAAACTGCATAGAACAGCACAATTACCATCCCAATAATAACTCCTGTATTGATATCAACTTCCAAAAATCTCGAAAAAACAACACCTACGCCTCGCATTTGACCTGCAACGTAAGTAAAGGAAACCAACAAGGCGCAAAATACGGCCACCATTCTGGCAGAATTCGAATAATAGCGGTCACCAATAAAATCTGGAACCGTAAATTTTCCAAATTTCCGTAGGTATGGTGCCAATAAAAGTGCCAATAACACATAGCCCCCGGTCCATCCCATTAAATATACCGATCCATCATAGCCTGCAAATGCAATGATTCCGGCCATGGAAATAAAGGAAGCGGCTGACATCCAATCTGCCGCTGTAGCCATGGCATTCGCCAGTGGGGAGACCCCTCCTCCTGCTATGTAAAATTCTTTGGTAGATCCCGCTCTGGACCATATTGCGATTCCTATGTAGAGACCAAAGGTTAGTATAACCAACGCATAGGTCCAAATTTGAACATCATTCATGTGATATTTTTTTTAGTTAGTTAATCGACGTCGTAACCGTATTTTTTATCCAGTTTGTTCATTAACCTCACGTAAACAAAAATGAGTATAACGAATACATAAATGGAACCCTGTTGGGCAAACCAAAACCCGAGCTTAAATCCTCCGATCTTGATATTGTTCAATACATCTTTGAAAATGATTCCAGCTCCATAGGATACCGCGAACCATATGGTCAAAAGTATCAACAGATACCTTAGATTTTCTTTCCAATAGGCAGTTGCCTTTTTTTGTTTCTCTGACATAATTAGTTGTGGTTTTTATAAATAAATCATTGCTTGCACCGTGAACACTCCGGTGCTATCATTGTCGCCATATTTAAAATTGGAATACTCAAAAGAAAGTTTGGAGTGGTGTCCAGTGAAGTAAATATTCCCTCCTATTCCAAGTCGATTTGCGGAATCATCCATGGCGTCGACATTTCTATTTTGGAAAGAAACATAGGGTTGAAATCTGGTCTTGTCGGTTTCCCCTGCAAGTAAATATCCAACATGGGCATACAACATATTGCCCGAGTCGTATGTAGTTCCTAACGTAAAGTCCCTTCCGTAGTCATTGTTTTGATATACTGCATATGCTGTAATGGCACTACCGTCAGCTCCCAAAGGAGCATCATAAAAAACGTCGACCGCAAAAATCGAAACATCTTCTCCTGATAAATCACCAGCTGTATTAGCAACTACCGAACCGTTCGGATGTACCAAAAAACCAGCACCGATATTGAACACTTCCTTACTGCCTAAATAAGATCCAACTTTATAGGGTAAAAAATTCGATTCCTGATCTAAAAAGTTGTAGGCGAAATAACCTTGAACCAATTTTCCAGCATCTCTGGAACCTAGTAATCTTCTGCCTCCATAAATTGCTGCGCCATCGGGTGTTGGTACTATATCTGCCTGAAGATTGTTAGTACCGGCCTCATCCAAAGAAAGATTGTAAAACAATTTGCCGAATTTTCCCTTCATATATACACCTATGTGTCTTGCGAACTGATCTGAAAGACCAAGTACTGCCCATGACTGTCGGTTATTGTCCAATGTCATAAAATTGAGTGTACTTGCGCTGTTCAATCGTGAAATACCGTTCCAATAATGAAGCCCTGCACCAATTTGATGTTTGTCATCGTAAGACCATTCTCCCCAGAAATCATGAAAGAACAATTGCGAATTGGACCCAGTACCTATTGCACTTTGATTATTTCCATTTAAAGAGTTTAAACCGAAATGTGTCAATATCAAAAACTTTTTGTTCAACTGCGTATAGGTCAAGAGTCTCGCCCTACGTACACTTAGGTTGAACTTGCTCGCGTCATCAGCAACATTGTCGTTGTATTGTGCCCAAAACTGGCCCCAAGCGATAATCCTGAAGTATTTAGAACCATCTTCGTTTAACTTCACCTTATACCCACCACTATACTCTGTACTACCCTGAGAATGAATTACCTGTATAACCAGCAAACTGATTGCCAGTCCAAAGACTATTTTTTTCATTTTTAGTTGTTATTAGTGATTTGTTGCATGCACTACGAACATCCTAAAAATAAAGTGTGAAATAAAAATTAATATACTTTTTTGGTAACTTAGTATAGTTATTCCCTGAAACGCTCCCACTTAATGAGCATAAACTTATCACCTAGCTCCGTAACCAGAACGCCAGCTCCTTTTATATTAGACGTCTTTTGAAAGTAATCCCGAAGTTCTGAATGATTCAAAATCCTATACGTTGGATGATATGCCGTGTTATATGGCCGCTTAATGTTATATTTACGGACCCAGTTCATTATAGACACGTGTGAAACCCCTAAAATGCGTTCTATCTCCCTATAAGTGAGTCCCTCCAAGTACAACTGTAAAGCCTTGTTGACGTAGTAATCATCAATTCGTTTGCCTAACTTACCTGTTGTAAAAAAATAGCCACATGATTTGCATTTGTAACGTTGTCTATTCTTGATTATTCCAGCCTTAATGAACGTATCTGACTGACAATTAGGACATGCATCCATAATAGCTATACTTAATTAGCATAAATATACTAATTTAGCACGTATATATGGAATGTTAAACTTTTAAGATCATGTAGTTAAACGAAATTTTTGATGCCAAGTAGACAACAACTACGTTAAAATCTTAAAATAAGAGGTGTTAATTGATGGTTTTTAGATATTCCGTGACATTCGCCAGTATACGTTCTTCTATATTAGCTAGATTGGCCTTCACAAAGGTTTCGCCAGTAATACTTTCATATAATTCTATGTAGCGCTCTGAAACAGACTCTATGTAAGAATCTTCCATTTTAGGGAGTTTTTGTCCTTTCAATCCTTGAAAACCGTTTGAAATAAGCCACTGGCGTACAAATTCCTTGGAAAGCTGTTTTTGGGCCTCTCCCCTCGATTGTCTTTCTGAATATCCTTCAGCATAAAAGTAACGTGAAGAATCTGGAGTATGAATCTCATCAATCAGGACAATCTCGCCATCCTTGGTTTTTCCAAATTCGTATTTGGTATCCACAAGAATCAACCCGCGTTCAGCTGCAATTTCAGTTCCTCTTTGAAATAAGGTTTTTGTATATGTTTCCAGTACTTCGTAATCCGATGCGGAGACTATTACCCTATCCAATATTTCCGTTTTGGAAATATCTTCATCATGATCTCCTTTTTCGGCCTTGGTTGCTGGAGTGATTATGGGATCGGGAAACTTATCATTTTCCTTCATTCCATCTGGCATAGGCTCCCCACAAAGTACTCTTTTCCCTGCCTTGTATTCACGAGCAGCATGGCCAGAAAGATACCCCCTTATGACCATTTCAACCTTAAAGGGCTCACATGCTTTTCCGACCGCTACGTTTGGGTCAGGGGTTGCCAATAACCAATTGGGAACAATATCTTCGGTAGCTGCCATCATTTTTGTAGCAATTTGATTGAGGATTTGTCCCTTGTAAGGAATACCTCTTGGCATTACCACATCGAAAGCGGATAAACGATCTGTTGCTACCATCACGAGAATATTATTCTCCAAAGTATATACTTCACGAACTTTTCCCTTGTAGACAGATTTTTGCCCTGGAAATTGAAAATTGGTATCCATCAAGGTACTTTTCATGTTATAGTTTTATAAAAGACTTTTAAGCGGTTTTAAAACGACATAAATCTCACGAATTTTCACGAAGGACTTAATAAGCATGCATTTCATTAAATCTAGTTCAGATTAGATTATACGAAGAATACGGTGTAGACAAGCTTCATATTTCTTACTTCTGACCTCGTAATTCTAACTTCATATTTTACAACTAGTTATGGTGTTCAATATTCTTATATGCGTCTATGACTTTTTTGACGAGTTTATGGCGAATCACATCTTTGTCATCCAAATAAATCATACTGATTCCCTCAACGTTCTGTAAAATCAAAAGCGCTTCTTTCAATCCTGAAATTACCCGTCTTGGCAAATCTATCTGTCCTGGATCCCCTGTTAAAAGAAACTTGGCATTCTTTCCCATACGTGTTAGGAACATTTTCATTTGCGCATGGGTCGTGTTCTGCGCTTCATCCAAAATAACAAAAGCATTATCCAAGGTTCTACCGCGCATAAATGCCATAGGTGCTATTTGAATTGTACCATCTTCAATATACTTGTCCAAACGTTCCGGTGCTATCATATCGCGCAATGCATCGTATAAAGGCTGCATGTAAGGGTCTAGCTTTTCTTTTAGATCCCCTGGAAGAAAACCAAGATTTTCGCCAGCTTCTACCGCTGGCCTGGTTAAAATGATACGGCGTACCTGTTTTTCCTTTAAAGCTTTTACCGCCAACGCCACACCTGTATATGTTTTTCCGGTTCCGGCAGGGCCAATGGCAAAGACCATATCGTCTTTTTTACAGGCATCCACAAGCCTACGCTGATTAACTGTTTGTGCTTTTATAAGCTTACCACTGACTCCATGTACCAAAACATCTCCGCTGCTTTTTGATGAGGCATGATCTTCTTTACCGTCACTGGTAAGCAAGCGCTCAATGGAATTCTCATCCAACTTATTATATTTGGCAAAATGGGAAGTGAGCATATCAAAGCGTTTGTCAAACTCCTCTAAGAGTTCTTCGTCCCCGTATACTTTTATTTTGCTCCCTCTCGCAACAATTTTTAGTTTGGGGAAATATTTTTTAAGTAGTTCAATGTTCTCATTTCGCTGACCAAAAAATTCTCGGGGGCTGATTTCCGTAAGTTCTAATATTAATTCGTTCAAAAAGAGTGGGCTGTTTATAAGGTTATTTTTGAAGAGACTTTATTGTTTCTTTTTAGTTAATTTTACTTCGCAAACTTAACCAAAAATCAATTTGAACAGACAAAAACATATCAACAGTATTGCATGGCAATCATAACATTAACTACAGATTTTGGGTATAAAGACCACTTTGTAGGTGCCATTAAAGGTACTATTTTAAATAATCTGCCAGGAATCAGTGTTGTTGATATATCCCATGCCATCAGTCCGTTCAATATTCAAGAGTGCGCATATATCCTCAAGAACGCATATCGATCATTTCCTTCTGGAACCGTTCATATTGTTGGTGTTGACTCTGAATTGTCTCCAGAGAATCAGCACATAGTGGTTCAAGTGGACGGTCATTATTTTGTTAGTGCCAACAATGGTGTAATTTCTTTGATTACTTCAGAAATAAAACCAGAGAAAGTTGTAGAATTGAACATTCCGAATATAAACTCCGGCTCTTTTCCTGTTTTAAATGTTTTTGTACAGGCTGCCTGTCATATTGCAAGGGGTGGAAAATTGGAAGTTATAGGAAAACCTTTCGATGCACTTAAAGAATTAAGGCAATTTGAGCCTAGGATACTAAATAATGGCAAAACGATTACGGGCAATGTGATATACGTTGATAATTATGGTAATGTAATCACCAATATTCAAAAAAGTCTTTTTGAAGCATACCGAAACGGAAGGGATTTTGAAGTAATAGCCAGAACCAATAAGTTGAAAACCATTCAGGAAAGTTATAACGACATCATCAATTTTGATTTGGATAAAGCGCAGCGCAAAGGACCAGGTGATGCTTTGGCTCTTTTCAATTCTGTTGGGTATATTGAACTCGCCATCTATAAAAGTGATTTGAACACCGTTGGTGGCGCTTCAACCTTACTAGGGTTAAATTATAGGGATATCGTAACCATAAATTTTCTGTAAATGTTGATTCGCATTGTAAAATTGACTTTTAAACCCGAAAATATTGCTAGTTTTAAGCAGATTTTTGAAGAATCAAAACCAATTATTTTGCAGTTCAATGGCTGTACCTTGTTAGAATCATATCAGGACATCAATAATCCAAATATATTTTTCACTTATAGTCATTGGGCTACTGAATCTGATTTGAACAATTACAGGGTTTCGGATTTTTTTAAAAATGTTTGGGGGGATACAAAAAAACTGTTTTCTGAAAAACCTGAAGCATGGAGCGTTGAGAGGGTTCAAAAAATTAGTAGTTAGAAAAAGACTTGTCATGCTTAAGTGGAAAAGAAGAAATTGTAAAACGTGTAATCATACCCTACTGAATATTAATTTCTGCTTACTTACAACTGAATATTATGTTCGCAATATTTAAGCGAGAAGTACAATCCTTCTTCACTTCGCCGATAGGGTACTTGATCGTTGGACTTTTTTTGCTCCTTAATGGACTTTTTTTATGGGTTTTTAAAGGTGATTATAATATTTTTGAGTATGGTTTTGCAGACCTTGGCAATTTCTTTTTATTGGCTCCGTGGATTTTCATTTTCTTGGTTCCTGCAATTACGATGAAGAGCTTTTCCGAAGAGCGAAAAGTAGGCACATTGGAATTATTGCTTATTAAACCTATATCATTGTGGAAATTGGTTTTGGGCAAATTCTGGGGTGCTTTTATTTTATGTGTAATCGCCATTATACCCACAATAATCTATGTTTTTTCAATTTCCGATTTAGGTATAATAGAAGGAAATTATGATTTAGGTGTTGTTTTGGGGTCATATTTTGGCCTTTTGTTCCTGATTGCATCATATACAACTATTGGTCTTTTTTCTTCTACGTTATCGGACAATCAAATTGTATCATTTATAATAGGAGTGCTAATCTGTTTTTTAATTTATAATGGATTTGATGCTATGGCATCAGTATCAAAAGATGGAGAAACCCAACGGTTCATTCAAAATATTGGGGCGAGAACACATTTTGACAGTATTGCAAGGGGTATTTTGTATACTAGCGACTTGATTTATTTTATTTCGATAAGTCTGTTTTTTTTATATCTCACGTTTGTTAGACTTAAACAATTACCAAGATGAGGGCAGCTTTTTTGATTTCGGTTTTTAAAGCACTTGCGATTGTAGTTCTTTTAAATATAATTGGTAGCTTTTTGTCCGCTCGTTTCGACCTTACAGAGGATAAACGTTTCACTTTGTCACAACCGGCCATTGAAGTGGCAGAAAAATTTGATGCTCCCGTAGTTATCGATATTCTTTTAGAAGGTAATATTCCTGCTGAGTTTTCAAAACTAAAAATCGAGACTCTTCAGTTGATAAAATCCTTTGCTGCTAAGAATAAAAATATCGAGTACAATTTGGTCGATCCCTTGGAAAATCAATCACAAAATCAACAGACCATTGCAGATTTGCAACGTATCGGACTTACTCCTGCAAATATTACGGTTGAAGAAAACGGAAAAGTTACCCAAGAAATGGTATTTCCTTGGGCAATGGTCAATTATAAAAATCAGACCGTAAAGGTCCCATTGCTCAAGAATAAGTTGGGATCGTCTATTGAAGATAGAGTAAATAATTCGGTACAGCAGTTGGAATATGTTTTTGCAGACGCCTTCACCAAGCTTAATATCAAAGAGAAAAGGCGTGTGGCTGTAATTAAGGGAAATGGCGAACTGGAAGATAAGTTTTTAGCGGATTACTTGACCACAATCAAAGATTACTATAATATCGGAGCAATTACTTTGGACTCGGTCGCTACCAATCCACAAAAGGTTTTAGAGCAATTAAAAGGTTTTGACCTAACTCTTGTAGCTAAACCTACAGAAGCATTTTCAGATGAAGAGAAATACGTTTTAGATCAGTACATAACAAACGGGGGCAAGTCTATCTGGTTGATTGATCAAGTTGCGATAGAACTGGACAGTATTTTCAAGAACGGGGGTAGTGCCTTGGCATTGCCCCGTGAATTAAACCTTAGTGATTTCTTCTTTAAATATGGTGTTCGAATCAATCCCGTTTTAATAAACGATCTATATTTTACTCAGATAGTATTGGCATCCGGTGAAGGTAATGATTCACAGTACAATCCTGTGCCATGGTACTACAATCCTATGGTGTTTTCAAGAAACGACCATCCTATAAATACGAATATTGAAGCAGTCCGTTACCAGTTTACGAACGCTATGGATATTCTTGAAAATGATTACGAGAAAACCATTTTATTGCGTAGCTCTCCATTATCAAAGACAGAGGGCACTCCCAAACAAATAGGACTTGACGTTTTGAACAATCCGCCCAATAGAGAATTGTACACTAATGGTAATCAACCCCTTGCCGTATTGATTGAAGGTAAATTCAGTTCCACGTTTAAGAATAGGGTAAAACCTATAAAACTTAAGAATACTTTAGAAGAAGGCCCTAATAATAAAATGATCATTATCTCTGATGGTGACGTAATTAAAAATCAGATAAGAAATGGTCGTCCTTTGGAATTGGGATATGATAAATGGACCAATAGCTCATATGGCAATAAGGAATTTTTGGTAAACTGTATTAATTACCTTTTGGATGACAACGGACTTATAAACATTCGAAATAAGAAAGTTTCCATTCCATTGCTAGATACTGAAAAAATTATCGAGCATAAAACAAAATGGCAGCTTTTAAATATAGGGGTTCCTGTATTATTGACATTGGTTTTAGGTATATTTTTCAACTTCCATAGAAAAAGAAAATTTGCCGCTTAGGTGTTGATAAATTTGTTTCTTTTCTAAAGCGTTTTAAGATATATTTGCTTTTATCGATTTTAATGGCCCTGTCCAAGAAAAAATGGTCAAAAGGGCAATCAATTTAAAAAGAATTTCTTCAATGAAGTTTATTGTATCCAGTACATATTTATTAAAACAATTACAGGTTTTGGGAGGTGTAATCAATAACAGCAATACCTTGCCCATTTTAGATAATTTTTTATTCGATTTAAAACAAAATAAGCTGACGGTTTCCGCTTCAGATTTGGAAACAACAATGAGTTCCGTTTTGGATGTTGATTCTGATGCCGAAGGTACAATTGCGGTACCGGCAAGACTCTTGTTGGATACGTTGAAAACGTTCCCGGAACAACCTCTGACCTTTGTTGTAGAGGACAACAATACCGTGGAAATCAGTTCCAATCATGGTAAATATGCCCTTGCCTATGCAGATGGCGCTGAATTTCCGAAGGCTATAGAAGTTTCCAATCCTAGCTCCACTACCCTGCTTGGAGATATTTTGGCAACAGCAATCAACAAAACGATCTTTGCCGCTGGAAACGATGACTTGCGCCCTGTAATGAGCGGTGTTTTTTTTCAGTTTTCAACAGAAAATTTGACTTTTGTTGCTACTGATGCACATAAATTGGTGAAATATCAGCGAAATGATGTAAGTGCCTCCGAGGTGGCAGAATTTATTATGCCAAAGAAACCATTGAACCTTTTAAAGGGTATTCTCTCGGGCTCTGAAACGGAAGTTACCATCGAGTACAATGATAGTAATGCAAAGTTCATTTTTGATGACTCAGAATTGATCTGCAGGCTTATTGATGGAAAATATCCCAACTACGAAGCTGTCATTCCAAAAGAAAATCCTAATAGATTGTCCATCTCAAGAAATCAATTTTTGAGTTCTGTGCGTAGAGTTTCTATTTTCTCAAATAAGACCACGCACCAAATTCGCTTAAAAATTGCGGGAGCTGAATTAAATATTTCAGCAGAAGATGTCGATTATAGCAATAAGGCAGAAGAGCGACTTTCTTGCTCTTACCAAGGAGACGACATGCAAATTGGATTCAATTCCAGGTTTCTCGTAGAAATGCTAAACAATTTGACTTCAGACGAAGTTTCTTTGGAGATGAGCCTACCGAACAGAGCAGGAATATTGACACCGACCGATGGACTTGACGAAGGGGAACATGTTACAATGTTGGTGATGCCCGTCATGCTAAATAATTAACTATATTCCAACCTAAATACTTGAAAAGCTAGAGCAATTGCTCTAGCTTTTTTTTACACAAAAGGAATGGTCATAAAGTTTGATGGCGATTCCCCGTTTGCAGCGCGTACCGCGTTGATTATAGGAAGTACAAAACCAAGGATGGCAACTCCTATCAAGCCTAGAATTCCAAGTCCCAATAATAAAATCGCAGGAATACTTATAATAATGTATAATAATAAGCTCAATTGAAGGTTAATAACGGATTTTCCATGCTCGTCCATTCCTTCAACAGTTTTTCTTGATGTCAACCAGATAATCAGAGGTACAATAAAACCCCCAAATCCAGTAACATAGTGCAATAATTGTGTAAGGTGTGTGATGGATAACAATGTATTATCCTTTCTAACTACATTTTGATTAATAATTTCCATTTTTGATTGATTTTAATGATGTATTATATCAGTATATATATTCAAGAAAATGTTACAACGATTCGCTAATTTGTACTTTTGCGGATATGTCCAATACAGAAACGATCATAGCTTTAGCAACACCTTCAGGAACAGGGGCAATAGCGGTTATTCGGGTTTCAGGACCTAGTTCCATAAGTATTTCGGATACGGTCTTTAAGTCCATTAAAAATAAAAAATTATCTGATCAGAAGAGCCACAGCATCCATTTGGGACACATTACCGAAAATGGCAGAATTTTGGATAAGGTACTGATTTCTTTATTTAGAGGGCCGCACTCTTATACTGGAGAAGACGTCATTGAAATTTCCTGCCATGGTTCGCCATACATTCAACAACAAATTATTCAACTGTTTTTGAGAAAGGGCTGTAGGACCGCCTCCGCGGGTGAATTTACGCTACGGGCTTTCCTAAACGGAAAAATGGACCTAAGTCAGGCAGAAGCTGTAGCAGATTTAATAGCCAGCAATAGTGAAGCCGCCCACGAAATAGCCATGCAACAAATGCGGGGTGGTTTTAGCAATGAAATTCAAAAATTACGTGAAGAACTACTGAATTTCGCTTCGCTTATTGAGCTGGAATTGGATTTTTCCCAAGAGGATGTTGAATTTGCAAATCGTAGCCAATTTAATGCATTGTTAAACCGTATCAGTGAAGTCCTAAAAAAACTTATCGACTCCTTCACCCTTGGTAATGTTATTAAGAATGGTATTCCTGTGGCCATTGTTGGACAGCCAAATGTTGGTAAGTCAACCCTGCTAAATGTTCTATTGAATGAAGAAAGGGCCATAGTGAGCGATATTGCAGGTACCACCAGAGATACGGTTGAAGACCAAATTACCCTTAATGGAATAAATTTTAGGTTTATCGATACTGCAGGGATTCGAGAAACAGAAGATGTAGTTGAGCAAATAGGAATCAAACGAACTTTCGGTAAAATTGAGACGGCAAGACTTATTATTTTTCTTTTTGATACTATTGATTTTGACCGGTCTGAACTGAAACGAATAGAAACAAACTACCCAAAAAAGGAAATCTTACCAATTTGTAATAAAATCGATATGCTAACAAATTCGCAGCTGGATTCTTTGGAAAAAGAATTTCCAAATGCAATTTTTCTCTCGGCTAAAAATCGGGTTGGCATAGATGATTTAGAAAATAAATTACTTTCCTTAGTGGATTCAGGTTCTTTAACGGGTGATAGTACGATTATTTCCAATAGCAGACATTATGACGCTCTATTGAAAGCTCTTGAGGAAATACAAAAAGTAAAAGAAGGAATGGAAATAGGATTGGCCAGTGATTTGATGGCCATCGATATTCGACAGGCTCTTTTTCATTTGGGAGAGATTACTGGTAGTGTTACTACGGACGATTTGTTGGGAAATATATTCTCAAATTTTTGCATCGGGAAGTAACTGCTGGTTTTATTTGGTCTCATTTGGTTTCATTTGATTGCAAATCAGATAGTTACAAAAATTTTTATCCTCGTTTATTTTCCTTTTTCTACCCATTTTCATACTTTTAGTACACCTCCAGTACACCTCGAACCCAATTTTAACAAAAAGGTGTACCAAAGGTGTACCAATTTCACCTCAGGTACTGTAATTGTTGTCTTTGAGATTTTTTTCGAGGTGTACTCATCTAAAAATTAAGGTTATGATTATAAGTCTAAAGCGGAAAAAACTTAAAAGTGGAAAGTCCAGTTTGTACCTCGAATACTATGGTGGAAGCCGAAAGGACAAAAATGGTACGAAAAAGCACGTCAGGAGTTTTGAATATTTGAAACTATACGTCTATAACAAACCTCAAAATGCAGAACAACAACGAAAGAACAAAGAGGCATTGAAATTGGCAGAAAGTATTCTTACCATTCGTCAGTC
This sequence comes from Flagellimonas maritima, assembly GCF_003269425.1. Lineage (NCBI taxonomy): Bacteria > Pseudomonadati > Bacteroidota > Flavobacteriia > Flavobacteriales > Flavobacteriaceae > Flagellimonas > Flagellimonas maritima. The sequence continues at coordinate 3,199,301 of NZ_CP030104.1, read as the reverse complement.
AGATTTCATTAAGGGGAAATATAACATGCGGAATGAAAAGAAAGGGCAAATCACTTTTTTGGATTTCTTTCGCCAGATGAAAGAAGAGCGCTATGAAAGCAATGCCAACTATGGCAATTGGGATGCCGCTCTAAAACATATCGAAAGATACTGCCCAGAGCATGTGCAATTGAAAGATATAGATTCCGATTTCGTAAAAGACTTCAAGAAATATTTGGATACCAAAGCTATGACCAAAGGAGGTACTCCCCTATCCCAGAATTCAAAATACACCTATTTCAATAAATTCAGGGCTGCACTTCGTGAGGCCTATAACGAAAGTTTTATCCTGCAGGATGTTGTTAAGTCAGTAAAAAGTTTCGAGCAAGCGGAATCGGTACGGGAATATCTTACCCATTCTGAATTACAGGCGTTGTCCCATGCACATTGTAAATATCCTGTTTTAAAAAGTGCCTTTATCTTTAGTTGCCTTACTGGATTACGATGGAGCGACATCGCCAAATTGAAATGGTCTGAGGTCAGGGACGAAGACCAAGGCGCACGAGTCATTTTCCGGCAGAAGAAAACCGATGGATTGGAATACCTCTATATTTCAGGACAGGCAAGAAAATTACTCGGTTATCGAAAAAACCCTAGTGACAAGGTGTTTAAAGGCCTTAAATATGGTGCGCATTTCAACGCTCAAATCCTTTCTTGGTGCATGCGGGCGGGAATAACCAAACATATTACTTTCCATAGTGCCAGGCATACCAACGCCGTATTGCTGTTAGAAAATGGAGCGGATATTTATACGGTGTCCAAAAGATTAGGACATCGGGAAATTCGAACCACAGAAATCTATACCAAGATAATTGATGAAAAAATGAAAGCAGCGGCAAACATGATCCCAGAATTAGAAATGAACATTGCAGTTTAAAGCAGCCAGCCAATTTGGGTCTAATGGAATTTTATAAAAGGTTACTTTGTTAAACTATTAAAAAAGAGGAAAATGAGACTGAGATAAATATGTGTTATACTACTTCTATAAGTCTTGCAAGATGGCCGTTTTATTTGAATTCGTGAAGAAAATGCACTGTTTACCGTAAATTGTTACAAAATAAAAAATCGAAGCCCTTTAGTTGATACAACAATTTCTACTCAGTGCTTATTTCCTCGATTGGATTTTTTCTTGTCGCTTTTATTGTTTGCATACTTAAAGTCAACACAGAAATTAAAATTACAATAAGGCCCGATAGAATAAAAATCCATATGCTGAGATCAATCCTGTTTGCGAAACGTGTAAGCCATTGATGCATCAAATAATAGCCCATGGGGATTGCTATTATGAAAGCTAGGAGTATACGTTTGCTAAACGCGTAAGTCAACAAGTTCACAATATCTCCTGTCGAGGCTCCTAGTACTTTTCGAATTCCCATTTCTTTAGATCTACTTTGAGTAACTGCCCATGACAAAGCAAACAAGCCGAAACTTGCCAATATCATACTTATAATTGCAAAAGTCACAATGATATTATAGAAAAATGTGTCCTCTTTATACTTCTTCATGAGTTCTTCTTCAAGAATTTTGTAAGAAAAGAAATAATCTGGAAATAGTTCTTTCCATTTTGTTTCAATTTCCGGAAGAAGTAATCCTAAGTTAGTGCCTTGGTAATCAATGAGTAATGAAGGTCCATCCTCATAGTAAGCTATTATAACTGGCGGAATCTCCTCTTTAAAAGAACCACATGTAAAATCTTCCACAACACCAACAATTAAATCCTCAGTACCGGGCACTTTTTTTCCAATTGGATCACTTAGGTCAAACTGACGGATCAGTTTTTGATTGACAAGTTTACCGTTATGTACTGCCGAAGGCAAACTACCTTCGATTAAATTTAAATTAAGCGTTTCAATGAAATCTTTATCACCCCCAAATAAAAAGGGTGTATAATACTTTTCATTTTCAAGTTCATATCGCACAATTCGATTTCCGGATATCGGGTTTCCACCACTAACGGTTACACCTTTAACATTTGGCAACTGACCAATTTTCTGTTTGAGGACAGGAAGAACTTTCGAGTATTTCGGGTCGGGGGTATCAAGTTGAATAATATTTCGGTTGAAACCGAGCGGAGCATTCTCAATATAGTTCATTTGTTCAATAATCGAGATGGAGCATATTGTTAGTGTAATTGAAATAATGAACTGGAAAGTGAAGAGAAATCCACTAAAGGTAACCTTGGAGGATTCGTTTTTCATTAAATTGACAGGTTTCATCCTCCATTGTTTGGATACGGAAAATGTTACTATCAAGGCGGCCGAGAAAAGAATGACTAAAGCTATATGTGAAGCAACCTCTATATTCAACAAATACTCTGGTGATAGGTTCGCCTCAAAAACAGAATTGAATACAGGAATTGTTAGAAGTGTTATAATAAGCGATAATAAAAAACTAGTAATAATGTAAAATCCTGCTTCTGCTATTGAGAAGTAGAACAATCCTTTTTGAGTAATTCCAAGAGTTTTTTTAATACCCATTTCCTTTCTTCTATCCTGCCAAAAAAGCAAGAATAGATTTATGAAATTAAAGCTTGCAATAAAGAGAATCAAGCCGCAAACTATATACCCGACCTTCAAAAAGGTAGGGTTTCTTGTTTTCATGTATTTCATTTTATTTTCAGCGGTGAAATAAGAATTACTTAAGGGCTCAAAGAAGTAGTCCATTTTGCCAGGGCCAAGTAATCCTGGTCGTATACTATCTGCCTTGATCTTGCTTTGCAAGGCTTCCGTAGAACTATTGCTCGTCATTAAAGCATAGCTGGGTCCGCCATTCCATCTATTTTCAAAATTGGAATGATGCACTAAGGCATCAAAAGATAAATGACTATTCGAGTTCGACTTTTTTGCAATAGCCGAAACGGTCATTTGCTGGATAGTATCGGGAGTAATTAAAGAAACAGACTTACCGACCGCTTCCGAATCCCCAAATAAAATAGCAGCCTTTTCTTGTGTGAGTACAATATTACCAGGTGACAATCCCCCACTTTTATTTCCTTGACCAATAGGGAAATCAAAAACTGAAAAGAATGACTCATCGGCCAACAAAATATTTAAATCTTTAAAAATGGTTTTTTCAACCTCAATTGAAGCTTTATCTAAATTTCCAATCTGACTTACATCGGCAATTTCTGGATAATTGTTGGTTAAATAGCCATAAAGAAACTTGGGTATATAGGGAATGCGGCCACTTTCGCCAAATGGATCATTACTGAATACTTGGAATATCCTATCTTGCTTGGAATGAAATTTATCCGTATTTGTTTCATAAACGAGAAATGATATGAGGATATTGCAACATACAAAAGCCACTACTAGGCTCAATAGAATAATAGAAGTATATATTTTATTTGCCCACAAATTCCTGATTATAAGTTTAAGATTATGACGTATCATAGAATGTTCAATAATTTAAAATATCCTATAATTAATGCTTGTAGCATAACTCACATTAATTATATACTTCTTTATTAAAAATAACAAATCCCTTTATAGTAACATATATCAAGGAATAAAATTAATCTCGAGCTAACTTCACAGCAATGAGTTTTGCTCATTTCGTGAAGTTTATTCAAAGATTTTGACTCCTGCTATTAAGTCGATATATTAATCGGTATTGACTAGAAAGAAAATTTCTTTATTTCTTTGGTCTCAAGAAGCAAACCTTTAATATAATAGAACAGCATCCTTCATATGCATGTTAACATTCTTCAAATAGCAACTATGTAATGGCCTGCTCCTAAAACAATATAATCGACCCTTTTTTAAACTAACATTTTCGTATTTAGCTATCTCAAATTGTTGATAACTCAAAATTCTTTGATTTTTGCCAAAAATCAAATGATAGCATTTGAAGCCATTTGAAACCAAATCTAAATTTCCAAATTATATATGATTTCATTTGAATTCATTTAACATAAGTCATTGTATATCAGTTTTTTGTGGATAACTTAAATCAAAAAATCTAGCTTCCCCCTTTCCTTTATTTTACCTTTATCCCAAGAATTATTTAAAAGAAAACAAAAGCGCTTTTGTTCATTTCGTAACCCTAAAAAGGAAACCAATGGACAATTTTTTAATCCTTGAACGACTTGATCGTTTAGAACGGCTTTTAACAGCCCATAAGGAAGTACTCACCTTTGAAGAAACCTGTGACTATACCGGAATATCGAGAAGCTATCTGTACAAATTGACAGCATCTGGAAATATCCCACACTCAAAACCCAACGGTAAACTGATATTCTTTGAAAAGGCCAAACTCAATACGTGGCTTTTACAGAACAGTCGAAAATCAATCTCGGAAATCGAAACGGAAGCCCTGAACTACACCTTTAAAAATAAGCGCAGATGAAAAAGGAGCCGATATGCTGGGAAAAAGTCCGTGCCGTTTGCATCGTAAAAACGATGGCCAAAGCCGGACACTTTCCGAAAAGGGAGACGGAGAAAGAAGCTTGGTTCCTAAGTCCATTTCGGCCGGAAACCCATGCCTCTTTCAAGGTGTCTAAAATCAAGAACCTATGGTTTGACCACGGTGCTGGTTTTGGGGGAAACGTTCTCGATCTGGTCATCCGGTTTTACGACTGCCGTCTTCGAGACGCGCTCGACTTCTTGTCGGACGTACCGCCCTCTCTTTCTTTTCACCCGCAACCGTTTATTCCGCCATCCAACAATAAATTGATTATAAAAAGTGCCAATCCTATTTGGCACTACGGACTGAAAGTTTACTTGAAGAAACGAAACATAACCCTAGAAACCGCAAATAAATACTGTAAGGAAGTCCATTACTCCCGAAAAGGAAACCACTATTTCGCCATTGGCCTACAAAACGATTCGGGCGGTTGGGAACTTCGAAACATATACTACAAGAGTTCTTCCTCCCCAAAGGACATTACCTATTTTTCAAACGGATGTATGCAGCTAGTGGTAACGGAAGGAATGTTCGATTTTTTAACGGTCACCAACTTCTGCCACGACAACATGTCCTTTCTCATTTTAAACTCGCTGTCCTTTCTTAAAAAGGCCATGAAACACATAGAAATGTTCAAGGATGTGAAACTGTATCTAGACAATGATAAAGCAGGAAAAGAAGCGACAAATTGGTTGATGCAAAACCATAAAGGATGCATCGATAAATCTTATTTATATAAAGATTACAAAGATATTAATGAGATGTGGATAGGGACGAATGGAGGATACGGAACGTAGCTGTAAAAATACGTCTGAGTAAGAATTCAAGATGTGTCATTGTCATGACAAATCTTGCTTTTGCTCCCGTTGGTCGCAAAAGAGTAGGAACTATTAACTGAGTTATTGATTAATGATTTAGAAAAACGTACTTCGATTTAAAAGATAAAAAGGCTAAAGTGAAAAAGGAATTTGTACAATTTCGATGTTCCATTTATGAGAAGAAACTGCTCAAAATTAAGGCCAAAAAGAGCGGACTTTCCATAAGTGAGTACTGTCGTCGTGCCGCCTTTGACCATAGAATTGTCGAACGGTTTTCCGATGAACAAATCGATGTTTATAAATTGTTGGTCCAGTATCAAGTCAACTTTAAACGTATAGGGAATATGTACCGAAAACGAAATCCGAAATTGGCCGATGAAGTGGTACAACTGGCCAATGAAATACGCAAACATCTTTACAATTTTAAAAAATGATAGGCATGGGAAAATCCATATCGCATACGGGAGCCTCCATGGGTTATGGGTGGAACGAAGAGAAAGATGCCAAGGTGGTTTATCGCGAACATTTGGCTGGCGACAACCCCAAAGAGATTACACAAGAATTCAAAATCATTCAATCACAAAACCATCGCTGTAAAAAGAATACGTTGAGTTTCGTCCTTAGTCCCACGATACAAGATGGACAAAAATTAAAAGAAAAAGAACTGAAGGAAATTACAGAAAGATTCATTAAAGAAATGAAACTACAAGAACGACAGGCCATCGCCTTTGTACATCAAGATAAAAGTCATTTGCACATCCATTTATATGTGAACCGCATCGGTTTTGACGGCAAGGCCTTCAAGGACAACTATATCGGGAAACGAAGCCAACAGGCGGCAGAAAAAGTGGCTCAACAAATGGGTTTGACAACGGTAAAACAAGTGCAACAGGAAAAGTTGAACGAAATTAATTATGTACGCCTGGAAATAAAGCAAGTCCACGAAAAGGTTATTGCGGATATGAAGCCCAAGGATTTTGACCAATACATCAAATACATGAAACAAAGGAATGTAGAAGTCATTCCAAGCATCAATAAATCGAATCAGTTGCGGGGTTTCCGTTTTGAATACAAAGGCCAAAACCTTAAAGGAAGTGAAGTACATCGTTCAATGTCAATGGGGCGAATTGCCGAACGGATTGGTTTTGATAGAAATGTTGCCCAAAAGATAGCCAAGGAAAACTCCCTATCAATGCTCGGAAAAACTGTAGAGATAACGCCCAACTTGGCAACGAGCATCACAAAAAAGGCACTCAAATTGGCTGTTAAGAAAACAATTGGATTAGGAATGGAAATTTAATATTATGGCAAAACTAGACGAAATAGCAGAATTGCTAACAGAGGAAATCAAGGAATTCGAAAACTCGATAAGTCGCTTAGAAGAGATGCAAGCTTTTTTGAGAAACTATAAAATCAAGCCCGACACCACGGACATTGACTTTATCCTACGACGTTACAATGACGACCAAAAGAAAGCCATTGATGACCAACACAAACTAATGGGTAACGTGGTCTACTATATAAAAAAGTCCATGACTTTTCCGAAATGGGCAGTCAAATTGTTCGTGGGGTTAATGGTTTGCGTAATTTTGGTGCTAGGATTCTCCATTTATAAAGTCTCCCGAATCCCTGAAATAAAGCAGGAAGCTTATGGACAGGGAGAAGAAAAGGCGGTCGGGCATTTCAGGGCTTTCTTCGAGGCAAGCCCAGAGGCCAGCGAACTCTATAAAGAATGGCTAAAACCCCAAAGCAAAAAGTAGGGTGCGCCCTATCCGGTTTTTGCTTCACGCTAATCTGCCGGAATCACTACAAAAACCGGACAGGATCCACGCGCAAAGTTTTGGGGTAAGATTTGGGACTGAAATTATCTAGGCAATTACAACCTTTAATTCCGTCACTATAAATAACCATAAAAAAACAGCCCGCTCAGGCTGCTTCTTTATATTTAATCTTCTTTTATCGAAGGTCAAATAGAACGCTTGTGTGTGAACCCTCGAAAGAGTCATTTATTTGAGCGGAGCGTATATTTTTAGTACACTTCTTGGCTTTTTTTAGCCTCTAACTCTTTCCCAAAATTAAAGTTATCCCATTTAGTAAACCAATACTTTCTATAATTAATAATACTAGTCCTGAGCCTTCCCTGAGTAGACGGAATCCCAAAAAGTAAAAATAGCTTGTTTTTAAATACTCTATCAATATAGGGACAGCTTAACAAATCGAAAAACAATAAGATCAGTTCTGTTTTTCTAAATCTATTTTCTTTTGAGACATTGGACATTAGTTCCAAAATATAATTTTCTAAAATCTTTTTCGTTTTCACATATCTGGCTTTGTTACCTAAATAAAATAGCAATACCGTGATTGTAAAGTAGTGCAATTCATAATTGCACTTTTTCTTTGACAAATCGATGCAAAAATAAAAACACAGAACCTCTTCTTCCAGTCGATAATCTCTACCTAAATCATTAAGTGTAATAAGAAGATATAATGTCTCAATTTGAACATGCTCTTGAATTCTTGATTTTTTGAGCACCAAAAATATCTCATCATAAATTTTCTTAAATATTCGGTTCTTTAAATCCGAGTTTAAATTAAGTTTCGCAAATTGAATAACCTTACTCAATATTGAACACAATTTAATTGTGCTGTTTACTCGTGGAGTGACCGCATAAACGAAGAATGCAAAATCTAGAATTTCCAAAAAGACCTTTCCTAATTGTTTCTCGTTTTGAACAGTATCGGAGCAAAGATGAATAAAGCTTATTACTTTGTTGTCAATACAGCCAAGTGTAAAGTTTTGAATATCCTTGTAATTAATGTCTGCTGACTTTAAAATAATTTTAAACTCAGTAATTAAAGTACTAGAACTGACATAAAAAGTTAGAATATTATCGTCAGAATCATTGGCAAGGGAACTTGTCTCTTGTTTAGACTTAAAAGACATTTTTTTATCTAGAAGCTTGACTATTCCGACCTTGGCAGCGGTTATTCCTGTTAGTATTGGCTTTTTGTACTCTTCCGATTTTCCCTCATTCAGTCCTAATTTGTAATCTCTTAGATGTAATCTAAAAAGCCCAAGTACCTCTTCTTTAACGTATACATCATTATAAAAAATAAAGTAGTCGTCAACATATCTGAAAACTTCATAATCCTTTCTGAAAATTATTGGTTCGTTTCTATTCGAAAGCTTTAACTGAACCGTTTTATCAATTTTCTGTAGTATAATTTCAGCAAAAATTCTAGAAAACTCAGGGCCAATGACAATACCGTTTGTCTCTCCATAATTTAAATCTTGCATTAACCTGTCAAATTTGCCCCCAAATGTTAGCTTTGAAATTGGTATTTCATCTTTAACCATATCCTTATCTAGCAATGCCCAAGTAATAGAGTGAGAATATATACTATCGAAACATTTTGATATGTCAAACTTGAAGAGGTTTTTATACTTTTTCTCGCACCGATGATATTTATAGGATTCATAAAATTTATGAATGTTACTAATTTCTTTGTACGAAAAAAATGTTTTCAAATTTTCGTATTCCTTGTCAAACTCCTCGACCCCAACCACTTCGTGATCTTGAGCCAATTTATCGTAGTGAAGTCTATCCTTGAAATAAGTGAATTTAGCCGTTTTAAATGGTTTCCTTATAGAGAATTTGCTCTCATCGCAATAGTAAAGAATTAACTCCTTGCATAAGTCATAAAACTCAATAACCGCTAGTTGATTTTTTGGATGAACAACGGTAAGCTCCCGAAATTCCTTTTGTTTATGTGAAATTTTGTAGTGAAAAGGTATTGCTTTAAGTGCGCCTGGGGACAAAGTTATTTTTCCATCCGTTTCATTCGCAATCTCTTTAGGACCAAGAGCAAATATTAATTTGACGATTTTATTTAAAGTCTGATTTCCACTTCTCCAAGTCAACACATTCCCCCTCAGTTCGATACCATTTGATATCAAAAAGTCATAAAAATATCGATTTGAAAATGTTGCAGGTGTTTCAAAGGGTAAAATATCGGATAATACCGCTCTTTCCTTTTTGTTTGTAATATTCTTTTTACTCTTTGGCATTTATTTCCAAATTTGCATTATTGCTTTTAGTTCATCGGAACTGAAAGAAGAGAAATTCCTGTTCTCAAAACTGTCTATGAAATCATACCTATTTAGTCTTTTTTTGAGCGATACAGATGTAATTCGTGTATTTATTTGCCTTTTTAGTCTTGCATTTAACCTTTTGATTTGCCCCATTTCTGTAAGAGAACTATTTGAATAATAAATACCAATTAAAATTTTTGCCTTATTGTTGGCCAATCTAGTATTGCCAGTTAAAAACCTAATCCGTTTCACAAGTATTTTTCTTGCTTCCTTTTTGTTAACTTTTGAAAAATTTACATAGTGGTCAAATGCCAGTTCAGTTCTTTTTTCCAGTTTATCAAACTTGGCTGATGTCAGCTTGGTCTTTACTTTGCCATGTTGTATGATAAATTCGTATCCTAAAAATTCAAAATTGTGTTTGATGCTTAAATCAACAATGGAAAGTGGAAAAGTTTTAGCAGGATTCGTTCTTATGGAACTATTTTTTTCGATAGCATATTTCACTTCATTTAGATATACTCTGCCTGGTTCATTTGGATTTGGAGTAAAAATTACCACAATGTCATCAACAAATCTGGCATAATATGTAACACCCGGAATACTTCTAATGGTTTGATCAATTCTACGCATAAATAATTCTGATAAATATGCGCTTACCCCTATCCCACGAGGTACGCCTTTATTTGAGCCGGAGAGAACCTTGTAGCTCCTAAGAATACTGTTTATTATCTTTCTAGATTTTGGGGATAGCAAATTATCATGATTTATATGCTTTGCTAAAGATTCATGGTCTATGGATTCGTAAAAGCTAGATATGTCTGTTCTAATAACAGTCTTGGGAAACTTGTCATTAAGTAATGTGAATAGCTGTTCAACTATGCTATGACGATTAGATTGTTTTACTCCAAACAGTCTTGAAATGTTAAATTGAGCCTGCTTTATTGCAAAGAAATACTCAGGCTTATTTGTAATGGTATACAAATCTTTTCCTCCAGGGATTTTAATTTGTTTCAATTCGATTTTAAAATCGCTCTGTGATATTATTAAGCTGATTTCTTCAAGTACATTATCAATTTCAACATTCCTTACTTCTCTCAACTGCTCCTTTACTTCATTAAAAAAATGAGCAAGTACTTTATTTCCAGATTTATTATAGCTTTTTGCTAGGTTGCCATAAACCTTAATCTCCTCGGTTACTTTTCTTATTGAACTTAAACTCAATTTATCTTCTACAAAAAAGCCGTTTCTATTTGAGATGTCAAATATGATTCTAAAGTTCTTCGCTGAAAATGATTGGTCTAACATAAGCTTAAAAAGCTATTAGCACATTCATTGTAAACCTTTCTGAAAGATTGTTGGCCTGGATGTATGAGGCACTTCTTAAGTACTAAATCTTGTAGTAGAATCATCTGATTGGTTAGGATTGTTTAGGTCTCTAAAAATAAAGTATTTTTCTGATTGAAGGAAAAATCAATCAAATGACTGCGGAATTAATCCATGAAAATAGCAACTACTCTAGACCAGCTCCTTAAAATGCTCAAAAATCATAACCATAGCTAGGGTGTCGAGTTCACAATAACGAAGGAGAGCATTTTCCAAGACACCTCTTTCTTCAACAGAAACATCTTCAAATTGCAATTTTGCATAGGCCGTAAGAGCCGCCCCACCATCGGAAATTATACCAACGCCTGTTAAAGCATTTTCTAATTGGTCCTGCGTCCAGTCTTCGTAAACTGGAGGAAGTGCTGCATATGGGTTTATTGCATTTCCATTTTCCAAGTGTAGAAATATGTAATCAGGCGGAAAGTTTTTAGAGGTAATGTTAATAGAGCCTATATCGTTTTGGCACTTTTTCTTAATAAAATGACTTGTATTTAAAATAGCAGGTAGAACCGCCTTTATGGACAAACTACCATTCATCGCGGGGTTAAAATAGTAGTTTTTAATTACTTGATACAAATCGATCATATCTCTATCGCCACACCACTTTTTGCTCGAACTATCGGTATTATGGCTTATATTTTCAATAAAGTCGATTAGTTCTTCTTTATCTGACTCTGAACTTGCCAAAAGTTGTTCATGAATCTTATTTAAAATAATATTTTCATGGTTGTGATATCGAAAAATACTACCCTCATTTATAGACAGTGTTTTCTTTAGAGCTCTTATGAAATCAAAATTTGGGAAGTGGCCTACGGTTGTATCAAGATACTCATTGAAATGTTCGATTCGACCATCTTCAAAAAAAATATGATGACTAAACTGAAATGCTAGCTGTTCATAGGGGTGTCTGCCCGCCGTAAACGGAATAGCTACCGCTGTAGTTTCAAAATCAATAAAATTCAATGGATAAATCCATTTCGCCATTTCAATTTTTAACCCATCCAATTCTACAAATGGCTCGCTGCTATTTTGTTTTGTCTTTTCAATCTGTAACCATCGTCGTTCTGAATTACTTATAATACCAGCTTCTGGTTCTATCTCTATTTGATATTCTTGAATTTCATCCATAAAATAGACACCCTCATCCATAAGTTTTTTACTTCCACGAAAATTCCAAACTTCATACACTTTTGGTGCATCGACACGGGTTTTTGAAATTGAAAGCTGAGACATCCAGCACTCGTGAAAACCACTTTTTAAATTTTTATCGATACCATCGCAATGAAACTCACAACCATCACAATGCTTACCAATAGGTGTTTGTATTTTTATATCGTTTGCGTAATGTTCTTTGAAATTAGTAATACTATCTTCAAAAGATTCACTATTAAATGCTGGGTTCTCATCAAATATCAATTGAATCTCTTGAGAAACATTTATCAAACACAAAATTGGATTGCCAATATCCATTTTGGTAAGTCCCTCAGCTTTTAATATTCCTGTTCTCATTTCCGAGTTCTGAACAATCTTAAACTTTTGATTTAAGCCATCAACAGAAGTTAATTTAGATTTATCAACTAGGTTAAGATATGGCGTTACATTCCAAGCGGGATAACATTTTTGTATTACATATTTTTGGAAGGCCACATCGTACAAATATTCTAGCCAACTTAATCCACCTCTTTTTGTAATAAAGCTCTGATGTAAAGTACTATCAACTGATTTTGATTTGACTTCAATTAGCTGAATTTCAGAACCATGTTTTACTAAAATATCAACCCGGATGAATAGTCCGTTTACTAGAAAAGCTGGTTCAAAAATGACAACATTTTCTTGTTTTAGTAATTCATTTGTTCTAGCTACTAATGTATCATAATCCCAATCCCTTCCTAGAATGGCAACACCTTTGGGGTATTCCATTCGTGCTAATTCTTCTACTTGGAAACCACCTTGGGCCAAAGCCTCCAAAAAAGTATCGGTTTTACTTGTATTTTCATAATCTGTCTTATTTGCATAAAACAGTTTGGTAGGGCAGCTCAGTGCCAATTTAAATCTTGATTTGGTTAGGTAGCGTGGTTTGGTCATAATATTAAAGTAAATACAAGTACGAGAATAAAACCATTAGAGTTGAAAGTTCATTGTTTTATTTTAGCAATATTGACCATTTTACTTTTTCCAATCTCTCAGAAACCTTAATAATTACTTTCAATACGCTTTCCTCTTTTGGCAACTCCCCATAAACCAAAAACTTAAAGTCATTCTGATAGGTGTCTTTAAGTTGGTTCCACGTTTCTTCAAGTTCTTTAAAAATCAACGCTTTTTTTGGGTGGTGTTTTAACCAATCGTTGTTGTTCTTAAAACTTTGTACGTCATCATGAGCTACTTTTAAAAGCATCGTATCAAAGGCATCCGAAGTAAAAAACCCTTGCACCGTTTCATCCTTTAATAATTGATGAATATCATACACATGCCTGATTTTAGCATTCAAGTCGATAATTGGTTTTTCAGTATATGAAAACCGAACTAAACTCATTATCTTTTCACAAAGCGTCCTACGAGAATCCAATACAAGTACTTCAAAAGGCAGTAGGTTATATTCTTCCGCCAATGTCATTTGGTTGGTGGCATTCATCATATCATAGATATAGGTATTCAGGACTCGCTTAGTGAATGGTTCAAAATGGCCCAACCATGTTGCTTCTATGATAATGGCATCTCGTACCTGTCCGTAATTTCCTTTAAAAATTTTGGGGTAGTTATATGCTATCTTTCGAATCATTCCCATTTTGTTGGTAATCCCTTCCATTTCTACCTCTACGAATGGCGCGGTTATTTCCTTAGTAATTTTTTTGAGCTTCGTCTTTAGTTGGTTCCCTGTTTCTTCTTCCCTGCGCAATACGACTAGATCAATATCCTCGGAAAAACGTTCGATGAATTTATAACACTTTGACAAGGCCGTGCCGCCCTTAAATATGACTTCATCTTTGATTGCACTATCAAAGATCAGTTTTAAGGCATAGCATACCCAATAGTCCTTTTCGATGTAGATATCTAAAATACCCATCCGTTGTGCGGTTGCTTGTACCGCTTGCCTGAAAAGTTGTTCGTTCTCGTGCAGCTTCATTTTATATTCCAGTATTTAGCATTTGACAACACCTTTTCAGGAATTTCAAGGTTATAAACTGTTATTGGGTTTAAACTATCTTGAAGGTCTCTCAGTTCAGGCACTGCCTTGCAACCCATCTCGCTTAGCAATGCACCTAATAAAGCTCTGGTTGCTGGAGAATATTTAAAAGCCAATTTTATTAGCTTTATTTTTTCGCTGGTTTTCAATTCGTGCAATAATGCCATCAATCGAATACAGCTTTTCTCAATGGTGGTATCGGGTATTTTCTTGATGTAGCGTATGGCATCCAACAATCGTAGTAAAGGAATATTTTCCTTATTTATGGTATTCTTCTGTTTGATGAACGAAATTCTAAAACGCCCTCTTTTAAAAGAGGGGCGTATCTCCCGTTTGCCTATCTGTATCGTGCTACTTACTTGTGTGGTAAGTCCGAGGGAATTATAAACGCTATACCCCGTAATATATCCGACAAGTTTGCCATCTTCTTCCAATAAGTCTTTTACAATCTGGTGTTGGTCTGGCAACAACGTACCAAATACGGTTTCTTGCGGCTTGAAGTATTTCCCCTTGGATAGCTTGTTTATCTTACGAGAAGCAGCCATTCTATTCAGATGTTTAATGATGGCTTCCCTCCTAGTCACCTCATTCATAAAATCCATATAGGTGAATACATACCCTTTGGGCAACTTATTAATCTTATCTTCAATGTATTCAGAGGTTTTCATTGGAAACTATTTATACAAAGGTATTTAAAATGTCCAGTTTATTTGTTAAAAAACTGGACATATTTTAATAAGTACTGATAACTTTAGTTGCATTTTGCATGTAACCCTTTTACCTTGCGGGCTTCTTAACTGCCCGCAAGGTAAAAGGGTTACAGTATAGTATCGCTTAGTTTATTCACAAACTACCCATTCAATTTTTTCTTCCGAAAAGTAACTAAAGGCAACAAGTCAAGTTTTTTGCGCAAAAAACTTGACATTAAAAATGCCGACATAATTCTTAATCTTATTTGACAGCTATTCTATCATAATGATTGACAATACTGATGAACCCTATAAACATAGGCAACAGCTTATTTGACCGTTATTTGATGATTAAGGTAATTATCGGTTTATTGCGGTTTCCGTCTTATAACTCCATGTTCCTTCGGAAGTTGAAAAACCTACGGGTTTTCCAACACCCTCGGCACCGCGCATAACCGCATGGAGCGCGAAAAAACGCTCCATGCCCTTATCTTTCCCACGCTCAATGATTATAATCAATAAACATTTTGGATCTGAAATCGGAAATTGAATTAGATTGTATCTTTATGACTCAAAGCTATAGCAATGAATATCACTATTAATAAAAGACAACAGGATTATATAACCAAACTAGTTAAGTCTGGCGAATATCAAAATAATAGTGAAGTGGTAAGGGATGCTATCAATTTACACCGCATTTACCGTGAAACAATAATCAAAGATTTAAGAGAAGAAATCAGAAAAGGTTGGGAAGGCCCTATTAGCAGTAGGACCATAAAAGATATTATTGCTTCCAAGAAAAAATCTTAATCTTCTATGACTACAGTATCACATAAAGAATACGTCAAAGCCTGTCTTCGCTTAGAGGAATTGATAAAAGTTGTAGATGATAGCACTCCATTGGAAAACCCATTATCCAAAGAGTTTATAGAAGTCAGCAATATCGTTGAACGATATGAAGAAGTCCACTACCCTATCGGCTTACCCAGTTTGCGAGAAGTAATCGAGTTGCGAATGCTGGAAATGAACCTGAAAAGAAAAGATTTAGCCGCTCTTTTAAACACAAGCGAATCTAAAATAAGTGGGTATTTGAAAAGCGAAAGCGAAATAACTTTTAAGCAAGCCAAAATAATTCATAAAGAATTGAACATTGATGGCGATATTATTCTGCAATAATTGATTTGAATTTACAATTTCCAACATTGACCAATCCATCAAATTCAAAATTTACAATTTCAAATAAGGGGTATTTTTAGCTCAAAATCGCACAATTTTTATACCTTTAAAATGTTAAAGTTTTGCGCGGGAATATTTTCGAATAGTTGCAGGAAAACATTAAAAAATAAGTACACCTCGGGTACACCTTTCCCTTCCGAGACCCGATGCCACAAGGGTTAGTTAGTTACTGCATCGGGAAGTAACCGCTAGTTTATTTTGTCTCATTTGGTTTCATTTTATTGAAAATCAAATAGTTATAAAAATTATTTTCGTTTAATTTCTCACTTACCCCCTATTCCGACTTTTAGCAACTCTATTCCAATACATTTGGGGCTGCTCTTTGTGAAGCCTATAATAAAAGTTTAATCCAGCATGATATGGTGAAATCGGTAAGTGAATATCTTACGCATTCCGAATGACAGGCTTTGCCAAAGTGCATTGAAAATATCCTTTTTAAACGGAGTAGATATTTATATCATTTCAAAACACCTCGGGCACCGTAAAATTCGCACCAGAGAAATCCATACCAAAATCATTGATGAAAAAATAAAAGCAGCGGCAAACATGATTCCTGAATTGGAAATGAAAATTGCAGTATAAAAATAGCCCCGCAATTGATTCTAATAGAGTTTCATAAAAGTCAACTTCACGAGACTATTAAAAAATACGGAAAATGAAACCGTATTGAATAGATTCTGCACGACTTCTAATAAGCTTTGTAAATAGGGCATTTTATAATACAAAGATTATAGTTTTTCATTGAAATAGGCAGAAGGAGAAGTGCCCATTAAACTCCTAAACGCCTTGTTGAATGTTGTTTTTGAATTAAACCCGGCCTCTTGTGCCAAACCAAAAAAAGTAAGTTCTTTTGCCTTATCCGTTTTAGCCAGTACTATAAACTCCTTAATCCGATAATAGTTCACAAAATCAAAGAAATTCATACCAATACGTTCGTTTAAAAGACGTGCCAATTCTGGGTTGCTTATTCCTAACATAGATGCAAGTTCGGCCTTCATCAACTTGGTGTTCAAATAGGGTTTTTTGGCAGTCATCATCTGCTCCAGCTGTGTCTTCAATATATCTAAGTCCTTATGACTCAATTTTGACTGACTATATTTTTGAGAAAGGTTTAACGATTGTATTCGGAATAAATCTGGTGCTATCATTCCATAATATGCAATGAAAAGAATGATAAAAGCGATTCCTAACCAAATGAATTTTCGCGCCTCTCTTTCTATGGTTTCCAGCCCAAAAAGACTGATGAAATACATACTTATCCAAACCAAAAGACAAGCCCCTATAGCAATCAAAAAATTCAAAAAGAATTGTGTTTTTATCGTATAACTAAGTTCATTTTTAAGGCTGTTCCTAAATTTTAAAAACTGTCTTAAACTTAAAAACCAATAGGTACAATTAAACGTAAGCCCAATCCCTACTAAAACATTAACTACGGCGTATAATTCTCCTCGTTGTATTCTGGCAACAATCACTTCATCCGAAGGTATCATAAAGTAAAAGACCACAAATAAAATGTAGCCAATAGCCGGAATATAATGGACTAAATCCCTTGCAATAAAACGTTGATTGGTTAGAGATGATTTGGTAAAAAGAAAAACGGTTGCTCCAAAAAGAAGAATAGCAAATTCAGAGATGGCAATTAAACGAAAATTATCTCCAAATACTTTAGACATGTGCAACACACGGCCACTTAATCCGATAAATAGCACAAAAATTAAAAAAGCGATGTATCCATTCACGTTTTTACGATTCTTAGCGGAAAACAGATACACACCTAACAAGAATAGGCTTTGAAAAAAGCCAAAATAGACCAACTGATTTAAAAGTGTTTGCATATTTTAAAATGAGCTGGCAAGCATAGTTAACTTGCCAGCTTTATTGCTTATTTGATTATAAATTGGTTCACGTTCTGGATTCCCTTTTCGCCCATTTTCATGCTTTCTTTAGAAAAAGCATCAAAGGCCGCTCTATCATTCCACTCCGTTAATACTATAAAATCTGGTTTGTACATGTAACCAACTGTAGACATTGGGTCATTTAATTCCAACAGTACTTTTCCTCCGTTATTCTTAGCTGTTTTAAGCCATTCTTTTTTAAAGTTCATAAAAGTGTTAGTATCGTCCTTCCAGTAAGATGTAGCGACTAATATCTTATCAGGATTAGCCTCAAATGAAATGTCTTTTGTTACTTCATAATATGCCAAGTTGAAAGAAGACCACATTCCTCTTCTTTGCTGGTGAAAATCTGGAACTCTATTTACTACTTCATTAACAAATGCTTTTCTACCAGCCAAATTCGTCCATTTTCCAATTACATAAGTATCTGGTTGATATCCTCCTTGCGTAGTTTCTGCAACTGCGAGCAATGGTTGCGGTTGATATCCTTTTTCAAGTGCAAAAGCAAAAGCGGTTTCCTTATACCTTGGGAAAAGCTTAGGTAATTCAGGTTTTCCATTAAAAAGCAGAATATCCAAGACCTCTCCCTTTTTAAAATCCCATTTTTTGGTTTTTGATTGTGCGTTTACCAACAATCCACCAAGAAAAATTACGGTAAATACAAGAACTAATTTTGTTTGTTTCATACTGAAAATTTTAATTTTTAAATTCATGTGGCTAATGTAAAATGAGCTCATTAGCTGACAAAAGAAAATAGGTTGAGATGGGTGCGCATACGGTATACGTTCTTGTTTTAAGGGTGTTTCAGCGATTTTCGACCAAATATGTACATGTCTAGCATGAATACAAAATCACGTTCACCTGAGAAAAAATCAAGTGTGATCTTGAGATTAAATCGATTTTAAAAAGGGGAGTAGATTGTCTTTGTAATTGTTTCCAATCGGGATTTCCATCCTTCCGATTTCAACATCATTTTTGGTGTAGGCGGTAATTTTTTCGCTGTTCACAATATAGGAACGGTGCAAACGAATAAACCGATTATCCAATCGCTTTTCAAAAGCAGAGATACTTTCTTTTACGGTTAATGGATCTTCTTCTTGAAAGTGTATTTTAATATAATCCTTAAGACTCTCGGCATACAAAATAGTATCAAAAACAACCTTAATCTGTTTTTTGGCCTTGTTTACAAAGAGGTAGTCACTTGCATTGGAGGTAGTATTATTTGAGTTACTTACTTCAGTCTTTTCTACCTGTTTTAAAAATTTCTGAATTGCCTGAAAAAAGCGTTCAAAGAAAATCGGCTTCAATAAGTAATCTAGCGCGTTCAGTTCAAAACCGTCGACCGCATAATCTCTATAAGCCGTGGTGAAAATTACCTCGGGTTTATGAACCAAATTTTTAAAGAAATCTGTGCCCTTTAATACTGGCATTTCAATATCTAGGAATAAGAGGTCAACCTTGTTTTTGCTTAAAATAGTACTTGCATCGATAGCACTTGGGCAAGAAGCCACGAGTTCAAAATCCGGAATCTTCTCGAGGTAGCCTTCAAGTAACTCCCTTGCCAATGGTTCATCATCTATAATTACACATTGGTAACTCATGCCATGGCTAGTTTAAGATTGGCGGAAAATGTACTTTTCCCATTTTCTATAATAAGGTCGTAAGCCTTAGGGTATAAAAGCTCTAATTGCTTTTTTATGTTTTGAAGTCCAATTGATTCTTTATTTTCCAATTTTTCGGATACCGCGGGCTTGCTGTTTTCAACTTTAAAAAGCAAATCTTCTCCTTTTTTAGAAATGGTAATATTTATATGGGCCTGATTTATCTCATTGGCAACACCATGCTTAAAGGCATTTTCCACAAAGGTCAGCAAAAGTAAAGGTGCAATTTTTTCCTGGCCAGTTATATTTTTACTGAACTCGATTTTCACTCTATCCGCATAGCGTATTTTTTCTAAGGAGAGGTAGTTTTCAATAAGCTCGATTTCCTTTTCCAGCGAAACATAGGATTCATTGCAGCGGTACAGTATGTAATCCAATATTTCCGATAATTTGCGAATGACTTTTGGGGTGTCTTCCGATTTCTTCAATGCCAATGCATATAGATTATTCAATGTATTGAACAAAAAGTGTGGATTTAATTGGTTTTTCAATGCGGCAAGTTCGGCAGTTTTCTTCTGTTCGTTCAATTTTAGCAATTGCTGCTTTTCGGTATATAACTTTAGTACTAAGATTAAAAAGGTGGGATAAAGCAAATACAATGATTTGGAAACGAATTCACCAAAATTTAAAAAGCGTCCAGTAAATGAGGGGTCTTCAAACCGCTTGATATAGTTCACATAAGTTGACGGAAACATTGGTTCAAAGAAGTGAATGAAAATAAGGTTGCAAATGGCATAAAATGAAAAGAGCACCAATGTAACGCCTACTATAAATGCACTTGTTTTCCCTCTACTTAAAAGTTTTGGAATTAAAACCTCAACAATAATGAAAGCCATTGCAATTTGAAGTGACACCCTAACACCAAAAGTCACCACTAATTCATAGGTGCTTGTATAGTACCAACTTGAAGTTGATGCGGAGAAAGCAAAAATCAAAAGCGCAAATACCAGGTATTTGTACTTTGAAACTTCTAAAAAATGCTGCATTCTTTGCCACATATTTATTGCTTTTGTCATAAAGATACAAATCTAAAGTAGGGCTCTTTAAATAACCGACCAATAGCGTATTAGCGATGCCAGAAACTTCCCTTTTGTAGACCAAAATATTCAGCCCCATTTGTGTGGTATTTAACATCCTTAACTGGCTATGTAACCTCACAGGTAAAAAGGTGCCATTTCTACTTCTAGTTTCGTCTAAAATTTAATTTTTCATGATGAAGCATTTTCCAAATTCTTATTTTTTAGTAGTCGCTCAAAAGAGTTTAAAGTTCCTTTTTATATCGATTTTCATATTGTTTTCCTTTTTTAGTTTTGGTCAAAAAGGAGTTATTTCAGGCTCGGTGTTCGATACTGGTACACAAGAACCTATCCCATATGCCAATGTGATTCTGAAATCGGGCGATTCTATTGTTACAGGGGGCATCACAGGGGAGAACGGTAGTTTTGACCTAGATAATATTTTATTCGGAAACTACAATTTTGAGGTCCAATATATCGGCTATAAAACACACGTTAAAACACTAACTCTCGATACCGATCTTAAAAAATTGAGCTTGGGAGCTATTTTTATAGAAGAAGATGCTGTGGCATTGGAAGCTGTCGAGGTCTCTGCAGAACGTTCTACGATAGAGCAGAAAATTGATAGAAAGGTCATCAACGTTGGGAAGGACCTTACCACCGCCGGTGCTTCCGCAAGTGATATAATGGGCAATATTCCATCGGTGAGTATTACCCAAGATGGGGATTTATCTCTACGTGGCAATGAGAATGTACGTGTGCTTGTAGACGGTAAACCTACAAATATTAGTTCTCGAGAGCTTTTACAACAGATACCCTCCACATCTATTAAAACCATTGAACTGATTACGAACCCATCTGCAAAATACAATCCTGAAGGGATGAGCGGTATCATTAATATCACTCTGAAAAAGAATACCAGCCTAGGGTTCAACGGTTCTATAAATACCGGTTTTACCTATGGGGAACGTGCTCGCTACAATAATTCCCTGAGCTTAAATTATAGAAACGGAAAAGCCAATTTCTACGGTAGCTACGGCAACAGATTGGGAGAGGGAGTTACCAACGGATTCATCAATAGAACCGTGGAACGCACGGGCCAAGATATTTTAAGTGTTGCCGACCGCACTTCGCACTTGTTCAAATTTGGGGTCGACTACTATATCAATGACAAAAACACATTATCTGTTTACACCAATCAGAATATATTTGATGCTATATCGAATGCAGAACGAAACATTACATTTTTAGACGATCCAGGTTCAGATTTTAATCAGTTCGATTTGATCAATCGGGATAATACCAATGCCTCCTACAATGTAGATTTTAAGCATGATTTTTCAAACGAAGGACATTTCGTAGAACTGGAAGTTGATTATAACACCTTAAAAAGTGACACCAATAATGATTTGGATTTTACTGGAAATACGCCCCTAGCAAACTATGATGAATTTATTGATGACACCCGAACCAACACCACCATAAACTTGGATTATGTAAATCCGCTCTCCGAAAATGCAACTCTAGAAATTGGTCTGGAAACTCGTTTACGACGCACGGAAAATACTTATATCACTGACCGTTCCGATTTTAGGAATTCAGATTTTAGATATGATCGTGATATACATTCCTTTTACACCACTTTTAGCCAAAGTTTAGGTAAATGGCAATATAATCTTGGAATTAGATTAGAAGATTACAATGTGGATACCCAATTCAACGAAGTTTCGGAAGCGCCATTTAATTTTACCGATAAGCTTTTTAATATTTACCCATCAGGTTTCTTAAAATATAGTCCTAGCGAGGAGAGCAAAAACTCGTATCAGTTGAGTTTTAGCCGAAGAATTGACCGCCCTTCTTTAAATCAGATCAATCCTATCAGGCAGTTAAGTACACCACAGTTAATCCTTACGGGAAATCCAAGTTTGGTACCTCAATTCACCAATTCGGTAGAACTCAATTATAGCAGAAGACTTGAAAAAGGCAATTTTACGTTTGGCGGTTTTTATAGAAGAATCAATGACGAAATCAATAGAAGAGGGTTTTTCGATGAAGACAATCCTACGGTCTTAATCGTTGATTACGATAACTTTGATAGCAATGACGCCTACGGAGTTGAATTATCCGCTACTTATCGGCCTACCCATTGGTGGAGCCTTAACGGAAGTTTTGATGTGTACTCAAGAACCCAAAAAGGTTTTATCGAGGGAGAAAGCGTGGAAGTGAACAATACGTTAATGAATACGAAGCTGAATAACAGTTTTAAAGCCACAAAGGACCTCACCTTTCAATTATTTACGTTTTATAGTGGAAGGCAAAGTGTTTTACAATATGATTTAAAAGATAACTTCTTTATGAATGCCGGTGCCCGCTACAATTTTGCCAAAGGCAAGGGAACACTTAGTCTAAACTTCAATGATATTTTTAGAACACAACGCTTTGCTTTTGAAACCTTTAGAACCATCATTCAGGAGGGACAGTTTAAAACAGATTCACGTTCTGTTTACTTAGGCTTAGCATACCGCTTTGGAAGTGGAAAGAATAAAAGTGTGAAAAGGAAAAATAGGGATAAAAACGAGAAGGCAGATAAGCTTCTGTAGCATTTCTATTTACAAAAATTTGGATTAGTGTTTTAAATTCTCCCTATCTATGGCCATGTGTCATGGGTAGGGAGTTTTTTATAGTTATGCTTTTTAACTAAGGTGCCTCAAAGGCCCTACCAATTTGGGGTATAGATTTAAAATTCTTTAGGGATGTCTACTTTTTCATACCTGCTACTATAGTTTTCATCTCCAAATTCCAGAAAATTGGCAGTATGTTTCTTTAGTCTTTCTTTTATGAATCCGCTACCTTGAGGACTGTGAAAGTAGGTTTGTATCGTAAGTCCCGCCCTGAAATAAGTTGACACAAAATTGATTTGCAATTAAATTAAACATGAAAAATAGGACAATTGCTTAATCGGTATGGTTTAAGTGGCAATGTACGCCGTAAGTGTTGCTAGAAAGTTGACAACTGTAGACGATCTTAAAAAAGCCCTGTTTTTTGTAAAGCCTCTAAAAAATCTTGTTTATAGGTTCTGCCAATGGGAAGAGTATTACCCTTTACGAAAACTTGATTTCCAAACACCTTTTCTATCTGGTCTAGGTTAACCATATAGGAACGGTGTATTCTTCTAAAACTAAACGGATTCAATTTCTCGACCCAATTATTCAAGCTATCTAAAACCAACACTTCCCTTTCTTGCGTCACAACGTTGACGTAGTCTATCTCGGCTTTCAAATAAAGAATATCCTCAATGGCAGTTTTGTATATGGTTTTATCAGCATAGAGAAACACCTGATTTTTCTTGTCTTTTTTGTGTTGTTCCAACAGAGAACGAGCCCTAGCAAGGGATTTATAAAAGCGTTCATAAGAAAATGGTTTAACCAAATAATCGGTAACCGCTTCTTCAAAAGCTTCAATGGCATAATTTGGATAGGCCGTTGTAACGATAACCATTGGAGGGTTTTGCAAAGTTTTTAAAAAGGATAGCCCATTTAACTCTGGTAACTGAATATCTAAAAACAGTATGTCTGCTTCTTGCAATTGTTTTGGAGGAACATCCAATCCGCTTTCATAAACACCTAAACAATGTAAAAAGGGTGTTTTTGCAATAAAGGCTTCCAATATTTCCACAGCGGACGGCTCGTCCTCTAAAATCACACATTGAATCATAACTGCATTTCTAATTTCACATTAAATACCTGTTTTTCTTCTCTTACTTCCAATGTGTGATTTTCAGGATATAATAGCTGTAATCTATTCTCGGTGTTCTTTATCCCGACACCACTTTCCTTCCAATCCACATTAATTTCTTCAACTGCTTTATCATTAAATGGATTGTTGCAAAGAAAACTTAGCTTTTTGTTTTGCAGCTTTATGTTCATATCAATTTTGTGCCCTTCTCCTTTTAAGATACTCGTGTATTTGAAGGCATTTTCTACAAAACCGATACATAACAAAGGTGCGATTTGCTGTGTTTCATCATCTATGTTAGTGGAAAAATTTACAATCACTTTCTTCGCCAATCGTTCTTTTTGTAGATGCACATAATCCTTTAAGTGTTGTATCTCCTGTTCAATAGTAACAAACTCCTTTTGGCCCTCATGCAGCATATATCTAAATCCATCAGAAAGCTTTAAAATCAATTCAGGTGTTTTATCATCTTTTCTAAGCGCATTCGCATAGATGGTGTTTAGCGTATTGAACAAAAAATGCGGATTCACCTGCGCCTTAAGCGCTCGTATTTCGGCTTGTTGTTTTTCTTGCGTAAGTTGATGTATTTCTAGCTGTTTTTTATAACTTCTTTTAATGATGAAAATGGTAAAAAATACGAAGCCGAATGCAATGTAGGTTAATGATTGGGAAACAAAATCTAACCAAAAATCATGTAATTGCGGATGAAAATAGTTATCGATATACTCATATCCCAAGACATTAAGCACAAAGACAATAAGCAAAATTGGTAGATATTTAAGTTGCTTCTTCTTAGGGAAATACCATACATATAAAAAATATGAGATGGTCATCTTAAAGAATAACGAATTCAGCTCATGCAAAAAAGACATAGGATATCCACCTTCTCTCCCCATATACTTCATATAAGGATAAAATAATACCACGCACCAGAGAAGCCCATGAAAATAGGGTTCCATTTTAATGAACTTCTGATAGGTATTTTGGTTTTCCAAGAGTTACAAATAACGCCCTATTCGTATGAAATAACAATATCTTTAAAAGCGGCCTTGGCAAAAATGACTTTTTCTCCAGTAGTACCGCTTATTCTAAAAATCAATCTGCCTTTTTGATAGGGGTCAGTATCTTCTACATCAAAAAAAGTTTTTCCATTCATCTTGAACCATAATCGGTTTTCTTTTTTTCCAATTTCGATATCGTACCATTGGCCAATTTCCATGATATTTACCTCCAGTCTTTCATTAAAACCTCTGGAACTGGGTGGTATATTCTTGAAAAAGAAAGGTGTAATACCGTGCGAGCGATTATTTATGGTTAAGTTGTACTGTTTCATATTACTTCGCCAGTCCCATACCTCTCGCGGGGTAGCCGAAATCGGAGGGACTGAAAAAGTGCCGTAATTACCTTCTTGCAAGACCGAAAACAAGGTAATCAACACGGTTGATTCCGATAGTGCCTTTACTTTATACGTAAGTGTAAAATCAGTCTCATATTCTTTAGGGCTTATTAAAAAATACCCATCTGAGCCTTCGGTTTCCTCAACAATTAGCATATCATCCTCTACGGTAGTTTTACCTTTATCAAAAGTTTGCCATGTAGCCAATTCCTCAGGTGTTATTCGTTCTTTTTTTTGCCCGCAGCTAAAAGCCGTAGCGATTAACATTGCAATAAGTGCTATTTGTAATCTTGTTTTCATAAATAGTAGTTTAAAAAATTAGTCTGTTGTACCACCGTATTGGTAGTTTCTGTTCTTTCTGTTTCTTGTTTTTCCTTTATTTTGAAATAGCTTGTAGCTCGCGCTTAAAAGAAAGCCAAAGGTCTGTGATTGAAAACGCCATACCTCATTCTGTTTTACGTTTTGGGTAACAGCAGTTCTATACATTAAATTATTATCCAGAAGGTCAACAATACGCAAGTTCATAGCCAACCTATTTTCTAGGAGCTTTAGCCTAACCGCGACGTCTATTCGATTTCTAGGTTCAATAAAATCGAAGGCGTTTTGTGTTTTAAAATTCTGTCTGTAAGAGATATCCGCACTTAAGGCCTTACTTATTTTAAAGGTGTTTTTAAAAATCAGGTTAGATGAATACAGCTCGTCCCAACTCAGAAATATATCTTGGTCTACTGTGGTGTGATAATAGTTGGCGGAGAGTTGACTGTTCCAGAAATCCATGAGTTTATAACTCACACTTGCCTCCACCCCGTAAGAATGTTTTTCACCTATGTTATCAAAAACGTTGCGCAGAACTCCTTCGGCATCAATATTCTGCAAACGCTCTATGACGTCAGTTCTGTATCGATAAAAGAAAGCAGCAGATGCACTTAACTTCTCTCCATTGTACTGGTAATTGGTTTCTAGGTTATTGCTGAATTCTGGACGAAGACCAGGATTGGCAACCCATTCAAAATATTGATTCCGAGCTTGAAAAGGATTAATGTTCCTAAAATTTGGTCGCGATACCCTTCGGCTGTATCCCATATTTAATGTGTTTGCTTCATTAATACTATAGGATACATGAAGGGAGGGGAAAAAGTTTGAAAACTTTAAATCTGTGGTTTGGCTATTGGAAAGATTAATAGAATTAGATATAAGGTTTTCATATCTAAGCCCCACCTGATAGGTTAATTTTCCAGAAGTAATATTGGTTAATCCGTAAATTCCCAATAATGATTCATCATATTTAAAAACATCGAATGATTCTGAAGCTCCAGCGAGATTAGTAAAAAGAGAGCTGGTTAAGTTTCTACCGTTCCAAGAACCTCCTGCTTCTACCAAAATTTTTTCTGTTAGTGGTAAGGAATAGTCCAATGCAATAGCATTGAGAATATTATCGTTTCTGCGCTCCTCGTTGAAAAGGAAAACATCTTCTTCAAAATCAATAGCGGGTAAAAGATTATCGTTGTTGGAAAACTGATAATCAAACTCTAAAAAGTGATTCTTTCTAGTAAACTTTGTCCTATAATTGACGTTAAAATTGGTGGTTTCATGGTCGTGCGAAGAATTACGGGTATATACATAATCCTCCCTATCAGTCACATTGCTGTAAAAGGTATCGTTAAAAAATCCATGAAAATCCCTTGTATAATCTAACCCAACGGAGAGTTCATTATTCTCGTTGATGAAAAAATCCAACCCAGTATCCAATCTTCTTGACAGGCCATAAAAATCATGAGGGGCAAAAAAATCTCGAGTATTCCCGTTATCATATAATTGAGAAATAGATTGCTTACTGTTCATACCCCTGCCGGTTTGTGAAAGGTTCCATCTAAAATTAATCCAAGAAACATTGTAGTTACCGTCGACCCCATAACTATAACGCATAGTTCCAGCTCCTGCATTTAAGTTCGTATTTAGGCCCTTTGCACCATTCTTTTTAAGAATTACATTAATAATGCCCGAAAGCCCATCGGCCTGATTTTTAGCCGAAGGTGAGGTAATAATTTCTACGCGCTGCACTGATGATGCAGGTAACTGTTCTAACAGTTCTGTGGGGTTCATGCTGGATGGTTTCCCGTTAATAAGAAGGCGAACATTACCGCTTCCTCTTAGCGATAAACTTCCAGTACCCAAATCGGTCTGTATTTCTGTAATTTGGTCAAAGGCATCAAGTGTGGTAGCTCCTGCCTGTTGTAAGTCGGCCCCTAGATTAATGATTTTTCGGTCAATTTTTAGTTGCGAAGTAGTTTGTTCTCCCTGCACGACTACTTCGTCCAGAGCTGTAATAGATGGTGTGAGGACAAACCTAATATTTTTAAGATTTTGTATTTCTGTAAATTGAACTGTGGTATTTTCATACCCAATAAAACTGACTTCAAAATGGGTGAAGTCTTCTGCTATTTTTAATTTGAATTGCCCGTTTTCATCTGTTGTTGTACCGTTCACCAGAACATCGGCGTTATAAACAGCCACTGTTGCAAATGGTACAGTTTCTTTAGAATTATAATCTTCAACTACTCCTTGATAGGTGTCGTTTTGTGCGTTTACAAAACAACAAGCCAATCCAAAAAACGGTAATAGAATTAAGAATCGCATTTGCTTTACTTTACAGCAAATGTGATAGAATGCTATTTTAAAGAAAATTTTATTCTGTTAGTGTGTGGGTTTGGTCTGTAAATGACAGCTGAAAACCACTATATTTTTAGTTTACAGGCAGGTTTTATGTTATATTTTGTTGTCTTCTAAAAGGAACTTTTAATTAGACAAAATTCATTATAATATTGGAAATTTTTTTAAATAACAATTATATAAGTGACTTCTCCTGAAACAATATAATCGACTATTATTAAACCAGAATTTTCATATTTAGTTATCTTAAATTGTTGATAACTCAAAATCCTCCTATTGTCTATTTTTAAAAAAAATTGGCCGGCAAGATTTATAGGAAAATCCTTGTTTGTCGGTAACTCGGGTTTGTATGATAAAGGAATGGAAAAGGAGATTTGACCATTCCATATTTATTTTTCTTCAATGTTCAATAATCTCTAATTACAAATGAAAGTTAAATCTATGGCCGTAATCTGGAATAATTCTTTTGATGAGAATTTTATATCTTTTGTCAAACAACCTTTCTGAAGGATATTATACATTTTAGAAGAAATAATAGGTTCTTTTAAAAGAATTGTATTTTGTTAACGGTTTAGAAAATACCCAATAGTTTTGAATTTTACCCTAAATGAAAGTATTCTGGTCATTGTTTCCATTCTTGTGACATCAGGATGTTTTAATGTAGCGCTATACTTTGGGTACCATAGAAAATTGGCTTATTTATTCTTTGCTTTTTATTGTTTTTTCCATTGTTTCAAAATTTACCTCAAAACATACCAAGACAACGAAATTCTAATTCCTCTATTTAGTTTAACTGCGTTCGATCTGGTTTATCTGTCGGTACTTATGGGCATGATTTCATTGAGTGCTTTTTTGGCTCTTCGCTTTGAGCAACCGTATAAAAGTCTTTTGATCCCTGCCTACATTATGGTTTCACTGTGCTTCTTTTTCTTTATTGAAGAGCTACATTATATCTTTTTTAGTCTTGGAATTGCCATGATTCAATCGATTTATGCCTTACGTGCCAACAAGAATGCGATGCTCATTTTAGTTGGTCTCGTAGGCTTTGCAATTTGTGAAGGCCCTGCTTTGGCCGGTGTCCTGAACTGGGGCTATTTTGTTGGAGTCATCTTCTTGATATTATGCATGGTATTGTCCTCAAGTATAGAATTAGCGGCGCAAAACAAGGAATATCAGAATGCATTACTGCGCTCAGCACGCCTAGAGAATCAGTTATTAAAGACTACCATTCAACCTCATTTTATATTGAACTCGTTAACTTCACTACAAGAACTAATCGAACATGATCCTCAAAAGGCCTCGAACTTTGTTCACGACCTTTCAAAGGAATTTGAGCTTTTTGCAAAAATCAGTGATAGAAATTTGATCCCTGTCATGGATGAAATCGCACTCATTAACTCATATATAGGAATCATGAGTGTTCGAAAAAGTGTACGGTTTGAACTAAAAACAGAAAATCTCTCAGATTCGGACGATATTCCTCCTGGAGTATTCCTTACCTTAATAGAGAACGGTATTTCCCATGGCTATGAGAATAGAACGAAGGGAACTTTTAGAATTTCAAAGTTTGAAAATGGTAATTCTATAGTTTATCGCGTTTCTAACGATGGTGATGTTAGCGGAGAGTTCAATAATTCAGGTATTGGGCTGAACTATGTTTTGGCCAGGCTAAAGGAATCCTATGGAGAAAATTTTAAATTCGAATCTTCTGCCGTGTCGTTTGGATGGCAATCAACAATAAACATATGGAGTTAAAAAAAATACTTATATGTGAGGATGAAAAGCTGGTTGCCAATAGATTGAAGCGATTTGTGGAGAATACAATCGACTTTCCCGCTCAGATCGAGCTGGTGCCCACCCTAGATCGGGCTTTTGAGTTTCTCTCTAAAAATAGAATAGACCTGCTTTTTCTTGATCTTAACCTGCATGGAAGGAACGGTTTTGAGATTCTCAAAAAACTGGCTTCTGAATCGTTTCACACCATTATTGTGTCTGCCTATACCGATAGGGCCATCGAAGCCTTTGAGTATGGCGTTTTGGATTTTGTAGGCAAACCATTTACAATGGATAGGTTGAAGATAGCGATTGATCGCTTCAAAAAAGATGATACAACAAAAGTCCATAGTTTAAGATATATTGCGATAAAAGGCAGAAAAGGAGTGGAGTTCATTTCCGTTGAGGATGTTGATTATATAAAGGCCTCGGGCATATACTCTGAACTAATCCTAAAAGATTCGACGGTAAAAATTTATGATAAGCCTATGAACCAGTTATTGAAGCTATTGCCTGAGGACTTTGAAAGAATTCATAAGTCTTTTGTAATTCCCACTGGGCACATAAAATCCATTTCCCAAAGAAAATCCAATACGTTTGTTGTTGAGTTGAAATCGGGTAGCATTGTCCCGATTAGCAGAACCATGCGTAAAAAGTTAATCAATAAGGCTTCTTCGGCCTAAATACAAATCAATGCCCAAGAACTGTGATGGTTAATTCGTTAATCACACCACCTCTTGAAATTTCGCCGTACCCGCTCTAACAAACTTTTTAAATGTTCAATTGACAGTTGAGAAGGTTGCCTCATGAGTCTTGAATTATATTCTATTTCTTGCTCTTGAAACTAAATTCCAAATGTATGAATCGAAGAAATTGGATTTCTTCATCGCTGATACTTGGTTCAACGGCAATTTTGGCCCCAACGGATGTAATTGGGGCAGAACAATATGGGACCAATAAGCCTACGGGAGTAATCAAGTTAAATTCGAATGAAAATCCGCATGGCCCATCCAAAAAAGCCCGTGAAGCCATCGAAAAAGGAATCATAAACGGCAATCGGTATCCAAACGAAATAAGGGAACGATTGATATATAGTATCTCCAATAAATTCGATCTAAGCGCAGAGTCGGTTATTTTAGGTGCTGGATCTTCGGATATACTACAGCTTTTAGCCTGTTGGTGTGTCAGCGAAAAACATAACATAACCACTTCAAAACTTACTTTTGATATTCTTCCCAATTACATCAAAAGATTTGGTGGAAAGGTTTTAGAAACTGAACCAACACACGAAAAAGGTTTTGACCTAAATGCCATCGAAACCATATCCGAGAAAAACCCTGGAGTTGTCTATTTGGTAAACCCCAATAACCCAACTGGGTCAAAAGTTGATTATACTGAGTTGTCGAGTTTCTGCGAACGGGTCTCCAAGCATTCTTACATCATTGTAGATGAGGCCTATATAGAGTACCTTATAAGAGATGAAAGTATGGTGCCTCTTATAAAGAAAAATCCGAAAATTATAGTTGTACGCACATTTTCGAAAATTTATGGACTTGCCGGTTTACGCGTCGGTTATGCATTGACAGATGCCAGAATAGCCGGTGTGTTAAGGGCGTATCAAATATGGACAGCCTCAAACCTGAACAGTTTAGGAATTGCGGCTGCTATTGCAAGCTTAAACGACCCAACTTTTGTTAAAACATCAAGGTCAAGAAACACCGAAAATCTTCACTACACGCTTAATGAATTACAAAAATTAAAGCTGTACTGCGTAGAACCGCACGCCAATTTTATTTGGTTTAGAGGCAAACCAATCGAAGGGGATTTAAATAAAATTTATGCCAAGTACAGTATTATAGTCGGGGTAAAAGAAATAGACGATGCTACTTGGATACGAGTAACTATTGGCAAAAAAGAAGCAATGCTTCGTTTTATTGAGGTTACAAAATTAATATGGAATTAAAATTAATGAGAAGAATGAGAACAATTAAGTTGACCATCGGTATTTCTTTACTATGTATATTTTCTTATAGCGGATATGGGCAGTCCGGTAAAGAAGAATATCACGCAATCGTCGAAACGCTCAATTATTATCTGGATGGGGGTACTAATAACGACTTCAGTACCTTGAAAAAAGCATTTCATGACAATGCTATTATGAGTTCTATTGGCGATGATGCATACCAAGAGGTAAATGCCCTGGAGTTTTTTGGTAATGCCATGAAGCCGGGACCAAAATCGAATAGGGAGACCTATATAGTACATATATCCCAAACAGGTACAACGGCCAATGCGCGTTTGGAACTTATATATTCCGATGCCATAATCACCGATTACATGAATCTTCTAAAAGTGGATGGCCAATGGAAAATTGTTAGTAAGATTTTTTTCAAGAAAGTACTATTGAACAAACCATAAAGCTCATCAAATGAAAAAAACAACAATTTTATTATTAATGGCAATTCTAAGTGTTTCATGCAAAAACAAGAATGGCATTCATCAGGAACAAAAGGGGGATGTTGTCAAGATTACAGAGGAGGAGGCCTTGAATTTATTGCATACTTGGACGAATGCATATCTGGCTGGAGACGTCAACTCTCTAAATGAGGTTCTGGATAATTCTTGGGCATACTCCGGTTCTGCAGACGGGAAAGTGTCGGATAAAACAACTACAATTGAAGAATTCTCCAATGCCGACTATACATTTCATAACATATCTTATGACGATTTGAGTACCCATATATACGGTGACATCGCAATTGTAAGGGGTAAAGAAAGTATGGTGATTGTGGGAAGCTCAGGTGAGGACACTACTAAATTGAGACTTCGTTTTACTGACGTTTACCAGAAAATTGATGGAAAAATCAGGGCAATATCCACACACAGTTCACCGATTATTGATTAGTGCAGGTGTTTGAATTCTATAAAAAATGCTCCGCATAGGTATCTTCGCCTATCATTGATTATTGAGTTGATAAGAGCTATTATAATAGAATCACCTTCTAGCGAAAGGTTATTTAAATAAGATTGAAATGCTCTTGAATCTAAAGTATATTTCAAATTAGATGTCCGAGCTTTAGGGAGTTTTACGAATTACTTAAAGTCAATTTCCCAACAAATTCATTAACTCTAATCGACCATTTAGGATATCTAGAAATTCGTACTACGGAAATCTAGATTTTAATATGAAATGAGTTCCATAAAAGGTACGTTAGAAAATTACTAAAATAAATCACAAATGGGACATTCTCAGAGAAAGTAGTCTGGTTTTTAAAAACGTCCTCATAAAATGATTTTTTGAAAGAACTACTCTAAAAAGGTAGGTCGCAAAATCATATTTCTGATAGACATGACCTATATATCTTCATGAAGGGTAGAAAGTTGTTTCGATTTCACTTACGGACATACCATCTCTTTCAATTTTTGATTTGTGTTGTTCAGTAGATCTTCTAACCCCAATGCTTCTGTTTGAGCCAAATCTTGACCATAGTTACTACCAACATCAAGAGTTAGAATAATGACCGCTATAATATGTATGGTTTTTATAATTGTCTTTTAATTGGGTAGTACCAAAACCTCGACTCTTCTATTTTTTGCCCGATTTACGTCACTATTGTTTTTGACCAAGGGTTTTGACTCCCCCAATCCAATTTCTTTCCACCTAAAATTGCTGGAGGGAATCAATATCTTAAGTTGCGCAGAGACACTTTTAGCCCTTGCCAATGATAATTTTCGATTGGTTTCATCACTGCCCACATCGTCCGTATGACCCTCGATAATAACATTGCCTCTCTTGAGTACTGAGATGCTTTTGGCTAATTCTTTCAACGCTTCAATACCTTCGGGCTTTAGTTCAGATTTACCTGTTCCAAACAGTACCTTGCTATCCAAATTCAAGCGCATGGCAGCCCCAATAGCTGCTATTGCATCTACATCTGCTCCTGGCAATGCGCTTTGTTCCTTCAAATCTTTAAGCCGAACATAATAGAATAGTTCGCCCGGTTCTACGAAGGCTGCAATATCCACCTCGGCCACACCACCATCAATTTTGCCCACCTTGATCCATTTTTTACCATCTTTTGAGATTTCAAGACTGGTAGGCTCTATTGCGCCGATTTCAAAAATGTAGAGGTCGGGTCCATTTACATCAGTCAAGGCATTGTCTAAAAATTGTACGGTCAAATCTCCTGCCAGCCCAAGACTATAGATACCAGTAATATCTTCAGCATCAAAGCCAGCTATGACATCAGGTTCGCCCAGAACATTCTTACTGTCCTTGGTCAGAAGTTTTGGGTGGTTCACTTCAATCAATTTATCGGCAAATGCCAATTTACCAAGCGGAAGATACACTGCTTTTTTTGTAAAACCACTACCAATGTAGGTGTCTCCGGCCTCTTCCCCGAAATATAGATCAGGGTTCAACTGCTTAAATTTTTTCATGGCCGCCTTCGATTTTCGGGCAATATCGGAATGGAAAATCTTGGTCGTCTTTTTGCTGTGGGTTATGGCTCTTTGGTACCTAGGACTTGCTTTTAACTTCCCCGAGGTAATATCCCTTTCGGTCTTTTCGAGTTTTGCCAGTAGCTCCCTGCCTTCTTTCTTGCTATGCAACTGCCCGGAAAGCTTTCGAAGCTGCTCTATTTGATTAACCTCTTCCGGGCTGGCCTTGGGTTCGTTCTTTCGTTCAACATCATTGAATACGTATTGGGCATCATCAAGATCCATTTGCTCCATAACATTGGTGCCGGCCAGGGAATCTATCAACTTTAGCTTTTCCATAGTGGCATCCGGACCAGATTCGGCCTGAACCAAAAGAATGGCTTCTTCCAAAGACACTCCTGTAGGGGTATTTTTGTCTTTAAGCTGTTGTTTCGAGATTTTGCCTTTGTTGGCGAGGGTAGCTTTTTCTTTAATATCCATTTCTCTTTGCTTTCTGGCCTCCGCTGCCAGAATGGCCAAACTATCGGGATTGCTGATCAATTTTTCCATCTCTTCGCGATTGACCCCACTTTTTTCGAGCATGTCCAAAATGGCTTCGGTCGTAAGCATATCAGATGAAGACATATCCTTGGTCAATAGCTCCTGAAATGCCTCTGAAGCGCCTTGGTCATCCATACCGCTCATCTCTAAAAGCTTTTGTAGAGCTTCCACTTCGGGTAGGGTAGCATTGTCGCCTTTGCCATCCTCGCCTGTATTGAAAAGGCCACCCAATTGTTCTATGGATGCCTCTACATCTTCGGAAGAAACATCGGTGCTATTTTCAGTTTTGTCACTCTCAATTTCCCCTAGTGTATTTGTGGGTTCTTTGCTGGGGATTTCATTACAGGAAACAAATAGTATAAGCAAAGCAATAAGAGTTCTAAAATGTTTCATAGTTAGTTTCTTTTGTATTTATCGGCCATAAATTGGTAATAGATAAAACCGGCATGGTTGTACCAATTTTCATAACCTAGCAGTCTCTCACAGCGATCAATCTCTAATAGATTCTCTTCTAAAGCTTCAATCATTTCAGCATATTTATCATCATATGCCTTATTGAGTGTCGGAATCGATTCTTTAAGAATAATCATTTTTTGACTTTGCCATGCCAAACCCGAAACTCCATGAACTCCTGATACGTTGTCACCAAAGGCAATACCAGCATTGATTTTTTTCATGGAGTGGGCATAGATTATCCGTAGTCGTTCAAGGTTAAGCCTTCTTTTGTCCAATTCTATATAGGCCCTATCCAAACAATTGCATGCCTCTTCATTTGCGCTACCGCTATTACGGTTAGATGAATCTGCATTATTTTGGGATTGTGAAGATGATGGAGAGTTCGAGTTGTCATTTGATCTATTCCCAGCATTTGAACCATTACTTCTATTCCCTAGCCCTTTGCCTTGTGAATCGTCATTTTGTTCTTCTTTTTTTGCATCCTCATCTTCTTTTTCATCTTCATAT
This sequence comes from Flagellimonas maritima, assembly GCF_003269425.1. Classification (NCBI taxonomy): domain Bacteria; kingdom Pseudomonadati; phylum Bacteroidota; class Flavobacteriia; order Flavobacteriales; family Flavobacteriaceae; genus Flagellimonas; species Flagellimonas maritima. The sequence goes on along the minus strand of NZ_CP030104.1, from coordinate 3,163,366 downwards.
CGTTCGCGCAATTTTTTAAGACCACGTTCTAGCTCCATATCATTTCGATTTCTTTGTTCCTGAAATCTTGTCTGCATTTGTTGTATTCGATTTATATGAGACCTGGAAAAGGATGCGGTTTGATTGGCGTATGCAGTGGTCAATGTTGCTACCAATTCGGCGTTTCCCTCCGCTGCGGTTAATTGGGCATTAAAGGTTGTCCTGGCATTATCCATTACTTGCTCGTGAACTTTATTTTCATATTCCAATTGTTCATCCAATGTTTCCTGGGCTTGTTGGTTGCGATTTTGGTGTTCATTTCTTAATTGATTTTTTTCTGCTTCGTAATCTTGGGCTTTTTCATCGGACATTGGAGATTCGAAGTCCTCATTCAAACCTTTAGAACTGCTGCTGTCAGATTCAGCATCAGCAGAACTATCTTCGGAATTTGGGTTCGAAGAACCACTTGTCATAGAAGTATCTTCAAAATTTCCAGATACTATACTGCCTCCTAAGGTAGAAGTGCCATATCTGGGAGGAAGACAAGAAGAGGGTAATCTAGGGCCGCCACCAGTGCTTACATCCGCTTCAGCATCCGCGTCTGCTATAGGGTCAAGGGGTCGTCTTCTACCCAAGTAGCCTGCATCTTGAAGATTACGTGCATAGGTTCCCAAATCTTTTACGCCTGTGTATTCTTCAAGAAGACCATTAAGTACGACCTCGCTCATTGATTGTGCTTGGGCTTGTATGACTTCATTTCCCCCGAAAAAGAGCACGAAAATCAATAACATAGCGCCTTTTTTCTTTCTAAAGACCATTACCCCTAGAAGTACTGCTATTATGACCAGAATGGCGATTAAAGCTAAAGTCAAATAATTTGTATCGGAATTGTCATTTGAATTGTCACCATTTTTTCCAACGGTAGTTACGCCATAGCCATTGGTATTTTGATTTAAGGCCGTATTTTCTTCCGAAGCGGGATAATAAAGTGTTCCCATATCTGGAACTAATGCACCACTTGTCCATACCGCCAAATAAAAAGGTTTACCAGGTACATCACTGGTTACTACTACTCCAAATCTTCCAGCAGTATCAAAGCGCTCCTGAAAAGCACCATCTTTTAAATAGCCATTTATTTTGCTATCCTCCCAGTGATCTTTAACAATGTCTACCTTGATTTTTGCAGTTATATCAGTAGAAAGTACGGTTACCATTACATTTTGAATTAAAATGGTACCCTCAGCCCAAAATCGTAGTGAGTCCTTCACGGTATTTCCCTTCATATAGGTTGAAATCACTTTCTCGTTTTTAGAGTCTGGGCTAAATTCTAATGTGTAAACATCATTTTCGGCATCAAGCTCGGGCATTTTGAAGTCTTCTTGGCCGAAACCAAGTGCTGCTAAAACAAAGATGAGTATGGTAGCTGATATTCTCATGTCAAATTTATTTTCTATGTTTCTTTAAAAGATAATTGGCCAGATCGGTCATTTTAAGGCGTAGTGCTTCGTGCTGTTCTTCTGTTCGATCGGTATTTGCATTTTTTTTATCATAATTGATCAAAAATGCCTGATCGTAATTCTCATTGTAGATGATCATCCTTCCTTGGGCCGGTTGGTAGGCCAGATAGCAGTCCCCCGTTTCAGCGAGAGCTATATCCATGCCCATAAATTGCGTACCTTCTTTTTTATATTTTAGATAGTTTGCTATTTCCTTCCTGTTTTGCCCTTTGGAGCTTGGAAAGGGGCCCCAGTAGAGTCGTGTGCCACCTCCCAATCTGTTTTTGCCAAAACCATTGAGATTAAAGGTGCATTTTCCAGGGGTTTGGTATTCTGAAAGACTTAAGTCAGCTTCCAGAACTTGCAATACCTTTGCTAATTCTGGAATGTCCATATCACAACTATAATTGATAAGGAGTGTGCTATAATCACCAGACTTCATGGGCTTAGCTCCCTCTTTTTTTGTCTTGGTTGTAGTGGCTTGCGATTCCGTAGCTGCCGACTCTTTTTTTGTAGCGGTATTACAGGCCATACAAAGCCCCAATACGAGTATTGCTATACTTTTTTTCATTGCTATTTGTTTAAAATTGGTCATTGTCATTTTTTCTTGTTGAATGTGATTTCCTTAATAATCCTATTCCCATGCATTATTTTCAAGACATAGGTGCCATCTTCTAAATAATTGATGTTTAAATAAATCTGGTTTAGGGGGATATTCTCAAGGTTTCCTTCCAAAGATTTTTGCCTCTTCATTTCCTTATTGAAATTGGAGACAAATGAAATTCTGCCCTTATTTCTTTACTAAAGTAGGGGAGACTTGGAGAAAGGCCTATGAAATATGTAACAAAGGGTATGACGTATGTAACAGAGCTGGGGACGCCTATTTTTACTGGGATTCCAAAGTGGTAGATTTTTTTAGAATGTTACGTCGGGGGCATTTGTAGGCTTCTCTGAAATACTTTGTGAAGTAAGCGGCATCATTAAAGCCAACACTGTACCGTATTTCCGAAATAATTGTGTTGCCAATTTAAGTCGTTGTAAACCAATGAATTACGATGCAGACAAACTGGTAAGGGTTTTCAATTTTCTGTGCAACTGCATTCGGCTCATATGCATGGACTTGCTAAAATCTTCAACGGTAAATGATGGTTCTACCAGTTTTTAATCAATGGTTTCCTGGACTCTGCTTCATTAAATTCAAAGTTTGGCACGCGAAGATATTATCGATTTAAAATGTTATTGATCGTGAATATATAATGGAGTATATTTTTGTTATGATTTTAGCGATTTTATCTGGCTGCTTCAGCGGGTTCACCCTTGGTTCTTTTAGTTTGAACCTAACTGGCCTAAAACGTAAAATCGAACTTGGTGATACTAGGGCAAAAAAAAGGCTATCCCATTCGTGAAAATTATTGATTGCGGTCAATTAATGAGTATCTTGTGATTGTTGTAGAGAATATTCTTTTTCATTTAGAATCATCTTGATAATACCAACTTCTTCTTTTTAATCTAAAATCTTAAAACAAGTATGAAAATAGTCATCCTCTCCCAAAACGCCAACCTTTATTCTACCAAACGTCTTATCGAAGCAGGTAAGGGCAAGGGTCATGAAATGCATGTTATAGATCATGCTAAATGTGACCTTGTCATCGAACGAAAAAGACCTGGTCTTATTTATAAGGGAGAAGAAATAGAGGGTGTAGATGGTGTTATTCCGCGTATTGGATCATCGATTACTTTTTATGGAACTGCCGTGGTCCGCCAATTTGAAATGATGAAGGTTTTTACCGCGGTCGAGTCGCAGGCCCTTGTGCGCTCTCGAGACAAGTTGAGAAGTCTTCAGATTTTATCGCGAGCAGGATTGGGACTACCAAAAACCGTATTCAGCAACTACTCAAAAAATGTAGGAGCCATTATTGATAAAGCTGGTGGTGCGCCCGTTGTCATAAAGCTTTTGGAAGGTACGCAAGGTCTGGGGGTGGTACTTGCGGACAATCGAAACTCGGCAGAATCCATTCTTGAGGCCTTTAATGGATTACAGGCACGGGTAATTGTTCAGGAATTTATAAAGGAAGCCAAAGGTGCAGACTTAAGGGCATTTGTTGTAGATGGTGTTGTTGTAGGGGCAATGAAACGACAGGGAAAAGAAGGCGAGTTTAGGTCTAACCTGCACCGTGGAGGTTCCGCAAATATCATAGAACTTAGTGATGAGGAGGAAAATGCTGCAATTAAGGCTGCAAGAGCTATGGGCCTGGGTGTTGCAGGTGTTGATATATTGCAATCGGCAAGAGGTCCATTGATATTGGAAGTAAATTCCTCACCAGGACTGGAAGGTATCGAATCGGCTACGGGGAAAGATATTGCCAGTATGGTCATAAAATATGTTGAGCGTAATGCAGAGTGAAAAAATTGAAGTTCTCGGTCATGCCATTTCCAACGGAAAAGGAGTACAACTTAACCTGGATATTGCGAAGTTACATACCAGAACTAAAATCCAAGTGCCCATTATTGTGGAACGTGCCAAAAAGGACGGTCCTACCTTATTGATTACGGCAGGTATACATGGAAACGAAATAAACGGTATTGAAATTGTCCGAAAGTTAATATCCAAAAAGTTCAATAAGCCTGAACGCGGAATGGTTATTTGTATTCCCGTTGTAAATGTTTTCGGGTTCTTAAATCAAAAACGACAGTTTCCAGATGGTCGTGACCTGAACAGGGTTTTTCCAGGAAGTCCCAGAGGTTCACTGGCAAGTAGATTTGCCTATCACATCGTAAAGGAAATTGTACCGTTGATCGATTATTGTATAGACTATCATACTGGTGGTGATGGACGTTTCAATGTTCCCCAAATACGAATTAGTGAAAATGATGATGAGATTTTAAATTTGGCAAAAATATTCGCACCACGTTTCGTGATCCAAACTGAACATCGGGATAAATCTTTTAGGCACACTCTTCAAAAGCTTAATAAAAAAGTTTTGTTGTTTGAAGGAGGAAAGTCTTTACATATTGACGATAAGGTTACCAATGCAGGAGTTGTTGGAGCATTACGAATTATGGAAAATTTGGGCATGAGGGATTTTAGCAAGGAACTTGAATCAATAGAGGGTAAAGTTTTTAATACCAGAATCATAACCAAATCTAGTTGGGTGCGTGCCAAATATTCGGGTATGTTCCATTGTTTTATACGATTGGGCAGCAAGGTGAACAAAGGAGATATTATTGGAAGTATTTCCGACCCGTTCGGATACTTTGAAAGGAATATAAAAGCTCAATTCCCCGGCTATGTTATCTGTATCAATCAATCGCCCATCGTAAATCAAGGTGACGCTATTTTTCATATTTCAAAGCAATAGTATCCTTATCAAAACTTAACTTCAATATTGCTTTAAGTAAAAGGTATTGGTATATATAAAATTATACTCTAATGGACTATGCATCAATATCAAGACCGTTAATAAGTAAAGTCATAAAACTAAAAGTCCCATAAATTATTTTAATGTTTCGCTATTGGTTTTAATTTTCCGAATGGTATATAACATTAGACAATTCCCAAAATAGAAGATAAAGCCGTTGCCAATCCCAAAAAGCTAAGAAAACCACAGATATCCGTAACAGTTGTAAGGATTATGGAAGATGAGGTGGCCGGGTCCTGTCCTATTGCTTTTAGCCCTATGGGAATTATGGCGCCAGCAAAACCTGCTATGACCATGGATACTATCATGGAGATTCCTATTACTATTGCAATTCCAGTTGAGGATGCCCAAAAGTAAACAATGATACCTGTGGTCAGCGCAACAGCAACTCCATTTATAAATCCGACCATAATTTCTTTTCTGGCTACTTTAAACCATTGTGATATTCTAATTTCCTTTAATGCGAGCCCACGCATGGTTACTGCCAAAGCCTGTGATCCCGTGTTACCTGACTGACCTGCGACCACTGGTAAAAAGATGGCCAATATTGTAATTTTTGCAATGGTATCTTCAAAAAGTCCGACCACCATGGAAGCTAAAAATGCAGTCGCAAGGTTGACTTGTAACCAAGGAAGCCGTTTGCGTACCGCAAAGGAAATCTTGGACATTGCCTGTTCTTCCCTACCAGCACCGAACATTGCCTGTAAGTCTTCAGTAATTTCTTTTTTAGTTTCACTTATTAAAGTATCGTTCCTAATTACACCTAAAAGATTATTATGGATATCTATGACGGGAATCTGTAAAATGTCTTCTTTATCCATAACTTTTAATACTTCTTCCCTTGAGGCCATGGCATTAATAGAAGGGGCCCGTTCCATTAGGTCAATCAATATTTTAGTGGGTTCGGAAATAGCGATCAGTTGCACGGGAACTTTTCCCAACAAAATTCCTTCGTTATCAATTATATAGACAACGGCGATTTTACGGTCGCCAAGTTTGCGGATTCTTCGTAGCACATCTTCGACGGTATCCATACTGAAAAAAGTGATAACCGATGTTTCCATGAGATGTCCCGCGGTATCTGGTCGATAATTTAAAAAGTCCTTTATTTCCCTTGAAACCAAATTTGGCAATAGGCCAAGTTTTTTATCAACTTCTTCCTTGTTGAGCCTAGAAAGTAATCGAGCGCCCAAATGTGTATTTACATTGGCGAACAATCCAATAAAAAGGGATTCGTCCATCATTGAGATTAAATCGGTAATCGTATCGGGATTAAGGTTGAACAAAATAGCCCGTGCAGTATCGAAGGGTAAATCTTTTAAGTATTCCAGTATTGCATGTTGAGGTACTGATTCCAATGTATGTGCCGCATCTCTTGGATATTTGGTAAAATATTCAATGCGTAGCGCATTTTCAACTGTTTCAGCTTTTGGTATCATTTAAATTTTTTTATGATGATTGTTTACCTGCACTTTGCAGCAAGCCTGTAAGTCCTATTAAATACAATTCGCCAAGGGCACTGCCCGTTTGCAGGATTCCCCTGGTTGAATTATCGGTGTCCTTTGATCTAATATTCATTATCGCTTTATACGAAAGCGTTCCAAGAAGTTTTTTTGATCTATTGATAACTGGAACATGTCGATTTTCATACCAAGCATTATGGTTGAAAATTTTTTTTATGGGGGTATCTGTAAAAAAATTTGGTGTTGGTCTTATATTTAATTCTTCAAGTTTACTGTTCTTATCTGCGAGCAAAAGTTGTTTTAGTCTTACCACGCCTTTCAAAACGCCTTCCAAATCCACAACATATAGGTTGGACTCCAAATCTCCCTCGTTTCTCCGTATCTGTTCAATAGCATCAGCAACGGTCGTTTTTTTATCGGCTCCAACGGCAGGGACCATTAACGTTCCAACAGTATTGGGAATCTGCTCTAATTTCAGTTTAATAATTGTAGATTTTTTAGGGGACATAGCATCCAATAGATTTTTACGGAACGGTTCCTCAAAATGCCTGCACAAGGATTCAGCCATGGAGTCGCTGGTATCCTCAATCAATCTTTTAGTAAGCTGTGGTGGTAACATAACAATGCATTTAGCTACTTTGTCCACCTTCATTAAGTTGAGTAATTGTACACTTTGCTCAACGGGCAATTCTTGAATGAATTCCGCTACCTCCGATTCATCCAACATATCCAATGTTCGAGCTGCGGCAGATGGATGATTCTTTATAAAATCTTCTAAGACAATCTGGTTCGGATTCATTGATCAACTTTTGTTATTAAAAAGGATTTGGTTTCATTGAAATTTTTTGCAGGTACGGTCGCTTGCCCTATTTCACTATCGAGAATAACGCTTGTAGCATCGATTTTTACGATTGTACCTTTTATTTCTCCAATTTGTACTTCATCTCCCTCTTTATATCTCTTACGAACATAGAAAGACGCTAAAATATTGCTTATTGAGGTCCTCGCACCTAAACCAAATGCCAAAGCAGCTCCAAATAGAAGAGCGGCCAAGACAATATCAATAATATTAACTAGAAAAGATATTTCAATCCCGATTTGATCCATGGCAATAACGATTGCCATGGCAAGGAGTAAGAATCTTGCAATTCTCCCCAAGGTAGTACCATATTCCAACCCTAAACGCTTGCTAACGGATATTATGAGATCGGATAAAAGGTTTCCGATAATGATTGAGGCAAAAATAATGAGGATGGCCGCAAGTAAATTTGGAACATACTTAATTACGCTTTCCAGCCAATTTGTCAAAACTGTCAGTCCTAAAATATCGGTAATCAAGAGAATACTTGAAAAAATAATGAGCCAGAAGAAAGCTACGCCTATGAAAGAACCTGCTTGTTTAAAATTAACAGTCTTAAATCTGCGGCTTACAATAACCGCTATATAATTAACAAATCGAATTACAATATATTTGACCAATCGTGCAATTAAATACCCACTGCCCAAAACCAAGAGTGAAATAATAATGTTTGGGGCAAGCTCTAAAAAATGATTCTTTAATTTGCTTAAAATTATATTGATTTCTTGCATCATATTATTTTAAAGATATTGAATTAATTAACAAGCATACATTTTTTTGGTGAATACACATAGAAAAAATAAATAGTAAAGCATACATGCGCTTTACAGATATGGTCTTGTTATCAAGCTTGATAATTTAACGTAAATGTATGTTGATGTTCATATAAGGTTGTTTTTATACGAATAATACATCACGTGCAAGTTCTTTTTTACCCAAACATATAAGGACTCATATATTTTTCCCATTTATTTACAGACTGCCTCTCTTTGGTTAAATTTTCATCTCTTGTTTTTATAGCCCACTAGAAAACTTAAGATTTTTTAGGTGAGCACAAAATCTGCAATTTTCAAATTATAGCAAGAAGTTTAAGTGTATTTTCCAGATAAAAATATGTGAAGTCAATTATATTTGTCAATTAAAAAATAAACATTGATTTCAAGCCTTTCTATTATTGTTAAAAATTCATTTTTGGTTTTTTTCATCATTTTTTTTTCGCTTCAAATTCATGGACAAGAGAAAAATGGTTTGGATTCATTTAAGAAAACTACCTGGCAGCTATTCAAACACGATATAGAAAGCGTTTTTGGAGGTATAGGATACTCATATTCCAGACCATTGCATTGGAAAGGTGAACAATGGAAAACATTTGGAGCAGTTTCGGCCGGGACGGGCTTACTTTATTTGTTTGATGAGCAAACTTCTGAATTTGCAAGAAATCAAAAAGAGGGAATTCCACTTTTTATTCGTAAGTACGGTTCTGAAATTGGCAAACCCGAAAATAACTATATACTTACCAGTGGTGTTTATCTGACGGGATTGTTTACCAAAAATGAAAAGCTGAGACGTACAGGTGTTCTTTTGCTCGCTTCAGCTTCTTCAGCTGGCTTTCTACAACAAGTGACCAAATCTTTTGTTGGGAGGGCACGCCCCGTTAGCGGAAAAGGTAAAGATACTTTTGATCCCTTTAATCCAAGCAGAAATTTTCATTCATTTCCTTCAGGGCATGCCATATTGGCTTTCACAAATGCATATGCGATTGCTAAGCAATTCAAGGATCCCTGGCTTAAGACGGGTATTTATGTTGTTGGTCTTGTGCCCGGCGTATCAAGACTATGGGATGGACAACATTGGCTTACCGATGTTGCATTGGGAGTTGCCATAAGTATTTTTACGGTAGAATCCATAGACCGCTACCTTGATAAGCGCTATAATGAGAAATACAATGACCAATTAAAAAAGGTCAGTTGGAGCATGAATTTTGGACCTGGCCAAATAGGGTTTACGGCACATTTTTAGTAATGCCATTTTTCTGTTGATTATATTAAAGATGATACTTTTGTTTTCGTTTTCGGAGTGAAAATAATACATAATCAATATGGGATTATGCTTGAAGAAATTATAAGAATCGATAAAGAACTTTTTTTGTTCTTAAACGGATTGGGGAGACCTTTCTGGGACGGTTTTTGGGCATATCTTTCCCGTACCCTGAGTCTTATTACAATTCCAATTTATGCCTTTGTACTCTTTTGTTCCTTCAGAGCTTTTGGATTGAAAAAGATGGCAGTGATGATAGCTGCAATAGCACTGGCCCTTATTTGTACGGAGCAATTATCTATATTTTTTAAAAGCGGTATTGGTAGATTAAGACCTTGCCATGATGAAGATATCAATAGTGTAGTTCGATTAGTGAATAATCATTGTGGTGGGAGGTTTGGTTTTTTTTCGGCGCATGCAGCAAATTCATTTGCTTTAGCCAGCTTTTTTAGTGTAATTTTTATGAAAAAAAATAAATGGATGGGATTTTTCTTAATTACATGGGCGCTATTGGTTAGTTATAGCCGTATCTATCTGGGCGTTCATTTTCCACTTGATGTTTTAACAGGAATTGTTTTAGGTATATTTTTTGGCGGGCTCTTTGCAAACCTCTTTAAAAAAATCAAAATAAAATCTTAAGTATTCTCAAAGAACGCTATGGCATATCTTTGCAAACCAAACATTTAATATGTTCAGTTTTTTCCATAAAAAAATTTTTTTGGTAGACCACATTCATGGTCTAGTGGATATGCACAATCATATTCTCCCAGGTATTGATGATGGGGCTAAAAATGTTGAGGATTCAATAAAATTAATTAAAGGATTTTCAGGATTTGGGGTCACAAATTTTATCTGTACCCCCCATATTATGCATCACTATTATCCGAACACCCCTGTAAGCATTGAGAAATCATATACACTTTTAAAAAAGGAATTGTTGCATCAAAATTTGGATGAAATATCAATTGATACCGCTGCGGAACATATGATTGACGATAATTTTGAGAAAATTCTCGAAGAGGGCAATACAATGAGACTGAAAAAAGATTTTTTACTTGTTGAAATGTCCTATCTGCAACCACCCATCAATTTTGAAACTTCAATAGAAAAGACAAAATCAAAGGGAATTCATCCTGTTTTGGCACATCCAGAGCGCTATGCCTACCTGCACAAAAAAATGGATAGGTATTACGATTATAAAAAGAATGCCAATATATTTTTTCAGTTAAATATGTTGTCTTTGAGTAATTATTATGGGAAGCAAATTAAAAAAACGGCGCTTAAGCTTTTGGATGAAGGCCTTTACGATTTTATCTCCAGCGATGTCCATAACCTTAAACATCTGGAATATATAAAATCAATAAATCTGGACAAGAAAAGACTTGATACTATTTTACATTTAATAAACAATACGATAATCACATTTGCTTAATAACATAATTTTTACAATAGCATTGGTCTTTTGTTCATAGTGTTATGAATACTTTTAAAATTTCCACCATTTTTTAAGTTGTTTACTGTACCCGTACCCATACTTGCCCCCATAACCCAGATCAGAAGCTTTTACATTATTAACTACGAATGAAAGATTATTAAGCTTTCCTTCATTTTTGAGCTTTAATGGAAATTCCAATACTCTATTCTCTGTAACACCTGCTTTAGTTACATAAATAATCTGGCTTGCATGCTCACTTATCAATAAAGTATCGGTAACTACCATTAATGGTGCAGTATCCACAATCACGTAATCGTAAATTTTTGATACCTCGTCCAAGAGTTTGCCGACACGATCGCTCATAAGGAGTTCTGCAGGATTTGGTGGTATTTTACCTGAATAAATAATGTCTATGGTATTTTCATGTACAAGCATAGGAGTAATTACATCCTTAGAGGTGAGTTCATCGTTAATAAGATATTCGGTGAGACCAACTTCTTTAATCCTTCTAGGTTTGTTAATTGCATCTGATTCAACACCAGAGAAAAATTTGTATAATTTTGGATTTCTTATATCAGCACCGATTAAAAGCACCTTTTTATTTGTACTGGCGAGTACCATGGATAAATTGGAAGAAAGAAAGGTTTTACCTTCACCGGATATACTTGATGTGACAAAAATCAAGTTCTTTTTATCAATTTTTTTGTTTGAAGCGATTATATAATCCAAGTTGGTTCTCAGAATGCGTAAAGATTCTGCCAATACAGACCTATCCTTATTGTATATCAACTTATTTTCTTTTTTGGACAATTTCGGTAGCTCTGCAAGGACGGGTACATCACCTACCAATTTCTCTACATCCAATTTATTATGGACCTTATCATCCAATAATTCCCCAGCATAAATAACTACAAAAGGAACAAAAAGACCGACTAAAAAAGCTACAGAATAAATTATACTTTTTTCTGGAGATACAGGCGCGGAACTTTCGCTGTATGCACTATCTATAACTCTGGATTTAGGAGCTGCTGAAGCAAATGCAATTTGTGATTCTTCACGTTTTTGGAGCAAATAAAGGTATAATTGTTCTGTTGTCTGCTGTTTTCTGGTGATATCCCTTAAAGCACGCTCATTGCCCGGTGCGGAATAAATTCTAGAATTAATCTGAGATCTTCGAACATTGAGATTATTCAATTGCAATCCCAAATTATTGGTCATACTACTAAGACTGGATTGCATATTTCGTTTTAATCCATCCAGCTGTTCATCTAAATTTACAATGATTGGATTTTTCTCGTTGGAACTTTTTAGTAAGCGTTTGCGCTCAAGAACCAACTCGTTGTACTTGGCTGATATATTACCAATTGTTGGGTCAGATAATCCAATATTGGACGGTAATACCTCATAACCCTGCTGATTGTCCACAATATCTTTCATAGAGGAGGCAATATTGAGCTGCGTATTCGTATTTTGCAATTCCTGTTGGTTTGTAGCACCAACGGTCAAGTTTATATTGGATTCTGAAGCAATATCGGTAAGGCCCCTATCCGTTTTAAAATCCTCTGCCGACTGGTCTACATTTGAAAGACTGGAAGAAATATCCGTAATTCTATTGTTTATAAAATCCGATGTCCTATTAGCTATTGTCCTTTTATCCTCTACAGCGTTTTGATTATATAGAAATATTAAACTATTAATTATATCCTGTGCTTTCTGCTGAATGTTATCTTGTAATGTAATATCAATTATAGTAGAAGCATTTTCCGCAGGAAAAATATTAATTCTTTTTAGATAATCCTGGGCTACATAATGAATTGGAGTTATGCTTATTCTAAATTTTCTTCCTATATAGTCGTCTATCCGTTCCAAGTTAGGGGTAATTACTAGTCCCCCAAGCTTGGTGTTTATTTTTTTTCCAAATGAAAATGCCCGATCAGGTCCTTCCTCACTATCTGAGAATGATAACGAGTTTTCTGAATTAATAGTTATATAGAATTGTGCATTTGAATTATGTATTACAGAATCCGGTTCTATGAAATTAAGATTAAATGGCGTAACCCCATAAATTTCAGAATCCAATAAATTGCCTAAAAGAACTATTTTGACATTCAATTTAAGTGATTTAACTATTTCAATGAAGTTAGATCTTGATTTTACCGTTTGTATCTCATCCTCTACTGGATTGGAACTACCGGCAAATACATCTAAATCTTGAAATACACTAAGCTCAGGAGTTGAGCTTTGGCTGTCAAGTATTTGTACCTTTGCTTGTGCAGAATATTGAGGCGTTGAATATCTTATAATCATAAAAGCAATTCCTAAGGTTATAAACAAAGAGAGTATAAACCATTTCCATTGTTTTGTATAATTGCTTAATAAGCTTTTTAAATCAATTCCTTTAGACGAATTGTTTTCCATATTATTACGTTAATCTGAATATAAGATAGAGGTCTTTAAGTTTTAGCTTAGTTTCTTGTAATTAGAATAACACTTGTAGTTACAAGTAGAGAAACTATCGATATCGCAATTGTTACCCTACTGTCCAAGCTGGAAGATGAAACAGCAGAATTATTGGGCTCAACATATACAACATCATTTTGAGTAAGATAATAGACCGGGGATTTCATAGCATTTTTACTTGTCAAATCAATTCTGTTGTAGACCTTGGTCCCATCAAAATCCCTAATGACCAGAATGTTTCCCCTAAGACCCCTGATTGTCAAATCTCCTGCAAGTCCCAAAGCTTCCAAAATAGTAATCTGTTCGCCTGTAACCGGATAGGTGCCGGGGCGCTGAACCTCCCCTAGAACGGTTACCGTAAAATTCAATATTCGAATATTGATTATGGGATCCTTTAAGTATTCAGAGAGTAAATTTCTTAATTTTACACGTAATTCTTCTTGAGAAAGACCTTCTACCTTGACCTTGCCCAAAACGGGAAAATCGATTTCTCCGTCTTTGTCCACTAGGTAACTTACTTGCTGTCCCCCACCTATACCAGGGTTGGAACCTGCATCTTGGGAAACACCTACCACAAGATTAAATGGAGCACTTGCTTCTGGATTCAATGTAGAAACATGAATACTTATCAAATCATCCACTTTAAATTTAGGAGAGAATGCATTATCACTTACCAAAGTTTCAAAATTACCCGCATCTTGAAAATAAATTATGTCTTGTCGTGAAGCACAAGAAGACAATAACATTATGACTGTTACTAATGGAAATATCCAACTATTACTGTTTTTTTTACGCATGTGTTTAGTTTAATTGCTTGAGTAACGTTTAAGAATGCAAAATTTCATCGTTCTGACGTTTGTGAACGATTTTGACGCTCTTATCCTCGTCCAATTTACAAAGCTCAGAATTATTCGAGATATATTCCGGCACAATTTTCTTCATCAAAGGAACCGTATTTTCCTTAAAGAACATATTCGCGACACAAAGTTCATCTATATAAGACTGTACTTGTGCATAATTTAGCTCTCTTACCTTGCTTATCATTATTTTCTTATGATATGTTGGCAATGTGTTCTCGCCATTGGCCAAAAGCTCTTCGTATAGTTTTTCGCCAGGTCGTAAACCTGTAATTTTGATATCAATATCTTCAGGATAGCGTAGACCAGATAATTTAATCATATTCTTGGCCAAATTAAAAATCTTTACAGATTCTCCCATATCAAATAAAAATATCTCACCGCCATCCCCCATGGCACCAGCCTCCAAAACTAATTGTGAAGCTTCTGGAATCGTCATGAAAAAACGCGTAACATTTTTATCCGTAACGGTAAGCGGTCCTCCTTTTTCTATTTGTTTTTTAAACAACGGTATTACTGAGCCGTTTGAACCTAGAACATTTCCAAAACGCGTTGTTATAAACTTGGTCTTGCTTTTCTGTTGCATGCAACTGATGTACATTTCTGCAATACGTTTGGTGGCTCCCATAACATTGGTAGGATTAACAGCCTTATCAGTAGACACAAATACAAATTTGTCAACGTTATAGTTTGAGGACAAATCAGCTAAAGCCTTGGTTCCCGCAACATTTATTTTTATAGCTTCATATGAATTGTATTCCATTAAAGGAACGTGCTTATATGCAGCAGCATGAAAAACCAGATTGGGGCGATATTCCTGAAAAATATGGTTCATTCTATTTTTATCCCGAATATCTCCGACAATGGCAACAAAATTATGGAACCCATTTTGTTTCAGTTCTTGTTGTAAATCGTACAACGCAGATTCAGCCTGGTCTACCACAATTAACGATTTGTAACTGTATTTGCAAATTTGTCTTACCAGCTCACTACCAATAGATCCTGCTCCGCCACTGACCAAAATTACCTTGTCATCAAGCTCGGTAGGTATTTTAGAGTTATCGATATTTATTGTGGCCCTATCCAAAAGATCTTCAATTTGAATTTGCTTGATTTGGGAAATTTTCAATTCGCCATTTATCCAATCTTCAACTGGGGGAACAATTTTTACCAATACTGGAAAATCGACGAGGCTTTCCACCAATTTCCTTAACTCTTTATGATCAATATTTTGAATTGAAAATATTACTTCGGATATATCTTTGCTCTGTATAAAGCTTTTAGTAAGTATTTCGCTCCCAAATACTTTTACACCATTAATATGTTTACCTACCTTTTGTTTATCGCCATCAACATAGCCCACGACCTTAACGCTTTTGGTAGTATGGTTGGTAATAGCGCTATAGGTTAGTATTCCGGATTCACCGGCACCATAAATAATGACGTTTTTAGAGGCCTTGAATTTATTTATCAAATTGTAATAAAGACTTTTAAACAAGAACCTTGAAGCGGTAAGCGATACAAATCCAATCAAACTATGGATTATAATTATTGACAAGGGAATAGTAAAATCGTCCAAAAAATTCATTTGCCTGTTGATAATGACCATAAAAATTGATAGGACACTTGATAGACAAATAGCGTTGAATAGATTATATACGTCCCTTACCCCAGTATGCCTGACCACACCCTTATATGATCCTGTAACGAGAAAGGAAATAAAAGCCATCCCTATTATGAAGGGAAGTTGTACAAACAACTTATTTACATCAAAATTCAGGGTTAAGTTGAATCTGATAAAATAAGATAGCACAAAGGCAATACCGACAATTAAAAGATCAATGCACAGCACGATCCATTTTGACGAATGTCTAAAGATTGTTTTGGTCAAGTATTTTTCTAACATTATAGGGCTTTTTTTAAGGTATAGACTATTCTGTCTAAATCTTCAGAATTTAAATTGGAACCGCTCGGAAGACAAAGTCCTCGCTCAAATAATTCTTCTGAAGTACCATTCGTAAAATTTGGGGAATTTTTAAAAATCGGTTGTAAATGTAGAGGTTTCCAAAGTGGTCTTGATTCTATATCTTCCTCAAGTAAACCTAAACGTATTTTTTCCCGTATTTCAAAAGAAGGGGTCAAGATACAACTGAGCCATCTATTGGAATAGAAACCGTTAGGCTCTTCCAGAAACTTTAATTCCTGTAAATGACCAAGATTGTTTCTATAAAAATCAAAATTATTTCTTCTAGCACTTACTCGATTGTCCAGTACTTCCATTTGTCCGCAACCTATGCCAGCTAAAACGTTGCTCATTCTGTAATTGAATCCCACTTCTGAATGCTGATAATGAGGTGCGTCGTCTCTTGATTGTGTAGCAAAGAAAACTGCTTTCTTCTTTACATTAATATCATTTGTAATCAAAGCACCACCACCCGAGGTCGTAATAATCTTATTTCCGTTGAATGATAGAATTCCGATATCACCAAAATTTCCACATTTTTTATTTTTGTACGAGCTACCTAATGCTTCAGCACTGTCCTCTATGACAGGTATTTCATATTTTTTGGAAATTTTGGTTATCTCATCTACCATATATGGCATACCATATAAGTGAACCGCAATAATGGCTTTTGGTTTTTTCCCCAACGCTGTCCTATCAACAATTGCTTTCTCCAACAACTCAGGGGATATATTCCAGGTAAGGTTTTCGCTATCTACAAATACTGGTGTTGCACCCAAATAAAGAATCGGGTTCGCCGAAGCTGAAAATGTGAAACTTTGGCAAATGACCTCATCGCCATGGGAGACACCGAGCAACTTGAGTGCCAAATGGATTGCTGCTGTACCAGAACTTAATGCCGCAACTTGTGCACCATCACCAATATACTCACCTATAGTATTTTCAAAACGATTTACAAAAGGGCCAAGGGGAGCTATCCAGTTGGTATCAAAAGCTTCCTTTACGTATTGCTGTTCACTTTCACCCATATGTGGTGATGAAAGCCATATTTTTTGGTGGGTTGAAATTTTCAATTTGGAGGTATTTATTATAGTAGTTTTAGTTTTATACTTTAAGTTCTAGTTGGGTCAGCTATTGTGTATATTTAGTTAAATGGTTATTTCAATTAGGTTTGGTAAATAAGTAATTCATGTAAAATTAGTTCTAAAACAGTTGGAGAAATGTATATTTCGCTCAATGCATTAAATAATCGGTCAACTGCCCTACTAAAATCAATACTCGGCTAAAATACAGAAAATATGAAGTTTTAGCTGGTATTCTGATGCCTCAAAAAATAGCTTCCAATTACTCGTTAGATTATATTTTCAAAATGTACAAGTCCATTTAAATACTTCATATTCAATATATTGAAATACTAATTAAGCAATCAAACTTTGGCACTCAATTTAAGAAAACAATCTTTAAAGAATAGTGCTCTTCTACTATTATTATTTGTTAGTAAATCAAAATTCCAAAAGTATATTTAAAAATTTTTATTGTTTTTTCGCATCGCAAAAAAAGTTTTGTTGAAATTTGAAATATGAAAATACTGGTTACAGGTGCTGCTGGTTTTATAGGATTTTATGTTGCTAAAAATCTAGCGGAAAAGGGACACACGGTCGTTGGTCTTGATTCCATTAATGATTATTATGACACAGACCTAAAGTACGCTCGCTTAAAAGAGCTTGGCATCGATAAAAAAAAGGCTGAATTGTTCAAAAATATCATTGCTAGTGATGTTTTTGGAGCGTCTTTCAAATTTATCCGCTTGCAGCTGGAAGACAGGGTTGAACTCCCTAAATTATTCAAATCTGAAAAATTTGATGTAGTTTGTAATCTTGCTGCACAAGCTGGCGTGAGATATAGTCTTGAAAATCCAGAAGCATACGTTGACAGTAATATAGTTGGTTTTTTAAATATTTTGGAATGCGTCAGAAACTACAAAATAAAACATTTAGTATATGCCAGTAGTTCCAGTGTATACGGACTCAATGAAAAAATTCCTTTTGAGACTACTGACAATGTAGATAATCCAATTAGCCTTTATGCTGCAACAAAAAAGAGCAATGAACTCATGGCACACACCTACAGCCACTTGTATGGTTTTACTACTACGGGACTTCGCTTTTTTACGGTATATGGGCCATGGGGCCGTCCAGATATGGCCATGTTTTTATTTACCGAGGCAATAGTCAAGGGTGATCCAATAAAGGTTTTTAACGAAGGTAAAATGGAAAGGGATTTTACCTATATAAATGATATTGCCGAAGGTGTAGTCAGAATTATAGAAAAAAATATTGAACACCGGCCTAGATACAAAGTTTACAATATTGGCAATAACAATTCTGTACCGCTTTTGGATTTTATCGCTAACATCGAGAACGAACTTGGAACGAAAGCAACAAAACAATTATTGCCCATGCAACCAGGGGATGTAAAAAAAACCTGGGCCAATGTGGACGAACTTATGAAAGACTATGAATATCGCCCAAATACGCCAATATCAAAAGGCGTGAAAGCCTTTATAAAATGGTATCTTTCTTACTACGATATATAGAGTTCAAGAATACTGCTTTCTACTTAATGGGACTATATACGAACAAATTAAAAAAATCTTTTTGGTCTTGGATTCATAATGAAATTTAGTGCCGTAAAATGTGAACAGAAACTAAAATTTAACCCAGATGTTCGTTTCATCGGATTTAAAGGAACTTGATATAAAATTAAGTCCGTTTTCATAACTTTTATTCATCTTTGCGCGAGAAAAATCAATCCATGAAAATAAATGCTTTAGGTCTAAATCCCAATTATAAAATTTTAGTTACCGGAGGTGCAGGATTTATAGGATCTAATCTATGTGAATCCTTATTGGAAAATGGAAATAGCGTAAGTTGCTTGGATAACTTTGCTACAGGAAAAAGGTCTAATATATCCCATTTACTTTCCAATGGGAACTTTACCTTATTAGAAGGTGATATAAGAAAATTGGAAGACTGTAAAAAAGCATGTGAGAATATAGATTATGTATTGCATCAAGCCGCTTTGGGTTCGGTTCCAAGATCGATCAATGACCCAATAACCAGTAACGATGTAAATGTTTCTGGATTCCTAAATATGTTGGTAGCAGCTAGAGATGCAAACGTCAAACGGTTTATTTATGCAGCAAGCTCATCAACGTATGGAGATTCCGAAAGCATGCCCAAAGTCGAGAGTAACATAGGGAAACCACTTTCCCCGTATGCAATTACCAAATACGTTAATGAACTCTATGCTGACATTTTTGCCAAGACCTATGGTTTGGAAACAATAGGTTTGCGCTATTTTAATGTGTTTGGCAGAAAGCAAGACCCAAATGGAGCTTATGCTGCCGTCATTCCCAAATTTGTTATGCAGTTAATGAACCATAAAGCTCCCGTAATAAATGGTGATGGATCCTTTTCACGCGATTTTACGTATATAGACAATGTTATTGAAATGAACGTGAGAGCTATATGCTGCACTTCTAAAGAAGCAGTGAATACAGTATACAATGTGGCCTATGGTGAACGCACGGATCTAAATGAACTAGTATCAATCTTGAAACAATATTTAAGTACTTTTGATCATAAAATTAATACCATAAACCCAGAGTATGGCCCAAACAGAAAAGGTGATGTACCACATTCACTGGCATCCGTTGAGAAAGCCAAAAACTTATTAGGCTATAATCCAAAATACGATATTAAAAGTGGATTACAGGAAGCCGTAAACTGGTATTGGAAAAATCTAAAATAAACTAATAATGAATTTAACCGTAATAGGGACAGGTTATGTAGGTCTAGTAAGTGGTACGTGTTTTGCTGAAATGGGCAACACGGTTACCTGTATAGATATAGACAAGGCAAAAATAGAAAGTCTTAAAAAAGGGATAATACCTATTTATGAGCCAGGTTTGGAACAAATGGTAAAACGTAATGTGGAAAATGATACACTTCGTTTTAGCACGGATCTTTCCAAACATTTGGACAAATGCGATATTGCCTTTATCGCAGTAGGTACCCCAATGGGCGAGGATGGGTCTGCAGATTTACAATATGTGCTACAGGTTGCCAAGGAAATTGGCGAAAACATGTCCCACCCTTTAATTATTGTAGATAAATCCACAGTTCCTGTTGGCACCGCAGATAAGGTAAAGGAGGCTATACAATCGCAATTGGACAATCGCGATGCCAAGATTCAATTCAATGTAGTTTCCAATCCAGAATTCTTAAAAGAAGGAGATGCCATCAGTGATTTTATGAAACCGGACCGTGTGGTCATTGGTTCTGATGATGAAGAGGCCACTGAAAAAATGAGAACGTTGTACGCGCCATTTTTTAGGAGCAGTCTTGACAGGTTGATTACCATGGATGTTCGCTCCGCGGAAATGACAAAATACGTTGCAAACGCTATGCTGGCAACTAAAATATCATTTATGAACGAGGTAGCCAATATCTGTGAACTTGTTGGTGCGGATGTGAACAAGGTGAGAATTGGAATTGGTTCCGATAGTAGAATTGGCTATAGTTTTATTTATCCAGGTAGTGGTTATGGTGGTTCATGTTTCCCAAAAGACGTAAAGGCCTTAAAGAAAACTGCCGAGGAGAATGGGTATATTCCAAACTTGATCAAAGCCGTTGAGGATGTTAACGATAAACAAAAATTGGTTATTGCCAATAAAGTAATAGCCAAATATGGTGAAGATCTCTCTGGTAAAGTCTTTGCAGTTTGGGGATTGGCATTTAAACCGGAAACAGATGATATGCGTGAAGCTCCAGCAATATATA
This sequence comes from Flagellimonas maritima, assembly GCF_003269425.1. Taxonomy (NCBI): domain Bacteria; kingdom Pseudomonadati; phylum Bacteroidota; class Flavobacteriia; order Flavobacteriales; family Flavobacteriaceae; genus Flagellimonas; species Flagellimonas maritima. The sequence goes on along the minus strand of NZ_CP030104.1, from coordinate 3,142,554 downwards.
TCATAAAAGAATTGGTGAAAAGAGGAGCAAAAGTTCAAGCTTATGACCCAAAAGCCATGGAAGAGGCCCAACACTTCTATTTAAAAGATATGAATGATGTTTCATATCATAATTCAAAGTACGATGTACTTCAAAATGCCGATGCCTTAATTCTATTGACCGAATGGAAAGAGTTCAGGTCGCCTGATTTTGAAGAGCTTAAAAAACAATTAAATAAGCCCATAGTTTTTGATGGACGAAACCAGTACAATCATTCACGTATGCTCAAAAATGGTTTTGAATATTTCCAAATTGGCAAAAAATAATTATGAATCCAGATAAAATTGCAGTAATAGGCCTTGGCTATGTTGGCTTGCCGTTAGCCCGGTTGTTTGCCACCAAATATCCCGTAATAGGTTTCGATATCAATCAACATAGAATAAATGAGTTACAGTCCGGAACAGATAGCACGCTTGAGGTTGATGATTCAGTTTTACAAGAAGTTCTTCGCGATTCACCTCATATGGAAATAGGGCTGTTTTGTACAGATGACTTGAATTTGATCGCGGATTGCAATTATTATGTTGTTACCGTTCCAACACCGGTCGATAAAAACAACAGACCGGATTTGACCCCGCTCTACAAGTCTAGCGAAACCGTTGGCAAGGTTCTTAAAAAGGGGGATATTGTTATCTACGAATCTACTGTGTACCCAGGTGTTACGGAAGAGGAATGTATCCCTGTATTGGAGAAAGTAAGCGGCTTAAAGTTTAATGAGGATTTTTATGCCGGTTACTCCCCAGAAAGAATAAATCCCGGTGACAAAGAACATACCGTAGAGAAAATACTAAAGGTTACCTCGGGGTCAACCCCTGAAATAGGAAAAAAAGTTGATGAATTATACGCATCGGTTATTACCGCAGGGACACATTTGGCGCCAACCATTAAAGTTGCTGAGGCTGCAAAGGTCATTGAAAATTCGCAGCGTGATATAAACATTGCTTTCGTCAACGAGTTGGCAAAGATTTTTAACCTTATGGAAATCGATACCCATGCCGTGCTTGAAGCTGCCGGTACTAAGTGGAATTTTCTTCCATTTAAGCCAGGACTCGTAGGCGGTCATTGTATTGGTGTGGACCCCTACTATTTAGCACAAAGGGCGCAAGAGTTTGGGTACCATCCAGAAATTATTTTGGCTGGAAGAAGATTAAATGACAGCATGGGCAAATATGTGGCCTCCGAAGTCATTAAGCTTATGGTTCAGAACGACTTAAAAATTAAAGCTGCGAAAGTGTTGGTTCTGGGCATCACTTTTAAGGAGAACTGTCCCGATGTTCGCAATACCCGAGCAATAGATGTAATACGTCAACTTAAAGACTATGGTACGGATGTTACGGTTTACGATCCGTGGGCAAACCCTAAAGAAGTTACCCATGAATATAGGCTTGACATTGTACAAGATGTTCCCAATGAAAAATTTGATGCCATTGTCCTAACCGTTGCGCACAAGGCATATGAAAAATTGGAACTTGGGTCCTATTTAAATTCCGATGGGGTAATCTATGATGTAAAAGGTGTGCTTACTGAGAAAATTGCTCAACGGCTTTAGATTGTATATCGTGAACTCTTAATTAGTGAATTATCCTTTTCATACTGATGAATCAGCATTCTATATAATTGTCAACTAGTTCTGTATATCCGTTTCTTTGTATGAACAAAACTTTAAGTGATAATATTTGTAGTATTTATTTCATCAGTTAATTCAAGATGAGATGAATTAATATTTTTTGGACTTAGTAATCTACAGATGGTTTTTCCATTATGTTGATTAAATCTTAGATTGGTTGTAATCATTTTACTATATGACAACAAATATCTTTAAAAACTGAACAATTATGTGATGTGATTCAGTGGTTGGGAGTAAGTCCAAAATGTACACATAAGTAATTGGACAACGTTAATAGATCAAGCTCTTAGAATATCTTGAGTAATTTGATATAATTTGATGTAATGAATAAAGCACCATTAGTTTCTATTGGAATACCATTTTATAATTCAGATTCGTATTTAAAGTTTGCGATTAATTCAGTTATTATGCAAACGTATTCTAATTGGGAATTATTTTTATTAAATGATGGAAGCACTGACAATTCTGTCAACATAGCATCTTCTTTTGAGCAGGAGGATGCTCGTATTACCTTGATTAACGATACCCGTAACAAAGGATTGCCTGCACGACTTAATCAACTTTCCGAACTAGCAAATGGACAATATTATTGTCGAATGGATGCGGATGACATCATGCATCCCAAAAGAATAGAGGTTCAAGTAAATCATCTATTGGAAAATCCGAAAATCGATTTACTTGGAACTAAAGTAATTGCTATCGACAATGAGAATAAAATTATAGGTCTGAGAAAAGGATTGACCAAAAAAAAATACACTTTAAACCATGTTGCTCATAGTGGATGGTGTGCCCATCCTACTATTATAGGCAAAACAAGTTGGTTTAAAGATAATAAATATGACGTATCCTTAAAAAGATCACAGGACTATGATTTGTGGATAAGAACTGTAATAAAAAGTAACTTTATAAATTTAGAAAATCCTTATCTATACTATAGGGAAGCTAGTACCCCTACGCTCAAGAAGTATTGCAAAGCAACACTTTATAAATTAAAAATTTTCTATAAAAACAAACGCATATTAGGTCAGTGGACAAGTTTTGCTCTATCTATTAAAAGTATGTTGAAGGTTTTAGTGTATATATTTTATTGGCTTCTTGGTCAAACTAATGGACTTATCAAAAAAAGATCTGTTTCTTTGAATCCTGACCAACTATATATACATCAAAAAATATTAAAAAAAATTATAACATTATAGTGAAGTTTTTATTTTAATAAACTCCATCCTTATATGAAATTTCTTTTTGAAGGATTCACTGAGCAGCACTATGTTTTGCTTTTTAAGTACATACTTGTTTTCCTTATTGTCGTGGGGTCACTAATACTAAGGAGCTTAGAATACAAGAAACTTGTTTTTTTAAGAAATGATCGTAATTTATTAATAATATTCTGTGTTTTTATAATTATCTTTTCTGGCACCCGAGGCTATAGAATTGGAACAGATACTTATAACTACTATATGTTTTATTACATTAAAGGTTTGGGTATCACTAATATTTTCACTTTTTTATCATATTTCAAATCGGATTTCTTATTCGAGGTTCTCGCATATATAACCTTTCAATTTAAAAACTATACCGTTTTTTTAATGGCTGTTTCAATCATTATCAATGGATGTTTGTATATGTTTGTGAGAAAGTTTACAGACTTTGGTAATGCGGGCAGCAGCTTATTGTTTTTTTTAACAATAGCAAGTTCATTTTCTTTCTTATCTATTGAAATCAACATTATTAGAAATGGTCTTTCTATTGGATTCGTTCTTTTAGGCCTGTATTATTTGGATAAGAAATTTTTCAAAAAATGTATTATCTTCTTTATAATCGGGTATTTGTTCCATAGAACTGCTGTAATTCCCATATTTATAGCATTTAGCGCATATTTTGGCTGGAAAGTACAGCTCAAGTATTATTTGGCACTTTATCTATTGTTTATAGGTTTGTCATTCGTTGGTTTTGGATTTGATAAAATTTCAATTTTATCAAGTATTAGCGGAGAAGATTTTAAAAGATTGGCTTTTCAAGGTGAAACGACATATAGGATTGGATTTCGTTATGATTTTGTGTTGTATAATTCTTTTTTTCTTTTTCTATTTATAAAATTCAGTGACTTAAAAAATAGAACGGACCTTTTCTTCATAAGATTTTACATACTTGCTTCTATTGTTTTTTTCATGAATTTTAATATTCCTTTTTCAGATAGAATTGGGCTTTACAGTTGGATTATAATTCCTATTTTACTTTTTAACACAATTAAGAATTCATTTCCTAAAAAACAATTGTATTACTCGAGTTTGGCAGCTCTATTCTATTGTATCCTAAATCATTTTATTTTGTTTTCTTGATAATTGATTGAACTCAATATTAGAAAAAAATGGTGTAATTATCGAGCTTTCTACTAAATTTCATATTTCCACAGTTTTCGAATAGTTAAAAAGCTACCATTATCCATACAAAATGAGTCAAAATTGGTCAAGTTTCACGTTTCAAATGTTTTGACCATTATTAACTGTGTAGCTTAAAATTATACTTTATTAATGAGATTTGTTTAATTGATACATGAAAGGATCATAAAAAAAATATAATACAATTTATCAATCACTTAATTTGTAAAAATCACCAAAATAATTGATTCATACTTTCAATGTTAATAAAGAAAATTTAATTTATAAAGAGGCTACAATCAGAAAAAATATAGTAATCAGAGAAGAGGCTAATTTTAAACTTCTAATTATAAAAGTAAATAAAATCCTGATAACTGAAGATTTAATAAAATATAGCTAAATCTTTTTTTTATTCAATTCAAAAAAATTTATCACCTTGACCATACAAGTTCTCTAATCTTTCAACGCTAACATTAATATCAAAGCCCTCAGCAATAAAGGTTTGTCTAATTTCATCTTGAGTTGGTTTTTTCGACTCTGTAAGTTGCACAATTTTTTCAAACCAAGTATTAAAATTATCTTCTAAGTCAGAGAACTGTACTAGACCCAAATTCAAATCTACTTCTTTAGAGATATTAGAAGATATTAAAGCTGGCATTCCAGTAGCTTGCGATTCTACAAGTACGACTGGAAAGCCCTCATGGATAGATGGCATGATCATCAAATCGGAATTCGACATTATTTGTTGAATATCTTCTCGTACTCCAAGGAGCGTGACGAGTCCACTTACATCTAAACTATTAATTTTTTTTATTAAATCTCCTTTTAAAGGTCCATCACCAACAATGAAAAAATGTATATCTACATTTTTATCTTTTAAATATTTGGCAAAATCAATTGTAAAAATGTGATTTTTAACAGGATTTAATCTACCAACTTGACATACAATAATTGTATTGCTGTTCAGCTTATATAACTCTCTCAAGTCAGGTACAATAGTTGTTTGAGTCGAAAATTTTTTTAAATCAACTGCATTTGGCAGTAAAATTATATTTTTTGAGTACGGAAATAAAAACTCGCCAGCTTGTTTTCCACATGCTATAAAATGTGTGGCAAGTTTTGATATAAGAAGCCGAGAAACTCTTTGATATACTCTTCCACTCCATTTTTTACTATTCACATCACTTGTGTTATGGGAATGTGCAATTCTAAAATCAATTCCAGCCAAGTAACCAGCTAATAAGTGAAAAAAATTGCTGAATAACTGATGACAATGAATAGCATAAAATGGATGTTCTTTTTTAATTAGCCTTTTAATTTTAATGGTTCTGCTTATTGGATTTTTAGAATTTTTTTCACTTATTCTAAAAATACGTCCTCCAAGCTGTTCTATTTCTTGATCATAATCACATTTTTCTTCAGTAAAATACAAGAAATCAAATTGGTATTTTTCCCGATTTATCTTTCTATAAAGATTCATGATCATGGTTTCAGCACCCGCACGATTCATTCCGCCAACTACGTGTAAAATTCTATTCATCAAAATTAATAAGTAAATGGAAAATATATTAAAAGTCTGTCCGATTCGTCATAAACACAAAATTGTATTTGCGATTGAAATACGAAGTAAAACTAATATTTGGCATAATAAAAACTTATTCGATAGGGAATGAAATTTATCGATAAAACCAAAATCTTTTAAAATAATACTTTCTTGTGCATTTCATCGATTTTTTTGTTAAAAACTGTTAACTAAGAAGTCTAAAAAAATATACAATCCGTAAAACAACTGTAGTTCATCGAAAAAGTATGCGCTTTACCGATTAAAAAAATAATAAATTTTAAATTGCACAAAACCCCAAACTATGAATTTTTACCGATTTAAACCTACTTCAAAAATCCTTTTGTCAATACCTAAACTCACTTTAAATTACAAAACAACGTTTTGTATTTTATTTTTAAATGTATTTATCTTTTCCTCGTGTTCTGCAGAAGATGTTTTTTTAGATGCAATCCTGGAAAAATCTTCTGAAGATCAGGAAGATTCGGGCAATGATGAAAATGATGAGGATACAAATAGTGAAGATGAGAACCGGGATTCTTTTAAACCAGACACAGAAGTGGTAGATTGTGATTCGACTTTCTTTGATATTGAGGCTAATTCCACACTTTTAGTTAATTGTAACTTTGATTTAAAGGGAGCACATATAAAATTACCAACGAATATCAGCTTATTATTTGAAGGAGGGTCTATTTACAATGGCGCCTTAACCTTTAATGGAGGTGTTATTTCAGGTGAATTACTTAATACAGACTTAGAGATTGATGGCCAAGTAAGTTTGGAAAATTCCGAATTTACATTTGATAAGAATAAGTGGAACATTAAAGAAGGAAAGGTTTCCGACGATACCGCCTTCAATAACTTGAACTCCATTAAAGACGCGATTGCTTTGGTTGAACGTCTAAACGGCGATACATTTGAAATTGATGAAATTGATGCCTATTTTGACGTTTCCAGAAAAGAAAAATGGCATGAGGAAAAGGCATCTATAGCTATACCATCAGATTTTCACTTTAAAATGGGGAGTAGTTGTACGCTGAGGGTACAACCCAATGAAGAACCTGGTTACGCTTTATTGTATATTAAAAAAAGAAAAAACGTGGTAATATCAGGTGGTAAACTAGTCGGTGATAGATTTTCCCATGATTATTCGTCAGGTGGTGCTCATGATTGGGGTCATACTATGGTCATCGACGGGGTACATAATATCACTGTCGATGGTGTTGAAATGAGAGAGGGAGCTTCTGATGGTCTCGTAATCGAGGGAGTAAGGGATCGAAATCGGGATGGATCATTAGTTGATGGTGGGCAAGAATCTTATAATGTCATTATAAAGAATAGTCTATTTGATAATAATAGGCGTAATAATATAGCTATTGTAGATGGAACCAAGATTTATATAGAGCAAAATACTATTCGAAATGCAGGTAGTGGAGTTCCTGATCAAGGATTTCCTAGCTCAAATGGTACTTCACCGAGGGCGGGTATTGACATTGAGTCTAGAAAGTATAATTATCCTGACGGCAATTCCTTAGGCCATACAGAGAAAACTGAGGATGTTCACATTAGAAATAATAATTTTTCTGATAATTACGGAGCGGATGTGGCATTGTTTAACAATGAAAAAACTTATGTTTATGAAAACACTTTTCATGGTACAATTTCATCTGCATATTCTTTCAATTGTAAAATTTATGACAATACTTTTATTAATGATCAGGAACTTTCTGGAACCAAAGCCATCAGTTTTGAACCTAGATATTGGGCAAATGGTGAACACCGAACCACGAACTTTGAAATATATAACAACAGTATAGAGGGTTACCAATTTGGAATTGTGCTTGGAGGACAAGATAATTATGTACACAACAATATACTGACTAATAACCAGAGAGGAATTATTTTATTGAACTCCGTGAGCAATAGATTTGAGAATAATGATGTGTCTAGTTCGCTACCAAATTCTTATGGTTATTTTACTTTTTCCTCAAATAATTCCTTAAAAGATATCACAATCAAAAATAGCAATGTTGACGTTGAATATTTTGGCTTATTTTTTAGTAATGATAACGAGGGTGAAAGTGGTGAAATTCTTATAGATAATCTTAATTTTGATAATAATATTTCCTTAAGAAATGCTCACGGCATTACAATTAAAAATTCTTCCTATAATAATATAAGTATTACCGATTGTCAGCCTATATTGATTAATAATGTGAGCAGGCAATAGGTTAATACCCTTAGCCTATTTATAAATCATTTAATAGAGCCATAAATATTTATGGCTCTATGTACAATAGTGCATAATTGCAATATATTATAGTGTATGCATATTTTTAAGTGATTTAAATTTCTTATTTGAAATGAAGCCACTTTTTAAAATCCAACATATTTATTGAACCAATGATACCAAAAACTACATCATTCATCGAAAATTTAGAATAATTTTTCGAAGATATTATTAGTATTGAACAGGCTTACCCATTTGAAATCTTATAAATAAAAAAAAATGCCATGTTTACCATAAGTTGGTCTACCTTTACATTTATTTTGGTCTATAATTTTCGTGACAATAGCTAAAGATTTTTATAAAAATATTGATTTTAACAAACATATGATAGATTTAAGCGAATTGGCTTAAAAATTTGACATACTATAACCTTATATAAAATAGAATAAAAAAGACATAACTCTAACGTTAATCTATACATCTACAAAAGCCACGAAATTATAATTTTTAAATGAGTCAAATCAAAACTGCTTCCCTTGTTTCTTATGTGACCATAATTACTAATATCCTTGTTGGTTTAATGTTGACTCCTTTCATTTTGAAAAGCTTAGGTAAATCAGAGTATGGGCTGTATATGCTTGTAGGTTCTATAATAAGCTATTTAGCACTTTTTGATTTTGGATTCAATAAAACAACAATAAGATTTGTCTCAAAATACAGGCATGAAGGAAACAAAGAGAAAGAAGAAGTTTTCATTGCGACAAATCTAAGAGTCTATTTTGTTATTGCTATAGTCATAGTATTGTTTGGTTTGGCAGGGTTTACTTCCATAGACTATTTCTTCCTAGAGAAATTTACGGACCAAGAACTCTACTCTTTTAAGGTCATGTATCTATTTATGTTATTAAACGTTGTATGGGTGATTGTTAGTGGTTCTTTCTTAGGTATCATTATTGCGTATGAACGATTTATATTTCCAAAAGCATTAAACTATCTACGAATCCTATTAAGAGCAGTTACAATATTTATAGTTTTGTCATCTGGGGGTAAAGCAATAGGTATCGTTTTAGTTGATACCATTTTTAACCTAGCTGTCCTGTTAACTTATTTTATATTTATCCGTTCTAAGCTTAAAATCAGATTTAAACTATCAAAGTTCAATAAGGGATTTATCAAAAAGATTTTTTCCTATTCTATCTGGATTTTTTTAGGTGCTTTAATGGATCAACTTTATTGGCGTTCTGGCCATACAATATTGGGAATCAAATCTACTACTGAGCAGATTGCTGTCTATGCCATAGGCCTGTTATTTATAAGTTATTATATGACCCTTTCCTCAGCTATTTCTGGGCTATTCTTGCCTCAGGCAACACGAATGTATGTCAACAAAGCTACTCGTAAAGAATTGGCGGACTTAATGATTAAAGTGGGAAGGATTCAATGGTTTGTCATTTCTTTAATGCTTTTTGGGTTCTTGTTCTTTGGTCAACAGTTCTTGCTATTGTGGGTTGGTGATGGGTATCAAGATTCATGGATGATAGCGGTAATCATTATGATTCCTCTAACCATTCCTTCTATTCAAAATGTTGGTAATTCGTTGACAGAAGCTTATAATATTCATGCGAGGAAAATTCAGGTCAATGCGGCTTTTGCAGTAATAAGTGTAATTCTTGGTGTATATCTTGCTGGCAATTATGGCGGTATTGGAATTGCCGTTGCCTGCTCAATTTCGATTATATTAGGACAGATTGTATTCAATAATTATTACTTCAAAAGTAAATTGGGGATGGACTTGATTTATTATATCAAAAAAATGTTGTCTGGAAATATAATAACCATTCCAATACTCATTGGATTGGCATACGTACTTAATATGATTTCTTGGAATGGAAGCAATTGGTACAATCTTGGACTAAAAGTTGTTCTTTTTATAATCCTTTCATCAATAGCAGTCTATGCTATTGCTATGAACAACTATGAAAGAAATTTAGTGAAAGAAATTCTTGCTAAAATTCCAGGTATAAAAAGTTTAAAGAAAAAAACTGAATAAAATAAACTGTATTGAAAAATATAAGCTTTTTCATTAATACTCTCGGTGCAGCAGGAGGTACGCAAAGAGTTCTGACAACTCTGGCAAATCTTCTGGTTGAAGACTATTTAGTAGACATATTAATTATTAATGATAGTAAACCCTTTTTTAAATTGGATTCTAGGGTAAATCTCAAACTTCTTAGACCTAGCGGTAATTTTAAAATTATGAGTATTTTAAATTTGAATAAATTAATTTTCCGCGAGCTTAAGTCCAGTTCCTGCGATTATTACATTAGTTTAGATTCGAATTCAATATTATTTCAAAGTCTTTATTTGCCAAAAAAAACCAGACTTCTAATCTGGGAACATTTTTCCTTAACCAAGAATTCAAATAAGCTGCTGTTCAGAATATCCAGATACTATGCAACTAAACGTGCACAAGCTATCGTATTGTTGTCAAATGTGGAAAAAAAAGATTGGGCCGAAAGATATAATATTCCAGAAAGTAAACTCAAGCATATATATAATCCTATAACCATTGAAGAAGTTAATAATCATGATTCAGACCAATTATACAGAAATAAAAAAGTTTTGGCAATAGGCAACAACATTCATATTAAAGGCTTTGACTACCTTATACAAGCTTGGAGCTTACTGGAAAAAAAGGGCTGGACTTTAGAAATAATCGGTCTGAAAGAAAAAGAGCAAGAGAAACTTGAAAAGTTAATGACTTCTTACAGCTTCAAAAATAAAGTTATTATAAAGGGCAGAGTATCGAACATTCGCCAAAAATATCTGGACTCCTCTATTTACTGCTTATGTTCAAGAAACGAAGCCACACCTTTGGTTCTTATCGAAAGTCAATATGTTGGTTTGCCTGCAGTCATTTTTGATAATTGTCCTGGAGCGCTCGAGCTATTGAATGATTCTGGAAACGTAGTTGCCTACAATCATGTTGACTTACTATCTCAGGCTATAGTAGATCTTATTGACTCAAAAAAATCTTTTAAGCAAATTTCCATAAAAGCTAGGCAAAATGCTGATCGTTTTAATCGACAAACTTTTAAATTAAAGTGGAAACAAATTTTGAACTGATTGCTATTTAATATTTCCTTTAGGTCTTTTAATATTAAGTACTTTAAGAAATATCGAAAAAGGCAAGAGATTGAATAATATTCCCACAAGTTTGACATTGAAAGTTCTATTATCCTTTTTTAATTCAAAATCCTTCCATGGTGTCTTGTTAAGATACATTAGGAATTTTTTGGTCAATGGATGCCTTGATCCTTTAACCCACGGTCGTGTAATAAAAGATGGGGTAAAATGAACAAATACTGGATTATCTACAGCTCTCTGTAGTGCCTCATCATTATAATAGGATTTCATCCTGTAAATCGTCATTATTTGCTCACTATTCATAAGATAATAAGGCGTAATGCAATTATATTCTGGAGGTAAAATATAAAATTCTTTATAAAACAATGCATTGATAACGGCTTGATCATTGCTATACTTTACTTTTCTTTTTATATATGATTTCATAAACTCCTCAACCCTGTCCAAACTATTTTCTTCTCTAAATTTCTTTAAATTAAAAATTAGCATTCCCGAATTAATGTATTTGCAATTTACAGGCATATTTATGGAAGTTTTATGTCTCTCGAATACAACATCTTCTACTCCTGCAAATGAATATTTGTCAATTTTTATTTCCCACAATTTTTTTAACGAACCCAATACGATTGCATCACAATCCATATAAATGACCTTGTCAACAGTTTCAGGTAATAATTTGGGCAAATAAAGTCTTGCGTATTTATTTATTTTAGAAACTCCAAAAATAAACTCACCTACTATATCTTGAGAACTATGAAAATCATATATAATACATTTCCTGTTATTGGCGGCAATCATATCTTTCATTTTCCCTTGGCTTTCTTTACTTATTCCGACAGAAATAATATGAAATGTTATATCGGGGATGTCTATATTGTTTTCAATCACCGAAATAATGGCAGTGGCCATAAAAGGAGTATAATTTTCATCACTTGAAAGTGCGATGTGTAAATTCATAAGAAATATAGTTTTGTTATTTTTTTCTTTTTATAGCTATTGGCATAGTTGAGTTAAAAAATAAGCAATTTGTTATTTGAAATTATATGCTTTACCTATAACATATCGTAAAAGTAATATTCTAAAAGATTTGTATATAAATCAAAGATAATATTTTCATTAAGCAATAGGATTTCATTCTAAATGTTTGGTACTAGCGATAATTTACTTATGTTATCAAATTGAGATATTTAATTGAGTAGTTTCTTTAAATTCAGGAAAAATTAATTATCAAAGAAATTATCTATGGCTCAATACTAACGTAAAACATAAATCCAACTTACTGGATATAACATATATAAATAGCTTATATTTCTATAATTTATATTTCAATAGAAACCAGTATCTCAGACTGAAGTATAACAAGGTTAAATCCTACTAAAAATTAAATCACGTCCTTGATTTTTCTAAAACAATTTAAATATATTTGCTGTACCATTCCGCTATAACCCATTTCATTATCATTTAATGACCAAAGAAAAAATTATTAGGATAACTACAGTTCCTAGATCATTGGGCGGTTTGTTAAGAGGTCAACTCAAGTTTATGACCCGTTCTTTTGATATCGTTGGAATCTCGTCTTCTGACAATGGGCGCTTGGACAAAGTAGCTCACGATGAAAATATAAGGGTTATTCCTCTGGAGATGACCAGGAGAATCACACCAATTAAAGATATTAGAGCAGTAATTCAATTATACCGCATTCTAAAAAAAGAAAAACCTCTAATCGTTCATAGCCATACTCCAAAAGCAGGAACTGTAGGTATGATCGCTGCAAAACTTGCAGGTGTACCGCACCGATTGCACACTATTGCCGGACTTCCGCTAGTAGAGGCTACGGGTATAAAAAGATGGTTGTTAAATTCCGTTGAAAAACTGACGTATAGTTGCGCAACAAAAATCTATCCCAATTCTTTTGGTTTGGAGAAGATTATACTGGAACACGGCTTTACAAAACCAGAAAAATTAAAGGTTTTGGCCAATGGAAGCTCAAACGGGATAGATATGGAACATTTTGACCCATCTCTATTTACTATTGAACAAAAAGAAACACTCAAAAAAATTACTAAGATAAAACGCGAAGATTTTGTATTTGTCTATGTGGGCCGTTTCGTTACTGATAAGGGAATCAATGAACTTATAGCTGCATTTACAGAAATCAATAAATCCTATTCCAATACTAAGTTATTGCTTGTTGGCAATTATGAGAAAGAATTGGACCCAATCCTACCAGAATCAGAAGATCTAATTGATAAACACTCCAATATAATTGCCGTAGGATGGAAAATAGACGTAAGGCCCTATTTTGCAATAGCAGATGTACTCTTGTTTCCAAGTTATAGAGAAGGTTTTCCCAACGTTGTTATGCAAGCGGGAGCAATGGGTCTTTATAGTGCTGTAACGGATATCAATGGTTGCAATGAAATTATCATCGAAGGTGAAAACGGCACGATTTTTCCTCCAAAAGATACTACCGCATTGATTAAGGTCATGGAAGATATTTTGAACAAAAAAAACACAAGTGTTTATGATTCAGAAAAAATAAGGGAATTAATCGCTAATAGGTACGACCAAAAGATGATTTGGAAAACTATAGAAGCAGAATATCAAACTTTAATCGTACAAGAAAAAAATAATCAATAGCATTATTTGTAGTAAAAAAACAAAAATCAATCTTAGAACGCACTATTTAAACAAATCATCAAGAAAAAACGACGTTAAACGCAATTAATAAATTATTCAATGTTTTTAAGATAATTTTACCGTAAGTTAAGATGTCATTTATAAATTTGCATGACTGACCATATGTTAAAGGGTAAGGAATGTTTAAAGATAAACAACAGAAATATAATTAATTTCTGCTCATGTTCTATCATATTTATTTAAGATTTAAAATTTTCAGGTCAACAAAATCCCCCCTCAATTTTTATTGGAAATAAATAATACTAGAGCACAATATCCATAAATGTTATATGAACTCAATATTTAGTATGGATTAATGGAAAATTCGGTAATCATAGGGGCAGGAACCCAGGGACAAGTTTTTGCCTCTTATTTGAAAGAAGCGGGCATAAACCTCATAGGATTCATTGATGATAGTCAAGAACTGGAAGGGAAACATATTTTGGGAATACCCGTTTTAGGAAAATACAATGATTTATTTGAAGATACGCTTAAAAATAGAGTCCAAAATATTTATTGTCCTATAGGCGATAATACAATACGCTCAAAATACCTTTCTACATTAAAAAAAGAAGGCTACAACATCCCCAGTTTTATTCATCGTTCCGTATCAATCGCACCTGACGTAATCTTAGGTGAAGCTATTTACATGCTAGCGGGAAATATTGTGATGCCCTTTACCAAAATAGGTAGCTACCTAATGGTGAACCAAGGAAGTACCATAGCACACCATGTTGAAGTTGGCGAAGGTGTCTTTATTTCTTCAGGAGTAAATATTGGTGCCAGCATGATAGTTGAAGATAGGGCTTATATTGGTATGGGCGTTACGGCAATGACTGGAATCAAAAAAATTGGAAAAGACTGTCTTCTTGGTGCTGGTGCAGTCATTATTAGGGATGTTCCCGACTATGCAACCGTAGTGGGCAATCCTGGAAGAGTTATCAAAATTAAAAACCAAACTAAAAATATGGATGCTATCAAGAAAAATTATGTTTATGATATGGCCTTTGTTGGTTCAGGTATATCGACGGCGTTCACGTTACTCCAATTTCTAGAAAAAATAAAAGATGTCAATCTTGAAAAACCCATCAAGATAGCGGTAATTGAAAAATCAAAAGATTTTTATATGGGATTGCCCTATGGAATCCGTTCTGGGTTTTCATCCTTGTTGATTACTTCACTGGCCGATTTTTTACCACAACCTGAACTTGATTTTTTCCTCAAATGGCTTTCCAATAATAAATTATGGTTATTAGAGGAATTTAAAAAGGATGGAGGAACCCTATCGAAAGAATGGTTGAAGAAGCACAAGGAAGATATTGACAATGACCAATGGGAAGATCTTTTCATCCCAAGACGATTTTTTGGTGAGTACATAAAAGAAAAAGTGCTTTTCCAGATAGAAAAAGCAGAATCAAAGGGCAAGATCAAAGTAAATCATATATCAGTCATTGTAAATGATATTATCAATAATGACGGGGCTTATCAAATTATTTCTGAAAAGGAAAAAATCGTTTCCAAGAAAGTAATTTTGGCCATCGGTTCCCCCCCACCCCGAAAAATCTGGTCAACGGATACTGACGAATCAAAAAATAATACCGGTATAAAGCTGTTTGGTGACCCTTACGCCGTAGGGATAAATAATACGCTAAAAGACATAGATGACTTTTTATCCGAAAGAAAGGATTCCCCTACCAATGTTCTAATTATAGGAGCAAATGCCAGTGCACTTGAAATGCTCTATAAAATCAATGACGACCCCAAACGCGTTGACCATATCCACAAGTTCTATTTTATGTCTACGCTTGGTATTGTACCAGATGCCGTAGAGGATGAAACAAAAGGAAAAAAATTCAGTCCAAAAAACTTGTTTTCGTTACAAAGCTCAGAACATCTGACCGCAGAACAAATAGTCCATGCTGCATTTGCAGATCTTGATGTAGCTGAAGCCATGAAAATAGGTGCAGCGACTACCGTAAAACCTATTTCAGAAGCATTTGCAAAACTACTGGGGTCTCTAGAGAAAGAAGAATTGGAAAATTTTGCGTGCTTTGCCGGAAATGAAATCGGTAGAAGACAACGTTGTGCAGGACAACATTATTCAGAAACAGTAATGAATCTTAAGGAAGAGAAAAGATTTGAACACATAGCTGGGCGTTTTTTGGGATTGGCGGAACAACCAGACGGTACTTTTAAATGTCGATACTTAAAAACGGACACAGCAAAGGAGGAAATCCTTGATGAACCGGTAAATATTGTAATCAACTGTATAGGAAGCGAACTTCTTGATAATCAAAACATCCCGTCACTTTACAAGAATCTAATTTCATCCGAAACTTGTATACCCAACAAATCCTTTAGGGGTTTTACCGTTAATAATGATTTTGAGGTCGCACCAAATTTTCATGTTATTGGACCCTTACTTGCAGGTAACTTAATTGATGATAAACCTGTTTGGCACGTAGAACATTGTGGTAGAATAATATGGTTGTCAAATTTACTGTCAAAAAAACTGAGTGATTATTTTCTAAAGCCAGTATTAAAAGAAACTCAAATCCAGTGATTCTGCATTTCTAATCAACTTAGAGCTATTAAATTTTTCTCCGTCAATTCATTTTGAAAGTAAGATTATGTATAAAAATGTGTTTAAACGTCTATTGGATATAGTGGCATCCCTTTGTGGCTTAATCCTCCTATCGCCCATTTTCATAACGGTTGTTTTGATTTTGTTTATCGCAAACAACGGAAAACCCTTTTTCTTTCAGAAGAGACCAGGAAAAAATGGTCAGATTTTCAACATTGTCAAGTTCAAGACCATGAACGATAAAACGGACGAAAAAGGAGAATTACTTCCTTTTGAACATAGGGTTACCAAAATTGGACTTTTTATAAGAAAATACTCTTTAGACGAGATTCCGCAATTATTGAACGTTATTGGAGGGCAAATGAGCATCGTGGGACCACGGCCCCTTTTGGTACAATACCTTCCTTTATATTCAGATTTTCAACAAAGACGACACGAAGTAAGACCGGGAATCACGGGATGGGCTCAAGTCAATGGTCGAAATGCTCTTTCTTGGAATGAAAAATTCAAATTTGATGTCTGGTATGTTGAGAATCTTTCATTTGCATTGGATGTTAAAATCCTGTTTTTAACCGTAAAAAAGGTTTTCTTAAGAGAAGGTGTAAATAGTAGTGATACTGTAAATATGGAAGCTTTTACGGGTAATGGTTAATTGTTCGTATAAAAAGAGGCTAGGCTAACTTCTATATTCTGTTTCACATTCCTCACCGCACGAATCTTCGCCTCTCCGTTCTGTTCTATCTGATTCTTTTGAATTTAGCGTGTTGATAGCTTTATTGATGACCAATTTTCGTTTACCTGATAATAATAAAGGTATTTCATTTACATATTCTACCTTTATTTTAGCATCGTCTCCAAAATAAGCTTTATACTGCTCAATAAGCTTTACTTCATTGCTATAGTCAAAACGATTCAATAATTTAAGTTTAATAATGTAATTAGAGTTTTCCTCCTGTATAAACTGAAATTGATCAATTTGGTCGTACTGTAAAATTTGATGAATGATATGGGGTGACACATATTCACCTCTAGTATTGGTAAACATATCCATTTTTCTACCCTCAATTTGGGTAAAAACCATCGGTTTACCAGGATTCTTAGGGTCATAACCCAATTTCCCTACATCTCCAGTATCATATCGTACCAGAGGCATAGCACAGTTAAAGAGATCGGTGACCACAATCCTGCCTGTCTCACCATGGGGTAATGGAACATCTTCGTTCATTGCAAAAATTTCCACATGATAACTTGCCCAGTTTATTTCATAATCGCTCTCGTTGTTATCAATTAAATTCTGTTGGGCAATGATTCCATTTTCACTATTGGAATACCTTGAAACAGGTTTTACGCCAAAATGGCGCTTTAGCGCGTTTCTTGTATAATCATTTAGGCTTTCAGCCATCGATATTACAGTTTTAACCTTGCAATCCTTGATTTTCCTTTCAGAATTGTCCAAATGTTTGCAGATAGATTGAAGACCTGATGAATATCCAAGTATCCCCTTGACAGATGAATCATTTTCAAGCTGGTCAATCACTTTGGAAAGATATTCTTCATTGAAATCATCAACAGAATGCATAACCACGTTTTGAATCCAAGAAAGTAAATTACTTTTCCTGTATTGTTTGTCCCATAATCTAAAATAGTATAGCCTTGATCCAATTTCAAATCCGGCCATCTTTCCATAATAGATGGTATCGGCCGTACTTCTGTTTCTTTTATTCCTGTCATGGTATATCTTGAATGGATTCCCCGTAGATCCGCTTGTTACCACTTCGTATTGATTTTTATCCAAAAAATTCTTGCTTCTAAAAAGGTCATAATTTTCCCGGATTGTAGCTTTATCAACTATTGGAAAGTCTGAAAGAGTAATAGGTAGTTTGAACGAATTATAAAATGGTACTGTTTCAACAGTATGCTTAAGTACCTTCTCTAGATTACTTTTCCTTCGTAGCTTGGAATTTTCGGAACCGAAATCTTCATGGATTGATTTTATATCATTATAATGCTTTCTAACCCCTCCACCGTAAAGAAAATCAACGGTCCAAAATAAATATTTACGGGTAAACTCCAATATTCTCATTGTAAAACAAACAATTTATCATTTCAAAAAAAAGACTTTGGATGGGGGCATTCGCTAGTCGGATAATAATAGTCAACTCAAATCGGTCAAGGATCTATTTGAAGACTTACATGAATAACTTTGTATTTCATATCAATACTATCCACAATGTAAGTGCTTCTCTCCATCTCTTGAGGTATTTTTAAGTAGAGTGCCAAATTTTGACCTTCCACTGTTGTATATATTAACGGATCGTCTCTTAAGCTATTGTACTTTAAAACTCTATAGCTACTTATTGCTTTAGGCTCTAAGTCGTTAAAAGACATAGAAAATAACGATACATTTTTAAGAAAATATTCACTATTGTTCAATACCCGTATTTTAGTAACCATTTTTACTTGGTTACTTTTACCAGGTGCGCAAACTATTATCAATGACATTATGAATATAAAACTTATATATTTCATAACCATCTATTAACGTTTTTTTTGTTAACACTTTTTCCTCTTTTTTTGGCAAATGATTTTTTATTAAAAAATACAAGAGATTACGTAAATCTATAATCTGTAAGTAGAGGATATAAAGCAATATTTTTTTATAAAATTAATGTTTTTAAGTCCACATAGATAGAATACCCGCTAAGTGTCAAAAAACTCTGTCAAACGTACATTTCAACGATATACAACTCTTCGAATTCATTTAAACCAGAACATCGATTCTTATATTTGTAAAGGATTCTTGGTAAGAATCTAGTATCGGAAATACAGATTGGCATACTTTTATCCATGACTTTATAATATGTTTTTTAACTCGGGTTATCATTTATATTATGTTGCAGTCCTTTAGCAAAAAAACCTCAAAACCAACTATTTGCTCTATAAAAGTTTTTTCATAATTCTTTTAAGCCTATTTGTCCGCTTTGCAGCGACGGCCCAGCTACAGATAAAAGGGGTTGTCGCCGCGTATGTTGATGAGAAAGAAGTTCTATTGCCAGATGTAAATGTTTTTTGGTTGGGCAGCTCTATATGTACCGTAACCAATAATAAAGGGGAATTTTCAATACCGTACCAAAAAGATTACAGGAATCTCGTCATTCAACATATTGGTTATCTAGCAGATACCATAAATGCCAATAGACCAAATTTGGGTAAAATTAGACTACGAAAGCAATTGGATTTAGAAGAAGTTGTCGTTAGAAAAAAAATAAATCCTTTACAAAAATCGTTGTTCGATGTTCAAAATGTGGTTACGGTGGATAGTCGTGAAATGCTAAAAGCAGCTTGTTGCAATCTTTCCGAAAGTTTTGAAACAAACCCATCTGTTGATGTTAATATTTCTGATGCAGTAACTGGGGCCAAACAAATACAAATGTTGGGGCTAAATAGCCCTTATCTTTTATTTACGCAAGAAAATATGCCTTCAATAAGGGGCGCATCACAAATTTATGGACTCTCTTTTGTGCCAGGCTCTTGGATAGAAAGTATTCAGATTACCAAAGGTGCAGGTAACGTACTCAATGGGTTTGAAAGTATTTCCGGCCAAATCAATACAGAACTGGTAAAACCTTTAACCGATAAAAAACTCTTCCTTAATCTTTACGCCAACAACTATGAAAGATATGAGTTCAATGCACGATACAATCATGTTATTTCGGAAAAATGGGCTACAGGTATTTATTTACATGGTAATTTAAGGAATGGTGAAATAGATCGCAATTCTGATTCATTTTTAGATACTCCCTTAGCAAACCAGGTCAATTTCATGAACAGATGGCAATATTTAGATACTGATAAAGGTTGGGTGGGATTTCTGAACCTACAATATTTGGATGATGAAAAACAGACTGGACAACTTACCTTCAATCCAGATGTGGATAGGTTTACGACCAATGCTTGGGGAAGTGAAGTAAATACGCGACGCTTGGATATTTCCACAAAAGTAGGATATGTTTTTCCCGAATTACCTTACCAGAGCATAGGCTTTCAAGCTGCTTACAGTAATCACGAGCAAAACTCGTACTATGGATTCAATTTGTACGATATTGCACATCGCTCCTTTTACTCCAACGCTATTTTCAACAGTATTTTAGGCAGTACACAGCACAAATTTAAAACTGGCATAAGTTTTACTTACGATGTTTTTGATGAAAATGTAAACAGTGAAATACTACAAAGAACGGATAACACATTTGGAGGATTTTTTGAATACACCTATGATAGCCTTGAACGCTTAAGTTTTGTAGCCGGTCTTCGATTAGATCACGGCAATAGGCTTTCAACTTTTATAACGCCTAGATTACATGCAAGATATTCACTATGGGACAAGGCAAGCCTAAGGGGTTCTATCGGAAGAGGTAAAAGAGCGGCAAATATCTTTTCTGAAAACCAACAACTATTTGCTTCATCAAGACAGATAAATGTTATAGATAACGGTGGGGATATTTACGGATTGAAGCCAGAAATAGCTTGGAATTTTGGAGCTGGATTTATACAAAAATTGTATTTATGGAACCGGACTATGGAGCTTTCACTTGATTTTTATAGAACAAGTTTTCAAGATCAGGTCATTGTTGATTGGGAAAACGCAAGGGAAATCTCTTTTTACAATCTATACGGTGACAGTTATTCCAATAGTTTTCAATTTGATTTTAATTACGAATTGGTTCAAAATTTAGATGTAAGGGCCACTTATAAAAATTATGATGTTGTTATAGACTATACCTCAGAAAGATTACAAAAACCGTTACAGCCAGAGCACAGGGTTTTCATGAATTTGAACTATGAAACATTGAAAAAAGGAGAAGGTGCCCAATGGCGATTGGATTTTACTTGGAATTGGTTGGGAAGACAGAGAATCCCTAGTACTGAACTTAATCCAGCAGAATTCCGGTTCGATGATTTTTCTCCCTCTTTCAGTACTTTGAATTTTCAGGTTACCAGAGTATTTTCAAATCAATTCGAAGTATATTTAGGGGGTGAAAATATTACAAATTACACGCTAAGGAATCCAATTCTGGGTAGCAATGATCCATTTGGTCCATATTTTGATAGTACATTGTCATTTGCTCCCGTTCTAGAGGCAACTTATTATATAGGATTACGATATAAAATTAATACCGATTAAAATGAAAAAATCATTTATGCTTATTTTGTTTCTAACAATTTCGATTCAAATAAGCGCGCAGCAAAAAAACAAAAAGGTGACTTTTGAGGTAAAGGGCAATTGCGGTATGTGCAAAGAACGGATTGAAGAGACCGCAATAAAATTGAAAGGTGTCAAATACGCTTCTTGGGATATTCCAACCAAACAACTCTCACTTATTATCAACGAAAACAAATGCAACCCTTTGGACATTAAAAAAGCTATAGCTGAAGTAGGCCACGATACTGATATGGCTGAAGCGGAGGCAGCAGTTTATGATAAATTACCTGAATGCTGCAAATACCGTGATCCAAATACCATACATATGGACCACTCCAAAAAACATTAAGTAAGTAATCGTGGGAATTAAAACAAGAAATACCTATAGCTTTACTACTCGTTTCGCCAAAAGAATATCTCCGTTACCATCTACGACCCTTATAACATAAAAACCTGCCGAAAGACCATAAAGTTTGTTAATTTCGAGCCTGTCCGTATTCTGAAAGGTCTCTTGTTTGATTAACATGCCCATCATATTAAAAACCTCTATGGCACAATCTGTTTTTTTATCGAGGACTATTGTAATTTTATCCTTAAATGGATTCGGTGCTGCTGTTAGCAGAACAGGCTTCCCCTCACCCTCGCTCTCTTCCCATACTATTGGTTTTAAATCTGCTATAAAATCATAGGGTTTTTTACGGTCATTTGAAGCCAAAGGCCCAGATTTATTTATCAGACCTCCATTAATAACATCTATAGAAGCTTCAAAAGAAGCTCCGGGCACTACTTCAAAACCAGGTATAAAATTGATTTCGGTCACGGACTTCATGGAACAATTTGTTCCAGTAGGCACTATAAAATTATTCCCGGCCTCTATAACGAATTGATAGTAAAACACTTCCTCAGCATTATACGTATTGCTAACGATATAATTATCAAGTTGAGCCAAACCATTTTCTCCGTAAAACACACCTAATGCTCGTGAATCCAAAATATCGTTTGGATTAACGAGTGGTAAGGTAACTCCATCAAATACATAAGTTCCATCATAACGCAACATGTCTGTTCTTATAAAAGAAGATGATTGATGTATTTCTTCCCAATCCTGCCAAACTTTATCCACAAATGAATGATGGAAATAAAAAACAGGATCTCTAGGGGAAACTGGTGTTGGCATTGCACCTCCAACCCAAACATGCGCCCCTCTATGAACAGGTCTTCTCTCCAATTCATTTGAAAACAGAAGAAAGTCAGTAAAGTTCATAAGGTTGGAAACGTCTGTTGGAGTAGGTAATGGACCATTGCCCCCAAGATTTCTATTTAAATTCCAATTATTATCGAAACTTCCTAAAAACTCTTCGTCCCATAAAGGTCCAGTAGTGGATTGGTTTACTGAAGAATCCCAAAATGCTAGACTGATTTCCGGATTTATTTCCTGTACAGCCTGCTCCATTTCGAACATTTGCCTTCTATGCCAGGCTAGAAAAATATCTCTTTCGGCTTCATTGGGCAAATTAAAGTGCAAATCAAGTCTAGTTGGATCCGCAGTATTGTCAAAATTGAAAAAGTCCATATGAAAATCGGCCAAATCATCAAAAAGATCAGGACCTTGACGCAATTGATAAAATGCATCTACCAATTCTGTTTTTTCATAATCGGTCATTTCAAGAAAATTCTTTCGAATACTCTGTGACCTCAAAAGACTGGAAAAACAAAATAAAATAACTATAAAATAATGTTTTCTCATAATATAGGTTTGTAGACTGGAACTAAAACTTATTTATCGATTTTTTTGATATACTTTTCAAGTTCTGTAACTCTTTGAAAAAGGGATTCTAGTTTTTCATTTTCTTCCTGCAGCTTATTTATTTTCCTTTCTTGATAAATTGTATAAAGTGTGAGTTCTTCGATTTTTTGAAGTAATGTTGCATCCATTTTGCCTAAGTCAATTCCTTCTTTTTCAACTTCACTTGCACTAGGTACACCAATGAGGTACCCATTATCGGTGATATGCTTTTCAACTGTTTTTAAACTAGGTAGTTTATACTCATCCTCAAAAACAAAGTCAGGCCAATCAACTTGCAAATCAACTTTGACACCTTCACTAATCATATTTCCTGCGACAGCTAAACGATAACCTTGGGTATCGGTAGTTCCTATACCGATATTCTGGCTAGCATATAAATCTCTAGTCTGCCAATCTACTGTTGGTAAATTGGAATTCTCAGAAGTATAATCAACAATTCCTACTCCCGCCAAAGTGGTCACGCTCTCCACGTTGCTCACCGCCGAGGCGTTGCCCGCGGCGTCCCTTGCCACAACGGTAAAGTCGTAGCCCGTGCTGGCCGAAAGGCCAGTAACGCTGAAACTTGTCGCGCCACCGGTACTGCCAAGGCTCACGGCGTCCCGGAAGACCTCGTAGTCCGTCACCCCGACATCGTCGCCCGGGTCGCCCCACGAAAGGTCGGTGCCCGTGGCCGTAGTGTTGGAGGACGATAGGTCCGAGACCGCATTGGGGGCCTGGATGTCCGCTCCCGCCAAAGTGGTCACGCTCTCCACGTTGCTCACCGCCGAGGCGTTGCCCGCGGCGTCCCTTGCCACAACGGTAAAGTCGTAGCCCGTGCTGGCCGAAAGGCCAGTAACGCTGAAACTTGTCGCGCCACCGGTACTGCCAAGGC
Source organism: Flagellimonas maritima (assembly GCF_003269425.1). Classification (NCBI taxonomy): domain Bacteria; kingdom Pseudomonadati; phylum Bacteroidota; class Flavobacteriia; order Flavobacteriales; family Flavobacteriaceae; genus Flagellimonas; species Flagellimonas maritima. Next base: position 3,118,428 of record NZ_CP030104.1, on the reverse strand, counting down.
TCACGGCGTCCCGGAAGACCTCGTAGTCCGTCACCCCGACATCGTCGCCCGGGTCGCCCCACGAAAGGTCGGTGCCCGTGGCCGTAGTGTTGGAGGACGATAGGTCCGAGACCGCATTGGGGGCCTGGATGTCCGCTCCCGCCAAAGTGGTCACGCTCTCCACGTTGCTCACCGCCGAGGTGTTGCCCGCGGCGTCCCTCGCCACAACGGTAAAGTCGTAGCCCGTGCTGGCCGAAAGGCCAGCAACGCTGAAATTGGTCGCGCCACCGGTACTGCCAAGGCTCACGGCGTCCCAGAAGACCTCGTAGTCCGTCACCCCGACATCGTCGCCCGGGTCGCTCCACGAAAGGTCGGTGCCCGTGGCCGTAGTGTTGGAGGACGATAGGTCCGAGACCGCATTGGGGGCCTGGATGTCCGAAGTAGAGGCAAGTATAGAAATGTTATCTATAAAAATAGTATTTCCAGCGGTGCCCGAGGTAGTAGAGTTTCCCGTATAAACTCTAATTCTGGGTCTGGTGCTATTTGCGGTAACATTGAAAACATACTCGGTCCAATTGGTACTTGTAATAAGTGTCGTAGTAAAACCCGCCAATGATCGCCAAGCAGCAAAAGCAGGTGAAGGTGTCCCTGATACATAAGGTCCAATTCGAGCCCATATGCGAATTGTATATTGTTGTCCAACAACAGCATCAAATCGATGGTCAATAAACCTTCCACCTGAAGCGGTAGATGCAATATTTAAGCTAAAGTTACCTAACTGTGGGTCAACAACACTTGAAGATATGTCTGCGTTTCCTGTCCAACCATCAGTAGCATTTATTTCATTGGACACTGAGGCTGCATTAAAATCATCGTGTAAATCTTGAGAAATTCCAATTCTGAAAATTCCAATAAAAATTATAAAGGTTAGGAGTAATTTTGATTTCATCGAATATGAGGTATTGGCGGTTATCAAAAACGTATGAATTATACCTAAAAAAGAGTATAATTCAATACAAAATTAGGAGTATTAAAAACCCTGTAGAATTTTTATCTACGAACTGCAATTAATTACTATGAAATACACAAAAATTTTACAGTTTTTATTCTTGCCAAGGCCTAAACTATATCAATGCTCATCGGTAAACAACATGGTTAATTGCAATATTCTTTGAGAAACAAAAAAATGATTGCGGAAATCAAAATAAAACTTATTTGAAATAGCAATTTTTTCAGTAGGAATTCTTTTGGATATATTTTTTTATCCACTTACTTTTTTCCCTGGAAGTCAGTTCTTCTTTTTAAAAGTAAATTTTAATAAGGAATCGACGATGTTATGTTGTTCTATTTAAAAACTGTTTTGGAAGCTGCCAATTTTTTAATCGATTTATTTAAAACTAAATTCAAAATAAAACGTTTAATAGATATAACATTAATAATTCATGGTTATCAACGTTAGTTTTAGAGTTAAAATTTATGGCAACAACCCAACATAAAATAGAAGATAATAACTTAGATTTGAAAAAATGACGAAAAAATACTACAGGATTGTTAAAATAAAAATCTCTTTATCAAATAGTATTTCTTCAAACTGAAAGTTTTATAAAACTTTTTATTTAACGGTTCCCCCAATGGTGTACAAAAATGATTCTGTATTTCAGGTTATTACTGGTAAAAAGCAATGGATGCAATTGCTTTTTGAAATTGGGGATTTTGATTTTTATCACACGTACGACTATCATTGCATATCAAAAAGTGATGGTGAGCGACCAAAATTAATTGTCTATAGAAAACAAGATAAGATAATTGCCCTTCCCATAATTGTGAGACCAATTAGTAATACAGACTACTTTGACGCGACCTCTGTCTATGGCTATGTAGGGCCTTTGACAAAAAATATTACTGAAAAGTTCGATACGCTAGATTTCCAGCTCAAACTGAATACTTTTTTTAAAAAAGAAAATATTATAAGCGTATTTACGAGACTCAATCCTTTTCTACCTTATCAAGAGCATGTCTTGAACAAATTGGGGAAAATAGAAAAATTGGGCAAAATTATATATATAGACTTATTGGATAGCGAAATTGAGCAAACCTCCGGATATTCCCGAACCACAAAAAGATATCTAAAAAAACTGAAAGATTCTTGTTATTGTAAGATAAGCAATGAATATGCTGATATTCTCAGATTCATAGATTTATACTATGAAAATATGGACAGAGTAGAGGCAGCTTCTGAATATTATTTTGGTGAGAAATATTTCCGCGAATTACTGAACAGCCCTGATTTTGATGCAGAACTAATGTTTGTTCACCTTAAAGACACTGATGAAGCTATTGCAGCGGCCTTAATTGTAAAAACGAGTGACAGAATGGCGCAATACCATATATCTGGAACATTGATGAGTCATTTAAAGATAAGTCCAATGAGGTTTTTGATAGATCAGATGAGAGCTAAATGTTCTGAAGAAAATTATAATTACTTCAATATAGGTGGAGGATTGGGTGGACAAAATGATTCACTTCTTCAATTTAAATCTTCCTTATCAAAAAAATTCAAAACTTTCAAAGTGTGGAAATATATTGTTGATGAAAATGTATACAATAAATTAAGTAATGAAGTTAAAACAAATCCAATGGAGAAAAGACATCGTTTTTTTCCAAGCTATCGCTCTAAATTCTAAATACTGTTAGCAGAACTTTATCTTCATTAAAATAACCAAAAAGTTACTATCTGTCCTCAACTGAATAAACCCTAAGATGAAAGAGCTATTAATCAAATATCTTCAGTTAGTATTAAAGACCGATTTTTCAAATTCGGATTATATTTATTCAAAAGAGAGATTTTGCACAACCTGTGTTAAACTTTAAGCTTCGCAATGCTTTTCAATTCCTTTAATTTTCTTTTGTTCTTTCCAATAGTTGTATTGGGTTTTTATTTAGTACCACATAAATTACGTTGGTTATGGTTACTGGCCGCAAGCTATTATTTCTATATGGCGCATGAACCAGTATTGATTTTGTTGTTGATTGTCTCCACTTTGGTAGATTATTATTGTGGACTAAAAATGTACAAAGCCAAACCAAAAACAAAAAAATTGTTTCTTGCATTGAGCACAGGTGTCAATATAGGTATACTCTTTGTATTTAAGTATTTGTATTTTTTTACGTCATCAATTCAAGATTTTTTATCCTTCTTTGGAGCTTCTACTGTTCAAGAAGAACCTTTAAACTCCTACAATTTTGGTCAACTTCTATTACCTATCGGTATTAGCTTCTATACATTTCAAACCTTAAGCTATTCCATAGAAGTATATCGGGGAAATTTTCGCCCTGAAAAACATTTGGGCAAGTTTGCCCTTTACGTATCCTTCTTTCCCCAATTGGTAGCAGGACCTATAGAAAGAGCCTCTCACCTTTTACCCCAGTTGGTCCGAAAAGTATCTATAGATCTGCCAAATATTAAAAAAGGGCTCATTTTAATGGCCTGGGGATTCTTTCTTAAAGTAGTGGTAGCAGATCGACTGGGAATCTATGTGGATGAGGCCTTTATAGACCCTGAAAGCCCGCACGGAGTGTCTTTAATTTTGGGGAGTATTTTCTTCTGCTTTCAGATTTATTACGATTTTTCTGCCTACACCTCGATTGCAATAGGTGCAGCAAGAGTAATGGGCTATGATTTAGTCCAAAATTTTAATCGTCCTTTTTTTGCTACCTCAGCTTCCCAATTTTGGAAAAGATGGCATATTTCCTTTATGCGTTGGCTAAGGGATTACCTATATAGACCATTGGTACGGAATTTTAAGCTCAATAGATTTTCTGCGGTAATTATTGTATTCTTTATAAATGGTCTTTGGCATGGAGCAAACTGGACCTTTGTAATATGGAGCTTATTGAACGCACTATTATTGGTATTGGAAGTAGCTACAAATAGATTTAGAACAAAACTTTTTAGGAAGCTAAAAATCCCCAAGCGAATAATTGCACTTACTGGATGGTCAGTTATGGCTGCATATTTGACCATTTCGCTAATATTCTTTAGATCGCCATCCATTGCACATGCATTGGCATACATTAGGAGCATGTTCTATTTTAAAAGCTTACATTTTAATATATTAGGTAATTATCTTGAACTATTTTTATGCTTTCTCTTTATACTGATTGTACAAACAATTCATTATTTTAAGGGAAACAATAGAGTTTATGAGTTGGTCACTAACCAATCAAGACCAATGAGATGGGGTCTTTATATTGGATATATAATGGTTATCGTATTATTTTCCATAAATAGACAGAACACATTCATTTATTTTCAATTTTAGCCTGATATGATGAATTTTATATTGAAAATCATGTTTTTTTGTTTGACCTTAATCGGGGCCTACTTCTTTTTCGTTGATAAGCTCTCAGAAGGTTATGTAGATGATTATTACAACAAGTTCACACAAGAGGCAGGTAGTTTGGTATTGGGCCTTTCTCGTGGTGAACAAGGAATCGTTCCAGATATAGTTGAGGAAACTTTCCATGGTCAAATTCAAACGCCTGTTATCAATTTCGCTACCAATCAATCTTCCTATGGAGAGGCTTACCTACGGGCCGTTAAAAGAAAATTGGGCATTAATCATAAAAAAGGGCTTTTTATTCTTTCTGTTACCCCCGGTAATTTTACGGCGCCGCAAGGTATGTCAGATGAGGAAATTATTGCCCTAGATGAAAATACGCCCATGGGAAAAATGGATGATTTTATTTCCTCCCCAAATTATGAATACATTATAGATTGCTATGCATATTCTTTATATAATGTCTTCAACCCCTATAAATCCCAAGGTCCTTTACTATCGCACAAGAATGGATGGAATGAAATAAGAATCGATGAAAATCCTGGTCCAGTTGTAGAAAATGACATAGCCAACTGGAAGGCATTGACAAAAAAATATTACAAAAGAAAATTAAAGGAGGAGAGTATCTCGCAATATAGAATTCAATCCTTTATCAAAACATTGAACTTTTTAAAAGAATATGGAAATGTTGTAATGGTAAGGATGCCTGCCGATGTTGAATTGATACACTTGGAAAATGACAATTGGAAAGATTTTGATTCGAAATTCGATAGCATCGCAAAAAAACATGATGTTCCATATTTAAACTATTCAAGATTGAAAGATTCACTTAAAACCTATGATGGGTCGCACTTGGTTTCAAAAAGTGCCAAAAGATTTACACGGATACTTTCAGATGATATTGACAACCTATTGGTACGCCAAAAAACAAAGTAGTTCCGTATCAATTTGGTTAATGATCCCTATAACCACATAGCAAAACGTATATAATATGGAAAGTAGTCCGTATTTATCCGAACCATTTATATCAACTTGGATAAAACATTTTAATGAGGGGAAGCCTTTTGTCCAGTTCAACTTCATGGAACAACTTTCCTTTGTTGAACATTCCCGCTTTCCCATATATTTCAACACGGGAAAGACCAACACCAAAGGATTGTCCTACACCCTCATACCCATCAAATTTGATGGCCCAAGCAGTAAAGTTTTTTTCATATATGACGTTCACGGTGCATTTCAATCAAAAGATTCGTTCAGCAATGCCAATATTGGAAGGTTGAGCAGCATGCAGTATATAGGATATCTATGTGATTTAAAAGGGCATTCTAATTTGGATACCTATATGAACCAGGTAATCAGTAAAAGCAGTAGATATAAGTTTAGAATGTATAAAAGAAAATTGGAGTCTTCCTTCAATATTCATTACAGGGCATATTTTGGAGACATTGCCAAACAAGAATACGAGTTCTTGTTTAATCGATTCAAAAAACTTTTAGAGAAAAGATTTCGCGAAAAAAGAATACAAAACAACAATCTCGAGCCTAAAGAATGGAATTTTTATAAAGAGGTTACATTTTCTATGATTTTGAAACAACAAGCTGCTCTTTATGTAGTTTATGACGGTGAAGAACCTATTGCCATAACCCTTCTTAATTTTTCAAAAAAAATCGCTTTTGATGTGATTCGAACTTTTGATATAGACTATTCAAATTTTAGATTGGGAACAATAAGTCTTATGCAACAATTGCAATGGTGCATTGCCCAAGGTTTTGAAACGCTTGATTTTTCAAAGGGTCATTTTGAGTATAAAAAAAGATGGGCGACAAGATCATATAACTTTGAATACCACATTTACTATGATTCCCGCTCTGTTTTGGCTTCTTTTATAGCTTTTTCAATGAACATGTATTACGGATTGAAACAATTTCTTAGGGACAAAAATCTTGCAGCGGTTTTTCATAACAGTATTTTTTGGCTACGGAACGGGAATACAACTACAGAAATTCTTCCCGACTATTGTTTCAGGGAAAATCCAGAAATTTATAAAGAAGAATCTCTATCATATATAAAACTCGATGATGAGAAGAATCATAGTTTCAAACGTATGTTTTATGAATTTTTATACCGATATTCAGAGCATAAGACAGATACAAAACTTTTCAAAGTTTCAAAAAATCCTGGTTTATTTTTAATTAAAGGAAAGAATTCATCGGTTGAAGCAATACTTAAATAAAATTACTCTGATGTATATTTTTAGTAAGTACAATTTGATACACAATTAATCGGTTCCAACAAATAGCTATTGATATTTTATTATGGGCAAATCCTTGGCAAAATCTCCGACCCGATTTGTTTTTGACCTTTTCTTGGATAGAAAGATTTTACCGCTGTACAGTCCAAAACTAAAAAACAAAATAAGCCATAAAATTATCTTGGGAGAAAACAAACCTGTAAAAGTATCTAACACCCATCCATTTACCGTAAAGGATATTCCTGACTATCTAGAACTCTCCACACAAGGAAACTATCCTTTCAAATGCAAAGAAATTCGTCAGTATGAAGGCTTTTTGGTCAATCTTACCAAGCATAATAATATAAATTCTTATCTCACTGATAATCTCAACAAAAGGAATAGAAAAAATGTATTCGCAAAACGGAACAAGCTGCATGAAAGGCACAACATAAAATATGTCTGTTATCACAAAAATATCGATAGGCTTGAATATGATCGGTTATTTAAACGTTTCTATACTTTTTTGGAAAAACGTTTCCATGAAAAAAGAATTCTAAACCGTTACCTTGATAACTGGAACACTATCCATAGGGATGTCTATCAAAAAATAATTGATGGATGTGCTTCCCTATATGTCATTTATGATAAGAAGGAGCCAATTTCCATTACTCTGAACTTCCATTTAGGGGATATTGTTTTTAGCCATATCCATGCATATGATATCTTATATTCCAACTATAATCTGGGGGATGTGAACATGCTCGCGAATATTGAATGGTGTTTGGAAAATAAAGTTTCAGTTTTTGACCTTTCGATGGGAAAGACCTATAACAAGCAGAAATGGTGCAACCATACCTATTATTTTGTTTATCACATATTTTATGATAGAAAATCCACCAGAAGTAAAATATTATCGGATATCATTATATTGAAACTAAAATTTCTTCAATATTTGAGAAATAAAAATATAGTGGGCAAATTATTTCAGTATGATAGATTACTATACTGGAAAAAGGCCAAGGAAATATAACTTACGTCCTAAAATCAATATTTATACGATGCCCAAATCTGGCGAACAGCATAACCCTAAGACAATTGATTTTCTGAATAGATTTCTAGAGAAAAGAAATCCTCCTCCCGTATATGGTAAAATAGAAAACACCTTATCAAAAAAAAAGGTGTTCGAAGACCCGCGCAAGATTGAAGAAATGTCGGGCAAGTTATTCCAAGTTTATGATTTCCCCAGTTATTTAAGGCCAACGGTAAATCAAAAAGCAGACGGATGGAAACTAAATGTGCTCAATACGTATAGCGGCTCCATGATCAATTTAACACAATATGAGGGTATTGACGATTACCTAAAACAAAATTTCAGTGCTGGTAGGAGGTCCAAATTTAGGACTTACAAAAAGCGTTTGGAGATTGCTTTCAATATAGAATATAAAACCTACTATGGCTATATTTCCAAACAGGAATACAACAATCTTTTTGATGCACTGTATCAAATGATCACGCGTCGTTTTTCCCAAAGAAATTTGCAGAACCATGATATTGGAAATTGGGAAGTCTATAAAGAAATTGCTTACCCGTTAATCAATAAAAAGGAAGGTGTGCTATTTGTGATTTATCATGACAAAAAGCCTATTAGCATCAGTTTTGATATTCTGTTCGACAAAATCGTTTACGGTTATTTAAGAAGTTACGATATTGATTATGCCAAATTCTACTTAGGTTTTATAGATGCAAATAGACAACTTGAATGGCATTTTACGAACGGCTTTGAAATTTTTGACCTTTTGAAGGGACAATATGATTACAAATCTAAGCTTACAGATAGCTCTTATTACTTTCAAAAACATATTATATATGACTCCAAATCTTTTGCGGCTTCAATTCAGGGCACATTGACTACTATAAGGGTAAAGTTATTTTATAACTTCATAAAGCTTTTGAAGATGTTCAAAGTACATTTAATCTATCATAAGCTTATGGATTATATAATTCAGAGAAAGCTCTCTAAATATCCTTTAACAGCATCAACAAAAAATAAGGAGGTAATTTCATGCGTAGATATTGTTGAACTTGAGGACAGTAAAATCCTTAAACCAATATCCTTGGAAAACCGTGATTTTTTCTTTCTAAAAAAACACGTATATGATTTCTTGTACACTAATAAAGAATCACTGGATAGTATAAAATTGTTTGAGCTAAAAGGAGAATCCAATGCTTTTGCAATTTGTGGTCAAAAAAAAATACGGAAAATTGCTTTTGAAACCGTCTAGCAGATAACATGGTGAGAACAAAAACAATCGTTTTTCTAAGGAACCTTTTAGTAAAGGGCAATCTATCCCCCTTTTACACTAAGGTTACCGGGTTCAATAAAGAGCTTTACCATATTACTCCTAAGGTATGTCTTGCTTTACAAGATAATTTGTTTTATATAAAGGACGTTCCGAACTATCTACAGGTAGATCCGCCAAATAAACTCAAATTGAGAATAATACGTGCTTTAGAAGGCTATATAATTCGTTTTGATGGTTTTTCTGTGTTCAAAGATTACTTGGACAAAAACTTTGGCGCTAAAAGCAAATCCAATTTTAGAAGATATACCACTAGATTGGAAAAATGTTTTAATATAGATTACAAAATTTACTACGGAAATATTACAAAAGATGAGTACGAAAGATTGTTCAAAGTATTACGGGAACTTTTGATAAAAAGGTTTCATCAAAAGAAAGAGGCAAATTATGAGCTGCAACATTTAGATGAGTTTAAAACAATTTTGTTCGATTTGATTATTGATAAAAAAGCGAATCTATTTGTAATTTATGATGACGAAAAACCAATAAGTGTCAGAATCAATATACATTTTAAAAGAATGGCATATTATATACTTAGTGCTTATGATATCGATTATGCCAAATTTCATTTAGGTACTATTGAAATGTTGAAGAATATAAAATGGCACTACGAACAGAATTTTGAAGCGTATGATTTATTAAAAGGGTACGGGTACTACAAAAAAAAATGGATGACACATACCTATCATTGTGAAAATCATATCGTTTATGACCCAACATCCCCAAGTGCTGTTATATTTTCCTTTTTGAAAGTCGTCTGGGGCAGAAGTTATTATAGCTTGGTAAAAATGTTGAAATCAGTGGGTGCCAACAAACCCTACAAAAAATTGAAAAAACATTTGTTCAAAATAAAAAACCCAAGAATTAGTCAAAAAAAAGTTTCCCCTATTGCCATTGATTCCATACATTCAAATGAAACCCTGGTTATTATTGATATAAAAAGTGATAATGATTATGCCTTTCTTAAAAAAAGTGTGTACGACTTTATTTTTTATACCCAAGAGTCATTCAATGACATAAGGGTATACAAATTAAAAAAAAGGCCATCCCATTTTCTAATATGTGGTAAAACTCAGAAAAAAGCTTTAGTGTTACAATGACCTGGATTTTAAACAATTTTTATTATTGTCTTCGTAAACCATTATCAAATAGGCGTACTGACTTGGGCACTATATCAAACACTTCGCTTTATGAAGTTCAAATGCATTGTCTATGAGTTTCATGAAAAAATCTGAATATTTAAGATTTAACTTCTTTTTTGATTTTTTTCTTAAAAACAAAGCCTTCCCCTCATTTTATGCTAAAATCACGGAAACATTTTCGGGGGAAAGATTTGATGACCAACAAATACGCAAAACTATCGGAATAGCAAACAAGGTGATTTCAATATACGATATACCGGGCTATTTAAAAGTTGAACCAAAGCATGAAAACGAGTCGACAGTATTGGAAATTCCCCTTTATTCCGGCTATCTGATAAATTTAAGTGGATACAGCGATTTCCAAAACTATATGCAAGCCAAGTTTAAAAAAGTAAGGCGTTCACAACTGCGGAGGCTGACCAAAAGACTTGATTTATGTTTAAGACCAACCTACAAAGTTTATTACGGAGCAATTGAAAAAGCGGAATATGACCACCTGTTTAAAACACTATTGGTCATGACAGAGCGACGGTTCATTCAAAAAAAAGAAAGAAATTTTGAAATACCCTTTTTAAAAATGTACCGGAAAATTATGTACCCCTTGATATTGGAAAAAAGGGCAAGCATATTTGTTATCTATGATAGAGACAAACCAATTAACATCTCATTGAACTTTATTGACAAAAACATCGTTTTTCATTGGAACAGCTGTTTTGATATTGATTATTCTGTATTTAGCATAGGTCGTATAAATATTGTAAACCATTTGCAATGGAGCTATGAAAATGGTTTTAAATTGTTTGATATGGGAAGAGGTGATTTTTTCCACAAGAGAAAATGGGTAGATAACACATATACCTATAAAGAACAACTTGTTTTTGATTCCAAATCATTTTATGCGATTGTCTCAGCTTATAGTAGATTCCTTTTATTGAAATTAAGGTACTACTTTATCCATATCATGAAAGCTTTAAAATTGCACCTATGGTACGGGAAATTTATAACCTACCGTTATGCGAGTTCTAGAGAATTTAAGGACAAACTCAGCAAACAAGAGATAACTATTGTCCGTGATGATTTTGAATTCCCCCCGATCGACCAACTGAAAAAGGTAAAATTTAATCAAATTGAAAGCTCTTTGCTTATTTGTTCAGTCAATAATTTTATCCATAAAAATCAAATTTATATTCAAAATTTATCGGTCTTTTCAGAAATAGGAAATCACAATACGTTCTATTTAAAATGGAACAAAGAAGTTCAAAAGCTCATTATATCTTCTAAAGAAGAAACATCATAAAGTCGAATCGTTCATGAAGTCTGAAAAAAATCCTGAATTCTTTTCAATCTTGGTTAAAACCGATAAAATTTCAAAACTCTGTTCTGAAATTCGGTACCATGGGCAACATGTTGTTTTTGATGATAAAAAACAGAGTTTCAAATACTCTCCCGTACTGTCCTTACATTCTTTGAGGTTGGTGCCAAATTATTTTGAGCTTTCATATAAAAATACCAATTACAAAATGAAAGCCATATCCCAATTCAATTGGGGCTATTCCATTCTTTTAAATTCGATAAAAACAGTTGATGATTATTTAGAGGTCCAGTTCAAATCAAAATACAGGAGCATTATACGTAGATATGTAAGGCGGTTAGAGAAGTGTTTTGATATTGAATACAAATTGTTCCATAGAACTATCAACGTAGAGGATTATGATTTTCTGATGAAATCCCTACATGATATGATGGTAAAACGTTTCCAACAACGAAAAGAGGAGCATAAAAACATGGACGAATGGGAGAAAATCGTAAAAACGACCTATAAATTAATTCTAGATGGAAGTGCATCCCTATTTGTAATCTATAATGGAAAGCAACCTATAGAAATATCATTGAACTACCATTTTGACAAAATTCTTTTTAGTACAATTTCATCTTATGATATTGACTATTCCAAATTTGGGTTGGGCCATGTTGAGATCTACAAACAATTGGAATGGTGCTTAAAGAATGGATATATATTGTTTGAAATGGGCGTTGGCGGCATGGACTACAAAAGAAGATGGTCCAACAATATCTATAATTACGAACACCGAATTGTTTATCAGAATATAAAGGGCGGCAATTTGTTGGCAATGGTAGAAATAAATAAAATCAAGCTCAAGGAATATTTAAAATCAAAAAAACTGAATACGCTTCGCGATAGATTTTTTGGTATTCTAAAGAAAAACGATACCACATCTATAACTCCTGATTTTGAAATTTCCAAGATTGAAAATTTTGAAAATAACCATCAAGTAGAAGATTTAGAACAAATTGACTTAAGAACCACGAATTTTTCGTTTCTGAAAAAATATGTAAACGATTTTTTATATGCAACCGAAACACATACCTCTCAAGTAAAAGTATACAAGGTCATCCAAAATGATACTTTTTACATAAACGGAAAAGGGAAAATCCAAAGAATTACTGGATTATCTTTATTCTAAACATTACTAAACCCTAAAATGAGACTATAGTAATTTCCGAACGTCTGTTATGACCATGCTTTTCTTCTGAACAGGGTGTGTTATCATTACATTCGTTCACCAATTTAGCTTCTCCAAATGCATCGTAAGTTATTCTTTTCCCATCTATTCCTTTAGAGATAATATAATCTACGGTTCGTTTTGCCCTTCTTTCTGACAACCATTGATTGTATTTATCTGTTCCCCTGGAATCTGTATGAGCGGTAATATTCACCTCTAGCGTAGGTGAATCTTCCAAAATCATGACAAGCTTATCCAATAGTTTTTTATCATTGGAAGTAAGGTAGGATGAGTTTAATTTAAAATATACATTGCCCAATTCCTCGATTTCGCTTTTTATTCTAGCTCGTTCTGCATCTTCTGCATCCTTTTTTGCCTTTTCTTCGGCAGCAAGCTGATTTGCTACTTTCTCTCTTTCCAATTGCTCTGCCAACAATCTGGCTTTTTCATCTTCTTTCTGTTTAGCATCAATGGAATCTTTTATACGTTGCTGCTTATCTTCAAACTCTTCCAAAAACGCTAACTTTTCCTCTCCCCTTCTGGAAATTCCTTTTTTAACATTGAATCTATAGGCTACACCTACTGCATGTTGAACATGGTTTGTACTATTTTCAGAATTCATGGTCCACTTGCCTGTGGAATTAAAATCAAGACCCCAATGGTCTGACAACCAAGTCCTGAACCCTACAATGGCATTATATGTTCCCCTACCCTGATTATTTGCATCTGTATACCCAGCTCCAACACCTATGTAGGGGTCAAAAAAACCAGTTTCACCCAAGATTTTATTTAAGTCATAACTAACCCTAAAGTCCAATCCTAGATAATCTGTATCTTGAGGGTTAACAACATCATCAATTATCTTTCCCTCATTGTATTTATTGTAACTACCGATCGCTTCCAGTCCAAGCCCACTTTTAAAATAGTGGCCAATGCTTATTCTTGATGGATATGGAACTGTATTCCATGCTTCTTCAAAATCAAAAAGTTCTCTAAATTCATCACCAGAATCATCTACAAAATTAGTTCCCAGAGTAACCATCCAAAAACTTTCGGCAATACTATCTTTTTTTGTAAGCTGGGCTTCTTGTGCATTAATAATAGATATGAATAAAAGTGCCAGCAGAAATATGACTCTATTTATAGTTTTCATGATAATGATTTGAGGATTATCTTTACAAAACTAAGTCTATGATTATCAAACTTATAGTTTGTGCTTTAAATTGCCCCAATTATCGATGAGCTGCAAAAAAGCAAAATTCAATTAACCTAATGCATTGATTTATTGAAAATTACCGATTTATGAGTGACAGGTGTTTTAAACACGTAAAAAGGATGGGATATTATTTCTGATAAAGTTTCATTCTCTTGAGATTCAACCATCTTCAGAGCAAAGGTAATTTCACTATCAGACTCTTCAGTTTTAAATAAGACTGGAAGTAGCTTCCCTTTTTGTTCCCCCATACAAATGATAATGACCATATTTTCAGAAAAATCTACGATCGGTACGGGTAGTCCCGGCTTACGGGTTTTATTGATTTGGGAGTAAAACCTCTTCAATGATTTTGAGTCTTTAACCACCATGTTATCATACTCCAAAATACCACTAAAATCATCTTTATCAATTAAAACAATATCCTCATCCTGTGCGAATTGTTCCGTAACAACATTCTGGGCCTTACAAGATGCCAAGGTTATGATAACGAACACTACAATGAACTGTTTCATATTAATAAGAATTCTTGAATCTTGATTTATAGGCTTTTTCATAAACTTCCTCGTATAGTGGTAGAATATTTACTATATCGAATTTAGAAGCTATTTTAAATGCATTCGCTTTGAATTTATTCAATATATTTTCATCCTTTAAAATATAAAGTGCTTTTGAAGCCATTTCATCCACATCACCAACATCTGCCAAAAATCCAGATTCACCCTCTATGTTTACTTCAGGTATTCCTCCTGTGTTGCTTGACACTACTGCTACCCTATTAATCATGGCTTCCAAAGCTGCCAAACCAAAACTTTCGGATTTTGATGGCAGTAAAAAAAGATCGGAGAAACATAATATTCTATCTATTTCATTGCTATTGCCCAAAAAAACTACCCTATCTTTTATGTTCAAATCATCACATAGCTGTTCTGCTTTTTCCTTTTCAGGGCCTTCCCCTACCATAATAAGCTTTGCTGGTAGCTCCTTTTGAATGCGATAAAAAATATTGATGACATCAGGAATACGTTTTACACCCCTAAAATTGCTAATATGTGTTACGATTCTTTCATCTTCATTGGCCATAAGAGAACGTTGGCAATCTGTATAACCAGTGCTATATTTTCTAGTATCGATGAAATTCGGGATAACTTCAATATCCTTTTCAATATCAAAGATTTTCAAAGTGCTCTGTTTCAAGTTTTCAGAAACGGATGTAACTACATCAGATTTATTGATACTGAACGTGACAGCAGGTTTGTAAAAAGGATGCTTGCCTACCAAAGTTATATCGGTACCATGCAACGTGGTAATCATTGGAACGTAGATTCCATCCTCTTGCAGCATTTTTTTTGCCATATAGCCTGCATATGCATGGGGAATGGCATAATGTACATGGAGCAGCTCTATCCCGAACAATTTCACGGTATCCACCAATTTACTGGATAAAGCCAATTCATAAGGTTGGTAATGAAAGAGGGGATATTCTGGAACATGTACCTCATGAAAATGGATATTATTGTTCAAGAGTTCCAAACGTACAGGTTGCTTGTAAGTGATAAAATGAACCTCATGTCCTCTTCCAGCCAGTGCTATGCCCAATTCCGTAGCCACAACACCACTACCTCCAAAGGTTGGATAACATACTATTGCTATTTTCATAATAACAAATCTAGATTATTTTAATGGCTCTTCAATAATAGAATCGTAAATAGCTTGTTGAATCCTAGTGCGCAACCCAGACTTTACCAATAACCTATTGGTAGCAGATGGGTATGTTCTATTGGACAAGAATACATAAACAAGTTCCTCTTCAGGATCCGCCCATGTATATGTACCCGTAAACCCACTATGTCCAAAGCTTTTTCTTGAAACACATCCGCAAGTCGGGCCCTTTTCTTTTAGCTGGGGTTTATCAAAACCTACGCCCCGCCTTACATCTTTGTGACAAAAATAACAGGTATTGAATTTTTTAATGGTTCTTTCATTTAAAAAGCGATTCCCGCCATAGCTTCCACCTTGTAAGTACATCTGCATAATTTTGGCTACATCGTTAGCGTTGCTAAATAGACCCGCATGCCCTCCAACTCCACCTTGCATTGCAGCTCCCATATCATGGACATAGCCTTGCACAGTTTGGTAACGAAAATATTTATCTTCTTCGGAAGGGACTATTTCATCCTTGGGGAATTTGTTCAATGGATTAAAAGATGTACGTTGTAGCCCCATGGGTCTGTACAAAAAATCATTTATCAATTCGTCAATCGATTTACCATAGGTTTCCTCAATGTATTTTTTAAATACGTAATACGCAACATCACTATACCTATACCTGTTGGACTTTAATGATTGTCTACCGATCCTATTATAGATAGAGTCTTTATAGGCATCCGTTATATATAAATTTTCAGCCACCTTAAATGAAAAACCGTCCATGGGTGCATTCCTATAAAAATCTGAAGACGGCTTTCTGTTTTTGGTCAATGTACTTATGTAAAAAGCTATCCAGGCCGGTAGGCGACCATAATGTGAAAGTGCCTTTAGTACGGTAACATCTTTTAGATCGGAATCTTCATATTCAGGTATCAATTCCTTAAAAGTATCGTTCAATGCAATCTTGTTCTCCTCTTCCATTCTCATAATCAAAGGCAATGTCGAGAGAATTTTGGTCAATGACGCCAAATCATAAATATGGGAATCTTGAATCTTTTCTTCGGAAATATAGGTTGGTTTACCAAAGCCTTTATTATAAACAATCTTTCCCTTTTTGGCAACAAGTACTTGAGCTCCAGGAAACATAAGGGAATCAAGACCTATTTGGACCAAACTGTCCACCATTGCAAGTTTGGTAGAATTTAAACCGACCCGCTCTGGAATACTATAGCCCAATCGTTGAAGTGGTTTTAGTTCTATTCCAGTATGAACAGGGAACTCTGGATGTGCGGAAATAGGGAGTTTCCCATTCGTTCCGATCGCACCAAAGATTGCTTCCGCGGCTTTTTCTTGAGCTATTGAACTGTTTTGATATGCAACGGCTACCGCATCTATAGTTTTAAAATTAACAACGTCCAATAGCGCATAGGGTTTTGCGAACAATGTAAGTATTGTATTACTGGTTCTTAACCTAGAAACTTCTTGAATCCAAAAAAGTTCATTTTCAGAGAACTTATATCCTTTCCAAGGGCTTTCGTTGCTTTTGTGCATACCAATGATAACTAAGTTAAAGTCGGCAAGCTTCTTTCTGTAGCCTGCGGCATCCTTGGCATTGATTTGGGTTACCTTGGCATATTTTGATAAAGTTTCATAAAATATGGTACTTGAATCATCACCAAATTTTACATACGCAATCTTTTTGTTCTCCAATTTTTTAATCGGTAGCAGCGAAAAATTATTCTTTGCTATCGTAATGGCATTTTCAATGGCTTCTTCATAAACAATGTCATTCTCTAGACTGTTTAAATCTTCATTAAGATTTTCCAATTTTACAGGCTCATAGTTATACAGGCCAGCCTTGTATTTAGCCATTAATATTTTCTTGACCGATATTGAAAGTCTTTCTTCGGTAATCGTTCCTGTGCCATAAGCCTCAGCAAGTTTTTCTTTAGCTTTAACAACATTTTCAGGCATCAATAGCATATCGTTTCCTGCAAGAAAAGCTTCAAGTTCAACTTCTCCCTCATTTGCAAATTGGGAAACGGCCTTCATGTTCAATGCATCCGTAAAGACCAATCCCTTAAATCCCAATTCATCTTTTAATAATCCAGAAACAATATCTTCTGATAGTGATGATGGATGTCCCTCCCTTATTTCCAGATTAGGTACGTCCAGATGTGCCACCATTATTGTGCTTATCCCATTTTCTATCAATTTTTTAAATGGATAGAGCTCTATGGAGTCCAACCGTTCTTTTGTTGAAGTGATTATTGGAAGAGCTTTATGTGAATCTGTTGCGGTGTCACCATGACCGGGAAAATGCTTCCCACATGATAAGACCCCTGCCTTTTCCATTCCTTTCATAAATGCGATGCCCTTTTGAGTTACGTTGGTGGGGTCCTCCCCAAAAGAACGGTTTCCTATAATCGGGTTTTGGGGATTGTTATTTACATCAATATCCGGCGCAAAATTAATATGAACTCCTAGTCTTTTGGCGTGTCTCCCGATTTGAAAACCGACCTTTTCAACTATGGTACTATCCTGAATGGCGCCTAATGTCATATTCCAAGGAAAAGCATAAGTGGAATCCAGACGCATTGCGAGACCCCATTCTGCATCCATGCCTATTAACAAAGGTATTTTGGAATCAGCTTGATATTTATTGGTAAGTTTTGCTTGACGTTTTGGTCCTCCCTTCGAAAAAATAACCCCCCCGATATGATGTTCTTTAATAAGACTTGATATTTTGTCTGTCGAGGATTTATCTTGATTTGAGGAAACATTCACCATAAAAAGCTGACCGATACGCTCATCCAAAGACATATTTCTGTATTGAGTCTCCACCCAACTGGATTGTGCAACTGAATCAGATGTAATTAAAGGGGCTTTTTGCCCTTGTACTTCAAAAAAAAGGAATAAGAAAAGGGGGAAATAAAATTTTATCCGCATAAATATGTTGTCTAAGACATCAACTTATTGCTGCTAAAAATATTGCTTTTCATCGAAGAAAGCTTAGTAATTAAGATATTTTAAGAAAATTGTTCTCTAAGGGTTTAGTCTAATTGCTTGCTTTTTCTTGTCTATTATCCTTTATGACAATAATGGCAACCTTCTTTTTTACAAATAAATAATAGATAGTTGTGTGCTTATGTATAACGGCACGTCTTAAGTTTCTCTTGGATTTTGATTCAGGATAGAGTGTTGGGAAATTGGATACCGTTAATTCAAATTGTTTTAGTATACTTTCAAATTTCAAGACTTCTTTGTGAGTGAATTTTTCAGTAAGGCATCGTTTAATAGTAATAGCATTTTTAACGACCTTTTAGTCCATTTCACTTCGGAAAGCTCATCCATTTTTCAGATCGTTCCAGAATTCCTTTGAATCGATTATATCATTATTATGAAAATCTTGAATTCCCATCAAAGTATTCTCCTTATCTTTTGTGATAAGCGTTTCCCACCAATCAGTTGATTTCCCTTCGCTGGGCAATTTTAAAGAGTTTATAAGCCTAATATGGGGTCATCTGTCAAGGATTCAATCCAACTTACTAATTCTTTCGTTGTATTGTTTGATTTTGCCATACTCATAATCACCATTTAAAGTAAAGTCACAAAACCACACTATTTTATATCGATACTTATCCTATTGAAAATCTAAAGATGAATAGTGTAAAATAAGAGGGAGAAAGTCCAGTGGACTGAAAATTAGCTAAACATGGTAGAAAATACATCAAACAAATCGTGAATGCCAACTTTCACTAACGGGAACTTCCCAATGTTCTAAATATTCAGATTTATTGGTTACCAAGTTGTTGAACACTATTGTATTACTTGAGATGGCTTTTTCCCTGGCCATTTTTTTAAAATCTTTTAAAGGCTTATAGGTTATGTATTCCCCTTGCTTAAAAGACACGTTCATTCTATCCAATAGTTCTACATCGTATTTTTTTTCCAACTCTTGGATAAAATGTACGGAAGCATCTATGGAACACCCAGATGCACCTGTACTGGATTGGTTCAAACCAATAATTATAAATCTCTTGTACTTGATTTCAAAACCCGCTTCCAATTGACTTCCATGTGCTGTCCATGCCGTAATAAAACTCTTCATTTTCTCTTGAATTTCTTCAAGCTCGGCTTCGTTAAAATTTCTGTTGGATTGATAAATCCAAATTCTGGAGTCATCAGGAAGCTTATCAAAAGGTACTAACATAAAAGTTGTAATTATATGTTCTTAAATTAATCCAAGAGAGATTTTAAACCATCTTTTGCGTTATATATACGTCCTATTTCATCAGTATTTAACGGTCTGCTGAATATAGAAAGTTCGTCGAATAAGCCTATATAATTGAGCCCCAATAAAATATTTGCTTTTTCTTCATCCCAAGTGAACGGGTCTTTTATGGGAGGAACTTTTCCTTTAATTTCCCCGTTAACGTATAATTCTGCGCTGCCATTCTCCGTATTCAATCCTGAAAAGTTGATTACAATATGCGTCCATTCGCCCCTCATAAAAGGAGGCTTGCTTACAGTAACCAATCGCCTTAAATAATCTTGATTCTCATCCGGGCCCAATTTTTTAGGATTCCAAACTTCCAAATCCCCTAACACGCCCAAACGAAAATTCCTAGGGTTTTCTTTGGTAAAATCTACCCACAGTGCAGCATCGTTATAATTGACATCCGTTATTTGAACGGGGTCACAGTAACCGGGTTCTAAATCTTTTGCAGGGTCCAATTGTAACCAAAATGACACTGCACCGTTCCAATTTTCTTTAGAATAGCCCACATTTTCAGCTGCTTTGAAAAAGGTAACCATCTTGCTCTTTTTCTTAAATTCCAGAGCGTCTCCACTTAGACCCGCACCCTTTGCAATGACCACATCTGGATTCAGGAGTCCAGGTTTTGCATCTTGGAGGTTCTTTCTAAGTTCGGAAGTGTAAATTGTATTATCGCCTGTAGCAATGTCAGCAGTCGAGCCTTTGTCAAACGAAACATAAAACAATAAATCATCCTTTAATCTATCTTCTGCTATAAATGCAAATAGCAAAATGCAAGAGGAAAGTAGAGCCGTATATCTAAGAAAGTATTTCATTTTGGTTTAAATTTGTATTATAAATCTTCTGCTGACGCAATAAGTTCCGCAACGTCCATGACTTTGATGTTGGCTTCCTTCTCTTTATTCTTAACCCCATCCGTCATCATAGTATTACAAAAGGGACAAGCTGCTGCAATTATTTCGGGCTGAGTCTCCAAAGCTTGTTCGGTCCGTTCTATATTGACTTCTTTATCCCCAGGCTCTGCTTCTTTGAACATTTGTGCGCCACCAGCGCCACAACATAATCCACGTTTACGGCAGTTTTTCATCTCCACCAGTTCTGCATCCAATTTTTGAATGAGTTCTCGGGGAGCTTCAAAAACATCGTTTGCCCTGCCTAAATAACAGGGGTCGTGATAAGTAATGCGTTTACCTTTATAAGTTCCACCTTGCAAAGTTATTTTTCCTTCATCCAACAACTGTTTTAAAAACTGTGTATGATGGATTACTTCATAATTTCCACCCAATCCCGGATATTCGTTTTTGATGGTATTAAAACAGTGTGGGCAAGCTGTAACCACTTTTTTGATTTCGTAGGCGTTCATTACTTCGATATTGGTAACCGCTTGCATCTGAAATAAAAATTCGTTTCCTGCTCTTTTCGCAGGGTCGCCCGTACAGCTTTCCTCGGTACCCAATACCGCGAAGCTTACCCCTGCCTTGTTCAGTATTTTCACAAAAGCTTTTGTAATTTTTTTTGCCCTGTCGTC
Organism: Flagellimonas maritima; assembly: GCF_003269425.1. Lineage (NCBI taxonomy): Bacteria > Pseudomonadati > Bacteroidota > Flavobacteriia > Flavobacteriales > Flavobacteriaceae > Flagellimonas > Flagellimonas maritima. The sequence continues at coordinate 3,097,179 of NZ_CP030104.1, read as the reverse complement.
AAAACTTCCTGCGCACCCCACCCAAAATAGAACCTCGGGCTGTTTTCCTTCAGCAAAAAGTGAAGCCATAGTGGGTACTTTCATTTCATTTGCCATTCAAAATTTTCTTTTAGGATTCTTGTGTCCAGTTGAGCCTGTCCATTTGGTTAAAGGGCCATGGAGCACCATTGTTTTCCAAATTCCCCATCATATTATTCAAGTCCGATGGCGCTGCAGATTGCTCCATTACCAAAAACCTACGCATTTCTACTATAATGGATAAAGGGTCTATGCTCACGGGACAAGCTTCTACACATGCATTACAAGTTGTGCACGCCCACAATTCTTCTCGCGTGATGTAATCATCCAATAATTGTTTTCCATCTGATACAAACTCCCCTTTGTTGGCATCCATATTTTTACCAACTTCCTCTAACCTATCACGGGTATCCATCATTATTTTTCTAGGAGAAAGTTTTTTACCTGTCTGGTTTGCAGGACATTCTGAAGTACATCTTCCACATTCTGTGCATGTGTAGGCATTGAGCAACTGTACCCAGTTTAAATCCATAACATCTGAAGCCCCAAATTTTTCTGGTTCCGCAGCATCTTCAGTTGGTGCTGCAAAAGGGTCTGCTGTTGGGTCCATCATCAGCTTTACTTCATTGGTAACTGCTTCAACATTATCAAACTCTCCCTGTGGCTTCAATTTTCCATAGTAGGTATTTGGAAAAGCCAATAAAATATGTAGATGTTTGGAATAATATAGATAATTTAAAAAAGCCAATATCCCAAGAATGTGCAGCCACCAAGCGGTACGCTCAACTAGAATAAGGTTCGATATCGACATGCCCTCAAATAACGGCGCTATGAATTGGCTTATAGGAAAAGCACCTGCTTCTGTATAGTCTGCGGCACCCATCTGCTGCAATTGAAAATCAGCAGCATTCATGGTCAAAAACAAAAACATGAGCACCAATTCAATATAAAGAATAAGATTCCCGTCCTTTTTGGGCCATCCTTCCATTTCAGGTTTTATAAATCGTTTTAGCTTGATAATATTTCTTCTAAGCCAAAAAATGACAACGGCAACGATTACCAAAAATGCCAAAATTTCAAAGGAACCTATCAAAATATTATAAAATGCCCCCAATGAAGCAAAAATCCTGTGAGTCCCCAATAGTCCATCTATTATAATCTCTAAGACCTCAATGTTTATAATGATAAAACCAATGTATACAATTAAATGCATAAGTCCTGCTATAGGACGAACGACCATTTTCGTCTGGCCCAAAGCAATTTTTGCCATATTGGTCCAGCGTTGCGATTTATTGTCATTTACCTTAACATCCTTTCCCAGTTTGATATTCCTAGAGAGCTTCTTTACATTTCTAGAAAAAAAACCTACTCCTGCTATAAGGGCAAGTGCAAAAAGTATATTGGGCAAGTACTCCATAGTTTAGTTTTGGTTTTTTGCAGCGGGGTCGTCCTCGGGAAGTTCATATTCTTTTTGCTTTTTTCCAAAAACAGAAACATTGACATATCTTTTTGGATTCAGCCTAAAGTCCTGTAACAAAAGGTCCAGTTCCCTAGAAGCTGAATTGAGATTATCGTATAACTTTTCATCTTGGGTGAGTTTGCCCAAAGACCCTTCGCCTTTCTCAATCTTTCCGAGCACATTGTTCAATTTGTCCACTGTGCTTTGAAAACTTGATATCGTTTCCGCTAGACCAGCACTTGCCAAGGAATCTGAAAGTTTGGAAAAATTAGTGGTGATATTATCTACGTTTTTTAAAGAATTATCCAATTGTTCCTTATTATCATCCAACAGGACATTAAGCTTTTGAGCACTTGCATTGAAGGCTCCCACCACTTGGCTAAGTCCCGCTATACTTTTTTTAAGCTCTTCTCTTGTTTCCGTATCAAGAATGTCATTGAATTTAAGAAGAAGTGAATCCGCGTGGGATACAGCACCTTCTACTTTCATCTGTAACGGGGTCAATTTTTGTTGTACCAGTTCCGTAATACCTGGCTTGGTATCGGTTTTTAAGGTATCTCCTGATTGGACAGTGGCACCTCCGTTGAATACTGGTTTTATCTGTATGCCCTTTCCCCCTATTATACCTGTATCGTACAATTCGGCAATACTGTTTTTGGAAAATTCAAAATCATCGCTTATCGTAAGAGTTACGAGCAGCTTTCCAGAAGTATCCTTAAAACGAATATCTGTAACGTTGCCAACTTCTAGGCCGTTTATCGAAACCTGTGTGCCAGGTTGCAAGCCACCTACATTGTCATATATGGCGTAAAGGGTCTTGCTGTTTTCAAAAAATGGAGAGGACTTTAGGTAACTTAATCCGAAAACCACTGCTAAAATTCCCGTAATTACTATTATTGCAGTTTTAATTTCCCTGGTTAGTTTCAAAAGATTCAGTTTACTGTTCCAACAAAATTAGGAATAATTTTGACAAAGCAGGTATCGAAATCAATACCTATTTGAGCGCTTGCGATAACGAAACTCTTTTTCCGTTTCTATATGCGACTATGTAAGAGGATGTATAACCTTTTGCATCGGCTTCAACTTTTAGAACTTTGGCCTCTTCATAGGAACCAACGTCACCGTACATGTAGCGATATAAATTTTTAAAAGGTTCCTTGGATAATGTTTCCAGACCATTAAAACTGCTTGCTCTCAAAGGGATGTTTTTGGCACTTGCCATTAATTGTACTTTAAAGACCAAGCCCGAATCTTTGGTGGGAGTCGTGATTTCCGGTTCGGGATTTTTCGTGAGCTCTTCTCTTGTTTCTTGAACATTAACAACAGTTTCAGTTGTTTTGGGTTCTTCAACATTAGTGGCTTCTTGGGTAGTTTCTGTTTCAACTATGGAAGTTTCTTCATCAATGACCGGTTGCACTATTCCGCTATCAATATCGGCTTTATATGCTAGAACAGCGTTGGCAATGGCTTTGCCCATCTCGGCCTGCCCTTTTTTTGAATTTAGATAACTTCCTTCGTTTTTATTGGTTAGAAAACCTGTTTCCACCAATACGCTCGGCATAAAGGTTTGATGCAAAACAATGAAGCCAGCTTGCTTTACTTTTCTATCTTTCCGACTCAATTTCTTGGTAAAGTTGTCTTGAAGTTTTTTTCCTAGAAGAATGCTCTGGTCCAAGAATTCTTCTTGCATAATGGTAAGACCGATTACTGATTCTGGTGAATTAATATTGTACTCCGCATAACGCTGTTCATAATTATCCTCTAGATATATTACGGAATTTTCCTTTTTGGCCACCTCAAAATTTTGTTTGTTGGCATGAAGTCCAAGAACAAAGGTCCCTGCACCATGGGCGTCCGAGGTATGCGAATCACAATGAACAGATACAAAAAGGTCAGCTTTTGCCTTATTGGCAATTTCCCCTCTTTTCAGTAGCGGGACAAAAGTGTCATCATTCCTTGTATAAATAACCTTAATATCCGGGTTTTTCTCCAGTTCCTTTCCAGTCTCCAAAACAATATTCAGTGCAATATTTTTTTCCAGATAACCGTTTCCCAAATTACCGGGATCATGACCACCATGGCCAGCATCCAAGACTACAATAAACTTGTCTTTTAAAGATATTGGTGCATCATTATTTGTGAACGATGTAAAAGAGATGACTATAAGTAGAAAAACAAAAAAAGATAAGCAACTTTTAATCATAAGAAACAAGAAATAATGACGTTCCGTAATGGTTAAAAATATTGTAATCCCCAATCAACGGAACAAAAAATATATGTAAGTTTGAGCCCAAAAACTAAGCCAAACTAGCACAAAAATAGGATTTATCACGTTGCAATCAAACAAACATCCCTTAGTTTTCCTATTTGTTCTGCTCTTTAGCACAATAAGTACAACGGCTCAGGAAGATCCCATTGTACCGTTGCCCATCAAGGCGATACAGGATACCATAGTTGCTCCACTCCTACCACAAAATATTTTAAATGATTCCATCCCTTTAGATTCCATCCAGTCAGACACAGTTCCCAAGAAGCAGCCATTGCTCTTGGATAAAATTAAGTACAAGGCCAAAGACTACGTAAAATTAAGTCAAAAGGACAATAAGATTTACTTGTACAACGAGGCAGAAATCTATTATCAGGATACAGAGCTAAAGGCCGGTGTCATTGTAATGGATTACATTAAAAATGAAGTGTATGCAGGTAGATTAAAGGATTCAACTGGAACTTATTCCCAATTGCCGTATTTTAAACAGGGCACCAACGAGGTGCGACCAGATTCCATTAGATTTAACTTTGATACACAAAAAGCATTAATATGGAATTCCAGAACTGAGCAACAAGCAGGTCTGGGACAGTTGGGGAGCGATGCAATGAAAGTCTATGCCGAAGTAACAAAAAAAGAAAACGACTCTGTCTATTTTTTAAGTGAAGGAAAACTAACAACCTCAAAGGATACCATAGATCCAGATTACTACATAAGAATCCGTAAGGCAAAATTTGTTCCAAAAAAGAAAATAATTGCTGGTTTTAGCAACCTTTATATTGTGGATGTACCAACGCCCATTGCATTGCCATTCGCCTACTTTCCACTTTCTCAAGGACGAACAGCAGGATTGATATTTCCAACCTTTGGGAACGATCCGCAAAGAGGCTATTTTCTTCAGAACGGAGGATACTATCTGCCCATAAGCGATTATGTGGATTTAAGTGTATCAGGAGACTTTTATACAAACGGTAGTTATGGTTTTAGAACTCAATCCATCTATGCAAAACGCTACAGGTTTAGAGGAAATTTCAATTTCAGCTTTGAAAACATTATCCAGAGTCAAAAAGGATTTGATGATTTTAGCCGATCCTCGATTTATAATATTCAAATCAGGCATACGCAAGACCCAAAGGCCAGTCCAAACTCACGGTTTTCAGCGTCGGTCAACCTTGCAAGTAGTCAGTTTTTCACAAATTCACTTAATCAAAATAATAGGTCCCAAGTCCAGACCAACAATTTAAATTCGTCTATAAGTTATTCCAAAACGTTTCCAGAATATCCATCGGTCAACACAAGTCTAACGCTGACCCATGGTCTAAATACACGAAGTGAAACGGTTACCATGCAATTACCAACATTTCAAGGGAGTATGGAACGAATTTTTCCATTTGCAAAACGTGACGGTATTAAAAAAGGGATTATTGACAACATCAACTTTCAATATGATGTCAATGCACAGAACAGCATTACTACGCCAGAGGAAAATTTTTTTACAGGGGCAATGTTTGATGATGCCCGTATTGGCGCAAGGCATAGGATACCGATTGCAACCAATTTTAAGGTTGCCAAATATTTAAGTGTAAGTTTAAATGGTAATTATCAGGATATCTGGACACTTGAAACCATAAATCGAAGATTTGACCAAGCACAGGAAGAAATAGTTACGGATACAATTTCCGGTTTTGACCGTTTCAACCAATATAATTTTGGAGCCAGTATCGGAACTACCATATACGGAACCTTTAACCGAGGTGAAGATAAAAAGATACAAGCAATACGGCATGTAATGCGACCATCCATAGGTTATAGTTATGCCCCATCTTTTGAGCAATTTTACGAAACCTATGTAGATGGTGATAGGGAAGAAGTTCAATATACTCCTTTTGAGACAAGTATTTATGGAAGACCTTCCTTAACAAGAGGTAATTCCATGAGCTTCTCATTACAGAATACTTTAGAGGCCAAAGTGAGGGATAAAGACTCAACGGCAATTGAGCCTAAAAAAGTAAGTATTCTGAGTAATCTAACACTTTCCACAAGTTATAACTTTGAAGCGGATTCTCTTAAACTACGCCCAATAAGCCTAAATGGGGCAACGGAAATCATAAAAAATGTTCCAATCAATTTTGCAGCTACCCTGGACCCTTATGCCATTGACAATAACGGGTCTCGAATAAACACCCTGAACATTAATAATGGTGGTGGTCTTTTAAGGTTGACTTCGGCAAGAATCAATACAGGTTTTAGCTTGAATAGTAAGATGTTCATAAAAGGTGGTGATAAAGAAGATGATGATGAAATCAATGTAGAACCGCCCAATTATGGTGAAAATCCTTTTGATATTGATGGTGTTCGCACTGATCAACCGTTTTTTGACAATAGAAATCCTGAGACCAATGAAGTTGACAACCCACTTTACAATACTAAAATTCCTTGGGATATACGATTTACCTATGTTGCCACCTATAATAACAGTAACCGACAAAAGGAAATTACCAACCATTCCTTAATGTTTTCGGGAAACATACAACTATCGCCAAAATGGGAAGTAGGTTTTAATTCGGGTTATGATATTAAGGACAAAGGTTTTACGGACACCCGTTTTACTTTCAATAGAGATCTTGATAGTTTCCGTCTTAGTTTTGATTGGACTCCTTTTGGTCAATTTGAAAGATGGTACTTTTTCATTGGTATAAAGAGTTCTATTCTTAAAGATCTAAAATGGGAAAATAGAAGCCAGCCTTTTAGCAGCAGAAGATAATTTTAAATATCTTGGTAAGCACTAATCCCATTAAAAACTAGTTACATGAAGAAAATCATCAATACTCCAAATGCTCCTGCTCCAATTGGACCTTACAATCAGGCAGTTCTAATAAAGGATATACTTTATATTTCTGGACAGATTCCCATAGATCCATCTACCGGTTCACTGGTTGAAGGTGACATTAAAAAGGAAACAAAGCAATCCATGGAAAATTTAAAAGCAATTCTTTCTGAAGCGAATATGACTTTCGAGCATGTTATAAAAACATCGATTTTTATAAAGGACATGCATCAGTTTTCAGAAATTAATGAAGTTTATGGCTCTTATTTTGATGTAGAGACCGCACCAGCCAGGGAAACCGTGGAAGTTGCCAATCTCCCAGCGTTTGTAAATGTTGAGATTTCGATGATTGCGGTCAAATAGTAGCCTTGTGGAATTCAACCAAGCCCTCAATGGGCCTTTGACGGATTACACCCAAGATCAAATCATTTCTTTCCAGCACCATTGCCAATTCATCCTTTAAAAAATGGGCTATGCTGCCAACAAAGTTTATGGGTACTTTAGTGGCCAGTTCAAACTGCATGATGTAATTGTTGACAAATTGCTGTAACCCTTTGTCAATGACTCCGCGACAATAGGCATGTTCCTTATTTTCAATAATGAACTTGGCAAAAGTTGCCAAATATGTATTTGGATTGGGCTGTTTATATAAATGCTCTTTAATTACGTCTGCTTCCAGATTATACTCCTTGGCAAATTTTATTCCCAAATCTTGAGGCATTTTATGGAAATAATAATCCCTTAATAATTTTCTGCCAAAAAAGTTACCGCTTCCGTCGTCCATTAAAATGTATCCCAACGAAGTCACTTTTTGAAACAGTTGATGCCCATCATAATAACTACAATTGGAACCTGTACCCAATATACAGACGATACCCTGATGGCCTATTTTAGTGGTGGAATAGATTGCCGCATAGGTATCCTCACGTACTTCTGCTTTGGCATTGGGGAAAAAATCCTTGAAAATGTCCTTTAAAAAGTTCTTCATCCTATCCGTACCACAACCTGCGCCATAAAAAAATAATTGACTCACATTATCCTTGTTTTTTGATATATCAAAATTATTGGCAAGACGATCTTCAATAACTTCGCGGGTAAGCACTTCCGGACTCAATCCCAAGGTCTGTGTGAGGAACAATTGTTCACCTTCTTCATTCAAGGCAATCCAATCAGATTTTGTTGCACCGCTATCAACAATCAATATCATAGGTCAGTATTTATATAAAACCCTGAAAAAGAAACGACCTCTTTCAGGGTTCGTATGCAAAAGGAAAAAATTATAGATTGGATACGTGCTCTGCCAAATCAACCAATTTATTGGAATAGCCAGCTTCGTTATCGTACCAAGAAATTATTTTGAAAAATCTTGAATTCAATTCCATACCTGCTCCAGCATCAAAAATACTTGTTCTGGCATCTCCTATAAAATCTTGTGAAACAACAGGCTCATCAGTATATCCAAGAATACCTTTCATGTCTCCTTCAGAAGCATCTTTAAACGCTTTCTTAATTTCATCATAGGAGGTTTCTTTTTCCAATCGTACGGTTAAATCCACAACCGAAACATCTGCGGTAGGCACACGAAACGCCATGCCGGTAAGTTTGCCAAGAAGCTCGGGAATAACTTTGGTAACTGCTTTTGCAGCACCCGTAGAAGCGGGAATGATGTTTAGCATAGCGCTACGCCCACCCCTATAATCTTTTTTTGAAGGGCCATCAACGGTCATTTGTGTCGCTGTAGTCGCATGTACGGTAGTCATCAACCCTTCTTCAATTCCAAAAGTATCGTTCAATACCTTTGCAATGGGTGCCAAACAGTTTGTTGTACATGATGCGTTGGATACAATTGTATCGGACGCCTTTACATCATTATGGTTAACTCCCATAACGAACATTGGCGCATCTTTTGATGGCGCGGATATGACCACCTTTTTAGCACCACCATCTATATGGTATTGGGCTGTTTCCAAAGAGGTAAAGATTCCCGTACATTCTGCAACTATATCGGCACCAACTTCATCCCACTTCAAGTTCTTTGGATCTCTTTCTGCCGTAATTCTAACGGTTTTTCCATTTACCACTAAGTGACCATCCTTTACCTCTACCGTTCCGTCAAATTTTCCATGAACAGAGTCATACTCCAACAAATATGCAAGGTGTTCAACATCCAACAAATCGTTGATTGCCACTACATCTACATTATCCCTTTTTACGGTCGCCCTGAATACCAGTCTTCCTATTCTACCGAATCCGTTAATTCCTATTTTTAAATTTGACATATTAGTGTATTTAAATTTTTATTAAGTAGTCATTATATCTGAAACTTTCACAAGTTCCTCATCAATTTCCGTATGTGCTTTTATGGCTTCGCTGATTGGTGTAAGGATGAGTTTATTATCACGTATTCCCACCATGTAATTGGATTTGCCCTCCAAAAGACTTTCAACGGCTTTTACTCCCATCCTACTGGCAAGAACCCTATCAAAACATGTAGGACTTCCTCCTCTTTGCATATGTCCCAAGACAGATACTCTTACGTCATAAATAGGTAAGTGTTCTTCTACGTACTCCTTTAGTTGAAAAACATTCTTACCGATTTTATCACCTTCGGCAACAATAACGATACTAGAGGATTTTCCTGATTTTTTACTTCTTTTTAAAGAATCCAACAAACGTTCCAAGCCCAAGTTCTGCTCTGGAATCAAAATCTCTTCTGCTCCGGCACCCACTCCTGCATTGAGTGCAATGTGGCCAACATCCCTGCCCATGACCTCAACAAAGAAGAGTCTGTTGTGCGAACTGGCCGTGTCACGTATCTTATCAATTACTTCCACAACCGTATTTATGGCAGTGTCAAAACCTATAGTGTAGCTAGAACCTAAAATATCATTGTCTATGGTTCCTGGTATCCCCATTACGGGGAAATTGTATTCTTCGTTAAAGGAGAGTGCTCCGGCAAAACTTCCGTTACCACCAATTACCACAAATGCATCTATACCCTCTTTCATTAATTGGTCGTAAGCCTTTTTACGACCTTCCTTTGTTCTGAATTCGTGACATCTGGCAGATTTTAAGATGGTTCCGCCTTTATTGATAATATTGTTTACGCTACGAGCGTCCAAGGTTTTAAAATCCCCTTCTATCATTCCTTCATATCCTCTGTAGATGCCAACACATTCTAATTTCAAATAAGCGCAGGTCCTAACTACGGAACGTATACCCGCATTCATTCCAGGTGAATCTCCACCTGATGTAAATACAGCGATTTTCTTAATTTCTGAAGCCATTCAAAATTTTAAAAAACCAAAACTAGCAAACTTTATCTAATTAAAGTATGACATATTAACTAATTTGTTTTCAGGCAATTTCGCAAACGTTTTCGTAGGTTTTTTTTATGGTAGACTATAGAAATTAAAATTTAATTCGGCACTTTTCTGGCCGTTCTATTTTTGGGAATAAAACGTATTAGACTATCCTTTCCCATAATTTCAGTGGATTGTACCGGTTGTTCGGGATTTGTTTTATTGTCCTTTTTTTGAAATACTTTTCGGATAAGTTCTTTAAAATTATTGAAATCAACTTGATAAGAGAGACCTACACCTTGAATATAACCTTGTCTTTCAGCCAAAAACTGTTGTATTTGATTCTCTCTATTGAATATTTTGGCACTTAATGTTCCTTCTTCGTTCAACAATACCTGAACTTCAACGTCCCCAGCGACAACAGTTTCTGAAACTCCGCCTACGGGTACTCCTACTCTACCGTTTACCAAAACCCTATCTGATATTTTTGTGGAAACCGTTACACCGATTCTATTTTCTGTTTGAATATCCGCATTGGGATCTTGGAGACCTTGTTCGTAAGAAACACCTAAATCAAACTTATCATTATCTCCTGATAGAATTTGATTAAGAAGGCCTGACGCGGTCTGGATCAGGTTTCCTGTTACGGCCTGTTGGTTAATACCCGCTTGATCGTTTACGAATGTTCCCTGGGCCAAAAGAAAAAAAGCATTACGCTCTTTAATCGTTGGATCCTGCAATCTATACTCTAATTCTGATTGTACCACAGAATTGGTGCCCGGAAAGTCAATATCAAAATTTATATTGGGATTTTCCAACTCTCCATCCAACCTAACGACCACTTCGGTCGGTATCCTACCTGTATACCCTGCATTTTCTAAAAGTGGGGCAGGATTTGCATTAAGATTATAAACGGCTTCAAGATTCAGTTGTGCTTCTAGAGGATCCCTTTCCCAAAGAATGGTACCACCTGGTCTCACCAAAAACTTTTTATCGATTATGCCTCCGTATCTAAAATTGTATTCGCCAGTTACTGCAACAAATTCACCGTACATATTAAATTTTCCGTTCGTATTGATTTCTATTAAAAGAATACCTTCCCCTGTACCCTTAAGGGAACTTCCCGTATTTTTATCTACAACTATCTCTACTTCTGCATCAGGGGTTACCGCCAAATCAAAAGCCATTTCAAGACCTTGGTAATCTTTAAGAATACGTTCTTCCCTAAAGGATTCTCCACCACTTTTTTCAATAAAATTGATAAACGAATAATCCCCAACACTGGTGACGTCGCTTAAAGGTATCTTTAGGGACGTCCCTTTAGCGGTAGAAGCATCCACCGTTATATTCAATGCGCTTGTAGGTCCGTAGATACTGCCCGTTCCATTTATAAATCCAGTACCATAATATAAGGACTCGTCACCATAGGTTGTGTTCAAAATCATGAAACGGTCTTTTTTTGTATCCACATCCAAATCCAAGGACCAATCTTCAAATGCTGTGTGGTTTATTGTTCCATCCAACGTTGCAGTGGTTCCTTCTACCACGTCAGAAAGCCTGATATCTTCAAAATAAAAAGTCTGGTCAAAAAGGCGAACTCGCGAATAAGGAGCAAAATTATAGTCAACATTAAGGTAGGGAATTCCAATCCCCGCATCGTTCAAACTAAGTGTCCCATTTATTGATGGATTGGAAATATCTCCAGTAATTTTTGCATTACCGATTACTTTGCCTCTTATATTGGAAATTACATCTTGACCTAATGGACTAAATGGCTCTAAATCAAAATCGGTGAAATTAACCGCCAAATCCAATTTTTGTTTCTTATTGATGTTGGTAACGTTACCATTTATACTCAACTTTTCCTTTCCATTATCATTTAACCAGCTACTGACACCAAATTGTGTTAAATCATTGTTTCCAAAGATTCCCAGTTCTAAATCCCCTAGCCGAATATTATTAATACTGAAATCCCTAATATTAAGGCTCGAGGTTGGTAAATAGTTACCTTCTTTCTGTAAAATATTGAGAAAACCGTCCACGGAGCCATCCAACTTTAGACTATCTATTTCTGGAGTTATTTTGCTGAGCGAAACTATTTTAAATTGTAGATCCAAATCTTTATACGTAGAATCGGCCAACTGACCTTTTAGGCGTATCTGCTCACTGTTTTCGTTGTCCATCACCAAATCCTCTATCCTAATGCTGTCCAGTGTCCTATTTACGATTACCTTGTTCTTACTGTTCCCATCTTTGTTCAATACCCATGTGTTTCCCTTAAAATTGATATTGGATTTTTTAAGTCCTATGACCGATTTATTTTCTACATTAAAGGTGTGGTAAAAATTTAAGTTATAACTATCGTCATAACCGCTACCCCCTTTAAATTCGGTTCTAAAGAATAGCGTATCCTTTAAAGTGGTATTGATAAGACTAAAATCCTTAACATCATAATATACTGTAGACATATCCTCTACAGATACGAAAGTGTTGAAAAGTGGGTTTTTATTATCGATTTTTAATTCAATATTATCGAATTGATTACCATATGCCTCTATGCTCGGAGATTTAAAAGTGAGTTTGAAATCGCCTTCATCTGAGATTATATTTCCTCGAATAAAAGTATTGGGGTCAAAGTTCACCTCTGGAAAAAAAACATCGACAATCTTATTGTATATCTTAAAATTAAAGCTCAATTCCTGACCATCGGAAATCTCAAATGGCTTGTAGTTTGTGTAGATACTGCCCAGGGAATTTTGCATTAACTTATCTATCTCCCCTACCTTAAATTTTCCTTTTATATAACCTGTGATTATATCGGGCGAATTTATTTCAATCGTTCTTACCGTATCTTGGTCAAAGGCTGAGGATATTACGAAATCATCAAAATAATAGGTTTGATTTATATTTTGATAAGCTGTATTGGAAAAACGAATTTGTCCTGTAGTATTGTCCAAGGTACTTCCTTCAATGTCCATGTTCAAATCTCCCTTGAAAACAGAAACACTATCATTGATGAAGTTTAATTTTTTCAAATCCGCATAATCAACAGAGGCTATAAAATTGAAATTATTTGAATTTTCGCCAAAATCTGCCAACCCTTTAAAATCGAACTGAAAATTTTCATCTTTACTGACTAGACTACCATCAAAAAGCTTCTCTTTTAATACCCCTGAAACTTTTAAGTCATTATATTCATAATTATTGAATTCTAGTTTATATACCTCTCCGATCACTTCGGTATTCAGATACTCTGCAATAAATCCCTTTCCTTCAACATTCACATCCAAAGTTGCAAGTCCCAACTGACCATACTGGACAAAATTCCCTAAATCAAAATCAATGAGTGAAATGAACCCTCTGTAGGAAGCATTGTCCACAGTTTGGATATTGGTCATTTGTAAATCTGTATAGCTGCTACCTATTGCTGTGTTGAGATTTATCTGTACATCCAAAGAGGTTTCAGTAATTTCGGCATCTCCCCGTATAGTAAATTCTCCGAGTTTTTGGATTGTTGATGGAATGTTCTTTCCAATTATGTTTGGCAGTATGGACCTTAATTGATAATAACTGGAAGTAATATTGCCAATATCCGCCCTCATGATAAAAGGTGCTTCTTGACTGAACAGATTGTCAAACTGAAAATCTCCCCGAATACCTGTATTTTCTGATTGTAGAAACAATTCTTTGAATTGCAAGCGATTGAGCACGCCCCTTATATTTGCTGAAAACACTACTTCCTTATCGGTCCCAAATTCATCATATAATGTATTGATTTCATTTAACGCAACGGATGATTCTTTGAAATCCGCTACTATATTCACTTGGTTTGCAAAATCTGCAAAATCTTCACGATTGTAATTGAATACCAAATCCCCTTTAAGGTTGGACTCTACGGTTTTGATTCTTAAGGAATCAAAGCGCATTTGTTGCTTGGTATATTTAAAGTCAGTGGAAAAGTCATTTATACGTATGCCTCGGTTACTTTGAAGAGCTAAATTCTCTATACTCAGCGTGACCTCAGGTCCCAAAATTTGAAAATCTGTAGCGTTGATTTCCAATTCTGAGAAGTTGAGCGTCTCTTCCTTTTTCAAGTTTTCGTCCGATAGCTTGAATTTTCCACCGGAAATTTTGATTTCATCCGAAGACATAAAGAATGGTGGAGTTCCCGGTGCCCTAGGTTTTCCGTCATCCAGTTTTGCAACGAATACATCTAGATTGGTATCATTATCACCTTTATACGTTTTCAGATTGAAAAAAAGACCATCAACCTCAATATCTCCAAAACGCAAAACCCCGTCGACCATATTGCGAAGGTTTAAAATGGACGTAGATAGTTTTTGTATGTAAAAAAGTGTATCCTTTTTGTAATCTTCAACATAAATTCCCTTAAGCCCTGTATTTAAGTTAAATAGTGAAAGGCTCAAACGATCAATTTGGATATTGGTACCATACTTTTCATTGAGCGAATCTGTGGCGCTCTTTGCAAGCTTTGTCTGAACTACGGGCATGGAGAGGATCAAAGAGCCCAAAACCAGTATTAGCAAAAGTGCCAGTACTAATCGTAACAGTATTTTCCGTAGTCTTCTGATAGGGCTTTATGTTTTACCTTTGCTCAACCAATTTTTGTTCCAAAACCTGTGGCAAATAAAAAAAATTACATTCTTGCAATAGAATCTTCGTGTGATGATACTTCTGCAGCAGTACTTTGCAATACAAAAGTGTTAAGCAATGTGGTGGCCAGACAAGAGATTCATGAACAATATGGTGGTGTAGTCCCGGAATTGGCTTCCAGAGCACACCAACAAAATATCGTTCCTGTGGTTCACCAAGCCTTGGCCAAAGCAAATATCGATAAAAAACAGCTATCCGCCATAGCTTTTACAAGAGGTCCTGGCCTTATGGGGTCTTTGTTGGTAGGCACTTCTTTTGCAAAGTCGCTGGCATTGGGTTTAAACATACCATTAATTGAGGTCAACCATATGGAAGCACACATTCTGTCTCATTTTATTGAGGGTGCGAGTGTCCATATTCCAAAATTTCCTTTTTTGGGAATGACGATCAGTGGCGGACATACCCAAATAGTAAAAGTGAGTGATTACTTCGATATGGAAATTCTAGGCGAAACCCTTGATGATGCAGTTGGTGAAGCTTTTGATAAAAGTGCAAAAATAATGGGTCTGCCCTACCCAGGGGGTCCTTTAATAGACCAGTATGCCAGACTTGGAAACCCCAAAACTTATAAATTTTCCAAACCAAAGGTTGATGGGCTTAATTTTAGTTTCAGCGGCCTAAAAACAGGAGTTCTCTATTTCTTGCAGCGTGAGACAAAAAAAGATTCCAATTTTATAAATAAAAACTTGAACGATATCTGTGCATCAGTACAACATACCATTCTTGAAATTTTAATGGACAAACTTAAAAAGGCCGTTACTGAAACAAGGATTTCAAGAATTGCAATCGGTGGCGGTGTGGCAGCAAATTCAGGAATCCGCGCAAGACTTAAAGAGGCAGAAGAAGACTTAGGTTGGCAAACGTATATTCCAAAGTTTGAATATTGTACGGATAATGCAGCTATGATAGGCATTGTTGGATACCATAAACTTTTACAGGGAATCTTTACTGATCAAAGTATAGCTGCAAAAGCAAGATATGCATTAGGGAGTTAATATTTGTTGTTCTAAATAGACAAATAATTTAGACTTTATAATAATGTATTGGTTAAGATATCCATAAAACAAAATATTTAGTCGATTGAGAAAGATTGGATAAATCTTAATTTATAATTTTGAAATACGGGTATGAATACAATTTGATTAAATCAGGTTTTTAATGTTTCAAAACTAACTGTAGACCATGCAACTCTTTTACAATCCATCACTAGAAAATAACAATGAGGAATTCTTTTTTCCTCCTGAAGAGAGTAAGCATATTCTAAAAGTGTTGAGAAAAAAAGAAGGTGATGTTTTAAATATTACCAATGGAAAAGGATTTCTTTTTAAGGCTGAAATTTTAATTGCCGATTCTCGAAAATGTAAAGCACGAATCACTTCTATAAAAAAAACCATCCCCAAACGTTACAAATTGCATCTTGTAGTAGCTCCAACCAAAATAAACGACCGTTATGAGTGGTTTTTAGAAAAGGCTACTGAGATTGGAGTCGATGAAATAACGCCCATTATCTGTGAACGTTCCGAGCGCAAGACCATAAAACTCGAACGAATGGAGCGAGTTCTGCAATCCGCAATGAAACAATCATTACAAGCTTTTTTACCTAAACTTAACCCAATGATATCTTATCAGGGATTTATGGAAAAAGAGGTCAAGGGCTTTAGATTTATAGCCCATTGTGACGATGGTGAAAAAATGGAATTTAAAAGAAGGGCTGTTGCGGATAGGGATATTGTTATACTTATTGGCCCGGAAGGTGACTTTACTAAAACAGAAATTAGTGAGGCAAAGTCCAAAGGCTATGTTCCCGTATCCTTGGGAATGAACCGCCTAAGAACAGAAACTGCAGCCATTGTAGCCTGTACAACAGTTTCAATAATAAATAGTTAGCGTTTTATTTGGAGTTTTGCAGCTCCATTAATATCCAAATCATCGTTTTCAACAAATAGCATCAATGTAATAGTGTCATTTTCTGTTATAATTGCAGGGATGGTTATTTTAGAAGTACCATTTTTGTATTTCAACGGAATATACCTTTCGGAGACTACTATATTGCTGTTTTTTAAAGTTCTATTTTTATTCTCTCCCCTTTTTACTACTGTAGTTCGCTCATCAAGTACTAAGACAGCTCTTAGTTGTTTTTCGGATAAATTTCCCAATATCGTATAATCAAATTGTATAGAACCTTTATCAATTTTTTTTACTTTTAGCTCTATGGGGTTCGCTATCTTACTTTTTTTATAATCGTTGATTTTAAGATACATTTTTGACTGATCGGAACCAACAAAATGTTCCTTTCCATTTACTACTAACTGTGGCGTATAATTACTTCGAGAACCAAATTTAATATTGTATTCTCGTTGTTTTTTGGTATGGGATGGTTTGCTAAATGGGTCTTCCCAGCCAATATAATTCCAGTAGTCCACATGATAGGATAATGCGTAAACTACTTCGGGATATTCATTTTTCACCTTGTTCAACAGTAAATCGGCAGGCGGGCAGCTGGAGCATCCCTGAGAGGTGAACAATTCCAGGACAACAGGATAAAAATTGGTCTCATCAGCTATAACTTTGGGCTTTAGCTGAACGCTTTCTTCATTTTTAATAGTATAAAATGCCATCAGGAACATTCCAAGAAAGACCATTGATGGAATTATGACTTTTTTAAACATGAATACTGTACTTTTGATTTACTGGTTATTCGTTGGCAGATGAAACAACTTACAGGACTTTGGTGTTTTTTAACTTTTTTTGTGATTGTCACTAGCTACGGACAAAAAATCGCGGTGCTCAAATACGGTGGTGGTGGCGATTGGTATTCAAATCCGACAGCCCTTCCCAATCTAATAGAATTTTGCAATAACTCCATCGATACAAAAATCCAAGCCAAACCTGAAACGGTAGAAGTTGGTAGTGTATCTATTTTTCAATACCCGTATCTGCATATGACGGGACACGGCAATGTTTTTTTTTCTGATGAAGAAGCAAAAAACCTAAGAACTTACTTGCTTTCCGGAGGCTTTCTACATATTGACGATAATTACGGAATGGAACCCTATTTAAGGAGAGAACTAAAAAAAGTATTTCCAAACAAGCAATTGGAAGAACTCGGTGCCGATCATCCAATCTTTACTATTAAATACAAATTTGAAAGTGGTCTTCCAAAAATACATGAACATGATGGAAAAAGACCCCAAGCTCTAGGAGTTTTTGAAAAAGGAAGATTATTATTACTGTTCACGTTTGAAAGTGATCTTGGGGATGGTTGGGAGGATCCGTCTGTACATAACAACCCTGAAGACATTCGATTAAAAGCTTTGCAAATGGGTGCCAACATTGTCGCATTTGCCTTTAAAAATTAACGTATGACGTCAAAAACCATTGCCAATGGAATATTAAGGGCTGTTGCCATTATAGCTGGCATCATTCTTCTGGGTTATTTTCTGTTTAAAATTCAATCCGTCATAGCTTATTTGGCAATTGCTGCAGTTATAGCTCTACTTGGCAGACCTATTGTACTCTTTTTGAGGGCAAAGCTAAAACTACCAAATACTTTGGCGGTAATCATAACCATGGTTTTGATTTTGGCGCTTTTTTTGGGGATTTTGGCATTGTTTATTCCATTGGTTTCCGAACAAAGTAAGAATCTTTCATTGTTGGATATTGATGCACTAAAAATCAATCTGAATACCTTATATCTACAAATTTTGGAATATTTTGGTGCGACCACAGCTAACGTAAATGAACTAATAGAAGAATCTGAACTTGAAAAAAACATGTTGGAAGGGCTGGACCTAAACTTTATCCCAGACTTTCTAAACTCTTTCGTCAATTTTCTCAGCAATTTTAGCGTTGGCCTTTTCTCGGTACTGTTTATTTCATTTTTCTTTTTAAAGGACAGCAATCTTTTTCAGAATGGTATTTTAACTTTTGTACCGGACAACAAGGAAAATAATCTTGTAAAATCTATTGATAAAATAAATGGACTTCTATCAAGATACTTCGCTGGAATTCTATTACAGCTTTTTATTCTATTTGTAATCTATACCATTACACTGTTGATTGCAGGTGTTGAAAATGCCATCGTTATTGCATTTCTCTGTTCATTGTTCAATATAATTCCGTATATAGGTCCAATTATAGGTGGAGTGGTTATGATTACCCTAACCATGACAAGTTTTTTGGGAGCCGATTTTAGTACCGTGATCCTACCCAAAGCTATATATGTTCTTATTGGTTTGGTCATTGGTCAGATAATAGATAATTTCTTTTCCCAGCCCTTTATTTTTTCCACTAGCGTGAAGTCACACCCTTTGGAAATCTTTCTTATAATCATCATTGCCGGACTTGTTTTTGGCATTGTTGGCATGGTGGTCGCCGTACCGGGATATACCGCCATAAAAGTAATTTTGAAGGAATTTTTAGCAGAAAATCAAGTAGTGAAAAAATTAACGAAAGGCTTATAGTAAAAGTTTGAATACATTAATATTAAATACTGGTGTTCAGAGTTTTATAAATAAAAACTATAATACTGACATCATGTCAGTATTACTTAAAAAGCCAATTTTTGAGGGTATATCCCAAAAAGAACTGGCACAACAGTTGGAAGCCAAAAAAAAGTGTGAAAACAAACTGCCCACCTGGTTCAATACCACTAAGATCTATTATCCAAATAAACTTAATATTGAACAAACAAGTTCTGAGTTGACTGCACAGTATAAGTCCACACTTATAAACGGCAAAACACTTATGGATATTACCGGAGGTTTTGGTGTAGACTCATATTATTTTTCCAGAAGAATGGAGGCTGTAGTGCATTGTGAAATTAACCCAGAATTGAGTAAGATAGCCGCACATAATTTTTGGGTCTTGGAACAAAAAAACATTGACTGCTTTATTGAAGATGGCATTGAATATTTGAAACTAACCAATCAAAAATTTGATTGGATATATATTGATCCATCACGAAGAGATGAAAAATTTGGCAAAGTCTTTTTGTTAAAAGATTGTTTGCCAAACTTGCCCAAACATCTTTCCATGATTTTTGAGAAAACCAAAAATGTATTGATTAAAACCTCTCCCCTTTTAGATATTTCCAAAGGGATTAAGGAATTAAATTATGTAAAGGAAGTTCATGTTATTGCTATAGATAATGATGTAAAGGAATTATTATTTGTTTTGGAATTTGGATTTAAAGGAGAGATCACCATCAAAACAATCAATTTTGTCAAGGGAATTGAAAATAAATTTGACTTTCAGCTAAATGAAGAAAACCATATAATCTGTTCATTTGGCCAACCCGAACGCTATTTGTACGAGCCAAACTCGGCTATTCTAAAATCAGGTGGATTTAAATCTGTGGGGAAAGTCTATGGATTGAAAAAATTACATCTAAATTCCCACCTATATACTTGTAAATCATTAATAGCTTATCCTGGACGTAGATTTGAAATTTTAAAAACCCTTGCCTACAATAAAAAATCAATCCAGTCACTTTCACTTAAAAAGGCCAACATAACGGTCAGAAACTTTCCATTATCTGTTGCCGAATTGCGCAAAAAACATCAAATTAAAGATGGTGGAGATGATTACCTCTTCTTCACTACCATTGGTAAAGAAAAGCTTACCATATTGAAATGTAAAAAAATCAATTCTGACAATCCCATTTAAAATTGGCTACCCTATCGTTTGAACCTAATGAAAGGTTATAATGCCACCATTCTGTGCGTATCGACCAAAAACCATATGCTTCCATGGTTTCCTTTAAAAGTTTTCGGTTTTGCAATATTTCTTCGGGCAAATCAAAATTATCATGGTATGCCCGCTTTCCAAAAAAATCAAAATCCGTTCCCATATCCAGTTCATTGCCTTCCAAATCAACGAGCGTGATGTCTACAGCACCTCCCTTATTGTGGATAGATCCTTTAACGGGATTTGCCACATATTGGGGATTAGGAACTATTTTCCACATTTTGTACTGTACGGAATTAGGGCGATAACAATCAAAAAACTTTATTCTGACCCCTTTATCCATAAATTCCCTATTTGCATCGATCAAGGCTTTTGCAGTTTTTACGCGCGTGTAGCACTCAGCGCAATCATATACTTTGGCTTTTAAAAAATTATTGGTTGTCGCATAGCGAAGATCATAGGCAAAATCATTGCTGAAATCAGCCAACCGAACAAAAGTGGTGTCAGCCAAGCCTTCAAATGTTTTCAGCTTCTTTTCTTGAACGGGAATAATTTCTGCCAAAGGCTTCTCAACTTTCTCGTGAGCCTCATTGCCCATATTTTCCTTGACTACCTCATCGCGACAGCTCAATAGAGAGAATACAATGAAAAATGATATGTAATATTTCATTAAATTATTTTTGTTTTTGATTAACAAGCCATTCGTACAAAGCGTCGGTGGTATACGCCCTACTCCAAGAATTGTGTCCCACGTCTTTGTATCGCGTATATCTGACATCATAATCCATTTCTTTAAGTTTCGCTACCATTTTATCCGACTCCTCAACCGAAATGACTTCATCCCTGTCTCCATGAAAAACCCAGATAGGCATTTTTTTATTGATCCAATGTGCATAGGGCAAAGGAGCCATTCCACAAACTACTGCCATAGCAGCAAATTTTTTGGGATATTGGGTAGCTAACTCCCATGCTGCGCTTCCGCCCCTGCTCAGTCCCGTTAAATAGATCCGCTTTCTATCAACGTTATTGCTCTCAACAACAGAATCCAATAGTTTCATAATTGCTTCTGTGTTCCACCATTTTCGTCTATGGGGATTTTGTGGGGCCAATATTAAAAAAGGGAACTGTTTGCCTTCTACCAAAAGTTTTGGGGGACCATTTTTTTTGATTTCTTCCAATTCACTTCCTGATTCTCCCCCTCCATGTAAAAAAAGTAATAATCCAAAACCCTCTTTGTCATCGAGTTCATAACCTTCGGGATAATATAAATAATATTTTAGATTCTCCTTGGTGACAGTTTCAATCTCATCATTTACAAGCTGTGATTGTGCTGTGCAGCCTTGCATCAAAAAAAAACTGTAAATAAAAATCGTTTTAAGCAGAAGATGGGGCATTTTCATGGTCAAAGTTACAAAAGTTTGTTAGCGATATCGCTCCAATTATTGGCCCTATCAAAACCTACCGTGTTGATATTATGGGGAGATGTAAAAATTATGGACCTACCATTAAAGTTCTTTAAATTATAACTGCGGTCATCTATAAGCACATCGCCCTTTAAAATATGTTTATCGCCACAAAGTATTCGTTTTTGCCAAGGAATAAAGGGGAAGTGTTCATCTAACCAGTCTGATTTTTCTTTTAAGGAATCTGGAAACTGCATTGCTGCAGAAGCAATATATACTTCATATCTATCGTTCAAAGCTTTCAATACTTTTTGACTATCCTGAATCACATTTAAATTTTTAAAAAAACCTATCCTTCGGGCATGGTCCTTTACATTTTGTTGATGTACTTCCGGAACGCTTTGCCATACTTCCTTTCCATTGCATCTGTCAGAAGTCAAGTATCCATTAAATTCTTTGTTGTACAGTTCAATGTGTGCTCCGTAAGTATCGGCAAGCACTTCATCCATATCCACGAATATTGTCATTTTTCCAATTTAGAATTCCGAAGAAAGAGAATACTCCTGTATCTACAAACTAAACTGTAAAATATGATTATAAAAAAACCCGAAATCTTTATTTGGCTCTATATTGAACCCGTTTCAACATCCCGTACCAATTTTGCACCCGATTTTGAGAATGGGACCCTGAAACAATTTCAGGTTAACGACAAAAATGTGCTGTTTTAACATCTATACCTCCAAATTTTAGGAATGAAAGGTAAAATAGCAAAATGTACTAACCGGCTATATAGTTTAATAGCATATGTATACTATTGCCAAGCGGAATTTCTCAACAACAATGATTGGTCCCATAAAAATCTTAGGGGAAATCATTAAATACCGGGAACAATTTTTAATAAAAAAAGCCCCTGATAAATTGGGGGCTTAGTATTCTTTGTGATCGCGGCAGGATTCGAACCTGCGACCGTCTGCTTAGAAGGCAGATGCTCTATCCAGCTGAGCTACGCGACCATATAGCTATGAAAGCCAATTTTAGACTTTCGGCGGACAAAAATAGAAAAAGTATATCAATTGAATAGCCAATAGAATGAATTAATTGGAGTTTTGAACGAAAAAATTATATCTCCCATACCTGTGATCATAAAATGGACTTTTATATTTCAGTCTAGCTGATCAATCATTCGATTTTTCTCTTCTAAGTTTATTAAGATATTCATCAATTCCAATAACGGTACGAAAGCCTAAATGTTCAAGTCCAGTATCTATGTTAGTACCCATTCTCGCACTTATTCTATAACTGGCACAATAACTTTCACTGCATAGAAAAGACCCTCCTTTTATAACTTTTTCACTTGCGTAGGGATTATTTATATTAAATGGAGAATCGGCTCCCTTCGGGTTCTTTAGGAATTTTTCCTTTTTAACACTACCATAGTATTTGGTATTGTACCAATCGGTTGTCCACTCCCAGACATTCCCTGCCATGTCGTATAGACCAAAGTCATTTGATGGATAGTTCTTTACAGGGGAAATACGTTCAAACCCGTCTGCTTTTGTATTACTATTTGGAAACTCCCCATCCCAAGTATTGGCCATAAAACTCAATGAATCCTTATTATTGCCCCAAGAGAAAATAGCCTCTTTATTTCCCGCTCTGGCGGCATATTCCCACTCTGCTTCAGTAGGCAATCTTTTTCCGGCCCACTTGCAATAAGCCAGTGCATCTTCGAAAGCAATATGAACAACCGGATGGTCCCCCTTTCCTTCAATTGAACTATCTGGTCCCTGTGGGTGCTTCCAGTTTGCTCCAATTTTCCATTCCCACCATTGTGAGTAATCATACAAATTAGGTACTGAAGTTGCAGTTTTCTTAAAAACCAGTGAACCTGGTTTTAAGAGCGAATCATTTGGTTTTTCCGTGTCATCAGGAAGTTGCTTTTTCATCTCATCCCAATCAATTTCCCTTTCTGCTACGGTAACATAATCGGTGGCTTGAACAAATTTTGAGAATTGCGCATTGGTAACCTCATGTTCATCCATAAAGAATCCATCGACAATAACTCTATGTGAGGGTCTTTCATGGGCCATAGCCATTTTATCTCCTTTTCTTGCTCCTTGAATAAATTCTCCCCCTCGTATCCATATCATTCCTTTTGGAAGCTTTTCCAAATCATTTGGCAAATCTTTAATGAATGTTGGAGATTCCGAAGTTTGCTCTAATGATATTTTTCTTGGAATAATTTTATCTTCCTTTTTACACTGAATGAAAAAGAATAATACCAATAAAATTAGTCTTGCTGGATAAATCGTCTTCCTCATAAGATTGGGCTGAAGTTTCATTAGAAATTAAAGTTCATCGTTTTAACTTTTTGGCGAGTGCATTTGACTACATAAAGGTAAAAAGAGAATTCCCTTTATAGTTTATTTTTGAAATTAAATATCTTGACTTTATCAAACTGGGCTCTATCTTTCATCAAAGCTAACTTTATAATGTAAGTTTTCTATTTACAACCGCAAATACAATCTTTACTTTAGTTTGACTTGTAAAGAACTTTTGCCGTACAGGGTATGAAAATGGGCAGCTCATTAACAATAACACTTGTAGACGGCGGTTGGGGGACAAAAAATTATTTGTTCTGAACAATATATAGCAAGAGCAACAAAAGCGATTAAATCTAGCTCGATTCTTGAAAAGACGTATCTAATTAAAACATTGATGTTGGTTTTTGGCTATTCTATCTTATGTAGTTGTGTTTTATAGTAATTTGAGATTATATTAATCCTCCTTTAACCCGTTTTAGCTTTGAGAATATTCATATGCAACGAATTGCCTATTGGATAATCTTTAAAAAATTCCCCTCACTTATTTATAGTCCAAGGAAAAGACCACTGACTTTCTCTTTTTTGAAATTCCCCGTCTGGCGTAAAAAAATTAGTTGAAGTAAATAAGAAAATATACTGACTCAAAATGCCTTTGCTCAGAAGTGAAAAACTAACTTATTATATTGCATCTCCATATTAAGTAAGTGACCTTTGGTCGATATCTATTGAACTCAGTGAATAATATATCTAAAATAAACGAATTTATCGACCACTTTTTCAGGCATGAATCAGGAAAACTGATTTCAGTTCTAACTGGTATTTTTGGTTCTGATAATTTGATTCTTGCCGAGGACATCGTACAAGATACTTTAGTCGAGGCCATAAGTAATTGGACATATAAAGGGATTCCTGAAAACCCTGTTGCCTGGCTTTACACTGTAGCAAAGAATAAGACTTTGAATGCCATAAAAAGGGAAAAACATCTCCAAAAATATATTTCGGAAAGTTTATATACCGTAAAGGCGCATAGAGAAACTGAATTAAAGGGGACCGAATTTTTTTCGGAGCAGGGCATTTCGGATGATCAATTGCGAATGATGTTCATGTGTTGTCACCCATCAATTTCCAAAGATTCACAAATTGCATTGATGCTTAAAACACTGTGCGGATTTAGTATCGGCGAAATAGCGAAAGCATTCTTGACCAGTAACGAAAATATTAACAGGCGTTTAGTAAGGGCAAGAAAAGCAATTAGACAGGACAACATCCCTTTTGAAGTTTCTTCCGCAAAACAGCTAGACAAGAGGTTATCTTTGAGAATATAGAATTAATCAAAAACAATCTTTCCAACAATCTGGGCCTTGAGTTTACAGATAATATCTATTTGATCAATCATACGGCAATAAATAAAAGACGAAAAGGAAGTAGTTGGGGATTTAATACCTATCCCACATTTGCCTTTACTGGATTGGATTTCGAAAAATTAGTAGATGCTGACGGGAAATTCTTCGATCATCATTTTAAATATTTCAGACATGCATTTGGTCATAATTATTTTGGAAGTAACGTAATGTCCGGGAATTAAGGAGGGTTTTGGCTCGAATCATTCGCTGAATATTTATCTTATAATACTGCAGAAGATTTATCTGGAAAACAATTTCTATCGGAAGTTTTGATAGGGCAATTGAAATACTTAAAAGACGACAACTTCATTCCCTTAAACCAAATTGAAAATAGAAATGAAATAGGAGAAACGTATAGATATGTCCTAGCTCCTCTTATGCTAAAATGTCTCGAAGATAAATTTGTCAGGAGTAAGATGATTCTGGTGATTCAGTATTTATTGGAATTTGCAAAAAATGAAACATTATCACTACAGCTTTGGAAGAATTCGGCAATCAAAAGTGGCATAAAAAAAGAAGCGTTTGAAGAATTTGAGAAACACTTTATTACCAATAAAGAATTCAAACAAAATATTATAAATGAAATTTTAAAAAACTACAGTTAATAAGAATTGAATTAAAATCTCCTATAATTAATATTTCAATAGTAGGAACTATAATAAATCCGTAACCCCTTTTATGAAAGGCTACAAATAGTAAAAAGACCATTGATGGCGGCAAAAAAATATAATTTCGAATCCTGTTTTCCCGATGAACCTTTTGCTAAATAATCTTTTCTTCAACAAGTTGTAAAAGTAGGAATACGTTGTTAAACGATTTGTTGATGAAACTATGAATGAACTTGGAGCAAAATGTCTTACCATCAGATAATACAAAAATATAATTTGTAAAATTCAAATCAATATATAGATATCAAATCTTAAGCACTTCTATCTTATGGCTAAAAAGCAGTTCAACAAAACTTTGGTTTTACCGAACTTGATTCTTATTCTTGATAATTGTCAAAGCACCTCCATTAATCATTCAATCCGAGCTTGGGTTTTGCCATTTTTAAATACCCTATTTATTTTTAAAGTATTGCTGATGGTTTCCAATGGGTTTTTATCCAATAGTACCATATCCGCAAATTTACCAACCTCAATAGATCCTAGGGAATCTTGGGCATGTAACATTTGTGCAGCATTTAAGGTGGCCATTTTGATAATTTCGATAGGTCGGTATCCGCCAATTTCCATCATTTCCATTTCTTCGTGCATACTATGACCGGGGAAAATAAATGCATTATAAGTGTCCGTTCCAATTACGATATTACAGCCCGCTTGTTCCAACAATTTAATGTCTTCCACTTGGGGAATAGAAGTATTTTCCAAATTAGGATTAGGGATTCCCATTACTTTTTCGATAAAACTGTTCATCTCGTGCGCCAATTGAATACGGTCTGGAGTAATATGGGTCTTAGTTTCCTCTGGTTTGTAAACCGCAGCAAGCTCTGGTGCTTCGAGCCACTCCGGATGCAAAGGATACATAAACGATTTTCCCATCGTTAGCGTGGTTACCCACGAGATGTTTCGTGCACCCAACGCTTCTATAACTTTCTGATCTCTTTCCCAT
Organism: Flagellimonas maritima; assembly: GCF_003269425.1. NCBI lineage: Bacteria > Pseudomonadati > Bacteroidota > Flavobacteriia > Flavobacteriales > Flavobacteriaceae > Flagellimonas > Flagellimonas maritima. The sequence goes on along the minus strand of NZ_CP030104.1, from coordinate 3,070,204 downwards.
ACTACATCAACACCAATAAAGTGGATAATATTCTGAACGCCCGCTTTCTCCGCAATACGTACCTCCTCCATATCATCTACATGTGCAAAGACTTCCAAGTCATATTTTTTAGCCTCTTTGACGATCTTGGTTACAAACTCTTGGGGAATTCTAGGTACAAAAGGAGGATGTGGCCCATCTTCAATGGTCACTTTAATACCTTGAATAGGATTTTTGGAAACCCGCCTGACATAATCTTCAATTTGCAAGGTATCTTCCAGAAGAAATACCGTTTTCTCATGTACCCATTGGTCACCCCCATAGGTTTTCACGGGGTGCCGCCCTTCCATGGTAAAGTGTTGGCTTGTATGAAAGACCCTAGGAGATGGTATGATGGTATCTTTGGATAACTCTCGCATATGAGCAAAGTGTTCATCGCTGCAATGTCCGCAGCCAGGAACTAAAATACCAGTTACACCATAATGAATGAATTTCGGAAAATTCTCTTCCGGTGGCCCAGGATGGGCATGCCCATCTATAAGTCCGGGAATGAGGTATTTACCCTCTCCATTGATAACGTTCTTATGCTCATTTAACTCGATAGTGACCGTATCTATTTTTGAAATTTTGGAATCCTTGATATATACATTTACATTTTTTCGCAGGTCTTTACCGGTGCCGTCGATCAGGTTGACCTTTGAAATGACCATATCATAATTCATTTTGGCCTCTATTTCCTTTTTACAGGAAGCACCGATCAATATCAATGCCAGTACAATGACATTTGTTGTTGTGTTCAAAAGCTTTTTCATGACTCGATTTTCATTTTATATTATTTTTATAAAACCTTCCCTCCTTCATCTCAAATTCGAAATATTCAAGTATGCTAATGTCTTCCAAAGGATTTTGGAACTAAATAATAGGATAGACAGTAAAAGGAAGAAATTTCTAGTGAATCCCATGCTAAGAATATTTATCAGTTATATTCTTGGGGGAAGTACCGAACAAGGTATTAAAAATATTTATTCAGAAGTTATTTTCATAGAATATTTTATGGATGGATGTTTACAGTGTATGATCGGATTAACTTAGTTGACATAGGGATTGGTGTATGTTTCGAAAAACGTTCCTTTTATGAAACTTGGAAGCAAATAATTCCCGAAACAAGCCCCGAGGCATTAATATTTCAAAATAGTTTCAGTTGGCCATCCTCATGTAGAAACTTTTCATTACGGTGACGGCTTACCGTATTGATATAAAATCCACTTCCCCAGAAAGCCACACCCCATTAGGCACACATCATACCTAGAGCGTAAAAGAATATTTATTAAATAAGGATAGTATTTTTATCATAAAACTAGTTAGGTTGCTTAAATAACAATTTACTATTACAAAACGAATAGAGTTCTATAAGGACTTTAATTGCCGGTTCGTAAATTGAACTTTATCCAATGTTTCAATTCTTTATGGACTATCATCAGGAGATTTACCTCAACAGCCTTGGTAGTTTTTCATGAAATTTGATATAAGGTTTCTAAGCAGTGAGGCTACAGATGTGCAGTGGTCTTGTCCTTGACGATTCTATGTTGCACCTTAATTAAATATATAACTTTTTTTCTTTTTAGGATATGGAATAGGTAACGTAAAAGTTTATAATCAATTTTCATCTAATCCTAGAATCCCTAAGTGCTATTTTGCATTTGCAATATTTTACACTTAGTTCAATCGGTTTGGGATGAAACAAGTTGCAAAGATTCAATTGTCGTTGGTTTATGATGTTATTGACTGAAAAGCGATAATTCAAATATGTCAATAGAATCTTTTCTTAACCATCTGGAATAGAAAATACTATTACCATGTGGATTATATATAGGAGTCATGTCTTCTTGGCTTGAAGGATGAAATGTTAGTCGTCTTATTTTTTTGTCCAATAAAGAATATTCATATATACTAACATCATATTTGTTTTCTCCATCGCGGTTCGAAGTAAAGAAAACCTTATGTCCATTTTTAGACCATGTAGGATGGTTATCAAATCCCAGGCTTTTTGCTATCCTTTGTTCTTTACCTGAACCAATATCCATAATTACGATTTCAGAATTCGAATTTTCACCTTCTCCAAAGAATCTTCTAAATGCGATTTTGCTTCCATCAGGCGAATATTGTGCATGTGTTGCTTCTCCATTATTCTTCCGTATTTTGACACGGTCTGTTCCGTTGATTTTCATGGTGTAAATATTATAATTCTGGCCTTTCATAGTAGAATTATAAATAATCTGTTTACCATCTGGAGACCAATACGGATGAATATCTTTTGATAATGAATCTTGAGTTAGATTTGTCTGATTGCTTCCGTCTAAGTCCATTATAAAAACATCATAATTTCCATCACGGGTAGAGACAAAAGCTATATGTTTTCCATCTGGAGAAATAGATGGTGTTCTATCATTCGCCTCATTTTTGGTTAACTGTTTTAACTTTCCAGTTTCCAGGTTTTTGATGTAGATGTCATTATTGCCCAATCTATTGCTATGAAAAACCAGGTTCTTGCCATCTCTAGTAGGAAAAGGATAGGCATTCTTTATGTTGGTAATCTTTTTAGGTTGGTTTAAGTCTTTTCCTAACTGCCCGAATGATTTTGTAAAACCTGACAACAAAATCAATTGCAAGAGTATAATGGTCTTTTTCATGGCTTTTCCAAGTCTATGATAAATATCTCGACATTCCCATCCTTGGTTCTGGTACAAATTATTTTTGAACCATCGGGGGACCATTGCGGCTTTGCAAAATATCCTCCCTGTGAATCAAATTCGGTTATTCTGGTAATATCCGTCCCATCTGGGTTAATGGTATAAATCTGCCAGTTGTTAAAACGTTCTCTTTCCGAAGCGAAAGCAATTTTGGAACCATCGGGTGACCATGCCGGCCAACCGTCATGATCCGGATAATTGGTTAGGTTATAGGCATTGGAACCGTCGCGGTTAGCGACAAAGACTTCTGAGTTGGTCTTGTAAATGCCCATTTGGGTTTCAACAAGTCTCCTGAAAGCTATTTTAGAACCATCGGGCGAGATATCGGGATAGGTATCCCAGAGCGGGTAATCGGTAATTCTCTTGAAGTCGGAACCGTCTATGTTCATCTCGTATAGTTCATGGTTGATATCCGTAGTAAATTCATTTTTTATAAAAGTAGAATCCGGCATTGATCGATTGCTATGGAATATAATTTTTTGACCGTCAGGCGAAAAATTGGGATGCCCATCATGTGCAGGATGGTTAGTCAGGTTTTTTACATTGGTGCCGTCAACATCCATTAAGTATACTTCATAGTTTCCATCCCTCTCGGACGCAAAAAGAATGCTTTTACCGTTAGGAGACCATATTGGTGTCTCATCTAGGCCTGGACTATGTGTAAGTCGTTTGGTATTGGTGCCATCCATATCCATAATATAGATTTCAGAATCGTTGTCGTTTCGATTTGATTGAAAAACGATTTTGGACCCATCCGGTGACCAGTATGGATAGGATGTTTCTATATTGGTATGTTTGATTATTTTCTTTAAATCTACCTTTATTTGGGAAGTTACCGTTCCTGAACTAGCAAGAAGTATTAGAACCACTAATAAATAAAAACCCTTGTTATTTAAAACCATGCTTATAAGTTTAAAAGGCCAAAATAAATTATTGTACTTATGATTTCAGGGCCTTGCAGTAAACAGACCCGATTTTGATAGCGAACGGTCTTAAGAAGTTCTGTCTTTAAAAAACAGGATGATATCTTTTGTAAAATTTCTACTTACGCTACGTCTGGTTCCGTCCTTCATAATGATTTCAAGTCTATGATTCCGACCACTGGCAAGTTCTGATACATAATTTACATTAATTATAGTGGATCTGTGAATCCTCTTGAATACATCTGTTGGAAGTATGTCTTGAAAATGTTTGAGAGGTTTGCGCATTACAAAAACGCCCTCAGTAGTAAATAGCTTGGTATAATAATTTTCCGAGGTCAATAAACTTATTTGTGAGGGCTCACAAATGTATTTACTATTCCCCCTTGTTAATTCCAACAATAGAGGTGGTTGGGCATTTGGGTCAGCATTTCGCTTAATCCTGTCAACAACAAACCAGACAAGGCCGATGTCTATCAAAGTCCAAAAAATAAAGAAATAGGGGAAAACGCCGAACCCACTTCCCCTTTGACCAAGATAAGGGCTGAAACTAGAGCTAATCAAGAAGAACCAAGCAAAGTGTGCGGCCACCCATAAAAGACCGGATAAGAATAGCAATGCCATCCCAAGTTTTAATTTGTCAGCTCTTTCGACGACTTTTTCAAATACCTTGAAACTAAAGGCCCAAGGTATCCAAATTACGATTTGCCATAATAGCACATGAACAAGTGAAATCCCTGCGTTGTCGGCATATTCCCGCCAATAGATCAATAGACCGAACAGGATACCTACAAAGGTAAATAAAGCGAGCGCTCTTAGAATTTTCATACTGCTCAAAAGTTAGTGAAATATCACTGTGATGATATAATTTTTGGGCCTTTTCTTGAAATTGCAATAGTATCTATTCAACCGAGTTTTTATGGGGCAGTTGAGGCAAAGCGACTCTTTTCACCATAGGATGTCCCATAAATCTGCCATTTTAATGTGCACCTTGATTTGGGTAGTTCTCATTCGAAAAAGCGACTACTTAATAGTATTGATAGCTCCAAACCTTACTACTTATAACAATGTATCTACTTTAACTCTTACCAAAAAAATAGTCATTTACAAAGGTTTAAAGTGCACACATACCTAACACTAGAAGCCAGTAATAACAGAGCCTCATCGATAAGCCACAACATATAATCAATTCACCCACATAAATTTATTCTTTACAACAAAGAATCTTATTTCCTACAACTTAATTATACGTTTGATGTTAAAATTTATAAGAAAAAGATTATAATTCTTTTTTCCAAAATTAAATTATTTAGACCATGACCGTAAAAAAATTACTTCAACTAACCATTTTTCTAGCATGTACTCATTCCTTTGCCCAGCTTGGAGTAGGAACATCATTGCCCAATTCTTCCGCACAACTTGATGTAGTGTCTACCGATAAGGGTATTCTAATACCTAGATTGGCACTGGCCTCTACAACGGATACTTCCACTATTGCCAACGGCAACATAGAAAGCCTAATGGTGTACAATACAAATACTGCAGCGGGACTTTCCCCAGGGTATTATTATTGGGCGAACAATGTATGGAACAGGCTTGCCCTACAAGAGGAAATCACTTCATTACCCCAAAACGTAACCTCCACCAATGGTTCCATAACAGGTATTGCGAACGATGCGGCACTGGCAGCCATGGATCTAGAGGTGAACGTTGATGATACGACCATCGAGGTGGACGCGACCAACGGGGTTCAAATAAAGGACGACGGGATTACGACCGCCAAAATTCTAGACGATAATGTAACCATATCCAAGATTGGAGCGGTAGTGGGCGACGCCAATAAGGTTTTGGGCACGGATGCCACCGGTAACGCGGAATGGCAGGATGCAGCCACAATAGCCGCAAGCCTTGGCGAGAACGTGACCTCTACCAACGGTTCCATAACAGGTGTTGCCAACGACGCCTCTCTTGTGGCAATGGATTTGGAAGTAAAGGTAGATGATGCTACTATAGAAGTGGACGCCACCAACGGGGTTCAAATAAAGGACAATGGTGTTACGACCGCAAAAATTGCTGATGATGCCGTAATAATTACAAAGATTGGAACGGCCGGTGTGTCGGATGCCAACAAAACATTGACCACCGATGTGAATGGCGATCCACAGTGGGAAACGGTAAGCATTTATATTGTTGGGGAGATAAAGCAAACTATTGGATCTATGCCGGCCGGTTGGATAAAGCTTGAAGGGCAGGCCATTTCCAGTTTAACGGCCTCACAGCAGACACAAGCTACAAGTTTAGGGTTGAGCGGAAATCTACCCAATGCAACAAATGCGTATTTGAGCCAAAATGGAACTGCTTTGGGAAGCCTAAGCGGAAGCAACGCTAAAACAATTGCACAGAACAATTTGCCCAATGTTGCCCTATCAGGGTCAACAAACACCGCAGGTAGTCATGTTCATTTCATTAGCGGTAATGCAAGCGATGATTTGAGCGCTTCGGGCATATCCGGTGATTATGTACTTCAGAATAACGATGGAAGCGGAACTGGTGAGAACACCAATGCGGCTGGCAATCATTCCCATACCTTTACGACATCGTCTATTAATGGCGGTGTTGCCCAACAACCTTTTGACATAACACCGAACACCCTTAGTGTTGAAACCTACATTTATTTAGGTGAATAAGTAATCATTTGAAAAACAATTAAGTAAAGATCAATTAGACCTTTATGATTGTTAAACAAAATCCTAAAACCAAATAAATGGATCAATTAAGAATATATATAACAGGCCTATTCTTGCTTGGCCTACATGCAGCCCAGGCCCAGGTGACCAATACCGGGGAGATAACCGTGGTATCTGATACCCAGATCAGTTCGGTCTCGGATTTCCAGAATACGGCGACAGGCTCGGTGAACAATAACGGGGAACTGTTCCTCTATGCGGATTATGATAACGGAGGCTCGTTTACCTATCTTACGGCCACGGGCGGTACCGTCCGTTTTCAAGGCACTTCCTTGCAGCAACTGTCCGGTAACGGAACAAATAGTTTCTATTCGGCGGTCTTCGACAACCCTACCGGGCCGATTGCCTTCGAACTGGCCGCTGCCATAAATGTTGCGAACAATGCCGATTTTGTACAGGGCATTGCCAAGAATGATGGCTTTGGCGGAAGCATCCAATTCGGGCCCGCTGCCGGGTATACAAACTCATCCAATAGTAGTTATGTAGACGGGGCGGTACAAAAAGAAGGAAATTCGGCTTTTACGTTTCCGGTCGGCGACGGCGGTTTCCATAGGACGGCCGCCATTTCGGCATCGGACAATGCCAATGCGATTTTCGCTTCCCGTTATATACTGGAGAACAGCAATACAGTCTATCCCCATAACGTCTTCTTGGGTAACGTAGGGTTCATCGACGATATGGAATACTGGACACTCGATAGGGTTCAGGGAACTTCGGACGTGGGCCTAACCTTGCGATGGGATGCCGCAACCACGCCAACAGAACTATTGACCGCGGATTCCTCGGAAATACATATTGTACGTTGGGACACGGCACAGGGTGCCTGGGTGGATGAAGGAGGTATCGTAAACGAAGGAAACCAAACGGTGGCCACCACTGCGATGATAACGGGATATGGGGTGTTTACCCTAGCAAAGGTATCGACCGATGAGACCGATACGGATGGCGATGGCGTGCCAGACTTTGCGGAAAACAACGCAATGCCCCCGACCGACCCCAACAATCCCAATGATTATATCGATACCGATGGTGATGGCGTACCCGACTATGTAGAAAATAATACAGCTCCAGGCAGCGACCCCAATGATGAGAACGATTTTATGGATGGCGATGGCGATGGCATTCCGGACTATATCGAAGAGTTTGGCGTAGATACCGATGGCGATGGCGTACCCGATTATATAGAACTGACCGATGATCCGGCTACGGATCCCAATGACCCGAACGATTTCACGGACAATGATGGTGACGGCGTACCCGATTACGTGGAAACCAACGGGGATCCTGAGACCGATCCAGACGACCCCGCCGACTTTATGGATACCGATGGCGACGGTGTACCCGATTATATAGAGATCAACGGCGATCCTTCATCGGATCCGAATGACCCTACTGATTTTGTGGATACTGATGGTGACGGTGTGCCTGACTATGTGGAGACCGAGGGCGATCCCGCCACGAATCCCAATAATCCGACAGATTTTGCCGATGGCGATGGTGATGGTGTACCCGATTACGTGGAAACCGAGGGTGATCCTTCATCAAATCCCAACGACCCTAACGATTTTGTGGATACCGATGGCGACGGGGTTCCCGATTACACGGAAATCAATGGAAATCCTGCCACTGATCCAAACGATTCAACCGACTTTGTGGATACCGACGGGGATGGTGTGCCCGATTACGTAGAGATCAATGGCGAACCCTCATCGGATCCAAATGACCCGACCGACTTTGCCGATGGTGATGGTGATGGTATTTCCGATTATACTGAAGGAGGGTACATACAAGATGACATCTTTATAGAAAACGATCTGGTCTCCAAGTCCCAGCCTTCCGGTTTTTTTGAAATCGTGAACATTGAGCGTTTTCCAGATAATACCGTGGAAATATTCAACAGAAACGGCATAAAGGTCTTTAGTATCAATGGGTATGACAACAATTCAAGGGTCTTTAGGGGCATTTCCGATGGTAGGGCGACCCTTCAGAATGGGGAAGGCCTACCTACAGGGGTCTACTTTTATATAATCAAATATATACAAGAGGGCAACGGCAGGACCAGGTCAGGTTATCTGTACATTCAACAATAATCGAACGCCGAACTATAATATTACGATAATAGCATGAAAAAACTCTTTATAACACTTGTATTTGTAATCGCCTCCTTTTGGAGAACCGTTGCACAACAGGATGCCCAGTATACACAATACATGTACAATACCCAAGTAGTGAACCCAGCCTATGCGGGCTCACGTGGTGTATTTAGCATTGCCGCACTCTACAGGTCGCAATGGAGCGGAATAGACGGGGCACCCACCACGCAGACATTGAACCTGAACACCCCGGTTTCCGAAAGGGTAGGTATAGGTCTGTCCATTGTAAACGACGAAATAGGGAATGGTACGAACCAGAATACTTATTTTAGTGCTGATTTTGCCTATACTATCCCTACATCGGAATTAGGAAAATTATCGTTTGGATTGAAGGCCGGCGGTCATTTGTTGGATGTAAACCTGACCAAGTTGAGAAACTATAATCCGGGACTGCTTGCGCCTGATGATAGTGGCATAGATAAGCGATTTTCCCCGAACTTTGGTGCTGGGATTTATTTCCATACAGATCGGTTTTATACGGGGCTTTCGGTACCCAACTTTCTGCAGACCGAACATTTTGAAACTTCCCAGGGGAGCAATTCCTATTTGGTTAAAGAAAGAATGGAATATTACCTCATCTCGGGTCTTGTCATGAATCTCGGCTACAGAATGCAGTTCAAACCGGCAGTGCTGTTCAAGGCCGTAAGTGGTGCCCCTTTACAGGCAGACCTGTCCGCAACGTTCCTTTATAATGAAAAGTTCTCGTTCGGGGCTGCTTACCGTTGGGACGCGGCCGTAAGTGCATTGGTCGGTTTCCAGATAAACGATAAGTTCATGTTGGGAATGGCATATGACCGCGAGACTACCGAGCTTGGTGGTACACAATTCAACGATGGTTCCTTTGAGTTCTTCTTAAGATTTGAACTCATATCACGGCATAGACGTGTCTTGGCACCCAGATTCTTCTAAACGATATACAATGGATAATAAGATAAAGAATACAATCATTTGTTTGCTGCTGATTTGTAGTTTGGGCAACGCCCAAAAAACAAAAAAAGCGGAACGGAGTTTCGATAACCTTTCATACAAAGATGCTATCGCTACCTATGAGCAATTATTGGAAAAAGGGCATTCCGATAAGGATATTTTTGAAAAACTGGGAGATGCCCATTACATTAATGCAGAGTATGGAGAAGCCGCGGCTTGGTACGAAAAATTATTTGAGCTGGAAGGTGCCGATCCCCAACCGGAATACATGCATCGCTATGCGACGTCTTTAAAGTCATTGGGGGAATATGAAAGATCGGACCAATGGATGCAAAAGTTCGGGAACAGTAGGCCGTCGGATATCCGAGCCTTAAAATTTAACGATAACCCGGATTATCTGGCCCAAATAGCAGAGTATTCCCATAGATACTCAATAGAGAACCTACCCCTAAATTCCAAGGAATCGGATTTTGCCCCTTCATTATACGGGAATCGGTTGGTATTTTCCTCGGCAAGGGACAGCGGCGTTGTGGCACGCAACATACACCTATGGAACAACAAACCTTTTCAAAAACTGTACAGTGCATCGATTTCCGGGAAAGGATCGTTTACGGGAGTTTCCGGGTTCTCAAAAGAATTGGAAACAAAGGCGCACGAGACCTCGACCACATTCTCCAACGATGGTAATACCGTATACTTCACGCGCAACAATTTTGGCAACGATAGTTTTTCGAGGGACGACAAAGGCATAAGTAGGCTCAAAGTATACCGGGCAGTTTTGGAAAACGGAAAATGGAAACAGGTTACCGAGCTTCCCTTTAATAGCGATAGCTATTCCGTGGCACATCCCTCGCTCAGTGCGGATGGAAAAAAACTATATTTTGCCTCTGATATGCCCGAAACCATCGGAAATTCAGATATTTTTTATGTTGATATCCAGGCCGATGGTACGTTTGGAACACCAGTGAACCTTGGGGCGGGAATCAATACCGAGGGGCGCGAAACATTTCCTTTCGTTACGGCCACGGACGTACTGTATTTTGCATCCGATGGACAGTTGGGCCTCGGTGGATTGGATATTTTTGCTGCCCAACTGGAGAATGCCAAAAGCAACTGTATAATTAACATTGGGGAACCCATTAACAGCAAAGCGGACGATTTCGCCTTCGTGCTGGACGGCACGGGCAAGCAAGGTTTCTTTTCCTCAAATCGTGACGGGGGTATTGGCAGTGACGATATTTATGGCTTCACAGAAGAAAAACCTTTGCACATAAAATGTATCGAAATTATTTACGGTACCATAAAAAATGCAGTAAGCGGGCGACCGTTGGCAAAATCCGAAGTAAAGGTATTAGACCAACACGATAACATAGTGGCCGAAGGCATCTCCGATACTGCAGGGGCTTTTAGGCTGGAACCGAAATACAGGTCCGGTAATTATCGTATAATGGCAACCAAAGAAGGCTTTGAAACCAATGAAGCTTCTTTTACCATGGTAAAGGAAAGGGATATCGCCAAAATAGATCTAGTGCTGAAACCAAGTATGGCTCCCGAAGGAACCGATTTGATCAGCTACTTGAAAATAAGTCCTGTCTATTTCGATTCCGACATATCGGCGATAGGGGAAGAGATGAAAGTAGACTTGGATAAAATCGTGACCTATATGAAGGACTATCCATCATTGAAAATAGAGGTCAGGGGGCATACCGATTCTAAAGGAAATGACAGCTACAATGCTGCACTTTCGGATAGAAGGGCTGTGGAAAGCAAAAAGTATCTTGTTTCCCAAGGAATAGACGGATCGAGGATATCAGCATCAGGTTTCGGCGAGAAACAGTTGAAAAACAATTGTGACACATGGGAAAAATGTTCGGAAGAGGAACATCGGCTTAACCGGAGGTCTGAATTTATTGTCGTAAAGTGATATTGAAAAGACTAGTAAGATGTCTTTTGAAGAAGGCCCATAAATAGAAAGATTTATAGTACTGTTTCTTCATTAGTAATGGTTGTAATAATTATAAAATTTGATAATCCTAATTATTGCGTTTAATTATACAAATGATATTTTTATATTATCAGAAAGTAAAATATTTTACTCTAAGTTCATTCATAATATTGTCAACAAATCGTCTAATAGGTTAATTTTTTTAATCTGTAACTAATTGATTTATAATTATTTGTGTGGTATCGGCATAACCCTGTTATCCCGATGACCTTTTTCACGGTCTCCCTAATATCAATACATTGTGTAGGCTGAATTATTTTGTTGTCCGGATTGTTGACTTTTTAAGAGGATTTTGATATGATAAAGTACTTTTTAGAAGGTTTACTGAAGAACAAAACCCTGATAATCAATTGATTATCAGGGTTAAAATGTTAAAGTCGGGGTGGCAGGATTCGAACCTGCGACCTCCGCGTCCCAAACGCGGCGCGATAACCGGGCTACGCTACACCCCGATATGGTTATCATTTCTTATTTCCAAGAAAAATTGCGGAGAGAATGGGACTCGAACCCATGCGACACTTACGCGTCGACAGATTAGCAATCTGCTCCGTTACCACTCCGGCACCTCTCCTAACATTTTTTATGAACGTACACTCTAAAAATGCGGATGCAAATGTACCTTTTCATCTGTAACATCGCAACTATTTTTCTACTTTTTTGCCTTTAAATTTCATTGGGCGAAATCAATCGGGGTATTCTATCCGTAAGTGATAAATATTGGTCAATTTTTGCTTTAAAACCTTTTTGACCATCTCTATTTCTTTCAATGTTATATTTGCATTTAAGAATTGATTGGCCTGCATCTGACCTTTTACTATTTTCTCTACAAATTCATCGATAATTGTAAAAGTTGGATTTTTCAAACTTTTGGAAGCAGCTTCAACGGAATCGGCCATCATTAAAATAGCAGTTTCCTTAGAAAAAGGTATTGGTCCAGGGTATCTAAAGTCTTCCTCATTAACATCGTTTTCCAGTTCCTGTTGTTTCTTATAAAAGTAAAAGACCAAAGTAGTTCCATGATGCGTCCGCAAAAAATCTATTATTCTGTCGGGGATTTTATTTTTTCTAGCTATTTCAATTCCCTTTATTACATGATCTATGATGATTTTGGCGCTCTCTTTTGGTGGTAGGTCATCATGGGGATTTACATTGGTAACTTGGTTTTCCGTAAAAAAAGTGGGCTTTTGCATCTTTCCAATGTCATGGTACAGTGCTCCTACCCTAACCAACATGGCATTGGCTCCTATTTCATTTGCCGCGGCCTCTGCTAAATTGGCAACTTGTAAAGAATGGTGAAAAGTTCCTGGTGCCTTATCGGATAGCTCTTTTAATAATCTTGAATTGGTATCCGAAAGTTCCAATAAAGAAACATCTGATATCAATCCAAAGATTTTTTCATAGATATAAATGAGTGGTTGCGCAAAGAGAGTCAATAGTCCGTTCAAGACAAAAATGCCAAAAAGTATCCATTCTATATTTTCAAGATTCCCTTCATGAATTGCATGAAACGCAAAATAACCAATGATATAAATTAGTGTAATCTGACCTACCGAAATAAATAGATTGGCACGTTTGTAAAGTTCTGATGCAGTTAAAATTGTAACGATACCTGCTATTATCTGCAAAAAGATATATTCAAAACTGTTAGGCACTACAAAACCTAATATAAGTACGGTAAGTACGTGCACGAACAAACCCAACCTTGCATCAAAAAAGTTTTTCAATATCAACGGTAAAATACATAAAGGAACAACATATACGTAGCTCTCATTATTTTTAACCATTAGCGTTGTAGCAAATACCATCAACAGAATATTTACAAAGATGAAAGTGACCTTATTGTTGTTGTTAAAGATTTCACTACGGTATTTTTTTATAAAAAGAAATAGCATTATCAATACCAATGCTACCAATATAATGTAGCCCAAAAGAATAAAATAAGAATTGTTGCCGTTCCACAGTTCAGATTCATACTCTTCTTTTAATGAATTGAGAATTTTAAAGTTCTCCGCTTCAACCACCTCTCCTTTTGCCACAATAAGTCTACCCTCGGAGATTTCACCTCTTGTAACAGAGATTTTAGAAAGTTCTTCTTCCAAGGCCTTTTCAGTGAGAGCTTTGTTATAAAAAGCATTTGCTTTTAGACTTTTGTCCACCGCTCGTCCAATAAGATTTTCCGATAGGATTTTCTTGTTACTTAGTATTTCTGTAAGATTTTGTTTTGCCTCATCTAAATCTAAGAGGTTGTTGGAAACCATTTGTTTGGCTTCATTGTTTTCAACAAGTAAAATAGAATTGGAAACTGGTTTTTGTTGAAATACTCCAATTTCATAAATATCATCTATAGTTTCCGAGGCTGTATTTTGCAACAATTTTTTCTGTGGGTCAGAATTGGAACTTTGTGCTAGTAGGTCTTTCAATTCTTTTTCTAACTCCTTTTTTATTTCCAATGCTACAGAAGCATCATAATCATAATAATCAGCTTTGTTGTTTTTAATGGCCTGTCTTTCTTGCGATAGTTCTTCTTCGGTCTTTTTTAAGGAAAAATCTATTGGTGCATATAAGTTTTCATACTGCCAAGGCTTTCCTTTTTGAAATTCATATTTGAACTTTCCTCCCTTGGGGAAAAAGAATACGATAAGGGCAACGGAAACTAAATAAAGAAGATACTTATAAGCAATTGATTGATTTTTATAAACATTGTCCAAAGTTTTTCCCATTAGATGCGCAGTTGTGTTCAAAAATAGAAAATATAAATAAGAAGTGTGCCCACTGTCATGCATGCATCTTTGTGTTTAATTTTAGTATTTTCGCAACAATAAATATGCTTATATGGATCAAGTTGTAATTGTTTCTGCCGTAAGAACCCCGATAGGTAGTTTTATGGGTGCACTATCAAATGTTCCTGCACCAAAATTGGGCGCCATAGCAATTAAGAGTGCTTTGGAAAAAATAGGTTTAAAGCCAGAACTAGTAGAAGAAGTGCTGATGGGCAATGTTGTACAGGCAGGAACAGGGCAGGCACCTGCAAGACAAGCTGCCATATACGCAGGTATTCCAAATACTGTTCCGTGTACTACTATAAATAAAGTTTGCGCATCTGGGATGAAGGCCATCATGCAAGCAGCCCAATCCATTGCATTGGGAGAAAATTCTATTGTGGTTGCGGGGGGAATGGAAAATATGAGTCTTATCCCTCATTATTCTTACATGAGGAATGGTCTAAAGTTTGGACCTGCCACAATGATTGATGGAATGCAAAAAGACGGTTTGGTCGATGCTTATGATCAAAACGCCATGGGTGTATGTGCCGATGCATGTGCAGTTGAACACAACTTCAGCAGGGAAGACCAAGATAACTTTGCTATCCAATCATATGAAAGATCTGCGAAAGCATGGGAAGATGGAAAATTTGACAATGAAGTAATCCCAGTAGAGGTTCCACAACGAAGAGGTAAACCGGTAATCGTAACCAAAGACGAAGAGTTTACCAACGTTAAAATGGAAAAAATTCCTGCGTTACGACCTGCTTTTACAAAAGATGGTACAGTTACGGCAGCAAATGCATCCACTATAAATGATGGTGCAGCAGCTGTAGTACTCATGAGCGCCAAAAAAGCTTCTGAAATGGATATTAAACCCTTGGCAACCATAAAAGGCTATGCCGATGCGGCCCACGAACCGGAATGGTTCACAACAGCACCTGCAAAAGCTTTACCCAAAGCATTGGATAGAGCAGGCATATCGATAAAAGAAGTAGATTATTTTGAGTTTAATGAAGCATTTTCAGTTGTTGGACTAGCAAACATGAAGCTTCTAGGATTAAATGACTCCAACGTAAATGTTAACGGTGGTGCTGTTTCCTTGGGCCATCCACTTGGTTGTTCTGGAGCAAGAATCACGATTACGTTGCTTAATGTCCTTGAACAGAACAATGCTAAATTAGGAGCTGCAGCCATTTGCAATGGTGGTGGTGGTGCCTCTGCAATTGTTTTAGAAAGAAATTAATCCAACCAAGTCAAGAAATAAATGCGATATGGTGTTTGCCATTTAAGTATTGTTCCTATTAGAATTCTTCCAGACGATAGTGAAGAAATCATTTCACAACTCTTATATGGAGATTATTTTAAGGTTTTGGAAAGCAGAAAGAAATGGAGCAGAATTCGTATCTCCCATGATGCTTGCGAAGGTTGGGTAATTAACGATCAATTTACCAATATTCTTGAAAGTGATTTTCAAAAATTGGATGCAACTCAAAATCATAAATTCTCATCTGATATAATTTCGCACATTGATACAGAAAACGGTTTATTTATACCTATTATAATGGGTTCCATTGTTTCCAGTTCGCAATTCTTAAAGCATAAATTTGAGGGAGAACATATAAAAGGGAAGAAACCAAAATCAGGTTTGGTGGATACAGCACTTTTATATCTTGGAGCTCCATATATGTGGGGTGGAAAAACGCCTTTTGGAATTGATTGTTCCGGATTGACCCAAATGGTATACAAAGTAAACGGATATCAGTTAAAGCGGAGTTCAGCAGAACAATCAAAACAGGGGGAGGCCTTAAGCTTTATTGAAGAGAGCGAACCTGGGGATTTAGCTTTTTTCGACAATCCAGAAGGTATAATTGATCATGTTGGAATTATTTTAAAGGATAATTATATCATTCATGTTCACGGTCATGTACGTATTGACAGAATAGACCATACGGGAATATTCAATACTCATGAAAAACGCTACACCCATAAGCTCAGAGTAATTAAAAAGGTAATCTAAAAAAAGCCCTGATGGTTTTCATCAGGGCTTTTTTTAGATTATGGGAAATACTTACTATTCTTCTCCCATTAGTTTTTTCATGCGCATAAAATTTTCCGTATCCCCAAGCGCACCATAGATGTTCTTTAATTGAGATAATATACCTTGATTATCTGGATTGGTTTTTAAAGCATCCTCCAGTATTCTTGCACCCTCTTGAAACAAATCGTCCTTTTTTTCCTTCAGTTCTTCATATCTGGCGATATCCGCTCTTGAGTTTCCTAAGGCGTTCATTTCATCAATAAGGGCATTGCCCTCATTAACGTAAGTTGTTGAAAGATTCAGAAGGGCGTTGATGTAACCTGGGTCTATAGCCAATGTTTTCTTATAGGCATCCCTAGCCTCTTCCAAATTACCTTGTTCCATATTAATAACACCGATGTTATAGAGTAAATCAGCATTATCTGGAGCCATTGCGGAAGCTTCTGCCATCAACTCCTTAAATTTGTCTTTATCGCCCATTGCATAATGTAGATTGGCCTGTCCCAAAACAAGGTTTACATCATCAGGTTCAACGGCCCTGGCATCTGCATAAGCGGCCAATGCCTTCTCATTGTCACCCAATTGTTGGTAAATGAGTGCAATATTCTTTACAATTTCAGATGTTTTGGAAGGTGTTCTTTCTTCTTTTGGATCCTTGTGGGTTCCTGCCTTTACATATAGGTCTCTTGTAGTTTTATCCATTGTTTCAACCTCACCGCTTTCAATATTTATGGCGGTATAGGTCACTCCGCTCCCATCATAACCTATTTCTTTTAATTCATTGTAGTACGTAAGTGCCTTATCATAGCTCTGACCGTTTACTGCGCTACTAGCCGCATAATATAGATAAATGGTATCTTTTGGACTCAGTTGATAACCCAAATATAATTTTTCTGCTGCCTCTTCAAATTTCTTGTTGTTATTATCCTCTACAGCTGCATTCACCAAATCCGCGGTCATTTGGGATAAACTTTGTGCAGCAACAGTGGTATATTTTTCCTTTCCACTTGCTTCTTCAATAGAGATTACTTTCTTATAGGAGTCAATTGCTGGTTGAAATGCAGTGGCATCTCCTTTTTTAGCAAGGTCTGCATAAATATTACCCCTTACGGCATAATATTGTGCCTGTGTTTTTTCATCAGCCGCATCAATTAGCGACGCAGCTCCCTCAAGTGCAGTTTTAGCACTCGCGGAATCACCATTTTTTAATGCCTTTTCCGCTGCTTTTATTTCATTCTTTTGGGAGAATCCAATCATGGAAACTCCTAGGGTGAGTAGTAGTATAAAAACTTTAGTCTTCATTTTGAAATTGATTATAATTATTAGTGTTTATTGATTTATTCTTTTGTTTCGTTGGTATCATTATCAATTGCCGTGCCATCTTCACCATTAACCTCTAAATCAAGAATATCTGTTTCTTCAACTGCATCTTCATCCTTCATAACTTTTGCTACGGCAGCAATAGAATCACTGTCCTTAAGATTGATAAGCCTGACACCTTGTGTAGCTCTTCCCATTACACGAAGATCTTCGACACTTGTACGAATCGCGATTCCAGACTTGTTTATAATCATCAAATCATCTGTATCCGATACATTTTTTATAGCCACCAAACCACCTGTTTTATCAGTAATGGAAATAGTTTTTACACCTTTTCCACCTCTGTTGGTGACCCTGTAATCATCAATAGTGGAACGCTTTCCGTATCCATTTTCAGAGACCACAAGGATATCGTCCTCAAAATTATGGACAGATACCATTCCTATGACTTCGTCTTTATCATTGGCCAGTCTAATACCCCTAACTCCAGAGGCATTTCTTCCCATGGGCCTGGTTTTGCTCTCCTCAAAACGTATTGCTTTACCAGATTTTAAGCCCAGCAAGATTTGGCTGGTTCCCGTTGTCAACTTAGCTTCGAGCAATTCGTCTTCATCTTTAATGGTTATGGCATTGATCCCATTTTGGCGTGGTCTCGAATACTGCTCCAAAGATGTTTTCTTTACGTTTCCTTTCTTTGTTGCCATGATTACATAATGACTGTTCACGTAATCTTCATCTTTCAAGTCTTGGGTACAGATAAAAGCCTTGACCTTATCATCTTGCTCTATATTGACCAAATTCTGAATGGCCCTTCCTTTAGAAGTTCTACTGCCTTCTGGAATTTCATATACCCGCATCCAGAAGCATTTTCCTTTCTGCGTGAAGAACAACATATATTGGTGATTGGTTCCCACAAACAAATGCTCTAAGAAATCCTCATTTCGTGTTGAAGAGGCTTTTTGGCCGACCCCTCCCCTATTTTGGGTTTTGTATTCGGTAAGAGGAGTTCTTTTAATATAACCGGCATGGGAAATTGTGATAACAACTTGCTCATCAGGAATCATGTCCTCGATGCTCAAATCGCCACCTGCGAAATTTATTTCCGATCTGCGTTCATCACCATATTTTTCCTTGACCTCCAAAAGCTCATCAGTTATGATTTGCATTCTACGGTCTTTTCTAGCAAGGATATCTTTTAAATCCTCTATGGTTTTCAACAACTCATCATATTCTTCTCGAAGCTTATCTTGTTCTAAACCGGTAAGTTGTCGCAATCGCATTTCAACAATGGCCTTTGCTTGGACCTCTGTAAGTTTAAAACGCTCCATCAGGCTATTTCTGGCCTCTTCCACATTAGAGGAAGCCCTGATTATCGCTATTACCTCATCAATATTGTCAGAAGCAATAATGAGACCTTCTAAAATATGTGCGCGATCTTCTGCTTTTCTAAGGTCATATTTGGTCCTACGCACAACAACCTCGTGCCTATGCTCTACAAAATGGTGGATAATCTCCTTCAGGTTGAGCAGTTGTGGTCTTCCTTTAACTAGAGCAATATTATTTACACTAAAAGAAGATTGAAGTGCTGTATATTTATAAAGCGTATTAAGAACAATATTTGGAATTGCGTCACGCTTTAAAATGTAAACGATTCGCATTCCCTTTCTATCGGATTCATCACGTATAGTGGAAATTCCTTCTATTTTTTTATCATTGACTAGGTCGGCCGTCTTTTTTATCATATCAGCTTTATTGACCTGATATGGTATTTCGGTAACGATAATGCACTCTCTGCCTTGAACTTCTTCAAAAGTGGCCTTGGCCCGCATCATTACCCTACCCCTACCTGTATGAAAGGCTTCTTTAACACCATCATATCCATAAATAATACCACCTGTTGGAAAATCAGGGGCTTTTATATGGGTGATCAATTCATCTATTTCAATGTCACTATTCTCAATATAGGCAATAGTTCCATCCACTACTTCTGATAAGTTATGAGGTGGCATATTGGTTGCCATACCCACTGCAATACCGGATGCTCCATTGACCAATAAATTTGGTACACGGGCAGGCAGTACCGTAGGTTCTTTGAGCGAATCGTCAAAATTTAGCTGGTGATCAACCGTGTCCTTATCAATATCCGCCAACATCTCATCAGCGATTTTACGCATACGTGCCTCCGTGTAACGCATTGCTGCAGGACTATCGCCATCCACAGAGCCAAAGTTACCTTGGCCATCTACAAG
Organism: Flagellimonas maritima; assembly: GCF_003269425.1. Classification (NCBI taxonomy): domain Bacteria; kingdom Pseudomonadati; phylum Bacteroidota; class Flavobacteriia; order Flavobacteriales; family Flavobacteriaceae; genus Flagellimonas; species Flagellimonas maritima. The sequence continues at coordinate 3,050,351 of NZ_CP030104.1, read as the reverse complement.
CATGTACCTTAAACTCCATTCTTGGGCCATACGCACCATACTGTCATAAACAGATGTATCGCCGTGAGGGTGGTATTTACCCAAAACCTCACCAACAATACGTGCAGATTTTTTATGTGAACTAGATGATCTAACACCCAATTCGTGCATTCCAAATAACACTCTTCGGTGAACTGGTTTAAGTCCGTCCCGCACATCTGGCAGGGCACGTGACACAATGACCGACATTGAATAATCAATGTAGGCAGATTTCATCTCATCTTCAATGTTGATAGGAATTAACTTTTCGCCTTCCGCCATGCTAAAATCTTGTTGCTTTTGTGGTTAAAATATCATGGCAATATACGCAAAATCACACCTTTCAAAACACTTGTAACTTACTTTATTAAAAAAATTATCAACAGTATTACTCTCGATCTCAAAATAATAATAAAGCTTTGTTAAACAGCGATGAAAGTGCTCTTTATTTCGACAATTAATACTAGTTTATCGAATATGGGTATAGTATTTGACTACGGTAACAATACTTTTATTAATTTTAATTGCTGAAAAGGAAACGTATGGATGATAATTTTTCCCCTAGAGTAAAAGACGTAATAGCGTATAGCAAAGAGGAGGCCCTTAGATTGGGACATGATTTTATAGGAACCGAACATTTAATGTTGGGGCTGTTAAGGGATGGTAATGGCAAGGCAATAAATATTCTTGATGCATTGGATGTTGATTTAGACCACCTTAGAAGAAAGGTTGAAATCTTAAGTCCTGCCAATCCAAATACGGGAACAATACAAAAAGATAAAAAAAATCTGCACTTAACAAGACAAGCAGAACGAGCTCTTAAGACAACTTTTCTTGAAGCTAAACTTTTTCAAAGTTCCTCAATAAATACTGCGCACCTTTTGCTATGTATCCTTAGAAACGAGAACGATCCCACAACAAAGCTTTTACACAAGCTTAAGGTTGACTATGATAATGTTAAAGAGCAGTTTAAATCCATGATTACAAGTGATGATGATTATTTGGATTCGCCACAAGCCGAATCATTTTCAAGTGACCCCGAGGATTTAGGAGATTCAAAAGAAGGCTCTTTTGGTTCTGGATCTTCACAAAAAGGAACAAAAAAATCCAAAACTCCTGTTCTGGATAATTTTGGGCGCGACTTGACCAAATTAGCTGAGGAAAATAAATTGGACCCTGTTGTTGGACGGGAAAAAGAAATAGAAAGAGTTTCTCAAATTTTAAGTAGAAGAAAGAAAAACAACCCATTATTGATTGGCGAACCCGGTGTGGGCAAAAGTGCCATTGCCGAAGGCTTAGCCCTTAGAATCATAAATAAAAAGGTCTCCAGAATTCTTTATAATAAAAGAGTCGTTACGTTGGATCTTGCATCATTGGTCGCAGGTACAAAATACCGTGGGCAATTTGAGGAACGAATGAAAGCGGTAATGAACGAACTGGAGAAAAATGACGATATCATTTTGTTCATTGATGAGATACATACCATTGTGGGTGCAGGTGGTGCCACTGGAAGTTTGGATGCATCAAATATGTTCAAACCGGCACTTGCAAGAGGTGAAATTCAATGTATTGGTGCTACCACTCTCGATGAATACCGCCAGTACATCGAAAAAGATGGTGCTTTGGAACGTCGTTTTCAAAAGGTAATGGTAGAACCTACCACCGTTGAGGAGACCATTGAAATCTTAATGAACATCAAAGGTAAATATGAAGATCACCATAACGTAAATTATACGGATGAAGCTATTTTGGCCTGTGTAAAATTAACGAATCGTTATATGACCGATCGTTTTTTGCCGGACAAAGCCATTGATGCACTTGACGAGGCAGGTTCAAGAGTACATATCATAAATATGGATGTGCCAAAACAAATATTGGAGCTTGAAAACCAGTTAGATGATGTTCGCGAACTCAAGAACAGTGTTGTCAAAAAACAAAAATATGAAGAAGCTGCAAAACTTCGTGATGATGAAAAACGTCTAGAAAAAGAACTGGCTTCTGCCCAAGAACACTGGGAAGAAGAAAGTAAACTGCACAGGGAAACTGTTTCCGAGGATAATGTAGCCGATGTAGTTTCAATGATGAGCGGCATACCCGTAAATAGGATAGCACAGACCGAAAGCAACAAATTGGCGGAGTTACCCGAGTTGATCAAAGGATTTGTCATAGGACAGGACAATGCTGTGTCCAAAGTTGCAAAAGCAATTCAGCGCAATAGAGCTGGGCTCAAAGACCCCAACAAACCTATTGGTTCCTTTATTTTCTTGGGACAAACGGGAGTGGGCAAAACACAGTTGGCAAAAATTCTCGCAAAGGAACTTTTTGATTCCGAAGATGCACTTATAAGAATTGATATGAGCGAATACATGGAAAAGTTTGCCATATCGAGATTGGTTGGTGCACCTCCAGGATATGTTGGATATGAAGAGGGTGGTCAATTAACTGAAAAGGTCCGCAGAAAACCGTATTCCGTTATTTTATTGGATGAGGTCGAAAAAGCGCACCCAGACGTTTTTAATATGCTTTTGCAAGTTTTGGACGATGGCTTCCTTACGGACAGTCTCGGTAGAAAGATAGACTTTAGGAATACAATAATTATAATGACCTCAAATATAGGAGCCAGACAATTAAAGGATTTTGGACAAGGCGTGGGGTTTGGAACAGCAGCAAAAAAGGCCCAGGCCGATACACATCAAAAAAGTGTTATTGAGAATGCTCTTAAAAAAGCGTTTGCTCCGGAATTCTTGAACAGAATTGACGATGTTATCGTATTTAATTCTTTGGAAAGAGAGGATATTCATAAAATTATAGATATTGAACTTGATAAACTATTCGGCAGGATCAAGGATATTGGATATACTCTTGATCTTACTAAAAAAGCGAAGGATTATATTGCTGAAAAAGGTTTTGATAAACAATACGGTGCAAGACCCCTTAAAAGAGCAATTCAGAAGTATATTGAAGACGCTCTAGCTGAAGAAATCGTAAACTCGAAGCTTGAAGAAGGTGATAGTATTTTTATGGATTTAGATGAGAAAAAGGAAGAACTCACTATTAAAATAAAAAAACCGGAAAAAACGCCAAAGGCAGAATAATCAAAATAATTCCACTATAAAAAATGCCGACAAGTTTGTCGGCATTTTTTGTTTCCTTACCAAACTTGCCGTACAAACGATATTTGCGCCTTTAATCTAATATTTTTCAAACCCTCTTATGTTACACATATTTTCGTCCACGAGACACTATAATTATTTGGGGATGAAAATTGCTTCTACGAAGAAAGCCAATGTTCTGCGCGAGTACCAATTGGATATCGGTAGTATTCAAGTTTTTGATGACTACATGGTTTCTACTTTTGAGGAAGGCGCCACTTTAACGCTGGAACGAGCGTATCAAATTATCGGTATATCCGAAATACATTTCAGGGATAAAGATTTTGGATATATAAGCCTTCGTAAGAATTCATACGCTGTAGACCCAACAATCTATAATTACTTGAGAGGGTTGGAAAATTTAAAGGCGTTTGCCATTGTTTCCAAAAAAGAAATAGACATGCACAACTTTAAGATAGAGAAGCTATTCTATAAAAAGAATATGGAGTTCTTTATTGAATATGATAATGCATTGGTATGGGTCAAAAAAAGATTGAAAAGAAATAAAAAGAAAACTTCAAGTTAGGTTTCTTTTCTAATGGGAACATCTTCAGGAGATTTTAATATCTCAATATAGGCCTTCCCAATATTTTCAATTATTCCGGAAGCTTTTAAAGATTCGTAACCTTTTGAAGTCACACCGATGTCACCAGCTAGACCGTGAAGGTAAACTCCAAAGATAGCAGCATTTAATGGAGTATATCCTTGGGCTATAAGACCCGTTATCATACCTGTCAAAACATCCCCGCTTCCAGCAGTCGCCATGCCTGGATTCCCTGTAGTATTCACAAAGCCCTTATCCTTGTGGATTATTATGCTATGCGCACCTTTAATAACTATGATACAATCATTTTCCGTAGAAAAAATTTTTGCTTTTTCAAGTTTATCAAAATCATCTGACCATTCACCTATCAAACGCTCCAACTCCTTTGGATGAGGAGTTAACACCGAATTTTTAGGGAGGTATTTCAGCAAGCTCGGTTGCTTTGCCAATATATTGAGTCCATCAGCATCTATAACTAAAGGAGCTGTATTTTTTCTTAAGAAAAATTCAAAGGCTTTTTGGGTAATTTCCTTGGTTCCCATCCCCATACCTACCCCAATAACATTAGGTGTAAATGAAAGGTCAATTGCTGATATATTTTCATCATCGTCGTCAGTCAGAACCATAATTTCCGGCACCGCGGTCTGTAACGAATGATACCCGCATTCAGGAACAAAAGCTGAAACCAAACCACAACCAGTGGATAAACATGCATTGCTAGCCAATTGTACCGCTCCAATTTTCCCGTAACCCCCACCAATAATCACAGCATGCCCATAGGTACCTTTATGCGAAAACTTTGTTCGCTGTTTATACATGGGCAATACTTCATTTTTACCAATCAATTCATAATCTGTTGCTGTCGCATCCAAATATTCGGGATCCAATCCAATGTCAAGGATTTCCCATTGGTTTTGATAGATTCCTGTTTCGGGAAGAAAAAATACCAATTTAGGGACTTGAAAACTGAGTACATAGTTTGCCCTAATCACGTTTTCCGTATCCCATGGAATTCTATGGCATGGCAATCCAGACGGGATGTCCACGGAAAGTACAAATGCAGACGAAACATTAATGTGTTCTATAAGTTTTGAAACCCAAAAATGTGGTGCTCTGTTCAATCCTATTCCAAAAATAGCATCGACCACGATATCATCTGGTGAAATGTTCGGTAAAGCACTTTTCTCTTTGATGAAATTCGGCCATATTTTTCTGTCTTTTAACCGTTCAAGGTTCAGAAGAAAGTCCTTGGACCGTTTCTCACTATAATTCACGACATGAACTTGAATGGAATAATCATTTTCTTTGAGATGCCTTGCAAGTGCGATTCCATCACCTCCATTGTTCCCAATGCCACAGAACAATTGAATATTTACATTGGCACCTTGCAACCTAGAATGTATCCAGTCAAAGATTCCAATAGCAGCCCTCTCCATAAGCTCATCGCTACGTATTCCCTGTTTTTTAATTGTGAATTTATCAGCTTCATAGATTTGTTTTGCAGTTAAAATTTTCATTCAATAAGAAAAATTGATTATTACTATATATTTCGCAAAAATTTTAGAATGATTTGGGAAAGCAATCAAAAGTACTACATTTGACATCCATATTGAATTATGCAAACTAAACAAACGGATATAAATACACCATTGATGAAATCAATTTCATCCATCTTCGCTTTTACTACCATTACCCCTTTGGGGTAATTGCATAATTGTTTCCGTCCGTCCATTAATCATATTATTTTTCCATATACCGATCACACATGAAAGTCTTAAAATTTGGTGGCACTTCCGTAGCCAATCCAGAAAATATTAATCAGGTCAAAGCCATAATTCAAAACGAAGCTTCAGAAAAAATAGCTGTTGTAGTATCTGCTTTTGGGGGGGTGACCGATTTATTGCTGAATACCTCTGAATACGCCTCAAATCAGGATTTATCCTATAAAAAAGGGTTTAAAGAAATTGAGGATAGGCATTTTGAAACCATAAGGAAGCTTATACCTGTAAAAGAACAAAGTACGATTTTGAGCAAGGTAAAAAGTGATTTGAATACTCTTGAAACACTATTGGAAGGCTCATTTCTAATTGGCGAACTTACCCCAAAGCTATCTGATAAAATAGTGAGCTATGGTGAGCTGTTATCCTCCTTTATCATTGCAGAGTTTTTTAAGGCCGAAGGGCTGGATGCTGCGTATAAGGATACACGGGAACTCATAAAAACAGATGCGAATTTTGGAAAAGCAAATGTACAATTTGATACCACTGTCCATAATTGCAATGCTTATTTTAAAACGGCACAGCAAAGGATTACGATACTACCGGGATTTGTATCCTCAAGCGGTGCCAACGATTCCACTACTCTGGGAAGAGGAGGCTCGGACTATACCGCAGCAATTATAGCAGCTGCGGAGAAAGTGGATATCCTAGAGATTTGGACAGATGTAAGTGGTATGTACACAGCTAATCCAAAATTGGTGAAACAAGCAAAGTCAGTATCCCGATTAAGCTACGAAGAGGCCATGGAGCTTTCCCATTTTGGGGCCAAAGTACTATATCCGCCTACAATTCAACCTGTATTGAACGAAGGAATCCCAATAGTGATAAAGAACACGTTCAGCCCTGAGGACGAGGGAACCCAAATTACCAAAAACACCAATGGTAACGGAAAAACCGTTAGGGGGATAAGCCATGTGGGCGGGATTAGCCTGCTTTCTTTGGAAGGTCCCGGTATGGTAGGTATTCCTGGAATATCCAAACGTTTTTTTGAAACACTTTCCCAAGAGGATATTAGCGTAGTTCTTATTACGCAGGCTTCATCGGAACATTCCATCTGTGTTTGTATTTCCGATACTGATGTGGAAAAGGCGGTCAATAGCGTAAACGATGCTTTTACCTACGAAATAGCCAGTCATAAAATAAAGCCAGTAATCGTGGAAAAAGACTTGGCCATTGTTGCTTTGGTCGGCGATAACATGAAAAGTCATCAAGGATTGAGTGGTAAAATGTTCAGTACACTTGGAAAAAACAATGTCAATATAAGAGCTATTGCCCAAGGGGCATCCGAGCGTAATATTTCTGCAGTAATTCTAAAAAACGATGTAAAAAAAGCACTTAACGCACTACACGAAATATTCTTTGAAGAGAATATAAAGCAGCTCAATTTATTTGTTATGGGTGTTGGAAACGTCGGCTCAAAATTTCTTGATCAAATAAAACAACAAAGAAAATACCTAAAGCAAGAGCTCAAGTTGAATGTACGTGTCATTGGAATAAGCAATTCCAGAACCATGTATTTTGATGAAGACGGTATATCTTTAAAAGATTGGGAATCGAATCTGGCAAATGGAAAAAAAGCGGACAAGTCTTTGTTTTTTGATAAGATAAGGGAGTTGAACTATCGTAACAGTGTATTTGTTGACAATACCGCTAGCGAGGAAGTTTCGTTGAGCTATGCCAAGTATTTGAAGAACAGTATTTCCGTTGTTACTTGCAACAAAATTGCCTGTTCTTCCGATTATACTTATTATAAACAACTTAAAAAACTTGCAACACAATACAATTCCCCTTTTTTGTTTGAAACTAATGTTGGTGCTGGGCTTCCAATCATAGACACGCTAAAACATCTAATAGCTTCTGGAGATAAGGTGAACAAGATACAAGCTGTTCTATCGGGCAGTTTAAACTTTATCTTTAATAATTTTAATGATTCGGTCTCCTTTCACGATATCGTAAAACAAGCGCAGGAAGAAGGATATACCGAGCCCGACCCGACCATAGACCTCAGTGGCGTCGATGTTATGCGAAAAATTCTCATTTTGGCACGGGAAAGTGGTCACCAGTTGGATATGAATGAAATCGTAAGTGATTCGTTTTTACCAGAAGAAAGTTTGAAAACGAATTCTAACGATGAATTTTTTGAAACATTGAAAAAGAATGAGACTGAATTCCAAAAAACCTATAAAGATGCCAAGGACGAAAACAGTAAACTGAAATACGTAGCACAGTTTGAGAATGGAAAAGCTAAAGTGGGACTTCAAAAAATACCTATCGGACATGATTTTTATAATCTAGAGGGAAGCGACAACATTGTCCTGTTCTATACCGAACGCTATCCAGACCAACCCTTGATCATAAAAGGTGCCGGTGCCGGTGCCGAAGTTACTGCATCTGGTATCTTTGCTGATATTATACGAATCGGAAACTTCTAATAATGGAAGAACTAAAGGTTTTTTGTCCGGCGACCATTGCCAATGTTTCTTGTGGATTCGATGTTTTAGGATTGGCATTGGATTCCGTAGGGGATGAAATGATTGTAAGGAAAACTTCGGAAAAAGGGGTATTCATTACTAAAATAAAAGGACAGCAACTCCCAATGGAGACCAATAAAAATGTTTCCGGTGTAGCAGGATTGGCGTTATTGGAAAAGAGCGATTATCAAGGTGGATTTGAAATAGAAATAGACAAAAAAATCAAACCAGGTAGTGGAATCGGAAGCAGTGCTGCAAGTTCGGCAGGGGCAGTGTGGGCCATGAATCAGCTTTTAGGCAAACCTTTTTCAAATCTGGAATTGGTCCAATTTGCCATGCAAGGTGAAAAATTGGCAAGCGACGTTGCGCACGCAGATAATGTGGCACCTGCCATTTATGGTGGATTTACATTGGTTCGAAGTTATCAGCCTTTGGATATTATTTCAATTCCCACACCTGAAGAATTATTTGCCACCGTAATTCATCCGCAAATAGAAATAAAAACATCGGATTCCAGAAAAATCTTAAAGACTACCATTACGCTGGAAAAAGGTATCCGACAATGGGGCAATGTTGGTGGACTTGTGGCCGGGCTTTTCCAGAACGACTATAGCTTAATAGGGAGGTCGTTACAAGATTATATCGTTGAGCCCATACGTTCTATTTTGATTCCAGGTTTTGATGCAATAAAAATAAATACTAGAGAAGCTGGAGCCTTGGGTTGTGGCATTTCTGGTTCTGGCCCATCGATTTTCACATTGAGCAAAGGTGAGCATACCGCTTTACAAGTAGCCGATGCTATGAAAGAAACGTATAAAGCTATAGGTGTTGATTTTGATATTCATGTGTCGAAGATCAATGTGGAGGGGGTGAAAAGGATGACCGATGACCGATGACCGATGACCGATGACTGATGACTTATAGCACTAAAAATTAAAAACGAACTACTACGACCTCAAATAAAACTTTTATGAATGGACAAGTTTAAATTCGAAAAGCTAAATATTTGGCAAAAGGCTATGGACTTTGGAGAAGTAATTGACCGACTAGCCCTTAAATTTCCTGAACGAGAAAAATTTAATTTAGCATCGCAAATTTGTAGAGCCTCTGATTCAATAGCTTTAAATATTTCCGAAGGTTCAATTGGGCAATCAAATCCCGAACAAAGAAAGTTTATGGGGTATTCCATTCGTTCATTAGCCGAGGTAGTAACCTGCTTATTCAAAGCAAAAAGAAGAAAATACATTGACGAAGTCAAGTTTGTCGAACTATATAATGAAGCATTCCATCTTATGAACATGATGAGTGCCTTTAAAAAAAATATTAAATGATTCTTTATAGATTCTTCCGTCATTTGTCATCCGTCATTCGTCAATTTTAAAAGTCAATGAAATTCTACAGCTTAACTAACAATCACAATCAAGCTTCGTTCAAAGAAGCCGTTATAGCAGGAATCGCTCCAGATAAAGGACTCTACTTTCCAGAAAAAATTACTCCGTTAGCGGCAGATTTCTTTGAGAAGATCGAGACCTGTTCCAATCATGAAATAGCTTTTAGGGCAATTCATCAATTTGTGAGTGCCGATATCCCAGATAGTATTTTAAAGGATATCTTGAAAAACGTTTTGGATTTTGACTTTCCCGTGGTAGAAATTCAAGAAGATATTGCCACTCTTGAGCTATTTCACGGCCCTACTATGGCCTTTAAAGATGTTGGTGCACGATTTATGGCCAATTGTTTAGGGTATTTTTCCAAAAATGAAAGCAATGAAGTCACTGTTCTTGTTGCTACTTCCGGTGATACAGGAGGAGCGGTAGCCAATGGTTTTTTGGGAGTAAAAAGAGTAAATGTGGTCATACTGTACCCCAGTGGTAAAGTAAGCGATATACAAGAAAAACAGCTCACCACTTTGGGACAAAATATCATTGCAATGGAAGTTGATGGTACTTTTGACGACTGCCAAAAGATGGTAAAATCCGCTTTTTTGGATGCTGAAATTACGGCTTTAAAAAAATTGACATCGGCCAACAGTATAAATGTAGCGAGATGGCTACCACAATTATTTTATTTTTTATTCGCCTTTAAACAAGCTAAGTCCAAAGGCAAAGAAATTGTTTTCTCCATACCGTCCGGTAATTTTGGAAATGTTTGTGCTGGAATGGTGGCCCAAAAAATGGGTATGCCCGTCAAACACTTTGTAGCAGCTACTAATGTCAATGATGTGGTTCCAAAATTTATGCATAGTGGAGCTTATAATCCAGTTCCTTCAATAGCAACGATTTCCAATGCTATGGATGTTGGGGATCCCAGCAACTTTGTACGCATAAGACAACTGTACGGGAATGACCTTGTAGAGCTCAAGAAAAATCTTTCCTCTTTTTCGTTTTCAGATGAAGAGACCAAAGATGCCATGAAAGAAATCTATTCCAAATCCGAATACGTGGTGGACCCCCATGGAGCGGTGGGATATCTTGGTTTAAAAAAGTACCAAAAAAAGAATCCAAATACATTCGGAATCTTTTTGGAAACGGCCCACCCAGTCAAGTTTTTAGCTACTGTGGAAGAAACATTGAACATATCTCCAAAAATTCCCCCTCAAATCCAAAAAGTAATAAACAGGGAAAAAGAATCCATTAAAATAAATTCATACGAAGGGTTAAAAACCTATTTGATGGGTACATAGGAATTTAAAATTTTGATTTTCTAAAAGTTTGTTCAAAATATTACTTGCAATTAAGGTACATCTTAGGGTGAATTCAATAAATTTATCCAAATAAAATGGAAGTAATGAATACAACTGCTTTAACCGATACACATATAGCCTTAGGTGCGAAAATGGTTCCCTTTGCAGGTTATAACATGCCTGTTTCTTATGAAGGTGTAAATATTGAACATGAAACCGTAAGAAAGACCGTTGGTGTATTCGATGTATCACATATGGGCGAATTTTTAATTGAAGGGCCTAAAGCATTGCAACTGATACAGAAAGTTTCGTCCAACGATGCCTCCAAACTAGTGGTCGGAAAAGCACAATATAGTTGCTTGCCAAACGAAACAGGAGGAATCGTTGATGATTTGATTGTTTATAAAATAAAGGAGGAAACCTATCTTTTGGTCGTAAACGCTTCCAATATAGAAAAGGATTGGAACCATATTGCAAAGTATAACGAAGCTATTGGAGCAACAATGCGAGACCTTTCCCATGAATATTCCTTACTGGCAATACAAGGCCCAAAAGCTGTCGAAGCCATGCAATCATTGTCTTCGATTGACCTTTCACAAATCAAGTTCTACAATTTTGTCGTAGGTGATTTTGCAGGAATAGACCATGTTATCATTTCAGCAACAGGCTATACTGGTTCAGGAGGTTTTGAAATTTATTGTAAAAACTCGGAAGTCAAACAGGTTTGGGACAACGTTTTGGAAGCAGGTGCCGATTTTGGAATCAAACCAATAGGACTGGCCGCCCGCGACACCCTACGCTTGGAAATGGGCTACTGCCTCTATGGAAATGATATTGATGATACTACATCTCCTTTAGAAGCTGGGCTGGGATGGGTAACCAAATTCACTAAAGATTTCGTGAACAGTGATGCCTTGGCGCAACAAAAAGCAGAAGGCCCAAAAAGAAAGTTGGTAGCATTCCAGATTGCCGAAAAAGGTATTCCCCGAAGCGGTTATGCCATCCTAGATGAAGAGGGGAACGAAATAGGGAACGTTACTTCGGGTACGATGTCGCCATCACTTTCAAAAGGTATCGGTCTAGGGTACGTTTCTATAGAACATTCAAAAATCGATACCAAGATTCAAATCAGGATAAGAAAAAACCAAGTGCCCGCCACCATAGTAAAATTGCCATTTTACAAAGTATAAATGCAAGACTTTCAATCCATATTGAATAATATTCTCAAAAAGGCCAAACAGCAAACGGTCAAGGGTAAGGTAGCCGACTACATTCCAGAACTATCAGGTATCGACCCGGATAAATTTGGCATTGCCGTTTTGGATAGTGAAAGAAACATATGCAGCACGGGTGATGCAAAAGAACAATTTTCGATACAAAGTATTACTAAAGTATTGGCCTTGTCCATGGCAATGTCACATGTGGGAGAAGCGTTGTGGAAACGTGTCGGTGTCGAGCCTTCGGGAGATCCGTTCAACCATTTATCACTCCTGGAAATGGAGAACGGTATACCAAGGAATCCACTTATAAATGCAGGAGCGATAGTGGTTTGTGATATTTTGGTTTCAAGACTTGAAAATCCAAAGTCTGAATTTCTAAAATATGTACAAGATATAGCAAACGACCCAACTATAACATACGATAAAAAAGTTGCAAAATCAGAAAAAAGAACAGGATACAGAAATTACGCCGCCGCCAATCTCATCAAATCTTTTGGAAATCTTGAAAACGATGTTGAAACGGTACTGGATTTTTACTTTTACTCCTGTTCGTTGCGTATGTGTTGTGAACAGTTGGTAAAGGTTTTCTACATTTTCATGAACAGGGGCAAATGTCTTAGGAACAATACCCATCTTACATTAACGCAAGTAAAACGTATCAATGCCATTATGCTCACTTGTGGGTTCTATGACGAAGCGGGGGAGTTCGCCTTTGAAGTGGGCCTCCCGGGAAAAAGTGGTGTTGGCGGAGGAATCGTAGCCTTGCTACCCAATAAATTTTGTGTCGCGACATGGGCACCAGGATTGAACGATAAAGGAAATTCCAAGCTCGGCATGTGGGCTTTGGAAAAACTAACGACCGAAACAGGTTTGTCAATTTTTTAATATTTGAACAAAAAAAAGATACTGATACTTGGGGCTAGCGGTTTTATAGGCAATGTTATCTATAAAGAACTATGCTCCTATTTTAATACCTACGGCACCTATTTTTCGAACAGGTCTTTTTCTGATAATCAACAATTTTACCGATACGATCTGGAAGAAGACGATATTTTCCAAATCCTTGACAAAGTGAATCCAGATTTTATAATTTCTGCTTTACGTGGAAATTTTGGGGCACAGGTTCAGGCGCATCAACATGTGATGGAATATCTCATTCAACATAAGTGCAAACTCTATTTTATATCATCGGCCAATGTTTTTGATGCCTACAGTAAATTTCCTTCCTATGAGTCCGACAAGACCCTATCGGAAAGTGTATATGGCAGGTTGAAAATCAAAATAGAGAATATGATGATGCGTTTGCCAAAGGAAAAAACCGCGATTCTAAGAGTTCCAATGGTCTTTGGGAACACATCGCCCAGAATAAAGGAAATCAAATCCAGCCTTGAAAACAATGAACCTATCGAGGTTTTTCCAAATCTGATCATCAACGTCACCAACGACGACAGGCTTACCCAGCAAATCCATTATTTGATCAATAGGGACAAGACGGGAATTTTTCATTTGGGCAGTATTGATCTAATTCAGCACGAAGAATTCATCAAAGAAGTCATCAAACGTATTGGAAATTACCACCCAGTGCTCAAACGAGTCTTTACTACAAATGAGGACAGGTATTTAGCGGCACTACCGAAAGACAACAAGCTACCAAAAAATTTAAGGATAAGCTCCCAAGATATTATTAACCATCACATTACGGTTGATTAACTTTACGGGAGCAAGCATTCTAACTCGATCATTATTGATAAAAAAACACAGGCCATGGAAAAATTAACCGAGACACAAATCAACGAATCATTAAAACAATTGGAGGGATGGGCATTTGATGGTGAAACCATACACAAATCGTTCAAGTTCAACGACTTTAAGGAAACCTTTTCCCTAATGACCCAAATTGCGTTTGAATGCGAGGATTTAAACCATCATCCCAACTGGGAAAACGTATATAACAATCTTACCATAAAATTAAATACCCATGATGCCGACGGAATAACAAAAAAGGATTTTGAATTGGCAGACGCTATTGAGAAAATTATTAAAAATAAGTGAAAATTAAGTTACTGTTTTGAATAGCGTTACGTAGTAGCGGTTCGGCAGTGAAAGTTCTAAGTTCAACAGTTTAATTTTGTATACCCTCATTAATTTAAACTTTTGTAGGCTTGTTCTTGATACTTGAACTTGAACTTTTTTAACTTTAGCCACTTTTTACTTTAATAACCGATTACCTATGGGAAGAGCATTTGAATTTAGAAAAGCACGGAAAATGAAACGTTGGGCGGCAATGTCCAAAGCATTTACCAGAATTGGAAAAGACATTGTTATGGCCGTTAAAGAAGGTGGCCCAGACCCAGATGCCAATTCAAGGCTACGTGCGGTAATTCAAAATGCAAAGTCCGTCAACATGCCCAAGGACAATATTGAACGTGCCATCAAAAGAGCGTCCGATAAAAATCAAGGGGATTATAAAGAGGTTTTGTTTGAAGGCTATGCGCCCCATGGCATTGCCATACTCATAGAAACAGCTACCGATAACAACACAAGGACTGTTGCCAATATTCGCAGCTATTTTAATAAATGTAACGGTAGTCTGGGTACCTCAGGGTCCGTAGAGTTTATGTTCGACCATACCTGCAACTTCAGAATAGATGGCGAAGGTATCGACCCTGAAGAATTGGAACTGGAGATGATAGATTTTGGTGCCGAAGAAGTTTTTGTGGACGAGGATGGTATCCTGATTTACGCTCCTTTTGAAAGTTTCGGTGATATCCAAAAAGAACTGGAATCCAGGGAAATCGAAATTCTCTCGTCCGGATTTGAACGTATTCCCCAAGTTACCAAAGAGCTTTCCGAAGAACAGGCAGCCGACGTAGAAAAACTCTTGGAAAAAATCGAGGAAGATGACGATGTTCAGAACGTGTATCATACGATGCAGGAATAAACTCTTATTAGAACTCTTTTTTCTTGACAGAACACATCTATTTTGTTCAATGTTGGATGTTTAAAATAATGATTCCTTAAGAATTGGTTTTCCAGATGAAATAGAGCTTTTATTGAATATGCTCCAAAAAAACAAGTGCCTGCAAATAGTTCTTTCCACTTCGATGGTCCTTTTTCTTTTCAAAGGAAATATGTGAAACCGCTCCAAAACTCCCTTGTTTTTCCAAAGCATATACGACTTTGAGTATATCCAAAAAGTAGCCTTCCAAGGTGAAAATATGGGTTTTGTTTGTTGAATTTTCTTGCCGAAACAGATGTGGCGACCTAAACTCAATGATTTTTACCATGTTTATCGTAGAAATACGATTTAGATATTTAATCAAATGATTCTGCCGAGAAGAAGTAGCAAGGTTCAACTCCTTAAACTTTAAATCAATATCCTTTTCCTTATTTGAAAGTCTGTGAAGCTGTCCTGGGATATTCATCGATACCTCTTGTCTGCTTTTGAAAGAAAGGAGCTGGGCCCTAAGCTTCATGGTTTCTTTAACGGCTAAAAAATAACTCAAAAAAAGCATCACCAAAAAACCTCCCAAAAGTACCCTGTTCCTATTGTTCAGCTTCATGGATTTCAATTTTTACGGTAAATTCATCAGAAGTTTTTGATACATAGCCATAGTGAAGAATTTCAATTCTTGCTATCCAATCTTTCTGCTCCAAAGCATCCGTCCATTGGGCAAATTGAGTTTTGTCGTTGGAATATCCAGAAACAATAATACTGTTTAGTTTTAATTCAATTGACTTATGTTCTTGAACAGGTCTTTTTAAAGGCTGGTACTCCATTTGATCTAATTGGATAGTAACAGGAAGCTCATTGGCAATCCTATCCATATAAAAAGTGGATCTTGAGCTTTTGGTACCTAAAATCATATTAAGCTTTTCTTCCTTTAAGGCAACTTCGTCTTCTAGCTTCCTTAGTGTAGAAATCTGTTGTTCTGAGCTTGAGACCGATTCCGCAGATGTTACTTGAGCTTTATAATGTGTATAGCATAAAAAATTTAAGAACAGGATTCCCAAAACAATCCCCAATCCCCATTTAAACCCAAGATTGTAAAAATGATAGTTTAAAAAATTATTCTCAAGTTCTTTATTGAGCGTAGTAACGTTTGATTTTTTTTCTGAACTTATAAAATATCCTAGAAAAGCGGAAAACGATAATAGACTTGTACTGGACATGTCCAGGCCATTTATTTCAATGTTATAATGCTGAGACGGACTATCAGGTTCAAATTCATACCCACTATCATCTAATTTCTTTATCCTAAAATTAGAACCTTGAATATTGGAAGCCTGAAAGTAGGGTATAGTTGTTCCTATATCCGAAATGCCCAAAGAAATCCTCATCGGTACAATGTTATGGGTTTCCAATTCTGACAACAAATTATTTACGTATTCTCTTTTGCCTATGGAAACCATCCCAAGATTTTCCACAGCTAAAATTTCAAAATAAAATTTATGCAAATCCAAATTTGGGAACGCTTGAATCACCTTTTGTTCTATATCTAATTTAGAATCGGGTAAAGACCATTTTTTTAGAATTTGCGAGGAGTTTATTGCTATTGAAAGCATATCCGTTTTTTTAATATGTGGTGCAACCTCTTGGATAGTCCCAAATAGCATTTCGGATACTACATGGATTTCATTCTTCTTCATCTTTAACTCGGTCAAGGAATAGAAAGTATGATTTTCCAGCTCAAAGATTTCCAAACCTTTAAATGAAAAGCCTTTAATGATATACTTAATCCAATTTTCCAAGTCTAATAGATAACGGTCGGTTTGATCAATATCGTGAGTTTCTGTTTGGTATCCTCACGTTTCCTTTTACTAAAAAGCCACTTGAGAACAGGTATTCGGGCCAAAAGAGGAACGCCACTGCCAGAATCATTCTTTATCTTTTCCTCTAGTCCCCCTAATATGGCCAAGTCCTGGTTTTGCATTCGTATAATGGAACTGAACTCTCTTGAGGTCAGTCCTGGAGGAGCATCCTCTTCAATACGCTCTCCACTAAAATCCGATTGAACCACATTGATTTCAAGGGTCACTTGACCATCACCGGAAACCAATGGTTTTATACTTACTCCCAACTCGGCATCGATCGGGGCATAATTCCTTACTTCTGAAGTTGTAGGTATCTGGGACCCAAAAAAGTTCTGATTGGTTATCACATAGTATGTAGTTTCACCTATGGAAAGGTTAGCTCTATGTCCATTGAGTGTAGATAGTTTGGGAGTAGAACGAATCTTGATATTCCCATTTTCCTCCAAGGCTTTGATAGTAGCGAAAAAATCAGGTACTACCTTCCCAATATTGAAAGATCCAAATCCATCGAAACCACCAATGACCTTGTTCACGGTCTTGGCTCCAAGGGTCAGGTCTGTTTCTGGAAAGAGTTTACCCTTGGTTTCCAGAGATTCATCACCAATGCCCCAACTGATACCTGTTTCAACAATAGATGATTTTTTCACCTCAATAATCATCACTTCGATTAAAACTACGGGTACAGGTCTATCAATCTTTTTGATAAAATTTTTAAAACGTTCAATGTTTGCTGCGGGACCGCTTACCAAGAAGCTATTGAGCTCAAAATCCACCCTAACGTCGAGATTGGATTTGATTTCATCAGGTAAAATGTTGACCAAAGCTTCAGCACCGTTCCGAAAATTTTCAAATCCATTGTTGCTCCTTGTATTTATCGTTCTCTGATTATTAAGGTTTTGGGATCCACCCTGAAAATTAGAACCTTGGCCATTCCCAAAATAATTTATGTTCCCCGTATTCGTTCTTCCGGCACTTCGATATCCTCCTGAATAAGACTGGGGGTCACTCATCAATTCCACGGATCGGTGCATCATCTGAACAATCTCAACTTTCCGTAGGCTCAACTGGTCTACTGTACCAAAAAAGTAAATATTGTTTTCTTTTTTATATGTAAAATAGGTGGGATTGGCACTGTTTGGGATTTCATTAGTGCCACTAGTGTTACTAAGGTAGCCACGTCGTTGACCGCTTTCCAATGGTAAGCCGATATTTTCAGTTTGCTTGCTTTCGAAAATATAGGACAGCAGATCGTCAAAATGAATATTTTTTGCATTAAAAGTTACCTTGCCCGCATTTTCCAAGGGCGTGGCGGTATAAACGTCCAATTTCAAATCTTGACTTAGAGCATCTAAAATCTCGACAATAGGCGAATCATTGAAATCCACGTTAAGGATTTTATTTACGGTATCCAATACCATATAATGTATTCCTTTTTTAAATAGTCTTGGTCCAGAGTTACCCGTTGATTCGTCCAAAGCACTAAAAAGATAAAACCCGTCCCTTGACTTGGAATGGGCCAGTCCATTAAGCTCAGCAACTTTTTCCATAGCGGTATCAAAGGAAACATTATTCAGAAAAATGTTCAAGGGCCTTTCTTTGAGATTGTTGGCATATAACAAGTTCTTACCGAAGACTGCCATGATTTTCCGGAATACCTGCTCAAGGGGAATATTATCAACGTCTAAGCTGACCATATTCGTGGAAGGGTCCGATTTTACTAAAAACTTTTTTTCGACCACTTCTGGAGGGGGAGGCAGATAGCGCTTTACGGAAAGAATACTTCCAGTAAAATCTATTGTTAGGTCATATTCCTTACAGAGGAAAATAAGAAGATCTGAAACAGTGACGTCAGTAAAATTGTTGACGATATTGATATTGGAGATATTGTTGGAAACACTTAGGTTTAATTTGTGAACTCTGGCAACGGCAATCAATAAGTCAGGCAGTGTCACTTTTGAAACATTTATCTCTAATTTTAAAGTTTCGTTATAGGCTGGATAATCAGCTGCCAAAAGATCCAGATTATTCTTTATAGTCTGAATCCTATTAGTATCATATTGTGAGAAGATCACAGTATGGAGAAATAAAAATATTATAATTATAGATCTTTTCATTTATCGACTACTTAATAAGGAGTAGACCTCTTCAATGGAAGTAATGCCATGTTCAACCAAATCAATCGCATTGGTTTTTAGCGTTGGGATATCATTATGATTTAAATAACTATCTATTTGCAGTTTGTTTTCCTTTATAGATATCTCCAAATCCTTATCAATGGCAAGGATTTCGTAAATGGCTTTTCGCCCTTTGTATCCTGTATGATAACAATCATTGCACCCTTTTGCAACAAAATGGTGCTTCAGATTTTTGGGAGCGGAAAAATCAGCCGGAAAAGTATCTTTATTGACTTTTATCTTCTTTTTACAGCAACTGCACAGTTTTCGAACCAAACGCTGGGCAATGCTCATATTAAGGGTGTTGGCGATCAAGAATGCTGGCACCCCCATGTCAATCAATCTGGAAACAGTACCCCATGCCGAGTTTGTATGTATGGTGGAAAGCACCAAATGACCCGTAAGTGCGGCCCTGATGGCCATATTTGCAGTTTTGACGTCCCTAATTTCGCCTACCATAATAATATCTGGGTCCTGTCTTAAGAAAGTACGCAACGAACTGGCAAAATCAAGGCCGATGTTCTCCTTCAATTGCACTTGGTTGATCCCTTCCAGAGTGTACTCTATGGGATCCTCTATGGTAAGTATGTTTGAAGTGCCATCGTTCAATATTTTTAGCGTGGCGTACAAGGTCGTTGTCTTACCGGAACCGGTTGGCCCCGATATCAGTACGATGCCATTTGGTTTCTTTATACCATTCTTGTATCGGACTAAATCTTCGGAAGTCATTCCAAGTTCTTCCAGATCTACAATTGCTGAATCCCGACTCAAAATTCTCAAAACCAATTTTTCACCATGTAATGTTGGTAATGAAGAAACCCGTATATCGAAATCTTGCCCATTGGAGTTTACACTAATCCTCCCGTCTTGTGGCAACCGTTTCTCCGCAATGTCCAGATTGGCCCTTATCTTTATTTTGTTGACCATGGTAGGATAATCCTTAATAGGAATGGTGTAATATTCCAATAATTTGCCATCCATCCGTAATCTAACCCTACACCTGTCCTCATAGGGTTCAAAATGAATGTCGCTGCTCCCTATACCTTTGGCCTCAAGCAATATTCTTTTCAAAAAATCCTTCGAATATCCTAGTTGGGATATTTCCGTCTTTGCATGTTGCCTGTAGTTTGCGGTCAAATATTGCTGCATTTCTCCCGTTTGGCATTGCTCTAACAAAACATGGGAATTCAGAACAATGTTAAGCTCGGTCAAAAGTTCCTGTAAGGATTCACTATCGGTCTTAAGCCGAAGTGTATCCCCCTCGATACCCACCGGCACGATTCTATAGTGAAAGGCTTGATCAGCAGAAATACGCTGTTGTAGATGTGGCGCTATTTTATAGGAATTGTTCTGCATTTAGATTGAATAGAGCGAAGGAGTGTTTGGCAAAAATGCCAGAAGCAGTACGCTAATCAGAAAAATTCCCATAAACCCTGCCAAGGGAACCGTTTTTGCCTGAGTGAACATTTTTAGTATGATGAAGGCCAACAGAGAAAAAAGAATGGAACCCACAAAGAGAATAATGAAGGTTACCGTTGGAAAACCCAGGGCGAAGGCATATATAAAGAGCATATCGCCCAAACCAAAGCTAACATTCAAAAACTCTTTTTTAAAGACAAACTTGGTAATGGTCCAGAGCAGTGCCAATACACAACTGACCAATACAATGTTGTTCAATGCGAAGAAAACAAAGTGGTCAAATCCCAATCGGTGTGCATGCAGGCAAGCCAACAATACACCGATAATTGGGAAGCATATCCATATAACCTCTCTATCCTTAAAGTCTTGAACTGCCACAATACCGCAGCCCATCATGGTGAGCAGTTGAAGTATAAACACTAGTCTTTGATTATCTGTTTTGGGTTGCCGTTCTCGTCTATTTCCCATACGTTTAAGATACCATCTCCATCAAAATCTGTAACCGCTTCGGCCCTGGCCTTGAACGTAGCATCAGTAGCCGCCAATATCTCGTACCTATAGTTTGCCGTACCATTTTCCTTTACGGTCCTAGGGGGAACAAAGTCAAGCTCACCGATATCCTGGGTGAACTTACTGTACATATACCGATGTGTTGTCTGGGAATTGTAAATAGCTTTGAGCTGGGTCTGCGCCTCAATGCTCTTTGCCTTGGATATCAAGGGCATAAGGTTCGGCAAGGCCAACAATAGTAAAATACCGATGATGGCCAAGACTATCAGGGTTTCCTGAAGGTTAAGGGCATGCACCCTTTTTTGCAAAAAATGCATAAGTATAGGTTAACATTAGTAAAGATTTGGGGTTAAAAATCAAAATTGGCAACGAAGATTGATTTTTTTTTTTGAAAATGAAAATTTATTTACAAGAGTATCAGTTCTTGCCAAAAAAAAATTTACGTGTTAAAAAAAATTATATATTTGGCGGGATTTCTTACTAAGAATTAGAATTTCAGCATAGCCCCAAATCATTTTAAGGTAATTACAAACTTAACCGCAGGGCTATGTACTCTTCTTTCTTCAAATTATTTTTCCATATTGGGAAACCGTATTTCAACGAAAAATACCGAATTGTTCGTTCAAAATTGAACGTTTTCAATAAACGGTGATGTATCAGGTGTCCACTAATGCTCAGGTATGGTTCATCCAAACTGAAATCGAATATTCCCAAAGGTAGGGAAACCCTTCTATAACCAATTTAAGATTACTCCTTGTACAATCGATACTCGGAAATATCACTTTAAAATCAAAAAAAAGAAAAAGCAAGTTCGTCTACAGAAAATATAAATTTTTAAAAAAAATCTATCAAATACATACTCCCAAACACAAAACCATGAAAGAGAAACCTACAGCAAAAAGCAACGCAGCCAACTCCATGGGTAAATTGGCAACACCCATTTCCATCTTGGCCCTTATAGTAAGTGTATCCACATTTTTTATTTCGCATTCTGAATCGGACCTGGCCTACGTGGATGTCAACAGACTCCTTGAAGGTTATGATAGGACCAAAGTAGATCGAGAGAATTTTACCAAAAAAACTGACATAATGAAAGCCAATGTGGACAGTTTGATGGTCGACTGGCAAAATGAACTGAAAACCTATGAAAAAGAGCGATCCTCCATGACGAAGAAGGAATTGGCCCTTAAACAGGAACTGCTACAGAACAAGCAGCAACAGATTAACAACTACCAACAAGCAGTTCAAAAACAGATCCAGGAAGAAGATCAAAAAATGACCCAAACGGTCGTAAACGATATCAATGCCTATGTAAAAGAATATGGAAACGACCACGGCCACCGAATTATTTTTGGAGCGCAGGGCAGCGGCAATATCATGTATGCTGAAGAAGAAACTAATTTGACTGAAAAGGTTTTAAAGGGTCTGAACGAGCAATACAATGGTAAATAAATCCCTAAAGGTTCTGATTTTCATACTCTTGGTATCGATGGTGTCCTCCTGTAGATCAAAGTCATTTGATTCCAAGGAAGCGCTGTTGGTTTACCTCAAGGACACTGATAACGGTTATCATTTTCAAAAGTCCATTAATGGAATCGATTATTCGCTGACCTACAGGCCCACAGATTTAATGGTTTTGCAATCCACGGAGGACGGACCCCAAACGGATAATGTAGCTGAATTCAGAAAAAAGTATGCGGACTATCTTTATTTCAACTTGGGCATGAGTGCCAATGGAAAGGAACTGTTAAGCCACAATCTGGGAAGCCGTGCCGAGTTCGGTGCTATGGTCAACCAATTGGCCTTTGGCATGGCGGAAAAAGTAAATCTTATCGGTCAACAACGGGATACGCTGCCTCTATTGGATTATGTGTTCCCAAGAACGTACGGTATGGGGAACCGCACAAATATGCTGTTGGTCTATGAAAGAAATCCCAAGGCAATGCAACAGGACTATATCCTTTTTACCATTAGGGACCTTGGGTTTGGCACGGGCGAAGTGTCTTTTAAAATAGATACCAAAAAAATTGAATACCAACCCCAGTTGAAGTTTTAAATATGAAGTTTACAATACCCTTGCTCTTTACACTGATAATTTACGTTCCAATGGCAAATGCCCAGAAAGATAGGGCAGAACTTATATTAAAAAACGGCGCCAAATTGGAGGGCTATGCCGTTCTAAAAAGCTTGGACAAGATCAAGTTCAGAAAGCAAAAGAAGGCCGATAAAGAATTCTACACCTTTGATAAAGTGGATACCTTGAAAATTTACGATGATTTTGAACCCAAACTTTATATTCAAGCAAAAGTCAAGGATGAAGAAAAACCAAAAGTCTTGAAAATAGTGGATATCGGAAAAAATCTAATCTATTACCGTAAAATTTCACAAGGATACGGGGCACCAGCTTTTATGCCGGGCGGAAACATGCCCATGACCGTAGGGGGATTTTACAATGTGACCAATTCCTACGTAAGAAAACCTGATGAGGATGAAGTTACCTATTTGGCATCCACCAATTGGCTTTCCGGAAATTTTAAAAATGCCGCATCCGAATACTTTGCGGATTGCCCCAATCTCGTAGCCAAAATAAAGAACCGGGAACTCAAAAAGAAACATTTAAAAGAAATCATAACCTACTATAATTCCAAATGCGAATAAGCCAAAATCATTCCAGAATGAAAATGAAAACCAATAAACCAGCCCACAGGGTCATTGCCGTATTCCTGACATTGAATTTTTTAATGACACTGTTGCCGATCAACCTGCTGTATGCCTCCAACAATGGACCCAATGCCCCCGAAGCGGCAAGTTTTGAACCCGTGGACGCCACCGATATGGTGAACTTGGCCACTGGGGATTTTAGTTATGTGCTGCCGTTGTTGGATTTGGACGGATTCCCTGTGACCATGTCCTATCATGCAGGAATTCCATTGGACATGGAATCCAGTTGGGTAGGATTGGGATGGAACTTGAATACTGGGGCAATCAACCGTGCCGTAAGCGGAACACCTGATGATTGGAAAGATGGAAATTCCTTGGATTTTATTTTCTATGAGGATAGCCAAGAATCTTATGCAATAAACGTAGGTGTTGGGTTTTCAGAAGCTGCTGGGGTCGGGGTAGGGCTTTCTTGGGGTTCCAATAAAAGTTTAAGCGGTTCTGTGTATGCCAATTTTGGTATCGCATCGGCAAATATAGGCACTGACGGCAATTATAGTGTAGGTGTAGGACTGGGGAAAGATGGTTCCAATTATGGTGGCTCTATGTCCATTTCTGGAAACGTAAACGAGAGTGGAGTGAGCTTTGGGGTTGGAGTAAGAGCAAAATCAAGTTCAGGGGCCTTTACAACTATGGGATATAATTTTGGATCGAATTCTTTTTCAATAGGTGCTGGATTCAGCAATAATCAAGCTACTGATAAAGGACAGGCTGGTGCTTCGGGCAACTTATCCATGTCCAATTTTTCTGCTGGGGACTTTGATATCAGCAGTAAGGGTTTCTATATCCCAATAAGTCTAAAACTATTTCATTTTGGGTTTGGTTATAGAAAAGTTACCTACAAACTGGATAAAGCATATCCAAGAACTGGATTTGGTATCCTTTATACTTCTGACGCCATAGAAAATACTCCTGATAACCCAGACGATACTTTTGAAGATTTACAACATAGGTATTATTATGGTGATGCCTATGAAGAGGCTATTCCAGTATTCCAAGATGAATTTGTTGCGGATTATAAAGGAAACAGGGAAAAAGTGAATTTCTCATATGCAAGCTATGATTCTTATGAAGTAAATGCCCCAGGCATTTCGGGAATGGTACAGCCTAAATATTTTCAAAATGCAACCTTAATGGGTATGGGTTATTATGGTACCGACCCTAGTAATAGTGAGTATAAAATGAGTGTCTATTACCATAATGCCAATGGAAATACAACTTCAAAAACTTTTGGAACGTCCACCTTGGGCAACTCCGAGGACATCAAATTTTATTTCAATGGTCAATTTACAGAGGATTTTGGCATCAGAAACAAATTATTGTCATTTGTAAATAATAATTTCAACAATTTTGGGAATCTGCTTGGATCACAAAACGACGAAAACTCTTCTTATAAAAACAAGATTGAAGAAAGGCAACGTTCGGGAAATTACGTAGAAGTATTTACCAATCAACAACTTTATGAGAATGAATCATCGAATATTTTGTATCCAGAGACATTTAGCAGATATACCTACGGTAATTTTGACCCAAATGGTATCGGGGCATATAAAATAACAGCACCAGATGGGAAAACATACCATTACTCTTTGCCAGTCTACCACTACGAGCGTATTGAAAGGACTATACTTAAAGACAATTCAGAGAATCATGTTAGTGAAAAACGCCAGTTCACCCCGTTTGCGACTCATTGGTTATTGACCGCAGTAACAGGTCCGGACTTTATCGATAAAAATGGTAATAATAAACCTGATATGGACGATTATGGCTATTGGGTAAGATTAGATCACGGACAATGGACCGATGGGTTCGTTTGGCGCTCGCCTTATCAGGGTAATAATTTCAACACCAATACGGTAGGTGATATTGGAGAAAAAGATTTTGGTAACTATCAATTGGGTCGTAAACAAATTTATTATTTGGACAAAATCGTGACTCGGACAAAAACCGCCTATTTTGTCAAGGATGTTCGTTATGATGCTACTGGCGCTTACGGGGGCAACAATGGCAAAGACCTGGAAACTACCTCTGCATATAATTTTAAGTTCAATGGACCCCCAGTTAAAAATGTAGTCGATGGAGGAAATGTGCCTGTTGCAGAGGATATCAATTACCCAAGAGCGTATCAGCTACGATTGGACCATATAGTAGTGGTAAATTCAGGAAGTGATAACTTTAATAAAGTACGTGTAGGCAACTCAAATTTGAGTGAAGGAGGATGTCTACCGGGGTATTCCAAACTTGCAGTTGCCGACCCTTATAACGGTGGTAGTTTTACACCCCAATTTGGGGCTGCCAATTATCAGGTATCGAATGAAGATAATATTTACGATGTACTGGACTTTGAAACGTTCGACTATCAAAAAGCGGTAAGGGTTATCCAATTGCAGCATAATTATGATTTGGCACAGGAATCTCCAAGTTCTGTGTATTGTACCAATAATATACGCTCAGGAAGACTCACTTTGAACAGTATACAATTTAGAGGCAAGAACAATACAGAATACATGCCCCCATACACTTTCTCATATAAAAATGAGATGGATTATCCCAATCTGCCTCCACGCCATAAAGTCGAGGACCAGCTTGTCGTGGATTATGCCAAAGATCCTTGGGGCTTTATCGATGAAAAGTATGTGGCCAATTTGAACAACTCATCCAACCACAAACTTTATGGCCCTGATAACTGGAGTCTTACCCAAATCAAGACCCCATTAGGTAGTGCCATAAATATAGAACATGAGGAAGATGACTATTATATAGAGGCTTTTTCCCGAAAATTTTGGCAGGATAATTTGCAGATTGCCGTAACGACGGACGGAAATAATATCCCGAACAGCTATATGTATTTCCATATAAAAAATATGGATGATCTTAGAGAAGATCTTATAACCAATTTCAATAATTATTTTTCAATTGGTGAAAAAGCCTTTTTTGATCTTTGGTTGGTAAGAACTTATGATAATGGTCTTTTTTCTGAAGATGATTTGGGAGGAGTAGATTTACCAAGCAAATATGACTACGAAGTTACTGTCGATCAAGTTTCCGATGACTTTTTGGTTTTAAAGGTATACAGAGACCCTTTTAATCCATTGATAGTCTGCCCTCCTCCTGATCCTTTTGGCACACAGTGTGATGAACAAGCCGTAGTCAAGAAATCATGGGATGGAATTAGTCCCATAAATTATTTTGCTAAAAAAGATGGCGTAGGGAGTAATATTTATGAGGTGAAACCTAGAGGCGTTTATCTATATAGTGTTGGAGATGGCGCCAATCGTCACGTTATGAGCTATAAACTTCTCGCCAACAAGGTAGATCGTGACCTTACAGGAGGTGGACTACGTGTCAAAAATATTGTGCTAGAAGATGATATGGGCAATGAATACAAAACAGCCTACTACTACAACAAACCCGGTACCAACAATGACCCAGAGCATGATAACTATATGTCATCGGGCATTACCTCTTTTGCACCAGAGCGAGGACTTAAATTTGTACCATACCAGCCCGAGTTGCCAAGTCCCGGTGTTATGTACGAACATGTGACCATGGAACCCTTTAATGTAAATGGTAACTCTATAGGAAAGACTCAATACGAGTTTTTTACATTACAGCCCCTATTTGACATATTTAATCCAGAGCTTGAGATGAAAGATAGGGATGATATGCCCATTTTTAATTCTCAGGTATTTGATAAAGGATTTGGTGAAGAATGGATATCCAATATCAAAGCTTACGCGAAAATAATAGATTTAAAGATAAACACCTCCCATATCGGACAGTTCAAATCTGTAAGCCAATACAATCGTTTTGAACAGCTCATATCAAAGACTACCAATAATTATGTAAGTGGAGAAGATGCTAAATTGATTGACGGTCGGGGGTCGGTGAGGGAATCCTTTCAGACTATGAAGTCAGTATATTTAAAAATTGAAATTCCTTTTCAAAATGACCAAACAATAGTGAAAAAAAGGTTAATATCCATTTCTTCAAAAGAAGAGCTCTCTAGTGTGTTAAAATCTGTACACACTGTTAGTAACGGATTTGAAACTATAGAGGAATACTTTGATGCCGACCCCAATACTGGAGCTTTTAAAACGACCGAAACCAAAAGATCCGATGGTACCCAAATGAGAACAACTAAATTGCCCGCCTACACCAAATACCCGGCCATGGGCAGCAAAGTGGACAACCCCACCAACAAAAACATGCTTACCCAACAAGTAATGAGCGTGACCGAAATTGAAAATGGAAACAATAGCTGGGAAAAAATCGCTGCGAATATCACCACATGGAATCCAGAAACGTATGAAGTTAGCACGTTTGTAGGAGAGTTTCCCAACGAGGTTGAACTGACCCAGTACTTTGATGTATGGCGCAAGCATAAAACCTTTACATGGGATGGGGAGACCAGTACCGAGGGTTACTTTACCAATTACACAGGTGAGGATGATGGCTTTGATTGGTCCGATCCAGAAATTGTACAGCCCAGTCAATGGAAACAGCTCTCCGAAGTCACCCAATACGACCAGTTTTCAAACCCACTGGAAATTAAGGATATCAACGGCAACCTGGCATCAACAAAAATGGGCTACAAAAACAGTAAAACTATTGCAGTATCCAATGCAAGTTATGACGCTGCTTTTTATTCCGGAGCCGAAGATCATGACGGCCAGGGCAATTTTGGAGGCGGCGTCGATAAAGGTACTGCGACAATCGTCGATGACGCCCACACAGGAGACCATGCCCTGTCAGTTTCCAATGGGCAAACGGGATATAAAGTTACCGTTAACCATGGCGAATCACCAAAACCATATAAAATATCCGTATGGGCCAAAAACGGCAACCATACAGATGTACGGGTTAACGTAGGGGGCAATATTATAGCACACAACCCATTAGAGGAAGTGCAGGCCGGTAATTGGGTGCTGTTAAATTTTTACAAGGAAGTCACTTCCGGTGCCCAAGTTAATGTAACCACAAACGGTGGCAATGTAATCGTGGACGATTTTAGGATCCACCCCATCGAAGCTTCAATGACCTCCTATGTTTACAACCAGTGGGATGAACTTACGGACATTCTAGGGCCCAACAACTTGGCCACTAAATATGAATATGACGAGGCTGGAAGATTGTTGCGCATTTACAGTGAGATAGAAAACATAGATCAAATTCTTGCCGGTGGCTTTAAAAAAGTACGGGAGTACGCCTATACGTATAAGGGCGAGCTTGCCCCCCCAGAAGAGGAAAATGACCCGCTTTCTTTAACTCTTGGAATTGACGACCCCAGTTCCGAACAGGCCAAAGTCATTGCCAGTGCCAATGGAGGTAGCGGCCAATATGAATACAAATGGTCCGTAAAGTACTGTAACGATGGTGATGCTGGGTGCCCTGGAGCCTTAGAACCTAACTACGATCCTAATTGGTCGGTCTTGGACTCAAGGAACATTAATACAAATTGTACCAAAAGAGCGGTTTATTGGTGTATTGTAAAGGATTTGGTCACACAACTAACCGCTCAAGCCCAAGGCAACCACAAACGTACTGGATGCGGCGGTGGCGGTGGCGGTGATGATGAAAACCAACTATAAAAAGTTAAAACAAAAATATATACCCAAACAAACACATTATGAGACTTAAATTAGTTTTAACTACTATCCTATTGGCAGGTATTCTGCTGGCAAAGGCCCAGGTGACGCCAGCAGAAAAACAGGCGCTGCAGGACCTCTATAATGCCACAAACGGCCCCAATTGGGCCACGGAAACGGATAATTTTATAGGAGACGAATGGGATTTTAATGATATCGTTACCAACGATTGGTACGGGGTCACCGTACAAAATGGCCATGTAACGGAACTTGATCTGGAATTCAATGAGCTAGAGGGAATTATTCCTCCCAGTATTGGAGACTTGGTTCATCTTACACTGCTCAATCTATCATTAAACGAACTCTCTGGAAGCATTCCCAGCGAAATTGGGAATTTATCAGAATTAGAATTTCTATATCTTTTTTGGAATAATTTGAGCGGTCCCATTCCTCCAGAACTGGGCAATCTTTTAGCTTTAAGCAAACTTAGGCTCACCAGTAACGACCTTACAGGTCCCATTCCTCCAGAGTTGGGCAATCTGGAAAGCCTTACCACACTCAGCCTTGCCTCCAACAAGCTTAACGGTTCCATTCCCGCAGAACTGCTGAACAATCTTTCCAACCTATTATATCTTAGTCTACAAAACAACATGCTTAGCGGTCCTATTCCCCCAGGGCTGGAAAATTTGACGAATTTGGTGACACTTACCCTGCAGACCAATGAATTTGATGGGACAATACCTCCTGAATTGGGAAACCTCCAAGACTTGGTGGACCTGAAGCTCGGAGGAAACAATTTATCGGGCAACATCCCACCGGAGCTGGCAAACCTAACGAACCTCTCCCAACTCTCATTGGTCAATAATCTTCTTGAAGGGTCAATTCCTTCAGAACTCAGTCAATTATCGAATTTGTTTTCTCTTTCGTTCTATAACAATAAGCTTAGCGGACACATACCTTCCGAACTGAGCAATCTTTCGGTTGTTATTTTCGACGTTTCCAACAATAAAATTGAGGGTCCGATACCCCCGGAACTGGGAAACTTGTCAACACTAGTATATCTTAATCTTCAGGATAATCTAATCGATGGGCCTATACCTGCAGAGCTTGGAAATCTTTCCAACTTGGAACAGTTGGATATCAATTCCAATATGCTTAGTGGACCCATTCCCCCTGAACTGGGTAATCTTATTAACTTAGAAAGACTTTCACTTCATAATAATTCGCTAAGTGGAAACATCCCTATGGAATTGGGCAATCTTTCCAATTTGGCAAGTCTTAGTTTTCAATCCAATGAACTAAGCGGGACCATTCCACCGGAACTTGGTAACTTATCGAACCTGAAATATGTTTCTTTACGCCACAATGCATTGGAAGGTGCAATTCCTCCAGAACTGGGAAACCTAAATATCCTCACAACTCTTATCCTTGATAATAATAATTTAAAAGGTGCAATTCCTCCAGAACTGGGAAACCTAAATATCCTCACAACTCTTATCCTTAATAATAATAATTTAAGCGGTAACATTCCCCCAGAAATAATCGACCAGATTCCCATCTCATTTTTCTCGACCGAAAACAATAAATTCGATTTTGGCAACTTGGAATACACTTATCAGAACTTCAATGGAAATTCATTAAGTTACGACCCCCAGCAAAAAACCGATCAGCCCGAGGCACTACAAATTGTGGAAGGGGAAGACATTACTTTGACCACCTCCATATCCGGCACACAAAACCATTACCAATGGTTCAAGGATGGGCAACCCATTAACGGCGCACCGGATTCCCCAGACTACGAAATCGCCAACTCAAGCCTACAAGATGCCGGTACCTACCATTGCGTTATGACCAGCGACATCATAGACGACCTCGTCCTTATAAGACACAATATTGACTTGACCGTGGATGAAGATCCAAATCAACCGGAACAGCCAGAACAGCCGGAACAACCGGAAGAGGAAAATTGGAACATCATCACCGTTTGGGATTATGATATGGAAACCAATCTTAGGGGAAACACAAGAAGATATTATAACGATCTGGGCAAGCACGTACAGACACAGAGTTGGGATGTGGTCACCAATGCCATCTGGGGCCAAGTGACCCTCTATGACTACCAAGGAAGGGCGGCCCTGTCCACCCTGTCCGCACCCTTGCCCGGACAGCTTCAGTTTCAGTACCATCCCTCCATAATTACGGATGACCAAGGTGGGGAATACAATACGGCAGACTTTGATATAGACCTATTTGATCCCAGTGCCGTGAACGGCGACGGGCCACTGGCACAATATTATAGTGGGGCCACCTCGCACCAATATCAAGACGTTACCCCCTACCCTTTTTCACGCACCGTTTTCAGCGAACTCAATCCCGGTACCGCCCGTGCCCTTGTCGGTGGCAATAAAGTGGACACCAATAAAGATAACAACATAACACCGGAGGATGGATGGGCCCAAGCCTATAGCTTTACCATGCCCGCCTCCGATGAACTTTCCATGGAAACGGCCTTTGGGGAAGCCCAAGCCAAAGGGGACACGGACTATACGAAACTAAACACCCTAAAGACCGTTACACGCGATGTACACGGGAACGAGAGCGTAGTCTTTCTGGACACCGACGGAAAGCTGTTGGCAGCGGCAAGGTCCGGCGATAACGGAGAGGTCTCCGAACACATGATCCCTATAGGAGCCCAAGGCTATGTGGACATTCATATTCCCCAAGGAGTGGATATGGGAATATGGGTCAGTGACGATAGTGGAATCACAGTTTACAACCTGATTACCGATGCGTTGGAACAGACCCCCATGGGCAACCTCCCCCCGGGTTTTTACAGGGTGGCCGTGGATGAACCGGAAAACTATGAGCCAAACACCATTTTTGTAAGGTACTTTGTCAATTATTACGATTATAGTCTCAACAAATACGATAAAGCAAACAGGTTGGTGGCATCTTACCAGCCCATTGAAGATGCAAACGGGGACAGACTGGTCACCACCTACGAGTACAACACCTTGGGGCAGCTTTTACGTACCACCAGCCCGGATGAGGGCACCGCCGAGTTCAAATACCGCAACGATGGCCAGATACGCTATTCGCAGAACAGCGAACAGGCATTGGCGGACGAAGTATCCTATACCGATTACGACAATTTTGCCCGCCCTGTGGAAAGTGGGGTGCTTGTCAATGTCAATTTCTCCAATTTGGACCCTGATGGCTCCCTGCCACAGGCCGTTAAAAAAGAGACCATGGCCACAAGCTATGACTTTTTGGATACGGAGGACAATAATTTTTTGGTCAACCTGGACCCGGACCACCAGCACCCCTCCTTTTTGGCGGGCAACGTGGCCAAGACGGCCAATGACCGATCCACCACCTATTACAGTTATGATGGCTATGGCAGGGTAAAGTGGCTGGTACAGGATATTGAAGGGCTCGGGCCAAAAACTATCGACTATGCTTACGAACCCCTTACCGGGCAGGTACAAAAGGTCATCTACCAAAAGGGCCAAGAAGACCGGTTTGTCCATCGCTATACCTATAACGACCGGGGCCAACTGGTACGGGTGGAAAACTCCGTGGACGACAATACTTTTGAACTGCACACAGAGTATCTTTACAACGATGCCGGTACCTTGGTGCGTAAAGAAATTGCCGATGGGGCGCAAGGGCTGGACTATGTGTACAACCTTGCCGGGCAGCTCAAGAGCATCAACCACCCCTCGCTAGATCCCGCACAGGATCCCGGTGGTGATGCCAACGACCTTTTTGGCATGCAGCTGGACTATCATTTGGGCGATTACCAACGTACCGAAAACAATAACATTATTACCGCTACCCAAGGCAACGACCAATTTAACGGCAACATTAAGGGCATACGGTGGCAGACCCAGGTCAACGGCTCACAGGAAAGCCAATATGTATACAGCTATGACCGAAACAACTGGCTCACCGCGGCCGATTTTGCTCCCGGTGCAGATAATGACAATGCATATGATCTAGGGAACATTACCTACGACGCCAACGGCAACATACTGAGCTTGTTACGGAACAAGGGGAACAACGGGGGCAAGACCCATATGGACGACCTTACCTACAATTACGACATAAAACGGCCCAACAGGCTAAGCTGGGTGGACGACGATGCCGGTGACGTGGACGGTGCGGACGATCTGGGCGATCAAAAAAGTGGAAACTACATGTACAACACCATAGGGCAGCTGGTGCGCAACACATCTGAGGATATTGCCTATATTTATAATGCCAGCGGACTGGTAACGGAAGTGCAGAAAGAGGGTGAACCCCTGGTAAAGTTCTTTTACAACGACAGGAACCATAGGGTGCGCAAGGAAAACTATGAAAATAATATATTGACGGGCAGCACCTACTATGTACGCGATGTGGCGGGACAGACAATGGCGGTGTACAGCGATGCAGGGGGCAATTTGGTTCTGGCGGAACAGCCCATTTATGGTGCAGGACGCGTGGGCGTTGCCTACAACGGAGCGAACAACGCTAAAAACTATATTTATGAACTTACGGACCACTTGGGCAATGTACGAGCAGTATTTATGAAAAATGGAAACGATGCCAGTTTGGAGGGATACACCGACTATTACCCCTTCGGTATGCCAATGCCGGGCAAGAGCCTGCTGGGAGCCGAGGGCTACAGGTATGCCTTTCAGGGACAGGAAAAGGACCCCGAGACCGGGAAGGATGCCTTTGAGCTGCGGTTGTGGGACAGCAGGATTGGGAGGTGGTTGACGACGGATCCTTATGGACAATATAGTTCGCCATATCTAGGGATGGGGAACAATCCTATCTCAATGATTGACCCAGATGGTGGTTTTGCCGACGGATGCTGTGATGACGATTGGGTTACCACGGGCCCGAACCAATTGGACGGTGTAACAGTTTTAGGTATTGATAAATCTGGAATGAGCGATACAATCAACACCATTGGAGATGCGAATAACCTTCTAAGTTTAAGTGTTGGCACCAGTAATTTATTGATGCCCTTGGACAGTTACACAAACGCATTAAAAAGCAATAGATTTATTGCTAATTATGGTGGTCAAAATTTATCATGGAACACAAATTTTTATGGAAACCAGTCCGTATCTAGAAGTTTGGTGAACCAAGCAAAAATCAATACCCAAGTGTTGGGAGCGGTTGGAAAAGGTTTAGATATAGCAGGTAAAGGATTTTTCTATACACAAACTGCAGTAAATCTTTATAACTTGAACAAAGCACCAACTGTCGAAAATGGTATTACATTTACACAAAATACAAGTTTAGGTGTAATCGGTACTTTTGGAGGCCCTGCGGGGTTTGCCATGGCAGTAAGCGTTGAAGGAGTTAAGCTATATGCTAATAGCAGTATGGGTCAAGCTCACACAAGAATAATGCAAAATGCCGTGAAAAAAGCCGAGGAAGGTTATGTTGTTACAGGTAGAAATGGTAATAAAAAAAGAATTAAACCCATGTTTCCAGGCTCTTGTTTTGTTAAGGGGACTAAAGTGTTGATGTCAGATGGTAGCGAGAAGAATATAGAGGATATTGTTGTGGGGGATGAAATTATGAGCGTTGATATAGATATGATGATTATCGAAAAGGATATTGTTGTACAAATACCCGATTATGTTAAAAAATATCGAAAAATTGTGGCTACGTTTTCAAACGGGACAACAAATGACTTTTCACCTGCTCATCCATATTGGGTGATTGATAAGGGTTGGTGTGTTTTTGACTTGAAAGAGGCCGAAACCGAGTTGTCATTTTCTGTTAAACAGTTAGAAGCAAATGATACGGTTTTCTATTACGATAATGGAACACTAAAGAGAGCTATTATAAAAGAGTTGAGAGATACAGGTGAATATGTGGATATGTACAATGTTGAATTTGTAGAGAAAAACCATACATTCTTTGCTAACTCGATATTGGTTCACAATAAAAGGATTGATGATTAATGTACCGTTTCACGTTTTATTATATATATAGGTCATTGCTGAACTCAAAGAGTTTAACCCCTGTCACCACATCCGCAATGATAATAGGGGTTTTGATGGTCTTTGTTTTTTCTTTGTTGGATTTTGTAATTGACAAATTATTTGGGGCCAGCTTTTTCGATTATGTAGGTAAAACTATCTATATTATAGGGTTTATCTCTTTGATGGTGATAAATATTGTATTTGTTTATACCAAAAACAGATTTCAAAAAATCATCTCTCATTACGAGAATCAATCCGATGATGAGCATAGAAAAAATAGCAGGGTTTTATTAATCGTTATTATAATTCTTTTTTTATTGACCTTGGTAGTGCCTTTTTTAAGGTAGTCTTCACAACGAAACCCGATAAAACTTATAGATTAACCACGGCAGCGATGCCGGTGACGTGGACGGTGCGGACGATCTGGGCGATCAAAAAAGTGGAAACTACATGTACAACACCATAGGGCAACTGGTGCGCAACACATCTGAGGATATTGCCTATATTTATAATGCCAGCGGACTGGTAACGGAAGTACAAAAAGAGGGTGAACCCCTGGTAAAGTTCTTTTACAACGACAGGAACCATAGGGTGCGCAAGGAAAACTATGAAAATAATATATTGAAGGGCAGCACCTACTATGTACGCGATGTGGCGGGACAGACAATGGCGGTGTACAGCGATGCAGGGGGCAATTTGGTTCTGGCGGAACAGCCCATTTATGGTGCAGGACGTGTGGGCGTTGCCTACAACGGAGCGAACAACGCTAAAAACTATATTTATGAGCTTACGGACCACTTGGGCAATGTACGAGCAGTATTTATGAAAAATGGAAACGATGCCAGTTTGGAGGGTTATACGGACTACTATCCTGGCGGGATGGCGATGCCCAGCAAGCAGATACAGGACGCAAACGCGTATAGATATGGGTACCAAGGGCAATATGCAGAAAAGGACGAGGAAACCGGGTTGAACGCTTTCGAGCTCAGGATGTACGATCCGAGGATAATGCGGTGGCTCTCCCCCGACCCCTATGGGCAATACAAAAGCCCCTATATAGGAATGGGCAATGACCCTGTCAACCGTGTAGATCCGGATGGCGGTATGGACTGCCCGAATCCGCCCTGCCAGAACGGGAATAGCATTACCGAAGGGTTCACCTTGGCCGAGGTTACGGTAACTGCCCCAAATATCTCGAATGGCATGCAAAACAATTTTGCGTTACAATCCCAAATGAACAATTCCTTTTTCAACATGAACGACATCAACAGAGGACTAATGGGCGCAAAGGCCATAAATGCAACATACGGCACCATATTGAATGACTATTTGAAAGAAAGCCTTAGAGCCAAGAGCTTGACGGAGGTCGCTACAAAGGAGCTAAGGGCAGTGCAGACTGGAACAAGAGCTCTAGGAAGGACTTTAAATGCCGTGAGCTTTGTTTCAAACACTGCTCAATTGGTCAATGGAGATATCGGAGTAGGAAGGTATTCCTATAGAACGGTCGGGATAGGCTCATCGATTTATGTGACCTCCATATATGGTGGTTTGCCGGGCCTTACGGTAGGCTTGATCTATGCAGCCGGAGAATATACCTATGATGGGATTATGTACGACAGGGCCTATAACGTAGAGGCCAAAGCAAGCGATGTACATATGGACATACACGGGAACGTGGAGCAGAACACCCAGAGCCTGTCCTCGGAAAATCTTGAGTACTATCTGTCAGGTGGGCAAATTAATAGTAATAATTTTAACTATTTTTAGAACGGACAGTTTTGGAGTTTACTATTTCTAACCATCGAAAATACAGGTATTTATATAAACCATTACTTATTGGTTTAGCTATAGACCTTATTCTGTTAATTATAGGTATTTGGTATTACGACCTAAATTTTGAAAAAGCTTTAAAAGTGCTTTTGGCTTTACTAGTTGGTCAGTCAATTCTATCCTATATCCCCTTGTTGACATTTTACTGGAACTATTGGAAAGAGAATAAGGATTCAGTTTTAGAGATTAACCCAGATTCCGGGACTTTTGTTTTCACCGGCGAAAAGAAAATTATTGAATTTTATAGGGAGGACATTGAAAAGGTCATCCTGCACATGTCCATACCTGCCCGTCACGGGAGGACCATAATTCTGTTCTGGCACGATTTCTTCTACGCAAAAATTTTCACGGCCAAAGGGGACATCATCGTGACCTGCCTGCTCTGCGACACGATCACCGAATACGTCCCGGAGGACAAGGTGGAAAAAACAAGTTCACATTTTGCCCATGCGTTTCCAAAGTAGTGCCTTCTGGATGCCCATGCCCTCCAAGAGCCTGCTGGGAGCCGAGGGCTACCGCTACGTGTTCCAGGGACAGGAAAAGGATCCCGAGACTAGGAAGGAGGCCTTTCAGTTAAGATTGTGGGACGGTAGGTTGGGCAGGTGGCTCACCACCGACCCTATGGGCGAATTCGCAAGTCCATATCTTGGAATGGGCAACAACCCGATTCTTTATGGAGACCCTGATGGTAGGGACATTATCATTCTCAATTCAAGTATGGCTGTTGCCGGTCTTGGCCACATGGCCGTCTTAATAGGGAATGATAAAGATGGTTGGAGATATTATTCTAAAAATGGAACAGCCTCACACGGTCTATATGGTATATCCGACAGTCCAAATGACGGAGCAGGGGCTTATGGTCCAGATAATTTATCGGGCAATGACTTCAGGAAAACAGGATTGACCGCATCACAAGTGATGCGGATTGTAAACAATCGCTATATGGAAGACCATCCAGATGGGGAACGATATGATAATTATATAAGAGTCAATACTACACCCCAGCAAGATGCATTGGCAGCAGAGGCAGCATACGCACAAGTATATTCATATTATTCAGTGAGCCCGGGACTTTACAATAATGGGGATGATTGTGGTGGTTCTTGTCTTGATGTCGCACAAGATGCCCTAAGGGCAACAGGGAAAAATTTCACAAGGCCCAATTTCGGGAACATTCTACCAAACGAATGGTTCATTAATTTTGGCTGGTTCAACAACAATGGAATGTACAATTTGGTACCAAGTCCTTTGACTCCGTCAGTGGAAGTTGGGCGAGGATATTTTGGGGCCCCGATAAACGATTGATTACATGAAAGGTAAAAAAATATTCTTGAAAATATTGGTAGTAATGGGAATTTTATTACTGGCTCCCATAGGTCTATATCTATATTTTACAGGAGGAAAAGGAGCCTATAAAGTAGGAGGAGGATTAGGGTATTCAAGAACCATTAAAGAATCCAAAGATAGAGGGGTATTCATGTATGAACTGGATTACCAAATAGACCCTGATACAATTAAAATCAATGAAGGTGTCACTTTTTTCATTGAAAAAGGCTTCAGGTATGGGGAATGGCGAGCTAGCGACACTGATAGCTTGAGGGGAGATGAGAACTTTAAATACCAAACAAATACTGATTTTAAGGGAATAAACAATGTATACATAGGAAAGTATCGTAGTGTTGGAGGGGGAAATAGATTTATAGAAATCCCAGATACAATTTATAGAGGAATATACACCTTAAGAAGCCCCCCGCACGATAGCATCTATGAAGTGGGAGAACTTAAACTGTTCAAGAAAAAGGAGTAAGTAAATTTAAACTATGTCTCGATTGGTAAATTCTTGGGCAACGTTAGGGCGGTCTTTATGAAAAACGGCAACGATGCAAGTCTTGAAGGTTATACGGATTACTATCCTTTCGGGATGCCCATGCCCGGAAAGAGCCTGCTGGGGGCTGAGGGCTACCGCTACGCGTTCCAGGGACAGGAAAAGGACCCAGAAACGGGGAAAGAGGCCTTTGAGCTACGGTTATGGGACAGCAGGATTGGAAGGTGGTTGACAACGGATCCTTATGGACAGTACAGTTCTCCTTATCTAGGGATGGGTAATGATCCAATAAATGGAATCGACCCTGACGGGGGCTGGAAATGGAAACTTTTTGCAAAATGGGCAAGGAATAGAGCCATAAAGGCAGGGCTTGAAGTTGGTGAATTGTACAAAAGCGGAGGAGAATGGGGCTTCAACACTTCCTCTGTTACCAGTGGGTTTACAACAGATGCCGATGCAACAGTAACTTTCAATTTTACAAATGCTTGGAAAAATGATCTACCTGCAACTATAACCGCACATGAACCTAACTGGGCGGAAAATTTACAAACCTTTGCAGAGTACAACCCTGCACTTAATCAAGTGCCAGGAGGTAAAGTTGGTTTTGATTTGGTTTATGGTATCGCTGATGATGCATATGTTTATGGTACAAGAAACTTCACAAAAAACGGTGGAAGGCATTTGACAGGTTTTGGAGCTACACCCAAGGAAGAGTTCAATGCAGGACTAAATACTTTTTTGACTTTTACACCTAGTCCTTTAAAAGGTTTTAGGGTTACAGGGCCCAAATTGAATGTTGCTACGTTCGGCACTACTTTTAAGGGGACATTCTTGACCAAACTAAGCCCAAGAACAAGAGGAGATATAATTATCAATATAAACAAAGCCACCGACCAAATTCATGGAAAGAGACTAATGAATACTTTAAAATCACAGGCCGAAAAATTAAACAATAATAACTAATGGATATTTTTCAAATAATTTTTGGAAGATTTGTTGTTGAACTTATAGGTGCTTCTATTAGGTATGTTGTTGCCAACATCATAAACAAAATCAAAGGGAAAGATTTTAAACCGTTCTCCAAATTTTGGACTCCAGACGGTAGTAAATACAAAAAACTTGAAACAGAATCTGCGAATAGAATTGCAGCTCTTTTTGTTTTTGTAATTCTCTTAGTATTAATTTTTCATTTTGGACAGTAGCGGATATGCTAAGGAAGCAACTGGCAAAAGTAAATTCTTGAATAAACTAGTATGCAACATAACCGAGGATATTGACTATATGTACAGTACCAATGGCTTAGTCACCGAGGTACGGAGCAGCGGCGACCCCGTGGTGAAGTTCTTTTACAACGACAGGAACCAAAGGGTAAAGAAGGAGCACTATGCCGCGAACAATTTCCACTATGCCACCACCTACTACGTACGCGACGTGGCGGGGCAGGTCATGGCGGTATATAACGACGCCACGGGAATCCTTAACCTTACGGAGCAGCCCATCTATGGGGCGGGAAGGATCGGGATAGCCTATAACGGTGCGAACGACGTTAAAAATTATGTGTATGAAATGACCGATCATTTGGGCAACGTTAGGGCAGTATTTATGAAAAATGGAAACAATGCCAGTTTGGAGGGCTACACGGACTACTACCCCGACGGGATGCCCATGCCCGTAGTAATCAAAATCAGGTTATGGAAAGTAGACTTTTATAGCCAATTGAGTATTGAACCTAAAATTTTATCCTGATTATCTATTCAATCCCATAAGGATTTCCATACTTTGTAATTATTGGTTAAATTTCTTAATAAATGAAGATGTTCCGACAGGATTTAATCAAGATATAAAGATTACCCGTAAACCATCATAGGCCAAATATCAATTCATACGGCACATCCGTAAACTATACTCCTACACTTAACAATCAGATAGGTATACTTGTAAAAAAGAGATGATTCACTATATGCGAATCATTTTACAGACACTAATACCATTAAATTAATTGAATGAAGATTGTTAAAATCACCCTTCTGTTTATTGCGGTTTCTTCTTTAACAAATTGTGCATCCGGCTACAAATTGATCGAACCAAAATCCATTAACTATATTTCAATGAATGAAATTGAAGATGTCAGACTTGAATATAAATATGACTTACTGGATAAAAAGTATGCAAAAAAAGAAACAAAAAAAGGAGTGAAACTAGTAGCTATTAAAGTCACCAATAACTCTGAAAAAGATTTAATGTTCGGAAGAGATATAAAATTGAGTTATGAAAATGAAAACGAAGTCTATGTAATGGAAAACCAAAAAGTATTTAAAACACTGAAGCAAAGTCCTGCTTCTTATCTATGGTATCTACTTTTAACACCTGTAAATTTTTATGTAACAGAAACCAATTCAAATGGTT
Organism: Flagellimonas maritima; assembly: GCF_003269425.1. Lineage (NCBI taxonomy): Bacteria > Pseudomonadati > Bacteroidota > Flavobacteriia > Flavobacteriales > Flavobacteriaceae > Flagellimonas > Flagellimonas maritima. Next base: position 3,009,210 of record NZ_CP030104.1, on the reverse strand, counting down.
TTCAACAGGAAAGGAGTTCTACACCAATCGGATTGGTTTTAGGTCCAGGTTTGGCAGGGGGAAATATGATAGTAGCAGGTTCGGCCAATAAAAAATTCAAGGAAGAAATGTCGGAATACAATATAAACGGAACGATTATAAAAAATGGTGAAACTAAATATGGATTGATCGGAATAAAAACAGATTCTTTTGATGCACTAAAGTTGAAAATTGAATAAAAACATTATACATCAACGCGTAACAATGATTGCTGCGAATCAGACTATGCACAAATTCACTCGAAGTTGTTGAAGTCAATGTTAAACGAAAAGTCCATATATAGAACAATAATTTAACATTGTAGTCCACGAGACAACTAATTTTGAATTTTTTTTGATAAAATAGGTCACCGACGGTTTCCCTTTTGTTTTCTTGAACAGCCCTTTGCATAACTAAAAAACATTAAAATCTCAAACAGAATCCTACTTATGAAACCTATATTCACTGCCATACTCATGACATGTGTGCTCTATGGCTGCGGTCCTTTGGGCCAATTGAAAAAAACAGATGCTCAAATACCCTTCATCGGTGCTATTGGAAAGCACAGTTCCGTTTTTTTTACAAAGAATTTCCAAAAGGTGGGAGAACCTACTTTGGGAGAACCTATACCTATCACTATACAGTCCCTACCCCTCAGTTCTTCGATGGCAACCAAGTACAATAGGTATGAAAACCAACGTGGAAAAGAACCTTTGTTCAACAAGAAGGACACGATAACCGTCCAAACCCGATACTTCCAAGCACAGATCAGCGATGCTATTAGCCTTACTAATCAATTAAATCATCCAAACAATCGAAAAGTTAAAGAGTATCTCCAGAATGATAAAGATTTACTGATTTTGACAAGTATCTCCTTTATAACAGATATTGAGACAGAACAGCGCATTAGGACTGCGGAACATTCCTTTGTTGATGAGATAGATGGGGCTTTAACCTTGGTACTTCAAAATGGTAGGATAAAAACCCAGATTAACTTGTCCTCCCTTCAGGTTTTTGACTTCGAAACATCTGGACTTTGTTGGAAAAAAGACAAAAGAAACCAATTGCAGATTGCGGCAATACTAGTCACGGGAAATTCCTGTCCCGGAAAAACGGAGAAAGATTCAAATAAATTGGCCATAAAACGCTCCCACTTAAAATTATGAACATGCGAAGAATTAATCATAGCATCATGGTGGCAGTCCTTATTTTGGTAGGTTGCGAAGATATTTTGGAAGAACCGGATATTTCTGGGCAAACCGTCACGATTCTGGCTCCAATGGATGACAGTATATTAACTACCAATACCGTAGGTTTTCATTGGGAAATTGTAGAAGATGCCACATCTTATAATGTCCAGATTGCCACTCCAAATTTTGAAAATGCCATCCAACTGGTTTTGGACAGCGTGGTAGCTGTGGATACCTTGGGCCAAGTGACTACCCGAATCGATAAAAATCTAAAAAATGGTACATACCAATGGCGCATTAAGGCATTTAATAGTGGTTTTAAAACCGGTTATACCTTGACCTCTTTTCAAGTCAACGGGAATAAAGATTTGGATTTAGTACCACCCAATATACCTCAACCGACTGCCCCTGCGAATGAAATTGTCCAAGCCGAGAGCGAGGTAAATTTTTCTTGGATACGAGAAGAAATTTCTGGTACGGCCGAACGGGACAGTATTTTTATTTTCACTGATGATTCACTGCAAATTTTGGTCACTAAAGCTTTAGGTGCAAACAAAGCCTATAGCACTATTCTAGCAGAAGGAACTTACTATTGGTTTGTACAGGCGTTCGATACTGCTGGTAATGAAAGTGATATAAGTAAGACTTTTAATTTTACCATAGGCAATTGAAAAAACAGACGAGGACATACCTGCTTCTTGGCATAGTAGTGATTGTATGGGGAATTATAGGTTTCAAAGTGGTTGGCGTCCTTTCGCCAGAACCCAAGCCCATAGTAGTTACAAAACCTATTCCCAAAATGCAAAAACCCGAAAGAAAAAAGGATACGTTCAGTTTGATAGCCAATTATCAAGATCCTTTTTTAGGAGTCTCACCTTCTCTGAAAAAAACCGTGAAAAGAACTATTAAAAAGACTCCAATGGTCAAAAAGAACATTGTGTACTCGGGTATGGTTTCCCAATCGGGAACCAGTAAAGCGCTATACTTTGTATCTATTGATGGAAAACAACATATTATCTCAACAAAAGAAGAAATAGATGGTGTTAAGCTATTACGGGGAAATGGCGAACACATTATCCTAAAGTACAATGGGATTATGGAAACTATTGCATTGACAGAATGATCTGGCCAAAAAAAGTCAAAGCAGGTGCACTGCAGTTCGTGCTCTTTATCGGTACTATCATAGCAGTATTACTATTGTCGTTTGTGCTGGTCTCGTATTCCCATATGCTTTTTAAAAAAAAGACAAATACTACCATTGCTTTGATACAGACTACTGACCAAAAGTTCGAACATCTCTTTACAACTTCTTCCTCCCAAGAAGCTTTTAAAAACCCAAAAAATAATACTTTGGGTATAAGGACAAATGTTCAAAGTAGTTATTGGGGACTTATGGAATTGCGTAAGGTTACCTCTAAAAAAGGAAAGCTTACGTTCACAAAAATAGCCCTGATGGGAAATGCCGAAAAAGAAAAGCCTGCCTTATATCTAAAGGACAATCAAAGACCCATGGTTGTTGCAGGAGATACCAAAATTATAGGGACATCCTATCTTCCCGAACAAGGTATCAAAGTTGGGAATATAGGTGGGGACGGGTATACAAAACCCCAATTGGTTTATGGAAAACAACTCCGAAGTAGGTCAAAATTACCTCAATTGGGGCAAACGGTCAAAAATCAGCTTAGCCGACTAGCTTATCCTTACTTTGAACCCAGAGGAGTTGAGGTGAAATATAAAAAAGGTATAGTGCTCAAAAACAGCTTTATGGAAGAAACCCTAACCATCAAGGGCCACTCTTTAAATTTGGAAGAATTGGAACTCACTGGTAACATAACAATATGGGCTGCCCGTAAAATAACGGTTCATAATTCTGCTAAGCTGCAAGATGTAGTTTTGATAGCACCTTATATTGAAATAGGCGATGGAGTACAGGGATATTTTCAGGCCATTGCCAGCGAACACATTAAAGTGGGCAAAAGCTGCCATTTGGATTATCCTACCGTTTTGGCTGTCAAAAAAAGAAAGGTTCCAGATAATGAACGAAATCATTTTGTCGAACCTGAAATCATTTTGGGAAGTAGGTCATCGATATCAGGGATGTTGCTTTATCTGGATGAAAATAAAACGAAAGCGTTAAAGGCCAACATCAAAATAGAGGAAAATGCAAAAGTGACTGGCGAGGTATATTGTAGGCAAAACTTGGAACTTAAAGGAAGCGTTCACGGGAGTGTGATCACTAATTTTTTTATCACATTGGAAAACGGTAAAATCTACCAAAACCATCTATTCAACGGAAAGATAGAAGCTTCACTCCTACCGCAGGAATACGGGGGGTTGTGCATCGAAAATAAACCTGCCAATCAAGTAATGAAATGGTTGTATTAAATCGATTAAAATCATCAACATTGATGGAAACCCTAGTGGCCACTGTACTCATTGTTATCGTATTCATGGTTGCAAGTATGGTACTCAATTCGTTGTTTGTAGGAAGTTTTTTGCATAATGAAAATCAGGTACGCGAGGAACTGTTACAGTTGCAATACCAATACCAATATGGAAAACTGGAAATCCCCTATAATGATGAGGTTGGGGCTTGGAACATAGCGGTCAAAAAAGAAGACTGGGATACTTTCAACAACATTATCTTTTCAGCTTCCCATAATGAAAGTAACGCAAAAATAACCTTTGAAGTTCTGGATGAATTGGATTAAAAAAACAAAGGCGTTTACTTTAAACGAAATGGTGGTAGTGTTGTTGATTACCACCTTGGTAGTGGGTATGGCTTTTAGTGTGCTCAGATTGGTACAACAGCAGATACATGGCATATCAGTTAATCATCAAAAAAATACAGAAATCAATTTATTTCGGCAAAGTCTTTGGATTGATTTCAATCAGTTTGATACTGTATGGTGGAATGCCAACCAACAGCAATTGTGGTTCACTAATGAAATCAGGAAAACAGCTTACAAATTTCAAGATGAATTTGTGATTAAAAATAGAGACACTTTCCACATCAAAATTATGAACAAGTCCAGTTATTTTAATGGTGAATCTAAATTCTCCGGCGAGATTGACGCTATAGATATTTACATGACTGGAGAAATTGATGCAAAACGGATTTTTGTGTTTAAAAAAAATTCGTCGACCAGCTATATAAACCAATAAGATGGGATTCAAATTAGAACCGACCTTAAAATCTGAAACAATAGGGAAGTCCGAAAAAAAGGGACTTGAAAAGTTGTTAAAAAGCGAAATAAATCTTTTTGGGACTTTTTTCAACAACAAACGAAAAGAAGAGTTTTATAGTGAAATAGCCTTGCTTTTAAAGGCTGGAATACATCTACGTGAAGCTCTTGAACTTCTCAAAACAAATCAAAATAAAGAAAACTTACAACAATTTTACTCCCAAATGTTGGATGAGCTGGAAGCAGGCCAAAGTCTTTCTGAAATCCTAAGAATTCGGAAGGAATTCTCCGAATATGAGCAGTATTCAGTACAAATTGGTGAGGAAAGCGGAAATTTAGTGAGAATTGTCCATGAATTAGCAACTTTCTTCGTCCAGAAAAATGAGCAAAGACGGAATTTGGTCAATGCACTGACCTATCCCCTTATTATTTTGTGTACGGCTATCTTGGTTGTCGTATTTATGCTACGCATGGTGGTACCCATGTTTGAGGATATTTTTAGACAAAATGGAGTGGAATTGCCAACCATTACGCAATGGATTATTTCAATTTCCAATTTCATCAAGAACTATGGTTTGTTTATTCTCTTGATCTCAGCTTTACTGATTATCCTGAGAAAAACAATTTTAAAAATAGGGAAACTTCAAACAAAGTGGGACTATTTTGTTCTCAAAACCCCTTACGTGGGGAATTTTATCCGTTCCGTTTACTTAGCTCAGTTCACCCAGGCCATGGCCTTGTTAACAGCTTCCAAAGTTCCTATGCTCTACAGCATCCAAATGGTAAAGCGAATGATCAATTTCTCACCATTGCAGAATACGCTTAAAACCATGGAAACTAAAATGATGCAAGGTACAAATCTTCATGAAAGTTTTAATGGAAACAATATATTCGACAATAAAATGGTATCCTTGATCAAAGTAGCTGAGGAGACAAACCAAACGGAGTTCATTTTTGAGAAACTTAACCAACAATATGTTTTGGAGGTTCAACAAAGGTCAAAATTATTAGCAACTATAATGGAACCTTTGATTATAGTCATCATAGGAATATTTGTTGGTGTAATTTTGGTATCCATGTACTTACCCATGTTTAAACTGAGTGCTGTTCTTGGTGGCTAGTTCAAAGTAATTTTTTATTAGAATCTGCATAATGGAAATAGAATTAAAGCTTTGTAAAGAAACACGCTATTTCAAATGTCCTAAATCCAAGATATTGTGATAGTCGCTATTCTACTGCTAGAATTTAACTACATCAGAAATCTTTTTTCCTGGATTTAAAAATCAGCCGCCAGATGGGTAATAGTGTCCAAAGCACCAACATAGCAATCGAAACAATCAAACCCTGTTGTGTTCCGAAAAAGGTTTTGAAAACTGCCCCTGTATATCCCAATAATGCAGAAATATCAAGTTTTAATAAAATCAAAATTCTTGAAAGGTCGATTGGGTTCAATGTTGTAGCGACTATTGAGAAGGTGTCCAATGGATATTCCTCAAAAACGATAAGCGACATCAGAAAAAGCCCATCATAGATTACGGCCAAAAAAAGCCAAAGTAGAACGGCATATCCGAAACCCTTTATTTTATTCTCATTAGAAAGCCCTATGTTAAAGGAAAGTGCCGTAAAGATGAAGGTCAAAAACGCTCCTGTAACCAACAACAGTGAAAAATCGAAAATAGCATTGCTCCTCAAAAGTCCGTACAAAAGAAAGGGAATACCAAGACCTAACAACAGACTAAGTGTTAACGAACCTGCCACTCCCAAATATTGACCCAGAAAAATTGAGGAACGTTTTATGGGCTGTGCCAATAATAATTCTGTAAATTCTTTGGAATTATAGTAATACATAATCCCAAAAATAGTCCCGATAAGCGGTACCAATACAATTATGACATTCATTAAAGTAATTATAGCCTTGGAAACATCATTATTCAGAAACAACAATACAAACCCTAGGCACAGATAAAAAAGAAAGTATACATAGCTCCATCGGCTACGGATAAGATCATAAAAACTATACTTTAAGATTTTAAGCATTGGCGACAGTTAGTGTGGCAATTGCACGTTCTACATCATTTTGGCCGGTTTGTCGTTTCAGGTCCTGAATACTTCCTTTAAAATAAATATTCCCTTCCAGCAGATAGACAATTTCATCAGCTACCTCTTCCACAAATTGCATAATATGGGAGGTGACCAAAATGGTCTTTCCTTTTGTTTTTTCTTTCTGAATCAGTGCTTTCAACCTTATTAAGGCCGCGGGATCCAATCCTGTCGTTGGTTCGTCCAAGATGATCAAGGGACTATCGAACATGAGCGTCATGACGATATTCACTTTTTGCTTTGTTCCACCGGATAATGTAGCTAAACGTTTATCTAAAAAGGGTTCAAGTCCAAAAAGAGAGACCAGCTTCTTTTCCTCGCTAGGTAGTTGTCTTAGGTCCTTTATCATTCTGATCAGCTCTTTCACCTTAAGGTTTCCTGGAAAGTTTGCTATTTGTGGCAGATATTCTATTTGCCTACGGTACTTCCATTGATTTTTTATAGCTGTTCCTGAAATGGAGATGCTGCCCTTATTGGGAATCACCATTCCCAAAATACTTTTGATCAAAGTGGTTTTACCCGAGCCGTTGGGTCCCAGGATAGCTATAATACCACCTTTTGTTATTGAGAGGTTTAGGTCTTTCAGAACCTCGTTCTTACCAAATTTCTTATGTAGGTTTTCAATCTCTATCATGGTATCTTTTCATTCTTGGATGGGCATCCAAAAGTTTGTCAGGTGTAAAAACAGGCGAGACCTTCTCTGAAAAATCGATAATATCCATAAACAGGCTACGCAGCAATACAATGGTTTCGGGAGTGCGGTTCACAATATAGGAGAACAGTTTTACAGGTCTATATGGCACATCCCCTATCCCGTTTTTGTCCAAATCATATCCTGTATAATTGCTCCAATAATTTTCATCAAATACATTGTCGTTCAATTTACTGTTGTACGAGATATCAAAACTGTTGTTCAAAAAATTATTGTTCTTAAAACTATTGGTATAGCATGCTCCTAAAATTTTGATGGCCCACCCATTTCTTATAAAATCATTATTGCTATAGGTTATCCTATTGGAGCCTTCTATATTGATGCCTACCGTATTTTCTTCAAAGGTATTGCCCGATATTTCACCGTCGTTGATTTCCTTCAACAATATTCCATAAGCAGCCGTGCCCCAGTTTTTCCGAAACGTATTATCCAACATTTTTATATGTTTGGAGAACATGACCGCAACTCCAGCACCGTTATTCTCGAAAGTGTTATTGGTATAGACATCATGGTTACTGAACATAAAATGGAGTCCATATCTAAGGTTATTGGTACTGCTGTTATTGTTGATGGTAACGTTGTCCGAGAATTCGAGGTAGATACCATCGCGGGTACCTTGAACAATATTACGGTCTACAGAAACATTGTGGGAGTACCACAATTGGATTCCATTACCGGAATTATACTCGTCTTTGGCATCACCAATAATCTTATTGTGATATACTTTTCCGTTATTGGATTTTTCCAGATAAATCCCGAAAAATAATTTTTCCAATACGAGATTCTGGATTACAAAATTTTCACTTTTCACCACGCGTAATGCTGCATAATCTGTTGTGTAACTGATTCCGACATTTATAAGAAAAAATCCATCTACAGTAACGTTATCCGAAATGATTCTGATTATCTCTCCCTTTTTTTCTCCATCTACAATGGGATAGTTTTCACCTTTTAGCGTTAAGGGCTTGTCAATAACAATATTGAATTCTTTATAAGTTCCTTTTTTAATGAGAAGCGTATCATAATCCGATGCCACCCCTATACCCTCTTTAATGGATTTTATGGAACATGTTGGGCAGACCACTATGGTTTTACCATATGTTTCTCGATTACAAAGTAGAAGAAATGAAAATAAGACAATGTAGGTTTTTAACATTAGCGGATAATCAAAAATTTAGAATCTTGTAATGCTTCTACCCAATGTTCCGTGTTTTTGGAGAAACTTATTTTTTGCTGGCTTTTTAAGCCTATAGTATTTTTTTCAATATAAAAGGTGATGTGTCCTTCCATTACTATCAAATGGGCATCTTTGGGCGATTCATGTGCTGGGAATTTAGCTCCTTTTTCAAGACTGATGCTCAAGATTTCGAATTCATCATTCTTTACCAGTTTTTTTATCTGAAGCCCTTCAAATTTTTGAATCATCATTGTATTATCAGTTTCGATCATACCATTCGAATTTTACTATAAATTACTTAAACCTTTGTTTGAGCTGCTGCCAAGTGAACAATTCCCCATCGCCATGTTTTTCAAGTACTGCTCGTGCTTCATCTTTGGTTGCGAATGCGGTTAGATATTCACCCATAGGACTGGGTATGGCTTTGGAAATTAAAAATGTGGCTTCGGTTACAGCAATAAGTTTCCCTGGGGCATTATAATCGTTAGTGAGCATTAACTTAACGATTTCTTGATCGATCTCCTTAAGATGGTTGAGCATGCATTCCGTAGCATCAAAATTGAATACCTTTCCTTTTTTGGTTACCATTTGTGCTGCGTGCTGTTTGTCCACAATTGTCATCTTGCAATAATGACACCCTGCATCACCGTAGGCTATTGGTTTTGGACCAACAGAACAGGCTGCTACTAACATCAGTGATAAAGACATGATTTTTTTCATATAAACCGTAATCAGTTTTGTTGTTTTGTACCGTTTATTTTTTTATACCTCCACCCTAAATAACCAGCTATCAGTGTTAGGCACATTCCAACAAACATGAGATAGGCTCCTAGCCTTGGATAGGAATACGCATCAAAATTCAACATTTTTTGATGTCCCAACAATGGTGGTTTATAGCTCATGGGCGTTCCATCCGGATTGGCTAATTTCAGAATTGCCTTTGGGTCGAGGTTTGTTCCATAATCTACCAACCATGCGTTGAAATCATACATCCCCAAAACACCAAGAGCGGACATTAAAATAAACCACCCGAAAAACCATTTATAGGATATTTTATTGGTGTATCCCAAAACCCCAAGGAGTACGCCCAAAAATACCATTACCCCAATAACCAAGGGAAACACGGTGAATTCCCACATATCCTCTGGTTTGGGCAACGTCTTCATTCCTATATAATGGTTGAGTCCATCAATATTTTGGATATCGAATTCATTTTGTCCTTGTAGGCCGTTAATGTAAATATCGATTCCCAAAGGTTCTGGATATTGCGGTGCCCCTAACTCGATGTTCCATAATGGAAAAACAAAGAGTCCCAATAACAAAACAGAGCCTAAAATCATTAATAAACTAGCCTTCTTCATTATATAAGGTTTCAGGTAGAATAAATTTTATGTATGCATGAATCTAGATTTAAAAAAGCGGGCAGGTCATCTGACACTGCCCGTTTTTTCAATATTAGTTAAGGATAGTGTCAATCTTCACCCAATGACCAAGAAAGTTCAAGATTCGAATTGGCTGGAGAAACTCTTACATATCCCTGCATTTCTTGGTGCAATGCCGAACAGAAATCAGTACAGTAAAAGGGCCATACTCCCACTTTTTTAGGCTTCCATATAGACGTTTTTGTCTGTCCTGGCATGACAAGTAGTTCCGATGTATTCTGACCGATTATGGAGAACCCGTGCGGTACATCAAAATCTTGCTCATGATTGGTAATGTGAAAATAGACCTCGTCACCAACTTTTATACCTTCTATATTGTCCGGTGTAAAGTGGCTACGAATGGTACTCATATAAATATGAACCTCTTTGCCGTTCCGTTCCACCCTTGCCTCTGAAGGATTTGCAACTGCATACGGGTGTTTGTTGTCATCCAATCTATATATTTTCTTGGAATTTGGTGCCAATAGTTCTGCTGGACATCCTGCTGCATAATGCGGTTCACCATGTGTTGGAAAATCATAGATGAGTTCCATTTTTTCACCGGATATATCATAAATCTGTGCAGAATGCTCCATTTCCGGTCCCGTTGGCAAATAACGATCTTTAGTAATCTTGTTCATCGCTACCACGTACTTACCGAAAGGTTTACGGGAATTGCCTCCAGGAATCATCAAGTGACCCACCGAGTAGAACGTTGGTTTACGATCTACAACTTCCCAAGTTCCCAGTTTCCATTTTACGACTTCGGATGAGATAAAAAATGTTGTATAAGCATTTCCTTGGCCATCAAATTCTGTATGCAACGGTCCTAGTCCACCACTTTTTACTGTTCCGGCCAGAACATCCTCAAATTTTAAAATAGGGATTCCATACGCTTCCCCATCAAACTTTTTGCCATCTATTGCAGCAATCATTTTATCAAATGAATGTACGGTCAAGTCAGCAGAAAGCTTGCCGTTACCGATGATGTATTGTCCGCTCGGATCAACATCACAACCGTGGGGAGACTTTGGAGTGGGCAAGAAAAATACCGCTCCAGGCACTTTTGTGGGATCAACGGTCAAAACCTCTTTCTTCATTGTGGTAGTCCCTGTGTGAGTACCCTCATCATAAACGTTATGTGCATAGTCAGCAGCCATTTTGGTGCCACCACCGCTATTTACGTATTCTTCAATCTTTTTCCAATTTACGGCCGCTATAAAATCCTTATCATTTTGAGATGAATTGACCTCCATTAGAGAATTTGCTTCTTCGGTGTTATAAGTAGTAAAGAAAAACCAACCATGACTGTCGCCACGTCCAGGATGTGATAGGTCATAATTGAAGCCTGGCATCAATAATTGAAATTTGATATCCAATTGACCGTGTTCAGGTTCTACGCTTATAAAGGTCAATGCTCCTTTAAAATTACTTTTATATTCATTAATGGGCATATCCCTTTGCGGTACGGGTACTGAAAAACGTGTGCCCGCAACTACGTATTCGGTATTCTCGGTAATGAAGGATGAGCTATGGTTACCGGCACTGTTGGGAATTTCAATGATTTCCTCTGTTTCAAAAGTGCTTAGACTTATCCTTGCGATACGCGGAGTGTTATTTCCATTGATAAAAATCCATCTTCCGTCCAATTCACCATTTGTTTGCGAGATGTCTGGGTGATGTGCATCATCCCAAGGAACAAAACCAAAAGATGTATTCAACATGGGTTTGGTCTCTTCTGAATACCCATAACCCGATGTTGGAAATTGGGAAAAAACAGGAATTTCCTTGAACATTCTACCAGAAGGAAGGCCATACACAGTAAGATTTCCACTATATCCTCCAGAAAGGAAAGCATAAAACTCATCTTGTTGGCCAGGTGCTACATAAACTTTCTCTGCAGCACTGGATCCCAAAGCTCCGTTAGAGGAACCTTTAGTGCCACCATTACCGCAACCAGAGAAAACTAAAGCAACTCCGATAATCGCCATTAAATAATACTTATACTTTTTCATTCTTATAATTTGTTAGTTGTTTATATTTTATTCTTTTGAAGGTGGGAGTATGACTTTGTCCACAACATGTACAATACCATTGCCAGCTGACACGCTCGCCAGTATTTTTGCACCACCAACGTAAACATCATCACCTTTTACTTCTACATTAGTGTTCTGATCGTTTGCTTGTCCCAACTTTTTAAACTTTTTCAAAAACTCCTTGTCATATTTACCTGGAGTGACATGATGCTTCAAAATATTGGCAAGTGCATCTTTATTTTCAGGTTTCAATAAATTTTCGACGGTGCCTTCCGGTAGGACATCAAAAGCTTCGTTCGTTGGGGCAAATACCATCAAAGGTCCAGCATTGACCAATGCATTCTCCAAGTCTGCTGCCTGTACCGCTGCAACCAAAGTGGTATGGTCAGGTGAGTTTATTGCAATGCTCAAAACCGTTGGAGTGGATTCATCATTCTCTATAAAAGCCTGACCTTGCTCTTTACTGGTTTCAATACCATCTGTTACTGCATTGGAATTGGTAGAATCGTTTTCTTTTTTAGTATTGCAAGCCATCAATAAGAACAAGATTAAAAAGGGCAATAATAGCTTTCTTGTGGGTACGCTTGATTTCATATTAGTAAAGTTTAGTTAGAGGGTTCTAAAATATTCCAGCAATGCACGCGACTCTTCTACGGTCAGATTCTGGTTTGCCATCGCAGCGCCATTAAACTCTACCAAAAGATCTTTGGCACAACGGTCTTCTTCGGTCATTAATTTTGGATCTAGGATCATGTTCATCACCCACTCTGGGCTTCTTCTATCAAGTATCCCCTGCATTTTTGGACCTATAAAACGCTTATCGGTTTTATGACAGGCCGTACAATTGGTCTTGAACAATTCAGACCCGGCTATTGCCATATCTTCATCAATTTCTGCACCTAAAGTAATTTCCTTTATTTGACCTACTCCTTTATTATCCAAAGTGATGCGTTGCGAGGCAGGCACCTCATTTGTCTCAGGAGCTATTTTTTCAACTTTTTCATTGGATTTGGTTCTATCCACGCTAAATCCATCTTTCTTCTTTTCTTCTTTTCCACCACAACCAACAAGAAATAAAATGCTTAACATAGCGTAAATTGTGATATTGATTTTCATGTAGAGTAGTTTTTAATAATTCCTCAAAAATACTAGCACATGATTATTAAAAACATGATATTTATCATATAAAAGATAAAAAACTCTTTTAATCTTTATATTTATCTAAAAAAAAGTTCATGCTCTCCACTTCTACCAAATATGCCTTGAGGGCAGTACTTTATCTTGCAGTCAATTCTTCTGAAAACAAGAAGGTTTTGGCAAAGGATATCAGTGGTCCCACCAATATTCCAAAAGCCTATCTGTCCAAATTGTTGCAAGAATTATCAAAGCACCGAATCGTATCTTCAATAAGGGGGCCTGGCGGAGGATTCTATCTAACGCCGGAGAATAAAAAAGTTCCTTTAATACATATTGTACAGGTTATAGATGGCGATAGCCGATTGAACTCGTGTATGCTCAGCGTAAGGGATTGTGATGAAGATCATCCTTGTCCCATTCATCATTTGGTAGGTGATGCCAAAACAAATTTCATCAAGAATCTCAAGGAAAATTCTTTGGAAGATTTAGTTAAAAGTATACAGAATGGAGATTCTGTTTTACCACTTTAGCAGCGACAATCGTATTTTTTGATTCGATACTTATTTCAGACTGATACTATATAAATACTTACTTTTTATCTTCTTCAACCAATTTGTCATCTTTCCAAACCCCTTGGGTAACTACCTCATCATCCTTTCCATAAAAAACACCTACCCCGTTTCGCTTGTCGTCTTTCCACTGACCAATATATTTTTCACCGTTTGGCCAAAAATAAGTGCCCTTTCCATTGCGTTGATCGTTTAAGTAGCTCCCTGAATAATGTTCGCCATCAATCCAATAAAAATTGCCTTGGCCATGACGCTGGTTATCCCTCCACTCCCCTTCGTAACGACTACCAGTATTTAACAGGGCTATTCCATAGCCGTTGGCTTTGTTTTTCTTTACTTCCCCCACATAGTGAAACTGACTTCCCTTTTTATTGGTGAAGGTAATATACTCCCCAAAGGATTTCCGCTGTAATTGTCGTTTGGTACTGGCCAACTGTACCTTAACCTTTTCCAGAACAAAGTTCAATGAATCATATTGTTTGATTTCTTTGGGAATTCTGGAGAGCCGTGCATTTTGAATGGAATCCAAGGAATCTTGTTCCATTAAGGAAACTTCAGAAAGTTGCTCACCGTTTCTTAATTTTGATAACTTTTTGGCAATGTCGATACGCAACTGCACTCCTGAAGCTTCTTTTATATCATTATCTGACCACCGAGAATTATAAGCATTTATCGCAGCATCGTATTCTCCTTTCACCAATAATGAATCTATTTGGAGCAATTCATCATACTCGGCCACTTTTTTGGACATATCGGAAGTAATACGCTTCTCATCTTCTATTTGTTTTTTTAGGATATTGACCTTAAAAAGACCGTAAACCGCTATTAATATTAATGTGATGATAACGGTTACAGTTATAATTTTTCTCCTTTTCGTATTTGTGTCCTTGTTCATAATCCATAAAATTATACAAGCTTAATCGTCCAAATGGATGGCTGGAAGTTTATTTTTAACTTTTCTGATATCCGGAGAGAAATAAACATGAAAACGCATGGTCCAACCTTGCTTAAAGATGCCTGCATTCTCTAAACTCTGTCCCTGTGAATACATTAATCCCGCTGCCACTGTTAGCCTGGGAGTTAGGATATAGCCTAAAGTAGTTGTCAAACGCAAATCTTCCATTACACTCCCAACAACCTCTTTACCGCTTTGCATAATTAATTCGGCTTCGGGTGAAACATAGAGTGTTTCTGGGACCAATTTGTTGTTGTTCAAAGGTATTTTGGCCCTGAACATGTATCGCCACCTATTTCTAAAGATATATTCACTGTTTTCTTCAAACCCCTGGGTCCATCTATGTTCTATTCTAATTCTGTGATATATCATGGCACTGTACAATGGCTGTGCAAATTGATATTGATGCCAAATACGCCACTCGGGAACAACGTTGCGATCTATTGAATCTTCATCGGTATTGAAATTTATCCGCACTACCCCACCCAGGCTAAAATTGATTTTTTTTGAATAGATATATCCGATAGCATGCCGATTGTAAATCTGTCCTATTTGACCAATAAAAGGCGTGTCCTCCGTCTCTTGAAATCGAAAATGGGTTTGTGCATCCCAGAACAATCGTTTGGATATACGGATATTGCCGTATGTATTGAACCAAACTCTGGTGTTAGGATCTTTAAATTCTGATTTCTCAGGGAGCATCTCTCCTTCTTGTGCCGACAAAGAAGATAGGAAACACGATAAAATCAAGACCGATAAATAGACCGGGATATGGTAAAGTTGCTTCATTGCTCTGTTTGGCCAAGGGGTTCTAAATTGAACAATTGTATTATTACCAATGGATCTTGTTCCCTTTTAAGTTTCCGTTCCAATCTTGAGGTATCTTCATCACGCATTTCCAACATACGTAGATGGGCATTATTGAGCAGTAAAACCATTTTATCAACGTTGTCGCAACCAAGATCTTTTTTTATGCTGTTCAATATATGTGGGACAAGAATTTTCTGGTATGCTGTGGTTATACGTTTTTTGATTTCTTCGTTCATTATGGTCGCCATGAAAGGATTCCAAATTGCGTCTTGGTATTTGTCTTCAATGTCTTTTGCCCTACTGGGTTGTTGTGCCAAGGCCTTGGTGAGAGCATCCATCGACTTAAAACAGTTGACAAGCTGTGTTCCAAGTTCCCTCTTCGCAGGGGTTTCATTCATTTTAGAGTATTCTGAAAGATTTTCGTTGGCAATGGATTTTATCTTGTCAAAAACTTGTAAGTAACGCTGGGGCAGCCCTTCCACCAATGAATCCAAATCTTTGTTGAGCTGGTTTACTTGAGCTATAATTTGTTCCTCCAAAGCAATAAACTCCTGTTGCCTTTTATCTTTTGTCAGTCTCTCATTTAAAATTCCATGAATGGAATCTATATTGGTAAAAGCATAGCTTGCCATTTCGTGTATAGCTGTTGCACTATTTTCATTGATGTTGAAATTCGTCGCACGGAATCCTCTAAAAGTCCTACTTCCTTTCTCTTTTACATTTATAATTATTTGATCGGAAGGTTTGCCATCTGGCCAAACATGTGAAACCAATTCATCGAGCGAAACATATTGAAGAATATTTGATTCATGATACTCAAGAATTTCCGCTAACGGGTCCAAAAACCTTTTGGATATCTCATCTACAACTGAATGAAAAAAAAGTGCATTATCATCAGCCATCTTAAGAATATTCAATTGCGTATTGCCGAGTAAAGATTCACTTACCTGCCTGGATTTTTTATAAAGTACTTTGGCCGAATCCAACAGAACGGATTGCATAGAATCCAATGGATAGTAAGGTACTTTAACCTTAAACTTTGGATAAAAAGCTGATTTTCCCAGTTTGGATAAGATTTCATCTATCTTTCTGTAATAAGCAGAATTTTCTTTTAATGTTGTGTTTATCGGACTTTGTGATAAATTAAAAGTATCCTTGGTTTTTTTTATGATGTTGAGGATTTTTAGATAGTTTTCATCTAAAATGATGGTTTTTGGGTCAAGTATTTCCTTGGTATAAAAATCAACCGTGTTTAATTCTCCCTCTACATTTGTTTCAACCTTTCGAAGACGACCATTTGTAAAGAACCAACTCTCAACTAAGCCAATATCGTTTTCGGAATATAGCGTCCACTCGTCATGAGCCAATCCATTCCTTAAAAATCTACCTACGAGCGTGCTACCGTCATTTTCGATACGAAAGCTTTTTTGTGGCACTCCATCCTTAAAATCGATAGTGCTCTTAAAAAGAGTCCTGTTGATTTTAGAGTCTTCTATTTCATTCTTTTCTATGGACCATATTCCATTGGGTCTACCATTGATTAATTCTCCCCTGGCGCTTTCTTGTGTTCCCGTAATATTGAGCAGGTATTGGTAATCCAGGACTTTGGTGATACTATCTGATTGGAATTTGCCAAATTCAAAATCCCAATATCCACTTGGGTAATTGTCCTTAAAATTTCCTTTGAACAGAAAAGAATAGTCTCCGTTTTTCAATAAGGCGCCAAGGCTTGAACGCCGCATTAAAAAAGGGCCATCCAACAAAGTATCACTTTCTATTATTTTATATTCAAATTTAGCTACTCCCTTGTATTTTCCTATTTGGAGGCTATCATTAAAAGTGATGTTTTGTTGGCAATGCGCCAAAAAAGAAAAGGAAGTGAGAAGTACTACCGCTATATTTCTAAAATCGAGGTTATTCAATGTTCGGTATTATATTGGTTCAATGTAAACTAAATTGAAGGTATTGGCAAAAACCGTAGCAAAATATCTTTTCATTTATACGAAGAATATGAGAAAAAAGATTATGCTTAACCGTCTTTATAGTATTTTCAACAATTTAAACTTCATTAATGGTTTTTTTTAATTTCAAAGAAATATAATCCTCCCCATTGTAATATGTGTAATGGATCACCGACCAAAAACAAAATAACTTTCCATGCGCAATTTGTTTCTCTTACTTGCCATATTACTGGTTTTCGATGTTGTTCATTCACAGGAAATGACTTCCAAGATTCTTTATGATATTATTGAAAAAGAGGCTGACACGGTTAAAATAAAGGGGAACTCATATCAGTTTTTGATAAATGATGTTGGTTTCATTTGTGTTTTTGATGAAAATGCAAACCGCATGCGAATCATCTCACCTATTGTAAAACGAGAAGAAATTGGAGAAGAGGAGTTATTGAACGCCATGGTGGCAAATTTTCACTCTGTCTTGGACGTAAAGTATGCACTGAGCGATGAAGTTATCTGGTCTGTTTTTATACATCCTTTAAGGGAACTGTCCGAACATCAAATTCAAGATGCAATAAAACAAGTGTATGCCGCAGCGCTTACTTTTGGGAGTTCCTATTCAAGCACTGGCATGGTTTTTCCAGGAAATACCAGGAAAAAAGAAAAACAAAAACCAAAGATTTTGAAAAAAATCTAAAAGCTATATTCAGGAACTTTCCCAATAGCACCTTTGTAGAAATCATGGAATACTTTAAAGTCCTCTCTTATATTGCCTGTTGGATGTATAGCATCTGAAAATTTTACCTGTTTTTTTCCAAAATCGAACGCAACGGCAACTATTGGAACTTTTGCTTTTTGCGCTATATGATAGAATCCTGTTTTTAGTTCGGTAACTTTTTTTCGGGTACCTTCAGGAGCCAATGCAAATCTAAAAATCTTTCTTTTCTTAAAAATTTCAACAACGCTCTCAACGGTATTGGAACTTTTGGAACGGTCTATAGGTGCCCCTCCCGTCCATCTAAAGAACCATCCAAAAGGCGGTTTAAAAAGACTTCTCTTGCCTATATAATTGATTTCTTTATCGATTACCTTTCTGACCAAGAGTCCCAGAAAAAAATCAACCCAATGGGTATGGGGAACTACGGCGACCACACATTTATCCACATCTGGAAATGTGCCGACAAGCTTCCACCCTAGAACCTTAAAATATAAAAATTTGGATAGTCTATGCATGTAAGTCCTTTCGAAAATCAATGAAATAATACAATGACATTTAGATTTTCTGATAGATAGCTTGCAAGCGTTCTGGTGTCATTTGACTGCTCCAGTCCTTACCTAAGGCATTTTCCCATAATGCCTCCATACTTAAAGAGACATGGATCATCGTATCAAAATCATTTTGGGTCAGATTGGAACAAATGCCTTGGGGCAATACTATATTATGCTTTTGTAACATTTGTTCAAAGAGTTTGACCCCTTCTGGGTAAAATTCTTCTAGATGTTGAAAAACCAGACAATTACCAATACCGTGTTTTATTCCCAGTAAATAGGAAAGACCATAACTCATAGCGTGTGCAATACCCACTTGAGAATAGGCTATGCTCATACCCCCATGCCAAGAAGCCATCATTAATTTATCCCTTGATTCATGATCGGGAATATCATCCAAAAATACTTCTTTGCAAAGGTCAAGCGCTTTTTCACCATAGCTTTGACTAAATGCGTTTAAATAGGTTCCATTTAAAGATTCGACACAATGGATAAAACAATCCATACCCGTGTAGAACCACTGATCTTTAGGTACCGTTTTAGTTAATTCTGGATCTAAGACTACTTGGTCGTATGTAGTATGGTCTGAGTTAATTCCCAATTTTTTTTCAGGTCCCAAAAGTACTGTGGTTCTGGATACCTCTGCTCCAGTACCGCTTACGGTTGGTATTCCCACATGGTATATAGATGGTTTGTTCACTAGGTCCCAGCCCTGGTAATCTTTTGCTTGTCCTTTGTTATTTAGGAGTATGGCCACGGCCTTTGCCAAATCGAGCAGTGTTCCTCCCCCAATGCCTACGATTCCAGAAGGGAGTTCGTCAAAAGATTCCCTAATTTCTGAAACCAATGCATCTACTTGCCCTGTTTTAGGCTCTTCCTCTGCTGATATAAATATCACCACATCGTTAAACAGTAAAGGGATAGGAAGAATATTTTCACTTTTTTCGAAATAATCGTCAACTAGAAAGATAAATGGTGCATCGGAGTTTCGTCTCTTGGACATTAAAATATCCCCTAGTTGATTGAAACAGCCTTGTCCAAAAACCACTCTTGGTACCATCGGAAAATTACGATAGGTTGTCTTGGACCCTAGATTTATTTCGTTTTTCTTCAAATTGTTTTCAGTCTTCATCAATTTCCAAATATTTCAAAATATCTTTAAGGCTGTTCAGTTTCAAGTGGTTGTTTACTTGTTGGGGATCATTCACCATCTCATGTGCCCAAGTCGTGTGAAAAGGTACATGAACGGCTCTTGCCCCAATATTCAATATAGGCAATACATCTGACTTTAAAGAATTTCCTATCATCAAAAACTCGTCTACATCAATCTCTAAATGTTCCAAAAGATTACTATAATTATTTTCTTTTTTATCGCTGAGAACTTCTACGTGATGAAAATATTTGGAAATGCCCGACTTTTCCAGTTTTCTCTCTTGGTCCAACAAATCTCCTTTAGTGAGTACTATCAATCGATACTTGTTCTCCAATTTACCCAGTACTTCCTCTACTCCGTCCAGTAACTCAACAGGATGGGAAATCATTTTTTTTCCCAATTCCAAAATTTTTGAAATGGTTTCTTGTGGTACTTTATAGTTGGATAAATCCAATGCGGATTCTATCATGGAAAGCATAAAGCCTTTTATGCCGTAACCATAAAGTTCCAGGTTTGCCATTTCCATCTTAAAAAGTTCTTGGTCAATTTTGTTCTTGGTCTCATAACCTTCCAACAACTCTGCAAAACGCTCTTCGGTTTCCCTAAAATAGGTTTCGTTGACCCATAATGTATCGTCCGCATCAAAACCTATGACCTTTATATTTTTAAAATCTATTTCCATGCTTTCTTTGCTCTTTCCAAATCTTCCGGTGTATCAATTTCTATACCCGAAACATCTGTTTCCACCATTTTTATTTTCTTTCCATACTCAAGAAACCGTATTGCCTCTATTTTTTCCTTGGCTTCCAAAGGTAACATTGGTAGATGTTTAAAATCGAGCAAAGCTCTTTTTCTAAAAGCATAGATTCCTTTATGTTTATAATATTTGGCATCAACATTATTATCTCTTGGGTACGGTATGGGGGAACGCGAAAAGTACAATGCAAAATCTTGGTTGTCGACGATAACCTTTACTGTATTTGGATTGGAGATTTCCTCCCAATCGGTAATTGGAGTCATCAAAGAGGCCAAATCTATTTCCTTGGTATGGTCTTTATTGAATACTTGAATGACTTTTTGTAAACTTTTTCCATCTATGAAAGGCTCATCTCCTTGAACATTGATTACAATATCCACGTCCATTTCCATGACCGCTTCCGCAATCCTATCACTTCCGCTTTCATGTTCTTTTTTGCTCATGATTACCTGTCCGCCAATAGCCGATACTGTATCGAAAATAATTTTACTATCCGTTACTACGTAAACCTCATCAAACAACTTGGTTTGTAAAGCAGCTTCATAAGTTCTAACAATAACTGGTTTTCCTCCCAAATCCTGCATAAGTTTTGCAGGAAATCTTGAAGCTTGATATCTGGCCGGTATCATTGCTATTGTCCTCACTTAATTTTTTTTTTGGGTCGCAATTTACGGTATATTCTAAAGGTTATGAATAAAATTATGATTACTAAAATGGCGGCAATTGGCGGTATTAATATCGATGCCGTAGAAACCACAGCTGCTGTTCCCGTTTCTATTGTTGTAACAATGGGATTTGCCAATCCACCTGTAGTTGCCGTGGAGGCCAATCTTCCTGCAGCATTTGCGCCTTTGATAGCAGTAGCTGTTCCCCCACCCGCAATAATTGCCAATGACCATGTAATTACAGGATCTAGGTTGGCGACGGTAGAAACCATTACAGCTGTTCCTGCGATAGCAGCCAATGGAACAGCTAAACTGTCAAGTAGATTATCCACCCAAGGTATGAAGTAAGCGAAAATTTCTACAAGGGTAGCTACTCCCAAAGTAATCAATGCAACCAAACTACCAATCCATTGCCAATTTTCGTTCAACTCCCAAACGCCTAAATATGCCGCAAAGCTTAAGGCAAAAAGTGGTAAAAATACCCTGAAACCTACAGATGCGGCCAGGCCTACTCCTAAAAAAATACTAATAATGGTATCTGGTGACATACCTATGGTTTTGACTAAAATAGGGTATTCCTAGTCAAGAAAAAAATCATCCTTAAACCCTATTAGAAATAGTTTTTCTTTAGCTCTTGTTACTGCCGTATACAGCCATCTTAAATAATCTTTGTCCACACCGTTGGGCAAGTAGGGCTGTTCTACAAAAACAGTGTTCCATTGCCCCCCTTGAGACTTATGACAAGTAATGGCATAAGAGAATTTTACTTGTAGTGCATTAAAGAATTTATTGTTCTTTACTCCTAAAAACTTTTTATACTTGGACTTTTCATGTGCATAATCTTTTAAGACTTCTTGATAAAGGCGATTACCTTCTTCATAAGACAGAGATGGGGTCTCTGCACTTATCGTATCCAATAACAGTACCGTTTCAAAGGGTCTCTGGTTTGGGTAATCCACCATTTTTACTTTCACTTCGGCAAACGAAAATCCGTACAGATTTTTTATGGAAAACAATTCCAATATTTCAATAATGTCCCCGTTTGCAATAAAACCAGCTTCTGAGTTGGGCCTTAACCAAAAGTAGTTATTCTTGACTACCATCATATAATCGCCAACAGCCAATTGATTCTCCAAAAAAAGAATTCGCTCCCTTATATTTAGATTGTAGAGGTTCGCTCTTTTGTTGGACCGAACAATAATCGTAGTTTCTTCCTTTCCGTTTTGATTGTAGGATGTATCTATAGCTTCTTGGATTTCAGTACCATCGATCAATCTTACAATATCTTTAAATGGATTTATTTCAAATTTGAATTCATCAAAAAATTGTGACTGCAATTGTTCACGAAGATTAGTTGCGTTGAAAAGAATACCTGAGTCACTGGTCTGCCTCATCACTTCATCCAGTTCCAAAAATTCAACATCCTTATTATAGTTCAAAGAAAGTCTATGTTCCTCCAAAGCGGGGCTCAAGTCCAGTTTCACAGGTGGTAATTGTGCCGTATCTCCAATCAACAGTAGTTTACAATTATGGCCGGAGTACACGTAGAACATAAGGTCGTCGAGCAAAGACCCATTCTCGAAAAGCTTTGAATCCGCTGGAGTATCAGGAATCATTGAGGCTTCATCAACGATAAAAATAGTGTTCCTGTGTTTGTTTGGGGCCAAAACAAATTGAATACCGCCACTAGACTGCTTTTTGGGAAAATATATTTTTTTGTGGATGGTAAATGCCTTATTACCGGAATATACCGACATAACTTTTGCCGCCCTGCCAGTTGGAGCCATCAAAACAGCGCTCATCTTAACTTTCCAAAGGCTATTGACAATGGTCCCAACAATTGTAGTCTTACCCGTTCCTGCAAATCCAGTTAGCAAAAAAACTTCTTCCTGTTTGGCATTTAATGTAAAAGTAGAAAGTTTTTGTAAGGCAAGAGCCTGTTTTAAAGTAGGTTGATGAGGAAATTTTTCATTTAAAATTTTTAAAAATCCAGATGGTGTAAGATCATTCATAAGCTTCTAAAGATAGCGTGGATTTTTAAAGCAAAAAGTTTCGTGATTAAAAAAAAATTGTAGATTTGTCTGTAACCGCTAAATTAACTCAGAAAGACAATATTAGTATGTTAAACTTAATCATTATCGTTTTAGTTATATGCCTTGTGACCGTAGGCCTCGTATTTTTGATTGATAGATTTTTACCTCAGAAAATAAAGCCTGTTCTTATTATAGTTTTTGGACTTTTAAGTATTTTCCTTGGGTATTTGATTTATCAATCCATCAATGCTCCGATTGAATTCAATAAGGTTAGGGAGGAAAGATTCTCCCAAGTTATTGCAAAGCTCAAGGATATTAGGGATTCCCAAGAAGCTTACAAAACAGTGAACGGTAAATATGCCAAGGATTTCAACAGCCTTATAAAATTTATCGATACTGGAAGCTATACCATTACACAGCAAAGAGATTCGTCCTTTATGCGATTTGACAAAACCTATCAAATTGAGTTACAAAAAGACACCATTATAATCGACACTCTGGGATTCATCAAAGTTAGAGATTCATTGTTCAAAGATGACCTCAGTTACAAAACCATGATGGATGTTCCGTACGCGCAAGAAGACCAGAAATTTGAGATGAAAGCTGATATTATCGACAAACAAGGTTACAAGGCGCCTGTTTTTGAAGCAAAAGTGAAGAAAGACATTATCCTTTACGATCAGCCAAAGGATCTCTTAGCAAGAGAGAATGCACACCAAAGCGTTGAAGAAGTAAATGGTACCGAAATTAAAGTAGGTTCCCTTACCGATGTTAGCTCAAACGGTAATTGGCCACCGATCTATGATAGAAAAATCAATTAAAATAACGCAGACAAAACCAAATAACGCCTTTAAAAAATTGTCCATTCAGGTTGGCCTGAATGGACTTTCTTTTTGCTCCCTAGATACCATTTCAAATAAGATACTGGCTTCAGAAAGAATACATTTTAAAACTTCTTCCACCCCGTACCTGATATTAAAGGAATTAAAATCTATATTAAATCAAGGAAAGAACATCGGTCATGATTTTTCCGAAGTTGTGGTAATCCATAAGAATAGCTTGTTCAGTTTAGTTCCCAAAGCCCTGTTCAACAAAGAAGAACTTCCAAATTATCTAAAATTCAACGCCAAAATAATGGCAAATGATCAAATAGCTTATGACGAGATAGCCAATCATGATATAATAAATGTGTACA
This sequence comes from Flagellimonas maritima, assembly GCF_003269425.1. Lineage (NCBI taxonomy): Bacteria > Pseudomonadati > Bacteroidota > Flavobacteriia > Flavobacteriales > Flavobacteriaceae > Flagellimonas > Flagellimonas maritima. Next base: position 2,984,873 of record NZ_CP030104.1, on the reverse strand, counting down.
TCCCATTTACCAATGTGAACAATTATATTTTTGACTTGTTCGGCGAGTTTGAATTTAAACATAGCGGTACTGTTTTAATAGCGACATTATTAAAACAAAGTAGAACGATTAAAGCATCAATTTGCTATGTCCAAGTTTCTGAAAAAGAAATGGAAGTGGTAATCATTTCAGAAAAAAAGTTACTTTTTTACAATCATTTTGAGTACAAGACCAATGAAGATTTTCTTTATTATTTATTGTTCAGCTTAGAGCAATTACAATTGAATTTAGAAAATATACATTTAAAACTATTTGGTCTCGTGGAAGAAGATGATGCCATTTATGGGTTATGCCATAGATATATAAAAAATGTATCTGTTTTTATTCCGACCAATCCATTGTTTCCAATCGAACACTTGGAAAGTCAAGCAATTGATTTTACGGTCCTTAATGCGCTTTAATGAGAATCATTTCAGGTAAATACAAGGGCAAAAGAATTACAGCACCGAAGAAACTTCCCGTTAGACCTACTACGGATATGGCAAAAGAGGCGCTCTTCAATATCCTCAACAATCGTTTCCATTTAAATGATAGTAAGGTAATCGACCTATTTGCAGGGACGGGCAATATAAGTTTTGAATTTGCTTCAAGGGGAAATGTTGAAATTGTTGCTGTAGATAGTGATGCCGGCTGTATTCAATTCATTTCAAAAACCGCAAAGGAGTTGGATTTTCAAATTACTACCGTAAAATCTGACGTTTTTAAGTATCTGCACAGGGTTAAACAAAAATCAGATATTATTTTTGCCGATCCTCCCTATAATTTGGGAGCCGATGATTTTAATACTATTGTTAAATCAGTTTTTGAAAAAGAGCTTTTAGCAGAAGATGGCCTTTTAATTATAGAACATTCCACGCAAACTGATTTATCTCTTTCTCAATACTTTACCGAAAAAAGAAAATACGGAGGAAACGTTTTTAGTTTTTTTGAAAATATATAGACATGATGTATTGGTAATACTTAGCGTTAATCCAGTTATCAAAATTCAATTCAAAATTTTAGATTTCATAAAAAAGCAGGCCATAAGCCGGATTCTGTCTATTCAGACTTAATCTAGAATCTCTTCCAGGAAAAAGTAGAACATCCTTATCATTTATCTAGACTTTTAGTTACCCAAAAGTTCCAACCGCCTACCCTCCAATTTGGGCGTGCAGCCCTTAAACATTGGTTTACATGACGTTTCACCGCATAGAGTTTACCTGATTTCACTACAGCCTAACTGTACTTGCTTTCTGTTGCACTGGTCCTCGCCTACTGGCGGACGGGCGTTACCCGCTATGCTGCACTTTGGTGTCCGGACTTTCCTCCCCCGATAATAATCAGGGGCGATAAGGTAGCCTGCCGGTAACAAAGGTAAAGTAATTGTTAATAAATAATAGGCTACTTTGTTATGCATGGGCAACTATGCTGATCGCTATTTTTATATTTGTAGTAATACAAAATTTTTCCTGATTTGGAGCCCTTTGTAGTATCAGCCCGAAAATATCGTCCCCAGACCTTTAAAGATGTCGTGGGCCAGGAGTCTATTACCAATACCTTGCTCAATGCCATAGATAACAATCATTTGGCCCAAGCCCTATTGTTCTGCGGTCCAAGAGGAGTGGGTAAGACTACTTGTGCGCGTATATTGGCAAAACAGATAAATCAAGATGGTACTGAAAGAGAAGATGAAGATTTTGCATTTAATATTTTTGAGCTGGATGCTGCATCCAATAATTCTGTTGATGATATACGAAACCTTATAGATCAAGTTCGCATACCTCCACAAGTCGGTAAATACAAAGTATATATTATTGATGAGGTACATATGCTTTCGCAATCGGCCTTCAATGCTTTTTTAAAAACGCTCGAAGAGCCTCCAAAGCATGCCATATTTATTCTGGCAACCACGGAAAAGCATAAAATTATCCCCACCATACTCTCACGCTGTCAAATTTTTGATTTTAAACGGATAACAGTAAAGGATGCTGCAGAATATTTGAAGTATATAGCACAACAACAAGGAGTAGAAGCAGAAGAAAGTGCGCTCCATATTATTGCACAAAAAGCGGACGGTGCCATGAGGGACGCCTTGTCCATCTTTGATAGAGTAGTCAGTTTTTCAGGAAAGCAATTGACGAGAAAGGCAGTAACCGAAAATTTGAACGTACTTGATTATGACACATATTTTAAAAGTACTGACCTGATTTTGGAAAACAATATTCCAGATGTACTGCTTTTGTTCAACAAAACACAGTCACTTGGGTTTGATGGCCATCACTTCATTACAGGCCTTGCGTCTCATTTTAGGGATTTAATGGTTTGTCAACATGAGCAGACACTCGCTTTATTGGAAGTTGGCGATGATGTTAAAGATCAATATCGTGGACAGGCAAAAAAAGCCACTAAAGAGTTTTTGCTAAAAGCTTTGGACATGGCAAACGATTGTGATTTAAATTACAAGACAAGTAAAAACCAACGCTTACTTGTAGAACTTACCCTTATGAAACTTGCTTCCATCACTTTTGATGGAGAAAAAAAAAAGTTTGATTTTATAGTCCCTGCTTCTTTTTTCACTACAAAAACAACCCGTAATACTTCTCAATCAGCTGAAAATGTTGAAGAAACACAAGAATCTGTACAGAAAAACCTAAATAAACCACCAGATATACAAATCGATAGAACACCCCAACCCCTAGAGACTGCCCAACCTCCAAAAAAAATAAAACTGAAAGCTCAGAACAATCGAGTGTCCGGGTTATCGCTATCAAGTATAAAGGCCAAAAAGGAGCATGAAAATATAAAGGCGCCGGTCATTGGGCATGAAGAACTTCCAAAGGAACCATTTACAGAAATGGATATGCAAAAACATTGGAACGATTTTGTGGAACTACTCGAAAAAAAAGGACGGAAAATATTGGCCAGTAATCTCCAAACAGATACCCCCAAATTAAAAAATGATCATATTGTCTGGATAGAACTGCCGAACGATACCATGAAAAAAGAAGTGGAAATAGAGCAAAGTCTAATGCTCGACCATCTAAAGCAGAAATTGAACAATCACTCTATTTCACTTCAGATTACCGTGAATGAAATCATTGCCAAAAAATTTGCTTTTACTCCAGAGGAAAAATATCAAAAACTTCGAGAAAAAAATCCTGCGCTGGATGTCTTACGTAAAGAGTTTGATTTGGATTTTTAATACCTATTTTATATTGCTGCGTTTACAAATAACCAAACTTTAAGTGCAATCCTTTTATCTTTGCCGCATTAGATTTATTCAATAAATACAAAAATGCTCGGACTAAAATTACCTACGGACCCAAGATGGGTCAATATCGTTGAAAAAAATATTGAGGAAATCCTTACAGATCATGCTTACTGTGAACAGAAAGCTGCGAGTATGGCCATTTCGCTCATCATCGGTTTTCCGGAAAAATCAGATTTAGTCAAAGAAATGACTGCTTTAGCCAGGGAAGAAATGGGGCATTTTAATATGGTCCATGACAAAATATTAAACCGTGGTTGGGTTTTGGGACGAGAACGTAAAGATGAATATGTTTTGCAATTGATGAAATTTTTCCCAAAAGGTGGAAGTCGAGAAACACATCTTGTTCATAAGCTTTTGTACGCTGCTTTAATCGAGGCTAGAAGTTGTGAAAGGTTTAGATTGCTTTCCGAAGAGATAGCAGATAAGGACCTAGCGGATTTTTATGGTAAATTAATGGTAAGTGAAGCCAATCACTATACTATGTTTTTAAAATTTGCCCGTAAATACGGAGAAAGAAAAGAAGTGGACAGAAAATGGCAACAGCTTTTAGACCATGAGGCTACATTGATGCAGCATTTAGGTAAAAAAGAAACTATGCATGGCTGATTTTATTGATAATAAAGTGTTTTAATCATACCATCTGTCAATCCTATTTTTGGAACATGGATTTTTTTAGCTCCGCTCCATTTAGCAGCAGATAGAAAAATCTTGGCGGCAGGAATAATTACATCAGCTCTATCTTGATTAAGTCCCAATTCTGAGATTCTGTCGTCATAGTCCATACTGTTCAAAAAATGGTATTGGGCATTTAACCAAATAAAGGACAGTGGTTGACCCATTTTTCTCCCGGACATTTTATGCAGTTTATTGATATTTCCACCAGAGCCTATAATTTCTACCTTATCATCTTTATTAAGACTAGACCCGATCCACACTTTTATTTCATCCCAAACAGCATCTTTGACCAAATCGTTCAACATCCTTACTGTGCCAATTTTAAAGGATTTGGAAGTTAAAAGTTTACCTTCTTCAAAAATGGTAAATTCTGTACTGCCTCCACCAACATCCACATATAAATAGGTTTTCTCTTCCTTAATCAAATCTTTCAAATCAGTGGACGCTATAATTGATGCTTCCTTTTTTCCATCGATTATGTCAATTTTGATTCCAGAATCCTTGAAGATATCTTCAATTACTTCTTGACCGTTATTCGCCTCACGCAATGCAGATGTAGCACAGGCCATATATTTTTCAACTCCGTAGACTTGCATCAACAAATCAAAGGATTGCATGGCTTTTTTTAATCTCTCTATATTTCTTTGTGATATTTCCCCAACTATAAAGGAGTCTTCGCCCAAGCGGATTGGCACACGAACCAATTCGCTCTTTTTAAAAATGGTTGGTTTGTTTGGTTGCTCAATTACATTGTTTATGAGCAATCTAATTGCATTGGAGCCAATGTCGATGGCAGCAAATTTCCGTATGACCAATTGAACAATATTTAAGATTCGAGCTTTTGTTTATAATAATCATAAAGTGCAAACTGAGATCTCAATTTGGGATTATCCACATCTTTTTTTCTATAAGCATTATCCTGATTTTTCGAAAAAATTCGTGCCTTCATGTTGTCCTGCCAAGATATATGGAAAGTATCCAGTAGCTCTTGTTTAACATCAGGGTCATAAATGGGGCAACCTACTTCCACCCTAAAATCTAGATTTCTTGTCATCCAATCTGCAGATGAAATATAAACTTTTGGATTTCCCTGATTCCCAAAAATGAAAAGTCTGGGATGTTCCAAGAATTTATCCACAATGCTGATTGCCTCAATATTCTCACTCATATCTTCAACACCGGGAATTAGACAGCATACTCCTCTTATAATCAATTGTATTTTCACTCCTGCCCTACTCGCCTCATACAGTTTATCAACCATTTTATATGATGTTAAACTGTTCATCTTTATACCTATATATGCTTCTCTACCTGCTTCCGCATTCTCAATTTCATCGTTTATTAGCTTTAAGAAAGAAGATTTTGTGTAATGGGGCGACACAATTAGATGCTTGTATTTATGAATTTTATAATTGGTCTCAAAAAACTCAAATACCCTGCTCATTTCTTTCAAAATACCTTCATGCGCGGTAAACAATGTGTAATCTGTATAAATTTTTGCAGTCGATTCGTTGAAATTGCCCGTACTTATAAAACCATATCTTTTGAGGCCCTCTGTTTCTTCTCGCTCTATTAAGCAAATCTTACTGTGAACCTTGAGTCCCGGTACTCCAAATATCAAATTAATTCCTTCGGCCTGTAATTGATTGGCATACATAATATTGGCTTGCTCATCAAATCTGGCCTGTAACTCTATTTGTACAGTTACCTGTTTCCCGTTTTTGACCGCATTTATCAATGCAGAAGCTATTTGACTATCATTGGCCAAGCGATATACTGTAATCTTTATTGCGCGAACCTTTGGATCCAATGCAGCTTCCCTTAAAAATTTTGTCACATAGGTAAAAGTGTGGTATGGAGTATAAATCAAATGGTCTTTCTGGCCTATCATCTCCAAGAGACTCCCTGTCATACTCAAACCCTTTACTTGGAGTGGTTCAATTTTGGTATACATCAAATCATCCCTGCCCAGACTTGGAAAGCCCATATAATCTCTTCTATTATGGTATTTTCCACCTGGAATAACACTATCCGTATCTATAATGTTCATTTTTTCCTTTAGGAACTGGAGGGTATCCTTATCTATATTTTTATCGTAAACAAAACGAACAGGATCACTTACTTTTCTATCTTCTACGCTCGATGAAATCTTTTCTATAAAACTTTTGGTCAAATCATTGTCGATATCCAATTCGGCATCACGTGTAATTTTGATCATATGCGCCGTAATCGACTTGAATTCAAACATGGTGAAAACGCTATCAAGGCAAAATCGAATCAAATCATCTAAAAGAATAATATAGTTTTTTTCTCCCTGTTTTGGAAGAACGATAAAACGGTCTATCCCTTTCGGAATTTCTATCAATGCATATCTGTTATTTCCATAATTACTTGATGCATTATTATCTACCATCACCATTTTAACGGCCAAATAGGCAGCTGTGTCTTTAAGTAAAGGAAATTCAGTAAGGTCGTTGAGGATAATGGTCATCAACTCTTGATTCACTTTCTTGAAGAAATACTCCCTTATGAATTCAGCTTGGTCTTCATCCACTTCATTTTCATCAATAATGAAAATATTTTCTTCCTTCAGCTCTTCTTCAATACTATTTAGGATTTCTAGACTTCTTGCTTGTTGGGCAATTACGATTTTGGTAATCTCTTCCAAAAGGTCTTTTGCCTTTTCACCCCCAAGCACACTTTTACCGGTCTTACCAGCATCAACGATACGTTTAACCGTTGCATACCTGACCTTAAAAAACTCGTCAAGATTATTGCTGAAAATACCTAAGAACCTTAATCTATCAATTAACGGTACATTACTGTCCGCACTTTCTTGAAGCACCCTGGCATTAAAATGTAACCAACTTATTTCTCTATTGACGTATTCGTTCTTTAGCTTGATCATTTATTATTTTAAGTATTTTGGGAAGATAGTCTGTTCTGTCGTTCCTTTTGTAAGTTCATCCCATTTTGAAACATCAAATTTAATTTGTACCAATCCAGTTGTGGGAACATTATCAATATACTGATCTCCCCATGTATTTGCAAGTGATGTAAAGGCATGGTTATGACCAAAAATAATAACAGTGTCCATTGTATTGTCCAAATTTTTGACAAACTCCTGCACGCTACCTCCAGAAAAATCGTAAAGTGCTTCCTGAACTTGATATTTATTAAAATCAAAAGTAATGTTCCGTAAAAAAATCATTGAAGTGTGAAAAGCTCTATTTGCAGGGCTGGAAAAAGCAAAATCAATTTTAATATCATTATTTTTAAATGCTGTGGAAACCAAATGACCGTCATTGATTCCCCTTTCTTTTAAGGGTCTGTCCTTGTCCGAAACTTCATAGTCCCAAGAAGATTTTCCGTGTCTGACCAAAATTAAAGTTTTCATGCTGTTACATATTTAAGGTTGTAAACGTTCTATTTTCCAATTAAAGTCCTTTTGAAGGGTATATCTTATGCGATCGTGCAAGCGGTTGGGACGACCTTGCCAGAATTCCAAAGAAATTGGTCTTACCAAGTAACCGCCCCAATATGATGGCCTTTCAATCTCCCTATCCTGATATTTTGTCTCCAACTCATTCAGTTTTTCTTCTAATACTTTTCTTGATGCTATAATGCTACTTTGATTGGATACAATGGCGCCAAGTTGGCTTCCCACGGGTCTTGATTCAAAGTAACCGTCAGACAAATTTTCCGCTATTTTTTCGGCCTTACCTTTTATGATTACTTGACGTTCTAAATTGGGCCAGAAAAAGGAAAGGCAAACGGAAGGGTCGCTTTCTATTGCTTTGCCTTTCTCGCTTTGATAATTGGTATAAAAAATAAAGCCCTCGTGTGTAAACTTTTTCATCAACACCACTCTATTTTTTGGGAAACCGTCCAATCCTATCGTAGAAACTGTCATTGCATTGGGCTCATCCAAACCATCCATGGACTCAACCTCATAAAACCATTTTTGAAATTGTTCCAATGGATTTTCCTTGATTGAATTTTCCATTAATTCGCTCTTTTCATACGATTTTCGGTAATTGCTAAGGTCTTTTTGCATGATTTATTGTAGAAATACACAAATTTCAGCAAAAGAATGGAGAATAGAAAGATTGATGCGCTTTAGTTTGAAGGTTTGATATTAAAGCTCAAAAGATTTACCGTCGTCGGCAAGTTCTACATTTGGAAATACCTTTAGGGCTTCTTCCCTAAAAAGCTCAATGGACTTGTACCTCGTTGAATAATGTCCTAAAATAAGGTTTCCTGCATTAGCCATCTTCGCTATCTGCGCTGCTTGTTTTGCTGTGGAATGTTTTGTTTTTTCACAAAGATGCAATTCAGTTTCCAAGAACGTAGATTCGTGGTAGAGCATATCCACATTTTTAATTATGGGAATTATCGATTCACTGTATACGGTATCACTACAAAAGGCATAACTTTTTGGCAATGGCGGCTCTAAGGTAAGCTTGCTGTTCATAATTCTTTCACCGCTATCCAAAACTACGTCTGCTCCAGCTTTAATATTATTGAATTGGCTTTTATCGACTTTATATTCAGCTACAGCCTCAACATCCAATTTTCTGGGAGCTACTTTCTCCTTAAACAAAAAACCATTGGTGTAGACCCTGTGTTTTAAAGGTATGGTATGCACACCCACTTTATCATCTTCAAAGATAAACTCAGATTCTTTTGAATCGAGTTCATGGAAAACAAGGGGATAGTTGGTCCATGAATTTCCCAGTTTAAGTAAAAGCGTTATTGCTTCTTTAATGCCCTTTGGGCCATAGATATGAAGCTCCGACTCTCTTCCCAACAATCTAAATGTGGATACTAGACCTGGTAGGCCAAAAAAATGATCTCCATGCAAATGCGAAATGAAAATATGCTTGATTTGGGAAAACTTTATTTTATTTTTTCGCAATTGTACTTGGGTTCCTTCTCCACAATCAATCAAAAAAAGATGGTTCCTTATTTCCAAAACCTGTGATGTGGGATTTGTAAATGTGCGAGGAGTTGCGGAATAACATCCCAGAATGGTCAACTTCATCGTGATGGAAAATTGAAAGTGGAAAATTGAGGACACTTGGGAAGAATGATTGTAAATAATACAATTCTAAGGGACGTTTCTAAAAAGCTCATTTATACATTTATCATACTTAAAAATTAGAACTAACTGATGAATGCTGACCACCGAATACTGACTACTGACTACTGACCACCGAATACTGACTACTGACTACTGACTACTGTTAATCAAATCCCCAAATCCCGTTCTATTTCTTCCATTTCAATGATATCCTTTGCTTCTTGTATTGATGGGACTAGGCTAATTTCCTCTGGAATATCGTCATAAGAAACCTTATCGGTTACTAAAACAAAAGATTTGCCCAAAACTTTATGTTCATTCGAGACTGTCAAAAATTCTAAAATATCGTTCTTGGTAAGCTTATCAAATGAAAAAAGATTGATAATAATATTATCATTTTTAATTTTGGAGTATCCATTTTTAAAGTTCTCCAAAAATGTGGAAATTGATATGTTCTCTTGAAAAACTGTTGTCGTTATACCTTCCTTATCGAAAATCATATACTTTAAATTTTTGATGCCAGCAAGTAAATCACAGCCATACGAATGGCTACTCCATTTTCTACCTGTTCCAAGATTATGGACTGTTTGGAATCTGCAACATCGCTTGTAATCTCCACTCCCCTATTTATAGGTCCTGGGTGCATGATTATAATTTGTTTATCCAAACTGTTCAATAGTTTCTTGTTGATTCCAAATTGTTGGGTGTATTCCCGTGTTGATGGAAAATAGCTAATATCCATCCGTTCGTTCTGTACACGGAGCATGTTGGCAACATCGCACCAGTCCAAGGCTTTTCGCAGATCAGTTTCAACTTCTATACCCAGAGATTCTATATGTTTTGGAATCAATGTTCTTGGTCCACAGACCTTTACATTGGCCCCTTGTAATTTTAGGGCAAATATATTTGATAATGCTACTCTTGAATGTAAAATATCGCCAACAATAACAACATTTTTGCCCTTTACGCTTCCTAATTTTTCACGTATGGAGTACGAATCCAACAAAGCTTGTGTGGGATGTTCATGAGCCCCGTCGCCAGCATTTATAATAGATGCCTCTACATGTTTTGAAAGAAAAATTCCAGCACCGGGATTAGGATGACGCATGACAACCATGTCCACTTTCATTGATAGAATGTTGTTCACCGTGTCAATCAATGTCTCCCCTTTCTTGACAGAGGATTGCGATGCCGAAAAATTGATTACATCCGCGGATAAACGTTTTTCTGCTAACTCAAAAGAAAGTTTGGTACGCGTACTGTTCTCAAAAAAAATGTTGGCAATGGTAATGTCCCTAAGAGTGGGAACCTTTTTGATAGAGCGATTGATAACCTCCTTAAAGTGATCCGCAGTTTCAAATATGAGCTCGATATCCTTTTTGTTCAGATATTTTATTCCCAATAAGTGATTGACACTTAATTCGCTCATTTTTATTTATTTGCTTACTAAATACACAATATCCTTTCCGTCATTTTCCTTCCACATCACCTTTACTTTTTCTTCATTGATGGCATCTACCTGACGTCCTCTATAATTGGGCTGTATTGGTAAATGTCTACTGAATCTTCTATCTATCAAGGTCAACAATTCAATGTCCGAAGGTCTCCCAAAAGACTGAATGGCCGTTAATGCCGCTCTTATGCTTCTTCCTGTATAGAGTACATCGTCAATAAAAACCACATTTCTGTCCTCGACCAAAAAGTTGATTTTAGTTGTGTTTGCCTTCAATGTTTTGTCCGACCTTCCAAAATCATCACGATAAAATGTGATGTCCAAAAAGCCTAAATCAATAGCTTTGACCTTGTATTCTTCTTGAAGAATTTTTGTTAACCGTTCTGCTAGATATACGCCCCTAGGCTGAATTCCAATCAGAGCAGTATTATTAAAGTCCAAATGATTTTCTAAAAGCTGGCAAGCCAAACGGTGCAATATAATGTTGATTTCTTTTGAAGTGAGAAGTACTCTTTGACTCATATGCTTTGCTGCCAACGCTATTGCCCACAAAAGTAAACAATTCTTTAAAAGGTTTTAAAATAAAAAGCCCCGTCTTTAAATGGACGGGGCTTCTAAAATATGCAATAGGAACTGATTATTTTTTAGAATCAGCTTCCATTTTGTCCTTCAACGCTTGCAACTGCGAATTTGCATCGCCAAGAGTAGTCTTAGACTCATCTGCAGCTGCAGCAGCTTTTCTTTTAGCTGTGCTCACATTGCGTTCCTCTTGCTCTCTAAAGATAGCGGTATGACTGGCAACAACTCGTTTAAAGTCTTTATTGAATTCAATAATCTTGAAATCGACCTCTTCACCTTTCCCAAGCTTTTTACCATCTTCCTTCTCCATATGTCTTGAAGGTACGAAACCTACGATATCTTCATTGAAGACCACAGTAGCACCTTTATCTACGATTTCAGAAATTGCCGCTTTGTGCACAGTTCCTTCCGCAAATTCCTTAGCATATTTATCCCAAGGGTTTTCTGTAGTTTGTTTATGGCCAAGACTTAGTTTACGTCCATCTACATCCAATTCCAAGACTTCTACTTCCAAAGTATCTCCAACGGTTACAAATTCTGATGGGTGCTTGATTTTCTTTGTCCAAGAAAGGTCGGAGATGTAAATCAATCCATCGATTCCTTCTTCCATTTCTACGAAAACACCAAAGTTTGTAAAGTTTCTTACAATTCCTTTATGTTTGGAACCTACAGGGTATTTAGATGTAATATCTGTCCATGGATCTGGAGTCAACTGCTTAATGCCCAAGGACATTTTACGATCTTCTCTGTCCAAAGTCAAAACAACTGCTTCAACCTCATCACCTACGCTAACAAAATCCTGAGCAGATCGCAAGTGTGTAGACCATGACATTTCAGAAACGTGAATCAATCCTTCAACACCTTCGGCAACTTCTATAAAGGCACCGTAATCTGCAATAACAACTACTTTACCTTTAACCTTATCACCAATTTTTATTTCATCACCCAAGGCATCCCAAGGATGTTTTTCCAATTGCTTAAGACCCAATTGAATTCTTGATTTGTTATCATCAAAATCAAGAATAACAACATTCATTTTCTGGTCTAGTTCAACCACTTCATTTGGATGGTTGATTCTGCTCCAGGAAAGGTCTGTAATGTGTATTAATCCATCAACACCACCAAGATCAATAAAGACACCGTAAGAGGTAATGTTCTTAACAATACCTTCCAATACTTGGCCTTTTTCCAACTGACCGATGATTTCTTTTTTCTGCTCTTCAATATCAGCTTCAATCAACGCTTTGTGCGAAACAACCACATTTTTGAATTCATGGTTAATCTTAACCACTTTGAATTCCATGGTTTTGCCAACGTACTGATCGTAATCACGGATGGGTTTCACGTCTATTTGAGATCCTGGCAAGAATGCTTCGATTCCAAATACATCAACGATCATACCTCCCTTTGTTCTGCATTTTACAAAACCTTGAACAATTTCTTCTTTGTCATGGGCAGCATTAACTCTGTCCCAGGCCATAATTGTTCTAGCCTTTCTGTGAGACAATACCAGTTGTCCTGTTTTATCCTCACGGATATCTATAAGAACCTCAACTTTGTCCCCAACTTTAAGATCGGGGTTGTAACGGAACTCGTTCAATGAAATAACACCTTCTGACTTTGCATTGATATCAATGATAGCCTCGCGGTCTGTCATGTGAACTACTTGTCCTTCAACCACTTCTTCATCAGCGGTATCCACAAAATTTTCCTCTACAAGTGCTTCAAATTCCTTGAGTTTTGTATCGTCTACGCGCTCAATTCCTTCTTCGTACTTTTCCCAATCAAAATTTTCAAGATACTCTTTAGGGTCTTGTTGGGTTTGAACTTCTTCTTTTACTTCTTGTACTGCTGTTGTAGTTTCTTCTACTTCAACGTTTGTTTTTTCTTCAGCCATGTGCTGATTAAAATTTGTATTCCACGGATTTACAAGAGTTAAACAATTACCGCAGAAGATGTTATTTGTCTTTTATTCCCTTTTTCCTCTTGAATATTTGTTAAAAAGGAGTGCAAAAATACAATTAATTTATTGATTCACAAAGGTTATCATTAGCTGCTACTCTTAAAACAAAGTATTGAAAAAATTTAGTGCCGAAATCTCTGTTTTTACTTATCTTGAAATTTCTAATTATTAACTATTAACTAAGATATATTATGAGTGCAAAAGCAAAATACCAAGCAGTTTTGGATTTAGGCCAACAATTGGGCATAAGGGATGGCGATGTTAGTGAGGATAGCGGCGTTCTTAAAATTAAAGGTGAAGCCAATACCCAATATGAAAAAGATATTATATGGGATAAAATAAAGCAGATAGGCGGTGAAAGACCTTCTGATATCAAGGCCAATATTACGGTTGCCGACGAATCTGTCTATCACAGACACGTTGTAAAAAGTGGGGAGTCTTTGAGCAAGATTGCAAAACACTATTATGGCGATGCCATGAAATACAATAAAATTTTTGATGCAAACACCAATATCCTTAACAATCCTGATGTAATCCATCCTGAGCAGGTTTTGGTGATTCCTAAGATTTAATCTTGATGTTACATCAAGCGCGTTCGAGATAATTTGTATAGATTTTGACTACGCTCGAACTGACATAATTCAGTATAAAAAGACGTCTTTTTTGGCGTCTTTTTTGTTTATGGATATTTTAGGGATAATACATTATAACACCAAAAGGTGCACCCATCCATTCTACACAAATCTTTACTCATAAAATATGAACTTAACATATCTTTGAAATTAATTTATAAAAGAAATATAGCCATGAAGGAAAATCAGAATTTTATACTCTTGATTGTATTTTTTGGATGCTTGTTCTTCAGTTGTAAACAAGATAAAGAAGCAATAAGACTTGCTACCTATACCTATGCGACCAACGATAGAATAGATAATATAGAGCTATTATCAAAAGAATTTGAAAGCAGATTGCAACAGAAAGTTACCATGACTAGCTACCCAGATGTTGAGTCTTTTATTACAGCAATAAAGTCGAATGAAGTAGACATCGCTCTTATCAACACTTTGGGATATTTAATACTTGCATCAAATAACGAACACATGCTTCCTATAGCTAATATGCATATTGAAAAGGATGCTGTTGACAATTATAAAACTGTATTGCTTACCAATAACGATAGTATAAAAAATTATTCGAGAATTAAAGATAGCGCGGATACAATGACCATGATGTTCGTTAAAGAAGGATCTACTTCGGGTAACCTGGTTCCTAGACTTTTTTTGAGTTCAATTGGTGTTCCTTCTCCTGAATCTCAATTTAAAGCAGTGAAATATGGGGGGAACCATACTTCAACATTTGAAAAATTAATAAACGGGGGTGCGGATTTATGTGCCATAGGGAGCAATGAATACTATAAACAAATAAAAGTAGATTCAACACTTAAGGGTAAGGTCGAATTGTTGTGGGTTTCAGATGAAATACCGTTAGGACCTGTACTAGTAAATAAAGAATTTTCCCTAGAAAAACAAGAGATGATTTCCAATATTTTATCTAACCTACATACGGAAAATCCAGATGCTTTTGAAGCAATAAAATCTGGCTGGTCAGAAGCAAAACAAGCTGATAGATTTCAGCTAATTTCAGATGAATATTATAATTCTTTTAGAGAGGTCAATGGAAACAGGACCTATTTGAATGATATATTGAAAATGTTTGAAAATTGAAAAGCGTCCAAGTGCATTTATTTATGACAATGTATAAACAGCTTAAGTACCAATATCTTCAGCGGTATTAGCAAACCAAAGGCACAGCTTTTCAATTCTGCTGTGCTATAACCCTAAGTGTATAATCATGAATACGCCCAAACTGCTCATCCAGCCCCATATCGCTATTATCAAATTCAATGGCATCTTCTGCTTTTCGTAAAGGGGATTCTTCACGTGTAGAGTCTATAAAATCCCTTTTTTGAACATTTTCCAAGACTTCTTCAAAACTTACTTCTTCCCCCCTGTCCAACAATTCCTTATATCTTCTGGTTGCCCGGGTGTTTGGCGAAGCGGTCATAAAAATCTTCAGCTCTGCATCGGGAAAGACGACAGTTCCTATATCCCTGCCATCCATAACGATTCCTTTTTCTTTTCCCATTTGCTGTTGCATATTTACCAACAGCCACCTCACTTCTTTAATTGCTGCGATTTTGCTCACATGCTCGGAAACCATCATTGTTCTAATTTCCTTT
The DNA here is from genome assembly GCF_003269425.1 of Flagellimonas maritima. Classification (NCBI taxonomy): domain Bacteria; kingdom Pseudomonadati; phylum Bacteroidota; class Flavobacteriia; order Flavobacteriales; family Flavobacteriaceae; genus Flagellimonas; species Flagellimonas maritima. Next base: position 2,969,592 of record NZ_CP030104.1, on the reverse strand, counting down.
TCTACATTTTCACCATTTAGGAACATTTCAGATTTTCCAAGAGTATTGTTCGGAACAAATTTTAAATCAATATTAGGTAATTCCGCGATTAGAGAAGCTATGTCTTCACTATTTCCAATGAACTTGTTGGTAAGGGCATATAATGTGACCGCCCGGTACATGGCACCTGTATCCACATAGACATAATCTAGTGCAGTGGCCAAACGTTTTGCCAAAGTACTCTTCCCTGTAGAGGAATATCCGTCTATAGCTATGGTAATTTTTTGCATTGAATAAAATTACCTAGAAATGACCAGTTATACCAATTGGAGAACTAAAGTTTTTTGGCATTTTTTACCTTTCTGTTTGTAATGGCAATGTCTATTACCTCACTCATATCCGAAACATAGTGGAAAGTAAGCCCCTTTAAATAATCTTCCTTGATTTCTTGAATGTCCCTTCTATTTTCTTCACAAAGGATAATCTCCTTGATTCGAGCACGTTTGGCTGCCAAAATCTTCTCTTTTATTCCCCCAACGGGCAAAACTTTTCCACGCAGTGTAATTTCTCCCGTCATTGCCAGGCTCTTTTTAACCTTTCTTTGAGTAAAAAGTGAAACCAATGACGTGAGCATGGTTATTCCAGCACTAGGACCATCTTTTGGCGTTGCGCCTTCGGGCACGTGAATATGAACATTATAATTATCGAAAACTTCCGGATCAATATTGAAGGTAACCGAATTGGATTTAATGTACTCCATGGCTATCGTAGCGGATTCTTTCATCACCTTGCCCAGGTTTCCTGTAATGTTCAGGTTTCCTTTCCCTTTGGATAAAATCGATTCTATGAATAAGATATCTCCACCAACACTGGTCCATGCTAAGCCCGTAACTACTCCTGCAACATCATTGTTCTCATATTTATCCCGTTCCAATCTTGCCGGACCTAGTATTTTTTCTACGTCTTCATTACTGATCTTAATGTTATAATCATCTTCGATCGCAATATTTTTAGCGGCGTAACGCACCATTTTTGCCAGTTGCTTTTCAAGACTTCGCACCCCGGACTCCCTTGTATATCCCTCTACAATTTTTTCCAGTTGTGGTTTTCCTATTCTCAAATCTTTACTGGAAAGACCATGTTCCTTCAATTGTTTGGGCAATAAATGCTTTTTGGCAATCTCTACCTTTTCTTCAATGGTATATCCCGTTACATTTATGATTTCCATGCGATCGCGCAATGCAGGCTGAATGCTTCCCAAATTATTTGCAGTGGCAATGAACATTACTTTGGAAAGGTCATAACCCATTTCCAAGAAATTGTCATGAAACTCACTATTCTGCTCAGGATCCAAAACTTCCAACATGGCAGAAGAAGGGTCGCCTTGATGGCTGTTGGAAAGCTTATCAATCTCGTCCAATATAAAAACTGGATTGGAAGTACCCGCTTTTTTTAAACTTTGGATGATTCTACCGGGCATGGCACCAATATATGTTTTACGATGTCCCCTTATTTCAGCTTCATCGCGCAAGCCCCCTAGGGACATACGGACATATTCCCTTCCCAATGCTTCGGCAACGGATTTACCCAAAGATGTTTTACCTACCCCTGGAGGTCCGTAAAGACATAGTATTGGTGATTTCATGTCATTCCGAAGTTTCAAAACCGCAAGGTACTCTATGATTCTTCGTTTAACATCTTCAAGACCGTAATGGTCTCGATCCAAAATTCTTTGGGCACGTTTTAAATCGAACTTGTCCTTTGAGTATTCGTTCCAAGGCAAATCTAAAATCAAGTCCAAATAATTACGTTGGATTGAATATTCGGCTACCTGAGGATTCATGCGCTGCATTTTAGCAAGCTCACGCCCAAAATGCTCCTTTACCTTTTTGTTCCATTTTTTCTTTTTCGCTTTAACGCGCATCTCATCCACTTCTTCCTCATAAGAAATACCGCCCAATTCTTCTTGGATAGTCTTCATTTGTTGATGCAAGAAATATTCTCTTTGCTGTTGGTCCATATCGCTGCGAACCTTGGACTGAATATCATTCTTCAATTCCAACTTCTGAAGTTCCATATTCATAAACTTCAAAGTGGTCAGCGCACGCTCTTGTAGGTTGGGAATCTCCAACAGCTTTTGTTTTTCGGCCACGCTCAAGTTAAGATTAGAGGAGACAAAATTGATAAGAAATGAATTGCTCTGTATATTCTTTATAGCAAAAGTTGCTTCACTGGGAATATTGGGATTGTCCTTTATAATTTTAAAGGCCAACTCTTTAATAGAATCGATTATTGCTCCAAATTCCTCGTTCTTTTCATCGGGCCGTTCTTCTGCAGCTTCTTTTACTGTTGCGGTAAAATAAGGCTTCTCCGTTACTATTTCAGCAATTTCAAATCGCTTTTTACCCTGTATTATTACGGTGGTATTGCCATCCGGCATTTGTAGTACTCTTAAGATTCTTGCTACAGTGCCCAATGTATTTATATCCTTTACACCCGGGTTTTCTGTTTCCTCATCTTTTTGGGATACCACACCAATGGTTTTGCTTCCATTATTGGCATCTTTAATCAGATTTATGGATTTATCCCTCCCAGCGGTGATAGGAATTACCACACCGGGAAAAAGCACCGTATTCCGTAAAGGCAGTACAGGCAATGTTTCAGGAAGATCTTCCCTGTTCATTTCTTCTTCGTCTTCCGGTGTCAATAATGGTATTAATTCAGCATCTTCATCCAGACCTTGGAGTGAAATATTGTCAAAAGTTGAAATTTTTATTTCTCCCATAGTATGTATTTCGGTCATTTTGTCACAAAAGACCTATATCTTCAGTTTATAATTAAACCCAATCACCTATAAAGCTCTTTAAATCAAGTACCATAAAGAGGTCTGGGTTCTATTTCACCTGTTTAAGGGCAATTCTTATGCCATTGAAAAATAAAATTTTAGAAAAAAGTGTAACAATTGATAATTTCATCAATCTATAAGACAAACCATTCATTTTTTGAGCCACCAAAATGAACATACTGATGCACTGCTTCAATCTTGTTTAAAAGGAAAACAAAGTGCGCAAATGGAAATTTACAATAGGTACTATAAAGCTATGTACAACATATCTTTTAGAATTGTAAAGAACTCTGCGGAGGCCGAAGATGTAATGCAAGAATCGTTTTTGAACGCGTTTACGAAACTGCATACGTTTAAAGGCGATGTTACCTTTGGAGCTTGGTTAAAGCGAATTGTGATAAACAACAGTATCTATCATTACAAAAAACAAAAGAAGGCCAAAGCCGTGGATTTGGATGAAGTACTGTACAAGGTCGAAGATAATGATGGAGTTTCTTTGAATCACAATGGTTACACTGAACTGAAGGCTCAAAAAGTGATGGAAACCATGAAAAATTTAAAAGATAATTACAGAATTTCTTTGACCTTACATCTAATTGAAGGTTATGATTACGAAGAAATCAGTGAAATAATGAATATAAGCTACGCAAATTGTAGAACTACAGTTTCCAGAGCCAAAGAGAGTCTAAGAAGGAAGTTGAACGCAAATGTTGGATTATGAGCAATGAAAATTTAGAAGAACTGTTTAAAAAGCTCCAAGATAAGTTTGATTTTGAAGAGCCAATAAATGGACACCGGGAGCGGTTTTTGGAAAAATTGAATCAAAGCAATGGAGTCGTTCCAATAAAGAGGAACAAATTCACTTGGTGGAGACCATTGTCAATTGCAGCATCGATTGTATTAATATGTATGATCGGAATACAATTGTTCAATACTGAGCAAAGTGTAAGAAGACAGGTCGTGGAGATTTCGCCAGAAGTTTCAAGAACGGAATCTTATTTTGCCAGTCTTATAGAAGTACAAGTACAACTTCTCAAGAATGAGAAATCTCCGGCCACAGCAAAATTGGTCGATGACACATTGTCGCAGTTGAAGAAACTTGAAAGTGATTACAAAGCTCTTGAAAAAGAGCTATTAAATGGTGGCAACAGCAAACTTATATTGAATGCAATGATTACCAATTTTCAAACTAGAATCGACCTTTTACAGGAAGTATTGACCAGTGTCGAGAATATTAAAAATTTAAAATCTTATAATGATGAAAACATTACTATATAAATATATCCTATTAATATTGGCCATTGTTCCGTTTGCCATAACCGCAGGCACTGGAAAAATGGGTGGAAAGTATTCAAAAGAAAAAACCATTAAAAAAGAGTTCAATGTTAATGCCGATGCTATTTTTAAAGTCAAGAACAGCTACGGAAACCTAAATGTGACCTCATGGAACGAAAATAGAATTGTGATAGAGGTTCACATTAAAACCAATGGCAACAATGAAGAAAAGGTGTTAGAACGTTTACAAGAAATTGATGTGGATTTTGAAGCCACAAACAGTCTAGTTTCTGCCATAACCCGTTTTGGGAACCGAAACAATAGTTGGGGCTGGAAATGGGGAAAGCGAAACAATGTGAACGTGCAGGTGAACTATACGATTAAAGTTCCCGTAAAAAACAACGTAACTCTCAGCAATGATTACGGAAATATTTATCTAGATAGAATTGACGGACATGCCAAAATAAACTGTGATTACGGTAAAATCGATATTGGAGAGCTACGAGGACGAAATAACGAGCTTCGCTTTGATTATACATCGCGTTCTACATTTGAATACATAAATAGTGCCGAAATTATAGCAGATTATTCAGGTTTTACAGTTGAAAAAGCAGGTAATCTTACCATAAGGGCAGATTATACCAATGCCGTAATCAAGGAAATGGAAAATTTGGATTATGCCAGTGATTATGGATCTATTGAAGTAGGCGAAGTCCAAAACGTAAATGGAAACGGAGACTATATCGGTGTAAAATTAGGAAAGGTACATGGGAATGTTTCTGTTACATCAGACTATGGATCGCTTAAAATAAGTGAGGTAGCATCTGATGCGGGAAATATCAATATTAAAACAGATTATACGGGAATAAAGATTGGGTACAGTCCAACATATTATTTCGATTTTGAGATATACGCAGAGTATGCAGGTGTGAGTGGGAAGGATGATTTTGAAATAAGTATAAGTAAAGAAAAGTCAAGCGAAAAATACTATAAGGGATATTACGGAAAGAAAAATTCCGGGAATACCGTGAACATCAACAGCGAATATGGTGGAATAACTTTTTATCAGAATTAATAACAATCAAAAACAACAATTAAAATACAACTATGAAAAAAATAATCACTTTGGGATTGGCGCTATCAATGGTAGCTATTACTAATGCTCAATGGGGCAAAAGAGTTAAAGGAAATGGCAATGTAACAACCATAGAACGTTCCGTAGGAAGTTATGACCAGGTCGCCCTGGCCGGTTGGTTCGATGTTGAGCTTGTGGATGGCAAGGAAGGCGAACTAACACTTAAAGGGGAATCAAACCTATTGGAATATATTAAGACAGAAGTAAAGGATGGCAAATTGGTCATAAAGGTGGAAAAGGGTGTAAACCTTAAACCAACCGATTGGAGAAATGGTATCTATATTACTGTGCCGATAGAAACGATAAATGCAGTAACTCTATCAGGTTCTGGAGATATTGTTGGAAAAACAACTTTAAGGTCGGATAGTTTCAAAACCAGAATTTCCGGTTCAGGTGATATTACACTTTCGATTGAAGCAAAGAGTGTTGAAGCTACCATGTCTGGATCGGGCGATATTAATCTAGATGGAAAAACTGTTGATTTAGAGGTTCAGGTTTCAGGTTCTGGTGATATTAAAGCGTATGGTCTTGAAGCTGATCACGTAAAAGCACAAGTATCAGGTTCAGCAGACATCAAAGTAACCGCCAATCAAAGTATAACTGCCAGGGTCTCTGGTTCGGGTGATATAAGTTATCGTGGAAATCCTGGGAAAATAGATACTAAATCTTCGGGTTCAGGAGATATATCCAAAGATTAATTGAATACGTATTATCAATCAAAAAACAAATCATCATCAATCAAAACTCAAAATCCCGGACTCTAGAGTCCGGGATTTTTATTATTGTACCAATATTTTTCAACAGACATTCTAAGTGGAAAAAAGTATTTATACAATTAGGTAATTTTATTTTGTTTTTCAACCCTTGACAATAAGAGTACCCCAATCAAAAAAAACAATCCCAAAAAAATTGTGCTATCCCGCATACTACCAGTAATTTGTGCAACAGCACCGTAAAGAAAAGTTCCTATTACGATACCTATTTTTTCGGCAACATCATAGAAACTAAAAAACGATGTCGTATCTGTGGTATCTGGTTAAAATTTGGAATAGGTTGAACGAGACAAGGCCTGTATTCCGCCCATGACTACACCCACCAAGCCAGCAGCAATGTAAAAATCCGTTGGCGTCTGAAGGAAATAGGCATATACGCAAAGTAATATCCAGAAAATATTAATAAAGATCAAAGTTTTTATGTTTCCCAAAATCTTAGAAGCATAGGCAGTGGCCGTAGCTCCAAAGATTGCAACTACCTGGATAAGCAAAATACTAATGATCAACCCTGTTGTACGTTCACTATCCGAGCCCCAATTGATTTCTTCTTCTCCAAAATATGTAGCAATCAACATTATAGTCTGCACGGCCATACTATAGATAAAGAAAGCTCCCAAATAACGCTTTAATCGAATTTCGGTTCCTAATTGCCTCCAAACACTTTTTAATTCCCTAAATCCATTTAAAACAATGTTAGTACGTTCTCCTTCTTTTTTGTACCCTTTAGGCAAAATGGTAAATGTATATTGGCTAAAAACTATCCACCAGATTCCTACAGTAATAAATGAATATTTCATCGCTTTTATTTCAGCAACTTCTCCTCCGCTGTCCGATATCCCAAAAATGGCAGGTTGCATGACCATTGCCAGATTGAACAACAAAAGAATCACACTTCCAACGTAACCCAAAGAAAATCCTTTTGCACTTACACGGTCTTGTTGTTCCGGAAATGCAATGTCCGGTAAATACGAGTTGTTGATTGCAAAACTTACCCAAAATCCGACCAGTCCAAAGAAATAACATACCAGCCCAAAATAGATATTTTCCAAGGAAAACCAATACAACCCAATACATGATAGCGCACCCAAATAGCAAAAGAATTTTAGAAAAATTTTCTTGTTTCCCAAATAATCCGCAATTCCCGAAACGAGAGGCGTTATGATTGCTATAAAGACAAAAGCAAGGGAAGTGACATAGCTTATTAAAGGAGCTCTGGCGATTTCACCTCCAAAAAGGGTAACTTTTTCAATTTCAGCAACCCTGAACAATGCTCCATAAAAAATGGGGAAAATAGCAGACGAAATAACCAAGCTGTACACGGAATTGGCCCAATCATAAAATGCCCAAGCATTCAACAACTTTTTATTTCCCTTCATTGCAAGTACTCGTGCCATATTTTTCAAAATAAAAAATGTCACTAACAAATCCTGTTCTAAGGACTTGAAGTGACATTTTGTTTATTTGTGCTCAACTATTTATTCAAAGGATGTTACACCGTACTTTGCTGCTTCTTGTTTTGCAGCAGGGGCCCAAGCTGTTAAATTTCTTATTCTAGTATCGTTGGAAGGGTGAGTGCTCATAAATTCCGGTGGAGCCTGTCCGCCGGATTTAGCTTTCATTCTTCTCCAAAGGTCTGCTGCCTCATCAGGATTATATCCTGCAATGGCCATAATCTGCAATCCAATTCTATCGGCTTCGGTCTCATGGCTTCTACTAAAGGGCAACATAACTCCCAGTGATGAACCAATGCCATAAGCCTGATTGAACATGTTTCGTTTTTGTGGATCTTTAATGGCCACGTTACCTGCAACAGCACCGATTTGCTGTAATGTGCCCGCACTCATTCTTTGAGCTCCATGATCTGCCAAAGCATGTGCAACTTCATGTCCCATTACCACGGCCACGCCTGTTTCTCCTTGACATATGGGTAGAATCCCTGTATAAAAGACAATTTTGCCACCTGGCATACACCATGCATTTACGGTTTCGTCTTTGACCAAATTATATTCCCATTTATAATCTTTTAGGTAGCCAGCATATCCATTGGAGTTCAACCAGCGTTCAGCCGCAGATGATATACGCTGCCCAACATTAGTGATCATTTGTGCTTCTGAAGTGCCTGTTACAACATTGTTCTCTGTTAAGAACTGGTCATATTGGGCAAAAGCCATGGGAAAAATTTGGCTGTTTGGGTAAAAATTAAGTGTGCTTTTTCCTGTAAATGGGTTTGTTTTACATGCAGTAACCATCAAAAAGACTACTGCTATCAGAATAAATTTCTTCATGTTTTGTTCAATATTTATGAAAAAGTAATGTACAAAAAAATTATTTTCCTATGATGTGCAATTCAGTAAAATCTTTGCTGATTTCAATAATATTGTTGCCGTTTAACTTTATATCAGTATTGTTAACAACTTCATTATCCAATTGTACCGTACTTATGGTAAACGGCAGGCCATGAAAAGTAAGCTTGAATTTTTCGTAGGGTGTAGTAAAGTTTCCATCCTTGAACTGTTGTATAATCAATTGATTTTCTTTCCCCCGTAATCTAAACCTCCTTAAACTATAACGACCTTTTTTATAATCGTAACCGTCTTGTTGGTCTTCATAAACACTTGAGTTTTCAACCCCATCTTTATAATAGACATCTATACCTAATTCTTTGATTTCTTTTTCGCCAACATACTGCTGAACAGGATATTTTGGTACCATAGCTCCTTCCCTAACAAACAAAGGGATGGTCTCTATTTCCGCAGCCACCCATTTTTCAACTCCGCCGGAAACCACTTCGTCAGTCCAGTAGTTATACCATTTTCCCTGGGGAAAATACATTCTTCTGCCCTGTGCATTGGGTTCCTGTACCGGACATACCAATAGTTGTTCTCCAAATAAAAACTCGTCTGTCCTAAAATGGGTCTGCGTATCTTTTTGATCGTAGAAAACCAATGATTGCAACATGGGCAGTCCATTTTTAATGTATTTATAGAACATGGTATACAAATATGGTAGCAATTGGTATCTGAGCTCAATATATTTTTTCACGATTTCAGTTATCTCTTCCCCAAAAGACCAAGGTTCTTGATCACCGTGATCACCGCTGGAATGCACCCTACAAAAGGGGTGGAAAATGGCAAGTTGCATCCAGCGTGCAAATAATTCACCATTGGGCTGTTCGGCAAAACCGCCTATATCAGAACCAACAAAAGAATATCCGCTCATGCACATACGTTGCATCTGAACATTGGCAATCCAAAGGTGTTCCCAAGTTGCGACATTGTCACCTGTCCAAGTGGATGCATAACGCTGTGTACCTGAATAAGCAGCACGTGTCAATACAAATGGGCGTTTGGGAAATGTATATTTTTTTATCCCATCGTAAGTTGCCCTTACCATTTGCATTCCATAAACATTATGTGCCTTTCTGTGGCTACACGGATGTCCATCATAATTATGTCTTACATCAAGATTTGCAGTTTTTGAAGGAACTTCCATCACTGCAGGTTCGTTCATATCGTTCCAAACTCCATGGACACCAACATCTGCGATCATTTCTTTATAAAGACCGGCCCACCATTCACGTACCTCAGGATCCGTGAAATCTGGAAATTTACATTCTCCTGGCCATACTTTTCCCTTAAAATGCGGTCCATCTGCACGGCGACAGAAAAACCCATTTTCCATTGCTTGTTGATAAACCCAATACTCCCTATCGATTTTTATTCCTGGGTCTATCATGGTTATGGTCTTAAAACCGTCTTCTTCCAGCTCTTCTATCATTTTCTTTGGATTTGGAAAACGCTGTTCATCCCATGTAAAGCATCGGAAACCATCCATATAATCAATATCCAAATAAATGGCATCACATGGAATCTGAAGCTTTCTGAAGGTCGATGCAATTTCCTTTACCTTGCTTTCAGGAAAATAACTCCATTTGGATTGATGAAAACCTAAGGCCCATAATGGCGGTAATTCTGGAACACCTGTCAAATCGGTATAAGATTCAACAACTTTGCTCATTTCCGGACCATAAAAGAAGTAATAGTTCATCTCTCCCCCATCGGCCCAAAAACTCGTTACGTTTCGTTTTTCATTGGCAAAATCAAAATAGGTACTAAAGGAATTATCAAAGAATACTCCGTAAGCAATATTTTCCTTGAGTCCTACGTAGAAGGGAATGGATTTGTACAAGGGTTCTTGATCTTTACCATAAGCATAAGAATCAGTGACCCAGTTATTTACACGCTTGCCTTTTAAATTTGTATGTGAAGCTTTGTCGCCCATACCATAATAGCTTTCGCCGGAATGACAAATCTTTCCCATTTTAACGATATTGCCACCATATGCATAATTCTCCTCCCAATGAAAACCCAATTCATCTTCCATGATAAGTGCATTTTCCATATCAAAAATATGCACCTTTAGGTTGGACTTATTAATGTATATTTTGATTTTTGAAGTAGTAATGATATACTCCGCAATTTCTTCTATTACTTCGAGTTCGTTATAGCCAAGATTTACATCGTCACTGATCGCATAGGAAAAATCAGGTTCAAAAACATGTTCCGTTGCATATCTAAAACGGATCATGCTATCCCGCAATATGGTCAACTCCAAAATAACCCCGTTGTGGGTCGTAAAATAAAATTTATCGCTTTCGTGCTTAAAATCGACTATATGGTCTGGGTATTGGTTCCCCCTTTTTTCAATTTCTGTGTTGGTGATCATCTTTGCGTGATTGAGTCTAACAAAAGAAAGACATTAACACGAGATATTAAAAAGATGTTTTGAACAACTCAACTATAACGTTTTAGTAAAACTTTTATCGGTAAATCACTACACTTAAAGGAGGTAGCGTCATTAAAACTGAGTGTTTATGGCCATTCCATTCCTTGGCTGAAGGTTTTATCGTCTTTTTACCTTTTCCACTACCATTATATTTACTATCATCACTATTAAAAAGTAATTTTAACTGAGTGGTCTTAGGCACACCTACTCTATAGTTTTCTCTGGGTACGGGCGTAAAATTACAGGCAACTATTAAATCATTTTTGGGGTCGTGGCCTTTTCTAATATAGGTCAACACTGTGTTTTCCTGATCATTGTATTCGATCCATTGAAATCCTTCCGGACTAAACTGCTTTTCATAAAGTGCAGGATTGTTTTTGTACACTTTGTTCAAATCCTTCACGACTTCTTGAATTCCCGAATGGAAATCGTATTGTGTTAAATGCCAATCCAAGCTTTCTTGAAAATTCCATTCTGAAGATTGTCCAAATTCTCCTCCCATAAAAAGTAAATTTCCGCCAGGATGGGTAAACATGTATCCAAAAAGTAATCTTAAGTTTGCAAAACGTTGCCATTCATCACCTGGCATTCTATACAAAAGGGATTGTTTGCCATAAACCACCTCATCATGGGAGAAAGGCAACATAAAGTTTTCAGTAAACGCGTAGGTCATTCCAAATGTTAGCATATTCAAGTCAAACGAACGATGGATAGGTTCCTTCTTGAAAAATTCCAGTGTATCGTGCATCCATCCCATCATCCATTTCATACCAAACCCCAGTCCTCCGTAATGTACTGGTTTTGAAACACCTGTAAAAGCCGTGGATTCTTCTGCTATAGTTTGTACACCATTGAAACTGGCATATACTTCTTGGTTCATTTCCCTTATAAATGACATGGCTTCCAAATTCTCATTGTTTCCATACATATTAGGTTCCCATTCTCCGTCTTCACGGGAATAATCCAGATATAGCATGGAAGCTACGGCATCAACACGAAGTCCATCTATATGGAATTGATCTAGCCAAAAAATGGCATTGCTTATTAAAAATGCCCTTACTTCATTTCTTCCGTAGTTGAAAATAAGACTTTTCCAATCAGGATGATACCCTCTTTTTCTATCTGGGTGTTCGTACAGGTGCGACCCATCAAAAAAACCGAGACCGTGGGCATCTTCAGGAAAATGGGATGGTACCCAATCCAAGATCACCCCTATTTTTTTTTCATGAAATTTATCGACTAGCATTTTAAAATCCTCTGGTTTACCAAACCGGGATGTTGGAGCAAAATAACCTGTCAATTGATATCCCCAAGATGGATCATAAGGATATTCCATTATCGGCATAAACTCTACATGGGTAAAACCCATATCATCAACATAAGCTACAAGCTCATCTGCCAATTCTATATAAGAAAGCGACTCCCAACCATTTTTCTTTTTCCAAGAACCTAAATGCACCTCATAGACCGAATAGGGCCTGTCCAAGGCGTTATGTGATTCTCTTGATTTCAACCATTCTTCGTCCTTCCAATCATATGGTCCATCCCACACCACAGATGCAGTATTGGGGGGAACTTCGCAATATCGGCCAAATGGATCTGCCTTTTCGGTCCAGATATCATTATTGTTCGATTGAATTTTATATTTATACTTAGTACCCTTATCTACGCCTGGAACAAAACCCTCCCATATTCCACTTTCATCCCAGCGAACATACAATTGATGTGCCTCGCCGTTCCAAAAATTAAAGTCCCCCATTACAGCTACAGATTTTGCCGAAGGTGCCCAAACGGCAAAATAAGTCCCTTTAACTCCATCAACCTCCATTAGGTGAGAACCCAATTTTTCATAAAGTCTAAAATGTTTTCCTCCCTTAAAAAGATTGATATCGAATTCAGTAAAAAGACTATGGGCTACTACTTTGGACATATAAGTTGGTTTAACGCCTACAATATAATACATCTTTGACCAAGAATCCGATTTTCGTAACTCGGTTTAAAAATAAAATCAACGTTACATAAAAATGGAATGCTTTTTGATTTTAACAAAAAAACAAATACAATGAAGACAAATCAAAAATCAAAAATTATGAATAAATACAATACTATAGTTGGAGCATTGCTCATTTTATTTACGGTATCGTGCGAAGGCCCGCAAGGACCCCCAGGCTTTGATGGTTTTGATGGTCCACAAGGTCCACAGGGAGAACCGGGGATACAAGGCCAAGTGGTAGAGGTTGATGGGGTCAACTTTGGCTTTGATGCAGAAAACAATAGATTTGGAGCTTTGATAAATTATGCGGACGAAACAAATTTTGAGGTTTTCGAAGCGGATGCAGTCCTGGTATATAGGTTTGATGGACTTGTAGATCTTGATGATGGTACTACCGCAGATGCCTGGAGTCAAATACCACAAAACTTTTTTTTACCGGAAGGTACTATACAATACGTATTTGCCCACACCTTTATAGATCTTGAATTGTTTATTGACGGGAATTTTGATTTATCAATTCTTAGTACCGATTTTACAGATAATCAATCATTTAGAATTGTATTTCTGCCCAGTGAGTTTGCTGATGCTTCACGAATGGATACCTCTAACATACAAAATGTGATGAGTGCCTTGGGAATCGAAGAAAACCAAGTGATGAAAATCCAGATGAATTGATTACTCGAAAAATAGTATATTAAAGTCCTGTCCTAGAAAAACAGGACTTTTTAATTTATGTATATGTAGTTGATATGTTTTTGAAAGGAATCACAGAAAATATCGTCTACTAATAAAAAAATACAATGGGAAAAAATTTGTTGTTGCTTGCACTTGTAGCTTTTATAGGTTGTAAGGGTATCTCACAAGAAGAGAAAAAAGAAACTGAAAAGAAGGATGTAGTCTACGCAGTCACCAAAACAGATGCAGAATGGAAAGCAGAATTAACTGAAATGGAATACTATGTGCTACGAAAAGCCGCAACCGAAAATGCGTTTACCAGTGATTTATTGGAAAATAAAAAAAAGGGAACCTATGTTTGTGCCGCATGCGAAACACCTTTGTTCAGGAGTGAAGATAAATTCAAATCAGGAACAGGTTGGCCAAGTTTTGATAAAGCGATAGAAGGGAATGTTGCCTATGATGTGGATTATAAAATTGGTTATGCACGTACCGAAGAACATTGCGCAACTTGCGGAGGACATTTAGGGCATGTATTTAATGATGGTCCGAGTGAAACTACAGGAAAGAGACATTGTATAAATGGAGTTGCACTAGATTTTATCCCTGATTGAGAGTAGGTCAAGGGTCAAGGGTCAAGGAAATAATAAATTTCACTAATCGTCAATCATCAACTAAAACAATATGGAAAAGAAATACGATACCCAAAAAACGGAAGAGGAATGGAAAGATGAACTCTCTCCAGAGGAATACTATGTTCTAAGACAGAAAGGTACCGAAAGACCATATACCGGTGAATTTAACTTGCATTTTGAGAATGGTGACTATCACTGTAAAGCATGCAACTCAAAGCTATTTGAAAGTGACCACAAGTTTGAAAGCGGTTGCGGTTGGCCTTCCTTTGACCAAGCTGTAGAAGGTGCTATAGAATATATTAGAGATACCACGCATGGAATGATCAGAACTGAAACGGTATGCGCAAACTGTGGCAGCCATTTGGGCCATGTGTTCAATGATGGTCCAAAAGAAACAACGGGACAACGCTATTGTATCAACTCTGTAAGCATTGGATTTGATCCAGAAAATGAAAAATGATATTCGAGGAAAATTATCTAAAGAGTGTTCTTTTCGAATTCCATCGCTATAAGGCCTTGGGGGATAAAACTTTTAAACAGCTTTCTACAGATGACATATATTGGAGAAATAATCCCAGTGATAACTCCATAGCTATACTAACAAAACATCTTGTTGGCAATATGTTAAGCCGTTGGACCAATTTCTTGGTCGAAGATGGCGAAAAGGAATGGAGAAACCGTGATACGGAATTTGAAGCGCCCTACAATTCAAAAAAAGAGATGATCGTTGCGTGGGAAAAAGGATGGAATTGCCTTTTCCAAGCAATAAATAGCATTAGCTCATCAAATTTCAATTCCAAGATCAAAATCAGAAATGAAGAACATACACTCGTAGAGGCCATTAATCGTCAGTTGGCCCACTATGCATCACATGTTGGTCAAATTGTATTTCTTGGAAAAATGATTAAAGGCAATCAATGGACTTCACTTTCAATTCCTAAAGATGGTTCGGCAGATTTCAACAAAAAAATGTTCAAATAATCCATTTCCAAATTTTGGGTTAAAGACGATTCAGTAATTCCAACCCTTTGGTTTTTGCTGTCTTAATTCCGTACTTTTGCACTTTATTTTTAACAACTAAAATCAAAAATCAATGAGCAACTTCGATGTAATTGTTTTGGGTAGTGGTCCAGGCGGGTATGTAACTGCGATAAGGGCTTCTCAGCTTGGATTCAAAACAGCCATTGTAGAAAAGGAAAGTTTAGGTGGTGTTTGTCTTAACTGGGGCTGTATTCCTACCAAAGCATTATTGAAATCCGCTCAGGTTTTTGAATATTTGAAGCATGCCAAGGATTATGGTCTAAATGCTGAAAACGTTGAACATGATTTTGATGCCGTTGTAAAAAGAAGCCGTAACGTAGCTGATGGAATGAGCAAAGGTGTTCAATTTTTGATGAAGAAAAATAAAATTGAGGTCCTAAATGGTTTCGGAAAAATACTTCCTGGAAAAAAGGTGTTGGTCAAGGGCGAACATGGTGACCCCGCTGAATATTCCGCAGACCACATTATTATTGCCACGGGAGCACGAAGCAGGGAATTGCCCAGTTTACCTCAAGATGGTAAAAAGGTAATCGGTTATCGTGAGGCCATGACCTTGGAAAAACAACCTAAAAGCATGATTGTTGTGGGCAGTGGTGCAATCGGAATCGAATTTGCCTATTTCTACAACACTATGGGTACTGAAGTTACCGTAGTGGAGTATCTTCCAAATATTGTTCCCGTTGAAGATGAGGATATTTCCAAGCAATTGGAACGCAGCTTTAAAAAAATGGGCATAAAAATAAAAACCTCAGCTGAGGTCACTAAAGTAGATACATCTGGAGAAGGTGTAAAGGCGACTGTAAAAACTTCTAAAGGAGAAGAAGTACTTGAAGCTGATATTGTGCTTTCTGCTGTCGGAATCAAAACCAATATTGAGAATATAGGACTGGAAGATGTGGGTATTGCCGTTGATAGGGATAAGATACTGGTCAATGATTACTACCAGACCAATATTCCGGGTTACTATGCCATTGGTGATGTCACCCAGGGACAGGCTCTAGCACACGTTGCATCTGCAGAAGGAATTTTATGTGTTGAAAAAATTGCGGGAATGCATGTAGAAGCATTGGATTATGGCAACATTCCCGGATGTACGTATTGTATGCCCGAGGTGGCTTCCGTGGGGCTCACTGAAGAACAGGCAAAAGAAGAAGGGTATGATATCAAAATAGGTAAATTTCCTTTTTCTGCTAGTGGAAAAGCAAAGGCCTCTGGAACTCCAGATGGTTTTGTCAAAGTTATTTTTGATGCAAAGTACGGTGAATGGTTAGGCTGTCATATGATTGGAGCAGGTGTTACCGATATGATTGCCGAAGCTGTAGTCGCCAGAAAATTGGAAACAACGGGTCATGAAGTATTGAAAGCGGTCCACCCGCACCCCACAATGAGCGAGGCAGTCATGGAAGCTGTTGCAGATGCATACGATGAAGTAATTCACCTGTAGTCTATGTTAAAAATTTTCAGAGCTACGGCCATTTTAGAAGGCATTTCTTATTTATTGCTTTTTGGTTTTTCCATGCCTTTAAAATATTGGGCGGACATTCCTGAGCCCAATAAAGTTGTGGGATATGCCCATGGTGTACTTTTTATATTATTTGTGGTAATGGCAGGCATATTCTGTTGGGAACAAAAATGGAGCATTAAAAGATTCAGTATTTTATTTATAGCATCCTTATTACCTTTTGGAACATTTTATGCCGATAAGAAATACCTTAAAAATTTAGGATAAAAAACTTTGAATTGCCAAATCATAACTTTGAAGCCCAAAGCCTAGAACCACGCCTTTGGCACCTGAAGAAATATAAGATACATGCCTAAAATCTTCTCTTTTGAAAGTGTTTGATATATGTACTTCCACGACCGGAGCACTGATAGCCTTGACAGCATCACCTATACCTACGGATGTATGGGTATATGATGCAGCGTTCAAAATAATGCCATCATAAGAAAAACCAATTTCTTGGAGCTTATCGATTATCTCGCCTTCTATATTGGATTGAAAATATTCTAGCTGTGTCGCTTTGAACTTGAATTGAAGTTTGGAGAAGTAGTCTTCAAAAGTAGTATCACCATAGATTTCGGGTTCGCGTTTCCCCAGTAGATTCAAATTTGGGCCATTGATTATAATCAACTTCATAGGTTTTCTGTTCAGAATAATTAAATGTGGTAACTTTTATCTATCAAAATCACAATTTAGCTAATATAACTTTTGTTTCTTCTGATTTTTTAAGATTACTTAAAAGGTCAATCACCCTGTCGCCGTCCTTAATCATGATTTTTGCAGTATTCGGACTTATCTCGCCTAGGTTTTCAGCCTTAACAGTGATAATATTATCCATATTTTCTTCTACAGACAGTTTCACGTTTCTTTTTTCTTTGTTGATACTGTAGCGTTTCAAAATTGAAGTATTATTATAATCAACTGAAATTATATCACCATCGACCTTTCCAGAATCCCAGACTATGAGTTCTACCTCATCATTTTTCACAAAAATCGTGGTGGTCTCATTGACCTTGAGCATATTTAAACGCTGCCCATCTATTATTTTGGTCAAATTGATGTTCTGTTTTATGCTATCAGGAATTTTACGAACCCTTTGAATCTTTTTATCTACCTTCTTGGTTTTGGCGTAGACCTTTTTAATGCTCCTTACCATAAGTTCTCCATTTATACAAGGGACACCATCTTCAAACTTACCTTCAAAATTGCCTTTTATAATGTTTTGACTTTCAATATTCCTAACATTGCCCATAAAATGTACAAAACAAAAATCGTAAGTATCCAAATCTGATTTGGTGTACTCGATGCCATATTCAAAAAAATAGACTTCATTGGTTTTATCATTATAAGTACCCTTTACGTATGATTTTGTTTCATGCGGACCACCAAGGTTGGTTACTGAATACCCTTCAACATTTTCACCAATGAGTTGTAATTTTAAATTGTATGAAACCAAGGCTGTATCGTTCAATTTTAGGAAACCTAAAAATTCGTGTTCTTTCTGGGAGTAACCCATAAAATTGATTAGGATAATAATTAATCCAAAAACATTATTTTTTAGCATAAATATTAATAAGTTTAAAAAACCAAAAATCTATAACCATGAAAACAAAAATCTATTTTCTAGTACTAACATTTTTCTTGGGCTTTTCATTTGCCCAAGCTTCTTTCCCTGTTAAAAGATCTGTAAAGGTAGACGAAAGTAAGGAAATCATGTTAGATGGCGTTGAAAGTGAAATGTCCACCCCAGTTGCCAGCAGTACCATGGCCTATGACAAAACAGTTGCAATTTTGTTGTGGGTTTTTCTTTGGCCATTTGCAGCACATAGGTGGTATGCAGGAAAACCAATAGGCTATAATATTTTATTTATTCTTACCCTAGGAGGATTTTTTGTCTGGGCGGTCATCGACCTTGTAAATATTATAAAGGGTGATTTTTAAAGAAATCACTAAAGAACAAAAAAAGCCAGGAATTTAATTCCTGGCTTTTTTTGTTAATCAATATTGATTCTATTTAGTTTAATCAAAAGCATATCTAAAACCCAAGGCGAATATTCCAGCTTCAAAACGGTCGCCATCAAAATTGTCGCTCAATCCAATTCCTGGTCTCCAACTAGCCGAAAAAGCCAGTGGCACATCAGGTATCTTAAAATCAAGACCCGTGTGGGGTCTTAACAAAAATCCAGTATCTGCATCATCGATCAACCATATGCTAGGTCCTATACCTGCAAACCACTGTAAGCCATCTACACCGCTGAATTGACCGTGATATGAATACAAAAAAGTAAGCGCTGTCACACGATCTTCAAATCCTAGATCAAACTGTCCTGCATGATTATCTGCAAAAAAGTATTTACCACTTGGTCCTACAAAAGTAAAACCGTCTCCGAGGTCAAGACCTAAGCCCACAGCAGCCGTATAACTTGTCTGGGCCTGTAAACTAAAGGCTGAAGCGACTAATGTAATTAATAATAGGAATCTGTTTTTCATCATATAATATTTTAGGGTTAATATGACTAAATGTATTAGATTTCATCCTAAAAAATTGAACCGCTGTGCAATAAAACTATTAACAATGTATTAAGACTGGAATATTAATGTAATTATTTAAAAGAAACCTCTTTAAATTGGAAAAAAGCTACAATTCAACCATAACATAATGAGCAATAAAAAAGAAGCTGTCCAAAAAGGTAGATCTTATATTTACTGTCAATTCGAGCGGAGTCGAGATGTATTCAAAATCAAAATGTTAAAGTTCTCGACTCCGCTCGAATTGACAGTGGAAAGACTTTTTTGGACAGGCCCTTTTTTATTGTATTTGAGCTTATTTAATTGAAAGCGTATTGTATACCAAAACCAAAAGCGCCTCCCTCGGTCTCGCCAGCATCGCTTAAAGCGATAGCAGGACGCCAATCAAAATTAAAAACGATTGGTACGCCATCAATTTTAAAATCAAGTCCAGCGTGGGGACGCAGGGAAAATATATTATCAAAATCATCAATAAGTATGATACTGGGACCTATACCCGCATACCATCTTAGACCGGGAGCCCCAACAAATTGTTTGTGATAAGAATAAAGAAAAGTCAGTATGGT
Organism: Flagellimonas maritima; assembly: GCF_003269425.1. NCBI lineage: Bacteria > Pseudomonadati > Bacteroidota > Flavobacteriia > Flavobacteriales > Flavobacteriaceae > Flagellimonas > Flagellimonas maritima. The sequence goes on along the minus strand of NZ_CP030104.1, from coordinate 2,949,860 downwards.
AGCGTTATCTTCAAAACCCAAATCCGCTTGGCCAACATGTTTTTCTGAGAAAAAATATTTGGCACTTGGTCCTACAAATGTAGCATTGTCATATAAATCAATACCAAGACCTACAGCCCCTTTATAACTGGTCTGCGCATTAGTATTTAAAGTAAAAAGTAAGGTTAGGGCAATAATAAAAAATAATTTTTTCATGATTTGTGAATTTAAAGATTTTAGGTTTAATCTGTAAAAATACAAAACGAATACAGTTTTATGGATATAATCTTAATATTAAGATAGATCAAACAATATCAATTTCTTAAGAGCGTTGTAATCCAATGCGAAATTTATATGTGTTAATATGTCTTTTGAAAAAATATTTGTTACCTATTGGAACTATATCAAAATAGGAACAGAATCCCCAGTGTAGCAACTCCAAAAGTTCCATTATTATCAACAGCTGTGTAGGAGATATTGAGCTCTGTGTTTCCAGTGATATTGTATCCGACCAAAGGTCTATAATAAAAGCCTCCCTCATTGCCTTCGTTTATACCTATTGCGTAGCCAACATCGGCGCCAAGTTTAAAACTAAATGTAGGATAGACCCTAAAAGAAGCTGCTACTGGCAAAAATTGAAAATCTTCAAATCCTGTCTCAATTTCAAAAGCACCATCTGTAATAGTTTCGGTTTCACCAAAAGCATTTGTAAAACCTGTAGCAAGGCCAACATCCAGTAATTCTGATACGCCCCAGTGATAGACTACATCCAATCCAATACTAAAACTTGAAACATCAGAGGCATCCCCAACAGGAAGTCCAGCATTCAGACCAACTTTAAAGTTACTCCTGTCTTGAGCATTGGTGGAAAACACCATTGTAAAAATGACAATTAAAAATAGATACTTTGTTTTCATAATCGATAAGTTAAGGTTGGGATATAAAACGCTCACTTTACGAGTATAGTATCAGTACCTGCTGTAGTTCGGCAAATTGTCAAACAAATGGGTATGACCGAATAACGATTCAAGATGTTCTGTTCAGTCTATTTGGAATTGGCTATTATAACAAAAAAATATTTTTTTTACCAAAATTTATAACCAACCCCAATGGTCAAATAATTGTATTTTATTTTGACATCGTCACTTCCGGTGAAAGTGTTGTTCAATTGGTAAGAATAGCGTGCTTGTACAAAAAATAGTTCCGTTATGTCCAAACCTATTCCGCCCGCTATATCTATTTGAACACCTGTAAAACTATCAGGAATCTCCTCCAATATAAACGCCAACTGTGGACCAACTTGAATATTGAAAATATCGGTCATATAAAACTTGGCCGAAATAGGTACTACCAAAGATTGAAATTCCTCAACTGTGACATACAACAATTCTGGCTGAATTGAAAAACCACTATTCACTTCAAAATCTGCAAACGCTCCAACATATATGCCAGATTCAGAATTTGAAATAGTAGTATTCCCTTCTTTTATCCGTTCAGCGATATTTGCAAAACCGCCCGTCAGTCCAAAATCAACATTTTGCGCAAATCCCGTAAAAATTACTCCCATAAAAGCAAAGGTCAATAAGAATTTTTTCAACATTTTAATAGTTTTTTATTAGTAGCGCGAAAATAACGATGTGGAGAAATTGTCCTTTGGTTATTTGACCAATGGTATGTTTCAATTGACGGATTCCCTTCTTCATCTTAAAACTTGCAAGAAAAAAAATACGGTTATATTTAATCGATGAACTGGAAACAAGCTTTACAGGATTATAAATATTATCTGAGCATAGAGCGAGGGCTTTCAGAAAACACAATTTCCAGTTATATTTTGGATCTAAAAAAACTGATAAATTATTTGAATGATTATGAAATCGACCAGAAACCTTTACAAATAAATCAAGAAACTGTTCAAAAATTTATTTATGATATTGCCAAAATTGTAAATCCCCGTTCGCAAGCACGAATTATTTCCGGTCTAAAAGGTTTCTTTACCTATCTAATTTTTGAAGATCTAAGAACGGATAATCCCATGGATTTAATTGAAGCTCCAAAAATTGGGAGAAAACTCCCGGACACTTTGGCGGTGGAAGAAATAAACGACCTGATCAATGCAATAGACCTTTCGTTACCGCAAGGAGAACGCAACCGTGCCATCCTAGAAACTTTGTACGGCTGTGGGCTTAGGGTTTCTGAGCTTGTAAATCTCAAACTGTCCGACCTTTATTTTGATGAAGATTTTATAAAGGTTACAGGCAAGGGAGATAAGCAGCGATTTGTTCCCATAAGCAACATAAACAAAAAATACATCAATATCTATATAAAGGAAGTTAGGCACAAACTAAAAATACAGAAAGAGCATGAAGACTGCCTTTTTTTAAACAGAAGGGGAAAACAGCTTACGAGAGCTATGATATTTACGGTGATAAAACGCTTGGCAGAAAAAATTGGTCTTGAGAAAAATATTAGCCCGCACACCTTTAGACATTCCTTTGCAACACATCTTTTGGAAAATGGTGCTGATTTAAGGGCAATACAACAAATGCTGGGTCATGAAAGTATAACGACCACTGAAATTTATGTCCATGTAAATAGAACCCACTTGACAAATGTGCTTAACAAATTTCATCCTAGAAAATAGGGCAATTAAAACTTAAACTTTGTTCTCACCTTATAAACTGGGAATCCGTGACCCATACCAAGAGGACTAAAATCCGGACTGTTTATAGTATGTTGTAATAGACCTTCAACAGAAAGACCAGGTTTTACATCGTAGCCCATTCCATAAAATATACTTTGTAGAGGTTTACTGTTTGGTACGCCCTTGTTCTGGTTTCGCAAATCCCATTCTTGTTCGTAACCTCCAATTATATAAAAATCTTCGTTTAAATATTGCTTAATCTGAATGGGAATTTGAAACCGTTCTGCTACCATATTTTTATAATGATGTCCAAAAACACTGATTTCTGTAGAATTTGTCAATTGATACTGTATTGAAAATGATGCGTAACGAGACCCATCTCCAAAATCCGGATAGCTAAATCCCCCAATGATAAATTCTGAACCTTGTTTAGGAGTTGAAATTTGAGGCTGCTGTGCATGCATGAAAATAATTCCGCCAAAGAGCACCACGATAAAAATAAACTTTTGCCGACTATCCATGTCATTTAATTTTATGTATTAAGTTAGCTTAAAAATAATGTCGCCCTAAATAATTAAAAGACTTTTAACCTTTTTTGAGCTACAATCGCAAACGTGAAAACTACAACTAAGAGAAATCAGCATATAGTAATAAAGTAACTGCTCGATAAACAATTTTAAAACAACCTAACATAAATGAAGCAATCACGTACTTGGTGGAAAGAGGGAATCGTATACCAAATATACCCTAGAAGTTTTCAAGATACTACAGGTAATGGGGTCGGTGATATTAAAGGAATCATCAAACGATTGGATTATATAAAAAACCTAGGAATAGATATTATATGGTTATGCCCCGTTTACAAATCACCAAATGATGACAACGGCTATGACATCAGTGATTACCGGGATATAATGGAAGAATTTGGTACTATGGCCGATTTTGAAGAGCTATTGGAACAAATGCACCTTAGGGATCTAAAGTTGGTGATGGATTTGGTCGTGAACCATACCAGTGATGAACACCATTGGTTTCAAGAGTCTAGAAAATCAAGGAACAATCCCTATCGTGACTATTACCATTGGTGGCCCGCCGAAAAGGGAACTCCTCCTGAACGTTTCAGTTATTTTGATATTGATGGAAACGCATGGAAATATGATGAGCCAACAGATAGTTACTACCTACACTACTTTTCCGTTAAACAGCCCGATTTAAAGTGGGAGAATCCCAAAGTGCGACAAGAAATATATGACATGATGCATTTTTGGTTTAAAAAAGGGGTCGATGGTTTCCGTATGGATGTGATTCCATTTATTTCCAAAGACACAGATTATCCTGAACTACCTGAAAAATATGATGGAAACTTTATTCCTTTTTATGCCGATGGACCAAAATTACATGAGTATTTACATGAGATGAACAGGGAGGTTCTTAGCAAATACGATATCATGACGGTCGGTGAAACTCCAGGAGTGGCAAGAGACCAAGCTTTGCTTTTTGTGGATGAAGAAAGAGAAGAACTCAACATGTTCTTTCATTTTGAGTTGATGTCCCTTGATCGCGATGGTGATGAAGTATTTTGGATGCGCAAAGATTCCTGGAAGCTTACAGAATTTAAAAAAATACATTCCGACTGGGATAAAATATTTGCGGATAAAGGATGGGGCAGTATGTTTCTGGGCAATCATGATTTTCCCAGGGCCGTAAGCAGATGGGGCAATGATTCCCCAGAACACTGGTACAATTCCGCAACCATGCTTCACACTTTTCTCTTGACGATGAAAGGAACACCATATTTTTATTATGGCGATGAGATTGGAATGACCAATATTAGATTTGATTCTATAGAAGATTATCAGGATATCAACACATTAAATAGGTACGAATTATTAAAAGATAAGGGTGTAGACCTAGATGATTTTATAGCGAACGAAAAAGAAGCCAGTCGTGATAATGCGAGAACACCCATGCAGTGGGACAGTTCTAAAAATGCAGGTTTTTCCGAAGCAAGACCATGGTTGAAAGTCAATAAAAACCACAAAAAAGGTCTCAATGTGGCCGAGCAGGAGAAAAAAAAGGACTCGGTATTGAACTACTTCAAAAGAATGGTTCAAATACGTAAAAATCATTTAGGATTGGTTTACGGAAATTACGAATTGCTCTTGGAAGACAATGAACAGATCTATGCTTACACCAGAAGCATGGATAACGATAAATATCTGGTCCTTCTTAGTTTCTCAGAAGATATGGCAACTTTTCAATTAAAGAACTCAATAACCTCCAATTTGAATCTATTGATTTCAAATGATACCAATCAAGCCTTTAAAAATTCTGGAGATTTTGAATTAAATCCTTATCAAGCTTGTGTTTATAAGATTTCTTAATGGAATGGAGCGATTGGATAAAAGATGAAGTGGAGCGATTTGCCAGTATCTTTAATCTCAATTTGACCGACAGCACTGCCAATGGGGAAATAGAGTCTTCAGAAAAATAGTTTAAAAAATTGATGGGTCTTGGTGTTTCTGAATTTATTGGTTTGGACGATACACAATTCAATGATTTTGACCCGTAGTGCATCTTGCTATTTTACCTTTTAGCCTCAAAATTTGGAGGTATATATATATTAAGACAGCACATTTTTGCCGTCATCCTGAACTTGTTTCAGGCTCCCATCCTCGGAATCGGTTGCAAAATTGGTGAATGGGATGTTGAAACGAGTTCAACATGACAATGAACCAGGATTTCCAGTTTTCATAATGTACTATGGTTGATTTTATAAAAAAAAATATAGAGGTCAGTAGATAAATATATAATTTCAACTATCTATTAAATTGAAAATCAGGAACAGTATGATTTTATAAATTGTCAGTTCTAACGTAGTCAAGAACGCTTGACTCCAAAAATTGGACCTCGACTGTGCTCGGCCTTACATTATTGATGTAAGCTTAATTTAAACTAAGTGACTATCTACTGAACTTTAAAAAAATAAATCCGAACATTACAAATCTTGAAATTATATCGGATTATTTTGTCAAACCCTGTGAACTAAAAAAGAGTGGGGAGTCATCCAACTATTTTCTCCAGGCCAAAACACTGCTCATAAAATTTGATGAAATATGCAAGACATTCTAAATGTCCAAAGCAAAAAAACAGCTCATCTCCATGGGATTATTGGTGAATCTTTTTAAAAGGCCTTATAATCAAACGTGCTTCACGGTCAAATCTAATATAATTGTATACCCAATTGATAAAGACCACTACTCTATTTCTGAATCCTATTAAAAAATATAAGTGAACGAACATCCATACGAACCAAGCAAAAACTCCTTGGAACTTAAACTTGGGCAAATCCACTACGGCCTTATTCCTGCCAACTGTGGCCATACTGCCCTTATCCCTATATTTAAAAGGTTTTAATGCTTTGTTTTCAACAATGCGCACCAAATTTTCACCAAGGTGTTCGCCTTGTTGCATTGCAGGCTGGGCCATCATGGGATGTCCATTTGGGAAAGCCTCGGTTTCCATTTGGGCAACATCGCCTACGGCAAAGATTTCATTGAATCCTTCAACTTGGTTGAATCGGTTCACTTTCAAGCGATTTCCCCTACTGAGCAATTCTTTGGCATCCAATCCCTCAATGTTGACAGCTTTTACGCCCGCAGCCCAGACCAAAGTTTCAGAATTAAAGGAAATATCATTGTTGGTAGTTACCAATTTTCCGTCATAATCGGTTACGCGCACATTTTTCCATACGTGTACACCCAGACCTTCCAAAAATTGCTCAGCTTTTTTGGATGCAACTTCGCTCATGGCAGGAAGAATTCTATCGCTACCCTGTATAAGATTTATTTGTGCCCTACGTGTATCCAAATCAGGATAATCCTTTGGTAATATTCCTTTTTTTATTTCGGCCAGAGCACCTGCAAGTTCAACACCGGTTGGTCCACCACCCACGATAACAAAATTCATGAGGGAATCCCGTTCGTGTAGATCATCGGTCAAAAGTGCCTGTTCAAAATTTTCCAGAATAAGGCTTCGAAGGTTCAATGACTGCGGAATGGTTTTCATTGCCATTCCAAGTGTTTTAATATTCTTGTTTCCGAAAAAATTTGTTTCAGAACCTGTGGCAACCACTAAATAATTATATTGTATTTCGCCAATGTTCGTTTTAATTTTACGCTTTCCCGTATCGATTTGTAGCACTTCTGCAAGCCTAAAATAAAAATTTGGATATCCCTGAAGCACTTTCCGAATTGGATACGCAATGGAATCAGGTTCTAATCCACCTGTTGAAACCTGGTATAACAAGGGTTGAAAAGTATGATAATTGTGCTTGTCGATCAAAACTACCTGTACTTCTTTTTTGCTCAATTTCTTGGCTAAAGCTATACCGCCAAAACCACCACCTATAATAATGATTCTTGGAAAACTGGATTGTGGAATATTCATCGCTGACATGAGGGCAAATTTAAGCATTCCCCAAGGTGCAAAACTATTTAGGGATATGTTTTTTAGTATCTTTAAATCATTACTAACAAAATAACCATTCAATGAAAAAATTACTACTCCTTGGCATTACGGCAGTCTTGTTCACTTTTTCTTCCTATTCGCAAAAAGATAGGGACAATGTTTTAAAAAATTTAGATTCCAAATCTGAGAAATATGGAGCTATCGCTATGGAAATATGGGAGCTTGCCGAAATGGGTTATTTGGAAAATGAGAGTTCGGCATTGTTACAAAAGACATTATCCGATGAAGGTTTTTCCATTAAAAAAGGAGTGGCAGGGATTCCAACGGCCTTTACGGCCGAATATGGCTCTGGTTATCCCATAATTGCCATTTTAGGTGAATATGATGCACTGCCGGGCCTGTCCCAGCAAGCTGTGCCAGAGAAAAAATCGGCAAATAAAGAAGCTGGGCATGCTTGCGGGCACCATCTTTTTGGAACTGCATCTACAGCAGCGGCAATCGCCGTAAAAAATTGGTTGAATGAAAGCAAAACCAAGGGTACTATCCGCTTTTACGGCTGTCCGGCAGAAGAAGGTGGCTCTGGCAAAGTTTATATGGTAAGGGAAGGCCTTTTTAATGATGTGGATGTTGCACTCCATTGGCACCCTAGTTCACAAAATGCGGCCAGTGCAGGTGCTGCCCTGGCAAATAAATCGGCCAAATTCAGATTTTATGGTACTTCTGCCCATGCAGCGGGTGCACCGGAAATGGGTCGCTCCGCACTTGACGGGGTCGAGGCCATGAACAATATGATAAATATGATGCGGGAACATATTCCACAAGAGGCCAGAATACATTATGTAATAACCGATGGCGGTAAGGCGCCGAACGTAGTTCCCAATTTTGCCGAGGTCTATTATTATGCAAGACATAATAAAAGGGATATAGTAATCGATATTTTTGACCGAATGTTGAAAGCCGCTGAAGGCGCAGCCTTAGGAACAGGAACAACGATGGATTATGAAATGATAGGAGGTACTCACGAACTTTTGCCCAACCTCACTTTACAGAAAATAATGCATGACAACTTATCAAAGGTCGGGGGAATAACATACACGGATGAGGAAAAATCTTTTGCTGATAAAATCTCTACCAGTTTGGGCTATAAAGAATTGAACATGGACAGAGCAACCAAAATTCAACCTTATAAAGAAGAAGCAAGAGCTTATGGATCTACAGATGTAGGGGATGTGAGCTATACGGTGCCAACGGTAGGTATGGGAGCCGCCACATGGGTTCCAGGCACCCCTGCCCATAGTTGGCAAGCTGTTGCCGCAGGTGGAATTTCCATAGGAACCAAAGGGATGATGGTTGCCGCCAAAACACTTACACTAACAGCTATAGATCTTTATAAAAACCCAAAAGTAGTTGAGCAAGCAAAAGTGGAACTGGAAGAAAAAAGAGGCAAAGATTTTGAATACATACCCCTTTTGGGCAATAGACCACCTGCACTGGATTATAGAAAATAAATTTTCTTTGTGATTGTAACAATTTCGACTTTGCGGGTACTTATAAGACAAACTTACCAACCTTAGTGAATAAAGAACTTGAACATCGCTTTGTAACGGAGCTTGAGAACAATCAAAATATTGTTCACAAAATATGTACGCTCTACACAAACGATAAAAGTTCCCACAACGACCTATTCCAAGAAATAACGATTCAACTTTGGAAGGCGTATCCCAAGTTCAGGGGGGATGCGAAATTTAGTACTTGGATGTACAGAGTAGCATTGAACACAGCCATAACACTTTATAGAAAATCGAAAAAAAGAATTCAAACGCAAGATTATGATTCAGTAATTTATAAGATAAAGACGGACGACTATGATGATACCGAGGAACAACAGTTAAAGTTAATGTACGATGCGGTAAAGCAGTTGGGAGATATTGACAAAGCTTTGGTTTTTCTGTATTTGGAGGACAAGAACTATTCCGAAATATCTGAAACACTGGGAATCACCGAAGTTAATGCAAGGGTAAAAATGAACCGAGTGAAAAACAAATTAAGAACCATACTTAATCCTTAGAAGATGATGGATGAACTGGAACTCTTAAAGAAAGACTGGCAGAATAAGGAAGAACATCTTCCCAAACTGTCATATGACGAAATTTATAAGATGATTTGGAAAAAATCGTCATCCATAGTAAAATGGATATTCTATATAAGTCTTATCGAATTTATATTTTGGGCGGGAATAAATATCATCTTCAGTGATCCAGAATCAATGCAAGACTTGAAAGCTATGCACATTTACAATGCTATGATGGTTTTGAACTTTGTCAATTATGCGGTAATTCTATATTTTATTTATAAGTTTTATAGGAACTATAAGAAAATCTCTTTTACAGATTCTTCTAAAAAATTGATGAGGACCATATTAAATGTCAAGAGAACCGTAACTCAGTATGTATGGTTCAATCTTATCATTTTCACAGCCACCATGGTAATAAGTATTTATGGTGTGCTCATTTACGGGGAACAAGGTAAAGAAATTATGGATATTGCACTGGAGCAAGGCAGTGAAACCACTTTTTGGTCTCTTGTAATCCTTATCTCAATTGTTTTTATAGCTATTTTGCTATTGCTGATTTGGCTTTTTTATAAACTGCTTTATGGAATACTTCTCAGAAGATTGAAAGCCAATTACAATGAGCTTAAAAAATTAGAAGTTTAGTCGCCCTTATAACTGTATGTTCTTTTCTTGTGATCAGCTTCGTATTCGGCAAGTTCTTCTTCTGGGATAACTTTTAAGAAAGATGGATGCTGCTCAATAGCATATTCCAGTTTTTCCATTATCGCTTCTATGGATTCATTCTCGTAATCAATTTCCAATGGCTCCTTTATATGCATGGATTGAAGTATTCCCTTCTTTTTTACACGCAATCCCTTTTTGTCGAATGAACGTCTAAATCCGTCGATTACAACAGGAACAACAACAGGCTTATATCTTTTTATAATATGTGCAGTTCCTTTGCGTAGCGGTTTCCAAGGTGTGGTTGTTCCTTGTGGAAAGGTAATTACCCAACCATCTTCCAAAGCCAGGGCTATGTTACTTATATCACTGAATTTTACCTGTCTTTTGACATCCTTTCCGTCTGCCCTCCATGTTCTTTCAATACTTATGGAACCTGCATAGGCTAAAATCTTGGCCAGAATACTTTGCTTCATGGTTTCCTTTGCCGCAACGTAGTAAATATTCAATTTGGGGTTCCACAAGTATCCCAAATTTTTTATGGAATCATCCCTTCCTTTTAAACTGGCATTAAATACATGGAACATGGCCACTACATCGGCAAAATAGGTTTGGTGATTACTTACGAACAGCACGTTCGTTTCAGGTAAATCACGTATTATTTGCGAGCCTTCTATTTCCAATGTATTGAATCCTTTGTAACGTTGGTGGGTAATCATACCCGCTATGCGGATCAACCATCGCTTTAAAAATAAAATATGCCCAAAAGGATTTTCTTTAAATAGACCCATAGATTGTCTGTTGCTAGCTAATTTACAAAATAGCCATTAAAGCACTTGCTCTAAAAGCTCTTTGATTTCACTCATCATCATCGCGGTTGCTCCCCAAACTGTATAACCATTTAATTTATAGGCAGGTACATCAATCTCATGCGCATAAGAAGTACTTAATTTTTCTTCTATCAGGTTGGAGGAATCCAAAAAATCACGCAAATATACCTCTACTATGTCTTCAACCTCGCTTTCCTGTATCACAAAAGGGCGTGGTTTTGAATAAATACCAATAAAAGGCTGTACTATAAAATTACTGGGGGGAATGTAGACTTCGCTCAATTGTTTTAATACCTCTATGGTATCTGGGACCACCCCAACTTCTTCGTATGTTTCACGTAATGCAGTGTCCAAAAGATTTCTGTCCTCCTCCTCCACTTTTCCACCAGGAAACCCAATTTGGTTGGAATGTACTCCCCTATAGGTTTTTCTTAGTATTAACAATAGTTTGGTTTCCTCATTGGTATCTGGATAAAAAAGTGCCATTACACCTGCCTTTCTTGGTTTCATTTTTTCGATCTCTTTTGATTTTAACCATTGGATTCGAACCAAAGGAGACATTTTATAATGTGAATCCATTCCGGGTAGTGGGAGATTTTTTATTTTTAAAGCTTGTTGATAAAACTTTTTAAAATTCATGATACTAAAACAATCGGCTTTACTTACAAGTATACTATTATTTTTTGTTGTCGCTTGCGGCGAATCTCCTAAAAATAATAGGACCGCTACAAAGAAAGCTGAAGTACAAATAGATACCACAAAGGAAAATGGTACGGCCCAAGTAAAAGAAGAGAAAGATACTTTTCTGTTAAGTGAAGAAAATGCCATTGACTTCTTTTTTGAATATGCCAAAAATCTAAAAGTAGATAAGGTCAAACTGACCACGAGCATGGGTAGCTTTACGGTACAGTTATATGATGATGTTCCCTACCACAAGGCAAATTTTATTTATTTGACACGAAAGGGATATTTTGACAATACCCAATTTCATCGAATAGTCAAAGACTTTATTATACAAGGTGGCAATTCAGATGATATAGAAACGCCCAGAAAACGAAACAAAATAGGAAAATATCTTCTTCCGCCCGATGCGAAAAAAGGTCACAAACATCACAGGGGCACTATTTCGATGCCCAGCAGTGAGCGGGACAATCCACATAAGTTGGCATCTCCCTATGAATTCTTTATCGTTGTAAAAAAAACCGGCTCTTACCATTTAGATGGTTCATATACTCCATTTGGGAGAGTAATACAGGGAATGGATGTTGTGGATGCCATAAGCAATGTTCCCGTAGGTGATGGTGATTGGCCATGGCAAAACGTTTATATTCTAAAAGCAGAAGTTCTTTGATCAGATTTCTTTTTTATATATGTTTGGCAATCGTATTTTAAATTTTACGGCGACAAGCCTTAAGGAAATCACAATACAAATAGCGGCTACATATGCGTAATCCTCCTTTATGGGAAATCGGGTAAACAAAAAGTAACTGGCCCCACCCAAAATACAAGCAGTCGCGTATATCTCCTTTCTGAATATAACCGGTATCTCGTTACAAAGTATGTCTCTGATAACTCCCCCAAAACTGGCAGTCATGGTCCCCAGGGCAATACATATAATTGGCGAAAGATCTGCTTGCAGACCTTTTTCAATACCAAGCATCGTGTATAGGCCAATACCTATGGTATCAAATAAAAACAAGGATTTTCTGAAGTATTTTAATTGATTTACAAAGATGACCCCAATAATTACAGTAATAAGTATAGTCGCCACATATGTTAAATCACGCATCCAAACTACAGGCGTATTTCCTATGAGCAAATCTCTTAGAGTTCCGCCTCCTATTGATGTAACAAAGGCTATAATAACAACTCCAAATAAGTCCAATCGTTTTTCCATGGCAACAAGAACCCCAGAGATGGCAAAAGCTACCGTACCCAAAATATCAATGGTTTGATAGAACATAATTACATTTTTTGAGTGTAGTAGCTATAATCCTTTAGAACTGTATCCAAAAATGGAATGTCATATAGCGTAGAATTTGTGTTTAAAATACTTTCAACTTTAACCCTTAGTGCTGTAAGTGTTTTAAAATCATTGCTTTTTCTCGCAATTCGGAACGTATCTTTTATAAGTCTCACATCCTTGTCCGTAAGTAAGGTAACATTAGTAAACTGAGGAACGTAGGTTTCATTTACATCTTCCAAAATAGTATGGGATACCTTGGTTTTATTTTTGGTACTAGTTACAACCGTACCCGCCGCTGCATCTCCTACACGTTGTCTTTTTTCGGAAAAAAGTATGGAGAGTATGCCAATAGATCCTAAAAATATCCAAATATCGACCAAACGAAGCATCCATCTAACTAAATAATTGCTCCAGTGGACCGGCGTACCATCCAATCGGACAACGCGCATTTTAAGAAGCATTTTTCCCACTGTTCTTCCATTAAATATACTGTGCATTAATAGCGAATAGCACATAGCCGGCAAAAAAATGAAAGCTGCCAAACCTCTTTGTGTCCATGTATCCTCATAAATATATCCAAGGGCATCACTTATTATGTTCACAAGAAACGCATACATATAAAGGATGAGTCCATCAATCAAAAATGCTACTATTCTTTCACCAATACTTACAATTTTATAATCTAGGTTAACATTTTGCGTTGTATTGATTTGGAGGTTACCCATATAACAGTAATTTTAGCTTTACGAATCTATTACATATGCGCGAAGCGGCCTTTGTAAAACAAAATAAGGAAAAATGGATAGCATTTGAAAAAGCTATTTCATTTAGTTCCAAAACCAATCCTGATGTTCTGGTAGATGGTTATATTCAACTTACAAACGACTTGGCATATGCACAAACGTATTACGAGGAAAGTAAGACTTTATTGTACTTGAATTCTTTGGCGTCGCAAGCCCACCAAAAAATTTATAAGAACAAAAAGGAATCCGGTAATAGGATACTAAATTTCTGGATGCGTGAATTTCCGCTATTTTTTAGGCAATATCACAATACTTTGGGCATCACTTTTTTGATTTTCTTTTTGGCTTCTGCCGTTGGATGTATTTCCGCTTTAAATGATTCCACTTTTGTACGCCTGATATTGGGAGATGGTTATGTAAACGAAACCTTGAACAATATTGCTAAAGGTGAGCCAACGGCCATTTATAAAAGTGGAAGTGAGATAGGAACTTTTTTGGGGATTACCATTAACAATATTAGAGTTGCGTTTTTAGCATTTGCCTTTGGTGCAATTACAAGCATAGGAACGGTATATATTCTTTTTAGTAATGGAGTCATGTTGGGAGCCTTTATCACGTTTTTTTATACCAAAGGCGTTTTTTTTGAAGCAAACAAGCAGATTTGGTTGCACGGTACCATAGAAATATCGGTAATCATAATTGCAGGCTGTGCAGGTCTCATTATGGGTAATAGTATTTTGTTTCCAAAAACATTTTCCAGGCGTGTTTCATTTATGAAAGGCGCAAAAGATGGACTAAAAGTTGTAGTGAGCACCATTCCCTTCTTCATAATTGCGGGTTTTATAGAAGGGTTTATTACCCGTTATTCCAGCATGCCAAATTGGTTGGCCTTTGCAATAATTGGCCTCTCGTTTTTGTTAATAGTTTTTTATTACATCCTATATCCCATTTTAGTAAAGAGAAAATATGAAGGACAAGTACATAGAACTTAGGGTAAACCGTGACTTTGGTGATATCCTAACCACTTATTTTGATTTTTTAAAACAGAACATAAAGAAGTTCACCAATGTCTTTATCAGCTATAATGGAGTATTTCTTATTGGTTTGTTGATTACAAGCTATCTTTTGGTCTCTGGATTTGTAGGGCTTATTGCCGCTGAAGGTGGGTTTTATGGAAATAGCATTCCACAGAATAATGACGATACCTATTGGATCTATATTATTTCCGGTGGTATTCTGTTTTTTGTAATTCTAATACTCGTTGCGGGACTAAACTTTAGTTTAAGTTCATCCTATTTAGTGCAATATGAAAGATCAAAGGGATTGAACTTTGATAAAAAAGAAGTCTGGAACCTTACTAAAAGTAAGTTTGGTAATACCCTGGTTTTTATATTGCTCCTTTTCCCTATTTATGGGGTGTTTTTTGTTATAGTATTGATTACTGCCTTTATACCATTAATAGGGCTGTTTGCACAGTACATTCTTCAGTTTTCCCTTGCAGCATGGGTCGGAGTTTCTTTTTTCAGTATGTTGGAACAAAATAAAGGTGTAACAGATGCTTTTGGTGAAGGTTGGAAATTGGTGAGCAAAAATTTTTGGAAATCCATTGGGGTAAATTTTATTCTTGGTTTGTTAAATGGACTTCTGTTTTTCATCGTATTAATTATTCCGGGAATTATATTAGGTGTTTACACTTTCCATGTTGTTGAAAATAATGTTGATGTTGGAAGCTCTGTAGTATCCACTATTGTATATACACTTGGACTCTGTCTATTGCTCATTTTATCCATCTATGGACAGTGTCTCTCCCAAATTGTGAATGGTATTCTTTTTTATACCCTACATGAGAAAACTTATAATCTGAACATAAGAAGCAAAATTGAGCAAATAGGACAATCTAACCAGTGATAAGAACCATCTTCTATTTATTCTCTTTGCTGGGGATATCCGCAGTATTCTCCCAGAATGACTCTATAGTGCTCCCCATAGATGAAAACTCTGGGCTCCAAGAACGTAAAATGTATAGGGACTTGAATGAAAAGTATACTGGAGATGAGTTTAATTATGAAACCAACACAGGGGAGTCCCAAAATCTACTGGCTTGTTTTTTAAGATGGTTTTTTCAAGGAATTGGTGATGCCATTGGAATAAATATTCCACCAAATATTCTTCAAATACTTGAATATACGATTTATGGATTAATGGGGCTCTTGATCATTTATCTTTTGATAAGGGTGCTCATCAATGAAAAATTTAATTCCATATTCTCAAAAAAAGCAACGTCCATTGTTGATATTGACCTATCGGGACATCATATAGAAGCTATAGATTTAGATGCTTTAACGTGTTCTGCCCTAAAAAATAAAGACTACCGTCTTGCCATACGCTATCAGTATTTAAAAATTTTAAAACTACTATCCAAAAAAGAGATTATTGAATGGCATTTTGACAAGACCAATGCGGATTATGAAAAAGAGATTGGAGAACCTCAAATAAAAAATGAATTTAAAAAGGTTTCTTACCTATATGAATATATCTGGTATGGTGAGCAACGTATTGACGAAGCCATTTACTCAAATGCAAGTTCTAGGTTTGTCCAATTAAACAAAATAATATCGCAATAACTGCTATGGATAGAAAATCTAAAATAGTATTGTTTGTCTTTTCCCTAGTGGTTGTGGGCATTATTGTGGCGGAAATTGTTAGGCCTAAACCCATAAATTGGAAACCTTCATACACTGCAAATTCAAAAATACCGTTCGGGTGTTATGTGCTGTATAATGAGTTGACCACTATGTTTGATAATAGTGAAATTAATACCGTTGAAGAAAGTGTTTATGACATCCTTGTGGATAGAGATAAATCAATAAAATCCAACTATCTGTTTATCAATGAGTTTATTGACCTTGACAAGCAGGAAACCAACCAAATCTTGGATTACGTAAACGAAGGAAATACAATTTTTATTTCTGCGACCGGCTTTGGTGGTTATTTATCCGATACGTTAAATATTAGCATAAACTCCGATTATAATTTAAAAGAAGGTTCATCTAAATTAAGTCTTACACACAAAAAATTTAAATCAGAAGAATTTGAACTCTCACGCGGAGTTTACAATAATCACTTTACCAGTTTAGATTCTGCCAATACAACTATTTTAGGGCATATAACCTATCTAAGAGAGGATTTTCTGGACGAACAGCCCAGTCAAAGCCATAAAAGAGTCAACTTTATAAAAACAAAATTTGGAAATGGCCATTTCCTTTTAAACACAACCCCACAAGCGTTTTCCAATTATTATATCCTAGGCGGAAACCAAGATTATGTTTCCCATACTTTTTCATATTTAGAAGACAGGGATATTCTATATTGGGACAACTATAAAAAAGCGGGACGTGCCATCATCAATTCGCCAATGCGATTTGTCTTAAATCAACCAGCGCTCAAATGGGCCTATTATTTAACGATTATAGGAGTTTTACTATTTGTTTTCTTTAAAAGTAAAAGGGAACAAAGAATTATTCCAGTGATTGAGCCATTAAAAAACTCATCTGTTGAATTTGCCCAAGCCGTAGGCTCATTATATAACCAAAACAAAGATTTCACAGACCTAATACATAAAAAACTTAACTATTTTCTAGAACATTTAAGAAGTAATCTTCACATTGATACTTCAATATTGAATGAAAAAACGATTCAGGTTTTAGCCTCCAAATCTGGAAAAGGAATGGAGGAAACCAAAAGCTTGATAAACTATATCATTGTGTTAAAAAACAAAACAACGCATACCGAACAGGATAGCATTGAACTAAATAAAAAAATAACTGCTTTTAAGCAATAATAGTATGGAAGAAAAAGAACAACAAGGGGGGGATTCATTGCAGTTTGATTCAAGAATAGACTTAACCAAACTGCAAGAGGCCGTTTCCCAAATAAAATCCGAATTGGGAAAAGTGATCATTGGCCAACAAAATATGATTGAACTGCTTATCGTTTCAATTCTTTCCAATGGTCATTCCCTAATAGAAGGTGTTCCGGGAGTGGCAAAAACAGTGACCGCGAAACTGCTGGCAAAAACCATGAATGTCGATTTTAGTCGCATTCAATTTACACCGGATTTAATGCCCAGTGATATTTTGGGGACTTCAATTTTTAATGTGAAAACTTCTGAATTTGAATTTAAGAAAGGTCCTTTGTTTTCCAATATCATCCTAATTGATGAAATCAATCGCGCTCCTGCCAAAACCCAAGCTGCCCTATTTGAGGCCATGGAGGAAAGACAAATTACAATCGATGGAACCCAATATAATATGGAGCCTCCCTTTTTGGTATTTGCTACTCAAAACCCCGTTGAACAAGAAGGAACCTATAGATTGCCAGAAGCCCAATTGGACCGTTTTCTTTTCAAAATCAATGTACACTATCCTACTCTCGAAGAAGAGGTGAAAATCCTTGAAAGAAAACACGAACAGAAAAATACCCAAATAGAAAAATTGATCACTCCTGTCCTATCAGCTAAGCAAATCGCAGAATATCAAAATACCATAAAAAAGATTATAGCGGAAAAAAACCTTATAAAATACATTGCTTCCATAGTGGACAATACCAGGGTCAATGCCAATCTTTTTCTAGGGGCATCACCAAGGGCTTCCATTGCTATCATGGATGCTTCCAAGGCATTGGCCGCTATAAATGGACGTGATTTTATTACACCTGATGATATTAAAAAAGTTGCAACACCGATCCTGGCGCACAGAATTATATTAACCCCGGAAAGGGAAATGGAAGGATTGACAGCGGAACAGGTAGTGGAACAGATAATAGAAGGTCTAGAGATTCCTAGATAACAACACTGATTTTGAAAAAATTCTTTAAACATATCTACTTACAAAAACGTTTTTTTATAGCGATTTCCATCATTGTTTTTGGCTTTTTACTCTCCTATATGGTAGAGGATATATTTGGTGCTGTTAAGCTATTATTTTATGTTTTCTCGCTTTTATTAATTGTTGATGTGCTATTGCTTTTTGCCTCAAAAGGTAAATTAGAAGGGCAGCGCGTCTTGCCGGATAAACTCTCTAATGGTGATGAGAATTTAATACTGCTGGAATTAACCAACAGTTATCTTTTTAAGGTCAGTGTCAAAATAATCGATGAAATTCCATTTCAATTTCAAAAAAGGGATTTTGGCCTGACCAGCAAAATAAAAAGTGGTGGAAGTAAAAGCTATGAATATATTCTTAGGCCAACAGAACGTGGCGTATATTCTTTTGGCAGCTTAAATCTATATGCCAGTTCCCCAATTGGCTTTCTAGCAAAAAAAAATGCATTCAATATAAACCAAGAAGTTCCGGTATATCCATCCTTTCTTCAACTTCAAAAATATGACCTGATTGCCTTTACCAACCGTTTGCACGAATTTGGCCTAAAAAAAATTAGACGTATTGGCCATACCATGGAATTTGAGCAAATTAAAGAGTATGTACAAGGTGATGATATTAGGAACATTAATTGGAAGGCAACAGCCAAGAGAAACCAATTAATGGTCAACCAATATCAAGATGAAAAATCGCAACCCATATACGCTGTTATTGATAAAGGAAGGGTAATGAAAATGCCCTTCAATGGACTGAGTCTTTTGGATTATGCCATTAATGCAACATTGGTAATTAGTAGCATCGCATTAAAAAAACAGGATAAAGCGGGTATGTTTTCATTTAGTGATAAAATTGAAAACCGCGTTGTAGCCGAGCGTAGAAGTTCGCAAATGCACCTGATCTTGGAAACACTTTATAATTTGGGAACTGACTTTATTGAAAGTGATTTTAGTAGACTGTATGTTGATGTCAAAAGAAATCTGAATCAAAGAAGTCTCTTGCTACTTTATACAAATTTTGAAACGTTGGATGCACTTCATAGACAATTACCGTATCTGCAGGCCTTAGCCAAAATACATCTATTGGTAGTCATATTTTTTGAAAATACGGAACTCAACTCCTTCGCCGAAAAAAAAGCAGAGACCGTTCAACAAATTTTTGAACAGACCATTGCTGAAAAATTTATATATGAGAAAAAGTTAATTGTAAATGAGCTCAGAAAGTATGGCATACAAACTATTTTGACCAAACCAGAAAATCTGACTATCAATACCATCAATAAATATTTGGAAATTAAGGCAAGAGGACTACTGTGATTACTGTTCTTTTAATTGAACAAAACCACTTCTTAAAAATGTTGTAGATAGACCAAATGAACTTAAACTAGGTAATTTTTCATTTGTAGTAAAGGAAGATTCATATTTTATGGCACCTCGTAAATCATCTATTTTCAAATCCTTGTTGGCATAATTTCCCCTAATTTTTTTATTCCTTTTCTTTGAAAAAATTTCTATGGCCACTCCTACGGTTATTCCACCGAGAATGGTTGCCGCCAAATCATCATTGTCCCATCCATTCGTTCTCTGGCCTGCATCAACAGCTTCTTTGGCAATACCAATAAGTGTACTTCCCGCAACTGCTCCAACAAAGGTCCATACTCTGTCACCATCAGAAGCATTTTTAGCGATACCGGCACCGGCAAGACCAAATAGATTGCCACCTAAAAAATGAAGCGCCTTATCACGTTCTATCTGACCATACGAATTAATGGACATAAGAAATAGTACAACTACGGTTATCAGCTGTTTCATGGCACTATAAAAATAAAGAAAGTAAGGTTATAAATTCCTGATTTCTTCTTTGGCCTTATTGAATTCCAAAATCAAATCATCGACAATTTCTGAAGCTGGCTTGATCTCGTGAATCAAACCTGAAACTTGTCCAATTTCCAGTTCTCCTTCGACCATATCGCCCTCGAACATACCCCGTTTCGCCCTTGCCCTTCCCAATAGGTTTTTTAAATCCTCGGTTGAAGCTCCTTTTGAATAAGCTTCCTGTATATCGTTATAGAATTTATTCTTGAGCAAACGCACAGGTGCAAGTTCCTTTAAGGTCAAATGTGTATCTCCTTCCTTTGCGTTTACAATCTGTTCCTTGAACAGATTATGCGATGAACCTTCAATGCTGGCAGCAAAACGACTTCCCACCTGAACACCGTCAGCTCCTAAGACCATAGCGGCCAGCATGGCACGACCGGTCGCGATTCCGCCTGCGGCCATCAATGGAATCTGTATCCTCTCTTTAACCGATGGAATCAGGACCATGGTTGTGGTTTCGTCCCTTCCGTTGTGACCTCCAGCTTCAAACCCTTCGGCAACTACCGCATCCACTCCTGCATCTTCGGCTTTTAGTGCAAATTTTACACTGCTCACCACATGTGCGACCGTAATTCCGTGGCCTTGCAAATAATTGGTCCAGGTTTTTGGATTACCCGCCGATGTAAAAACTATCTTAACTCCTCTTTTTAAGATGATTTCCATTAACTCCTCAATATTGGGATACAACATGGGAACGTTTACACCAAAAGGTCTGTCGGTTGCCTTTTGACACTTTTCAATATGCTCTTTCAACACATTAGGATACATACTGCCCGCTCCCAGCAAGCCCAATCCACCTGCATTTGAAACCGCAGATGCCAATCGCCATCCACTGGTCCAAACCATTCCGCCCTGTATGATGGGATATTTTATTCCGAAAAGTTGGGTGATTTTATTTTGGTCCATAAAGTTAGGAAATGACCCCTGAGCCGATAAGTTCATCATCAATATACCAAGCTACGAACTGCCCTTCGGTAATAGCCGATTGTTTTTCCTGAAAATCCACATAAAGTCCACTATCCGTTTTATGAAGTGTGGCTTTTTGCAATGGTTGCCTATAGCGAATTCTTGCTTTGACCTCCATAGTATCATCAACCTTCAAGGCTAAATCCTCACGAACCCAGTGCACTTCGTTTTCTTTCACAAAAAGTGTATTTCTTAAAAGTCCAGGATGTAATTTTCCTTGACCTGTATAAATAATATTCTTGTTCACATCTGTATCTATTACAAAAAGTGGCTCCTTGGTTCCCCCAACATTCAATCCTTTTCGCTGTCCTGTAGTAAAAAAGTGCGCACCTTGGTGTTCGCCAACTACCTTTCCATCTGTAAGGACATATGCTGGTTTCTTGGCTTGGAATTCCAATGCTGCCACCCTATCGTCAAAATGAGGAGTCTCTTTGGTAAAATATGGAGCATTGTTGGGCACCTCAACTATTACACCCTTTTTGGGCTTTAATTTTTGTTGCAGAAAGTCTGGCAGGTGTACTTTGCCAATAAAGCAAAGTCCCTGTGAATCTTTTTTATCAGCAGTTATCAAATCATGATCTGCTGCAATTTTTCTGACCTCGGGTTTTGTTAGATAACCAATAGGAAACAATGTTTTTGACAATTGCTCTTGAGAAAGCTGACATAGAAAATAGGATTGATCCTTATTATTGTCCAATCCCGATAGAAGCCGATAAGTTTCGGTTCCATCAGCATTTTCAATGATTCCTTTTCTACAATAATGTCCAGTAGCTACAAAATCGGCTCCCAGTTGCAAAGCTATCTTTAGGAATACATCAAATTTTATTTCACGGTTGCAAAGCACATCAGGATTTGGGGTCCTCCCCCTTTCATATTCATAGAACATATAATCCACAATACGTTCTTTATAGACTTCACTCAGATCAACTGTTTGAAATGGAATTCCAAGCTTTTCAGCTACAATAAGAGCATCATTGCTGTCCTCCACCCAAGGGCATTCATCGGAAATGATTACAGAATCGTCATGCCAATTCTTCATAAAAAGACCGATGACCTCGTAGCCTTGTTCTTTTAATAAATGTGCGGTAACGCTAGAATCAACCCCACCTGAAAGTCCTACAACAACTTTTTTCAACTTGTTTTCTTATTTAAAATGCAAAATTACAAATTATGCGTTGATTCCAATCTCAATAAAAATATCACCGCTTTCTCCAAATTTAGTGACCGTAAGCATCTCAGATTTACCTTAAAGGAAAGCATTTGTAAATAGCTACTTTGCATATACATGATATTGGTGACATCGTTTCATGTGAATACCGATTTAGATATTAATAAGGCTACCAGTAGCTGTATTATTCATAGAATATACAAAAATTACTTCCTAGAATCTTAGTGTTTTCTTAAAAAAAATATGGATTTTCTACGCAATAGACCTCATTTTTTTCGGAATAGAGCACCTTTTCATATCAATGTTGTTAAACTTTTTATAAATATAAATAAACAAAAGCAACGTATTTTGTTTAATAACATCTTTGAGGTGTTAAACAATATAAATCTAAAAATTATCACATGAAAGCACTGATTAAATTTTCTAAGTTTACTTTATTGGCATTTGCCTTTATATTTACATCCTGTTCGGATGATGACGATAATGGTCCTGATAATCCTGGACCAACTGCAAACATAGTGGTCACTGCACAAGCCACAACAGAATTGAGCAGCTTGGTGAGTGCATTGCAAAAAGCTGATGAAAGCGCCGACAGTGATTTAATTGGTGCTTTAAGTGGTGACGGTCCTTTCACGGTCTTTGCACCTACCAATGCTGCCTTTACTGATTTACTTGCACAATTGGATGGATATTCTTCTTTAGATGATTTTAATACGCAAGAATTACAAAATCTTTTGGCAGTAATATTAAAATACCATGTAATTTCCGGTGATGCTGCATTTTCCACAGATTTAAGCGATGGTCAGACCTTGAACACTTTACAAGAAGGAGCAACTTTACAGGTCTCAACTCAAGGTGGGGTATTTATTATCGATGCTACAAACGTAGATGCCGAAGTAACTACCGCTAATGTCGAAACTACAAATGGAGTAGTCCACATTATCGACAAAGTTCTTTTGCCACAAGCTATTTTGGATGAATTGGCCGATATTATTTTAGTTTCAATAACTGACTTGGCTATCGGTAACGATAACTTAGAAAACTTAGTTGCCGCTTTAATCGCTGCAAATGAAGATTTACCTACTGTATTGAGAGGCGATGGTCCATTTACTGTACTTGCACCAACAGATGAGGCTTTTGAAAATTTCTTAGGAGGAGATGAACTTGGTGATATTCCTGTTGAAACATTGACCAATGTACTAAAGAATCATGTAATCAACGGAGAATTGTTCAAAGCTGACTTGGAAGCTGAAGGTTCAGGGTATGCAAATACTCTTGCCATAGGAGCAGGAGATCAGAACATAAGTCTTTTTTACGAAGTAGATGGTGATGATGTTGAATTCAACGGAGGTCCAAATGTGGAAACAGCAGATATAAAAGCTTTAAACGGTGTTGTACACATTGTGGATGAGGTTATAGATTTACCAAATATTGTAGATCATGCACTTGCCAATCCAGAATTGGCAGATTTGGTTACTGAATTAACTGACGGCGGAAACACCACATTCACGGATTTACTTTCTAATGAAGAAGAAGTATATACTGTGTTTGCACCGGTCAATGCTGCATTTGATGCATTCACCAATCCCAATTCCAATCCTATCGGTGATGTGCTTTCCAATCACGTTGTAGTTGGTGCTGCCGCATTCAGTAGTGGATTGACAAATTCTTATGTAAACACATTTGCAGAGTTTGACACAGATGAAAATTTGAGCCTATATATTAATACAGATGATGATACCGTAACATTAAACGGTTCAAGTGAAGTTGCCATCGCGGATATCGTTGCGACCAACGGCGTAATCCATGCCGTAGATGCTGTAATCGACTTGCCAACAGTTGTGACATTTGCAACCGCTGATCCTAATTTTACTACACTCGTACAAGCACTGACCACATTGACGCCAGGTACTGATTTTGTAGATATCCTATCAGCACAAGATGGAAACGGGGATGATCCATTCACCGTATTTGCTCCTACCAATGATGCTTTCACTGCACTTGCTACAATTCCAGCTGAGGCTGATTTGACGCCAATTCTTCAACATCATGTTATCGATGGCGAAAACATAAGATCAGGAGACTTGACCGCGAATGGTGTAACCGTTACCCCAGCTACTTTAGAGGGCGATACCTTCTCTATTACGCTCCCAGGTACTGATAGCAATATAGCCGATATTACTGATGGAGCAGGAAATACAGGAATAGGTATTGATGCAGTAGATGTACAGGCAATCAATGGTGTTATCCATGTAGTGGACACTGTTTTGATTCCAGATACAGAAAATTAAAATTTAAAAAAAGCGGATCGCTAGAACACGGTCCGCTTTTTTATTCACAATTAATAACCCTAAGAACACTTTAAAATGAAAAAAATTTTACAATTTAGGAGCTATCTCTTTCTAATGGCTCTCATGGTATTTTCGTTTTCTTCTTGCGATAATGAAGATGACGGAGCAACGGACAAATCAGAAGAAGCGCAGAGTACGATTGTAGAAACTGCACAAAACACAGATGCCTTGGCTTCCTTGGTGGCAGCACTTACAAAAGCTGACGAAAACGATGATTCAGATTTGGTTGCCACACTTAACGGAAAAGGCACATTCACCGTCTTTGCACCGACCAATGATGCTTTTACAGACTTATTAAATGATTTGGATGATTTTGATTCTTTAGATGATTTTAATACTCCTGAAAAAAGGGCGATACTGGCAACTATTTTAAAATATCATGTCGTTTCCGGTATAGCAGCTGAATCTACAGATTTAGAAGATGAACAAAAAATTTCAACGGTTCAAGGAGAGGACGTTACTGTACGTCTTGAAGACGGACGTGTATTTATAGATGATGCAACGGATATAGATGCCGAAGTAATCATTGCAGATGTAAATACTTCAAATGGAATTGTTCATGTAATAAACAAAGTGTTGGTACCACAGGAAATCATCAATGCCCTTAACGGCAATGAGTCAACTTTGGTGGATATCGTTGTTGCAACGGAAACATTGTCAATATTGGAACAAGCTGTAATAAAAGCAGGTCTAGTGGATACGCTCAACAGTGAAGGACCATTTACAGTATTTGCACCTACCGATGATGCTTTTGAAACATTATTTATGATATTAGGAGATACTTATAACACTCTTGATGATTTTGATTCTGAGGAAGAGATGGAATTGCTCAAGAATGTTCTTTTATATCACGTTGTTCCAGCCAAAGTATTGAAAGCAAATTTAGAAGCGGGCGATGTTCCCACAGCTTTTACAGACAATTCATTGACAATAATAGAAAAGGATGGCACTTTTGTGATTGGAGATGCTTCGGAAATTAAAGCCAACATTACTGCAACGGATATTTTGGCATCCAACGGAGTCGCACATACCATAGATAAAGTATTATTGCCCCAAGCAGCAATTGATTTTGCTGCATCCATTCAGTTAAAAAATATTGTGGAAATTGCTATTGAAACTGAAGATTTAAGCCTTTTGGTCAAAGCACTGCAAACCGCAAATGCCGGTTTGGTAGAAACTTTAAGCGGAAAAGGACCATTTACCGTATTTGCACCAACTAATGCCGCATTTGCAGATTTATTGGATGTACTAGGTGATGGTTACAACGGCCTTTCCGACTTTAACTCTCAAGAAGAAATTGACCTTTTGGTAGATATTCTTACTTATCACGTAATTTCAGGTACTGCTGCCTTTTCATCGAATTTGGAAGATGAACAACAAATACCGACTGTATTTGGGGATGTATTGGAAATCGATTTAGATGGGGATTCTATAGAAATTATTGATGCAAGTGATAATAATGCTACTGTTGTCATAAAAGATGTGGCAGCGAGCAATGGTGTAGTTCACGTAATAGATAAGGTTTTGCTTCCTCAAGTGGCTTTGGATTTTGTTGCTAAGCTCCAATTAAAGAATATCGTTGAGATTGCCATTGAAACAGATGATTTGGATTTACTTGTTCAGGCCTTGCAGACAGCAAACGCAGGACTTGTAGAAACCTTGAGCGGGGATGGACCGTTTACAGTATTCGCACCTACCAATAAAGCTTTTAAGAATCTCCTAAATCTATTGGGTGACGACTTCAACAGCCTTTCTGATTTCGATACGCAAGATGAAAGAGACTTATTGGTAACAGTTCTAACATATCATGTAATTGCTGGTAAGGCTGCATTTTCTGATGACTTAAATAATGGAGATCAAATTGCGACTTTTCAAGGAGAGAATGTAGGTATTAATATTAAAAATAGTACCATCCATGTCGAAGATGCAACAGATGCCAATGCAACCGTTGTAGTTGAGGATGTTGAAGCAAGTAATGGTGTGGTACATATTATTGATAAGGTGTTGCTTCCACAAGCTGCTTTGGACATACTTTTTCCACCTACGCCCAACATTGTACAATTGGCACAATCTGTAGATGATTTAAGCCTATTGGTAGCTGCGCTGATTCAAGCTGATGCAGGTCTGGTCGATGCACTTAGTGGAGATGGACCGTTTACTGTTTTTGCACCCACGAACGAAGCCTTTGAAAATTTGTTACATAATTTAGGAAGTCAATACAATAGCCTGGAAGATTTTGATACTGCTGAAGAAAGAGCACTTTTAGCAAAATTATTGACATACCATGTAATCTCAGATCAAGCCATCACTTCATCTGAACTTACAGGTCATAAAGTCCTAAAAACATTACAGGGAGAAAATATTGAAGCGATAGGAGGACATCCTATAAAAATTAGGGATAAAACCCACGATTTAGCCAAAGTTATCGGAGCGGATAATGAAGCTAGTAACGGCATCGTCCATATTATTGATAAAGTGCTCGTGCCACAAGAGATAATAGATGCATTACATTAAATAAATATTTCAAAAACTTATTTTTTGTAAGTCTAATTCTACTAAAGAACCCCCATATTTAAAAATATGGGGGTTCGTTTATCTATAGGATTTGCTGTTCGTCGATGAGACATCAAAAGGGGTGTCTTTACCATACAAAAACAGCTCCTTTACAACTATTAATTTTTTTCGACTTTTTTATGCAGCATCTTTGGAGTCCCAAATCTTACCAAACTATACCCTTCAGTGGTAAAAGCTCTCCCAAAATTACGGGAGAGTTTTTTATTAAAAAATAGTGATAATCGTAATTTTTGTTATTCTTCCTCTTCCTCTTCAAGAATGTCTATAATCTCATAACCATCATCAACAGCCTGGTATACCGCTTGGTTCAGTTCGTATGCTGAGACACCTTCAAAATCTATTTCTTCAGCATCTTCAGGAAGTTCGTTAACTACTGCACCAATGGGGGGAAGCGTAACCTCATATTCATCCTCTATCGGTTTATAGAAAACTCCATCGGCATATTGGTAACCGACACCTCTCACCGTCAAAGCTATTGCGGTAGCGGGTAAAATTCTTCTACGAAAACCTCTTGGTGGAAAGGTTCTTACATATATATTGTTTCTTTGAACAAAATACATTCCGCCAACAGGATAATAACTGGCTCTCCTAAAAACGATTGGGCGGGTATTGGCGGGTAAACGTCTCAATGTTCTTCTGGCAACCCTTCTATTTTGCCTCCTAATTTTTCTTTTGACTCTTCTTTCTTTGCGAACAGTTCTGACTGTTGTGCGCCTTACTTGTGCTTCAACATATTCAGTAGAACCAACAAAGATAAAAGCAAAAATAAAAAGCGCTAGTTTCAGATTTTTCATAGTATTGTATTGATTATTTCACAAGTTTAGACCACAAATTAAACTAAAGGTTTAAAACTGTAATGAAAATAATAATTACCTAGATACTATTTTATCTTTTGCCTGTCTTCTTTTGAGCTTCGGCCTGTTCCATCATCTCGCGCATTTTTTTCTGAAACTTATTCTCCTTCTTTGGCTTCTTTTTGTTTTCCTGAATCTGCGCGTGAATCTTGTCCTCATCCAAAATATAATTTTTAATGGCGAGCATGATAAAAATTGTTATCAGATTGGAAACAAAGTAATATAGACTAAGACCACTGGCATAATTATTAAAGAAAAACAACATCATTACCGGAGACAGGTACATAATGAATTTCATGTTGGGCATACCTGGCTGTTGTTGCATCTGCATGCTCTGTCCCGTGGTCATCATCATATAGAAAAAAATCGCGACCGATGCCAATATTGGAAATAGACTTACATGGTCTCCATAAAAGGGAATGGCAAAAGGTAAATTAAAAATGGTGTCATAAGAAGATAAATCTTCAGCCCATAAAAAAGATTTTTGTCGCAACGCAAAAGAAGTTGGAAAGAACATGAACAACGAGTAGAATATAGGCAATTGTAAAAGTGCAGGCACACAACCGCTCATGGGGCTTACCCCTGCTTTATTGTAAAGCTTCATGGTCTCCTGCTGCTTTTTCATGGCATTGTCCTTATACTTCTCGTTTAATTCCGTAATCTCTGGCTTTAGAACTTTCATTTTTGCCTGGGAAAGATATGATTTGTACGTAACCGGAGATAAGGCCAAACGAACAATAATGGTCATAACGATTATCGCTATCCCATAGGGAAGAAAAGAACTCAAAAATGTATAAAATGGTGTAAAGACATATCTGTTTATCCAACCAAATATGCCCCATCCAAAAGGAATGGACTCAACCAGGCCCAAATCCTCATAATCTTCCAGAACCTTTACATCCGTAGGGCCATAATACCAATACATATTTTGTGAGAACTCACCTGCCTGCAGCTCCAAAGAAGCTTTTGTGGAGTATTGCTTTGTAAACAATGTTTCCTTGGTTTCCTCTTCAACTAAATTTTTGGAGCGTAGTTGCGCGCTTTTAAAACGATCGTCCGTAGCAAGAATCGAACTAAAAAAATGTTGGCGGTAGGAAAGCCATTTTATCTCCTCTTCTGTTTCCTCGTCCAGTTCACTGCTTTCTGAAAGCTTGCTTATCTTCCCATCCTCATGATTGTAGGTCAGGCGCGTATACCTATTTTCATATTGTACACTCTTATCATGGCGCATTGCTTTTAAGTCCCATTCCAGTTCAACAGGACGGCTTGAATTGATTACCCCGTTAAGTCCCTGGGAGCGTACCGTAAAATCTACCAAATAGTCATTTGGCTTCATTTCATAACGATATTCCAAAAATTGGTTCTCGGAAATCTTCGCTTTCATCGACAATATTTGATTGTCACCGCTTTTTGATAATGTGGGTTCAAAAAACAAATCCAAAGTATTCAACACCCTATTGTCAGAAGTAGAAAAATTAATTCCGAACTTGGCATTGGAATCTTTGACCAAATAGACAGCTATGGAGTCATGGTTTACAAAATTCTTCATTTTGGCCTCCACTATTTGGCCTCCTTTATTGTCAACTTCCAAAAGAAGTAACTCGTTCTCCAATATAGTTGTTCCCGCTGAAGCTGTGGTAAATCCAAAAGCCCCAACTGTACTTTTATAATTGGCAAGTGCTGTGGAATCCTGCAAGTTTATTGGTTTTTGCTCTTCCACTATAACAGGTTCCGAAATTTTTTCCTTTTTTTCTGCTGCAACATCAATTTTCTCTTGTTCAGCTTTTTGAGCTTCGAGCTCTTCTGGTGTGGGCTGATTTTGGTAAAACATAAAGACAAGTATCCCAAAAATCAATACAAAACCTATGATGGAATTGATATCCAGCTTTTTTTCTTCCATGAAAGTTATTTAGTGAAAAATCCTCTTTTCCGCCTTTTCAGGTGGCAAATATATGTCCAAAACTGGAGTTTATGCCAAACTGGCATTAGTTTGTTTCTGTTTTTGTGCTAAAACTGCTTTTACAAAACCAACGAACAAAGGATGCGGGTTTGCAACGGTACTTTTATATTCTGGATGGTACTGAACACCAATAAACCATGGATGTGAAGGTAGTTCAATGACCTCTACCAAACCGGTTTTTGGATTTAGGCCCGTAGCCATCAATCCTGCGTCTTCCATTTTTGCCCTATATTCATTATTGAACTCAAATCGATGTCTATGACGTTCGGTAATATCGGTTTCTCCATAAATTTTATATACCAAGCTATCTTTTTTGAGCTCACAGTCCCAAGCACCCAATCGCATGGTCCCGCCCATATCCGTTACCAATTTTTGTTCTTCCATAAGACTAATTACAGGATGCTGGGTTTCTTCGTCCATCTCAGTGGAATTGGCATCAGGTAAGTTTAAAACGTTGCGCGCAAATTCTATTACCGCCATTTGCATTCCCAAACAGATGCCCAAAAAAGGAATATCGTTTTCACGCGCATAGGTTACTGCATATATTTTGCCTTCAATACCACGTTCGCCAAATCCCGGGGCGACAAGAATACCATCGAGTCCTTGCATTTTCTTCTCAACATTTCCTTTGGAAATATATTCGGAATGAATGGATTTTACTTCGACATTGACTTCATTGGCCGCTCCTGCATGAATGAAAGATTCCAATATGGATTTATAAGAATCCTGAAGTTCTACATATTTGCCCACAAGGCCTATGGTAACTTTATTTTTGGGATTTTTGTGTTTTTTCAAGAATTGCTCCCACTGCTCAAGATTGGTTTCTGTATCCTTGGCCAGGTCCAATTTTTCTAAAGCAACAATATCCAATCCCTCCTCTTGCATAAGAACAGGAACGTCATAAATGGTGGATGCATCGATAGATTGTATTACTGCTTCTTTCTTTACGTTACAGAAAAGCGCAAGTTTTTGCTTAATTTCTTCAGATATTTCATGTTCCGTCCTACACACCAATATATCGGCCTTTATACCGCTTTCCATTAAAGTTTTTACGGAGTGTTGTGTCGGTTTTGTTTTTAGTTCGCCCGCAGCAGATAAATAAGGGACCAAGGTCAAATGGATTACGATTCCGTTATTGTCGCCCAATTCCCATAATAATTGTCTTACTGCCTCAATATAGGGAAGCGATTCAATATCGCCCACGGTTCCTCCTATTTCCGTAATAACAATGTCATAGTCGCCACTGTTGCCCAATATCTGAATACGTTCTTTTATCTCGTTGGTAATATGTGGAACAACCTGTACGGTCTTTCCCAAAAACTCGCCCCTCCGTTCTTTTTCTATTACGCTTTGGTATATTCTACCTGTAGTTACATTATTAGCTTGCGATGTACGGACATTCAGAAAACGTTCATAGTGCCCCAAATCCAAATCGGTCTCTGCTCCATCATCGGTCACATAACATTCGCCATGTTCATAGGGATTGAGCGTACCTGGATCAACATTGATGTAGGGATCAAGCTTTTGTATAGTAGTTCGGTAACCTCTGGCCTGTAAGAGCTTTGCCAAAGATGCAGCAATAATTCCTTTACCTAAAGAAGAAGTTACACCGCCCGTAACGAAAATATACTTTGTCTGTGACATATTCGGGATTTCTATTACGGGGCGTAAAGTTACGAATTGAAGAATAAAACGAATGGTAAATCCCTCAAAAAAATGTTTGAAGATGAAACATATAAATCCTTGATTAAATTTGAGATAAAACCTGCGCGCACAAAATCCAAAGTATGACAATAGAACGTATATAACCCATGGAAATCTCAGTAATCGATATTCTATTTATAAATCAACACAAATCCTTTAGCGAAATTCATGAAACTAAATTTAAATGTAGTAGCCCTATTTCTATGTTTGTTCGTTCTTTCCATAAGTTCCTGCAGCGATAGTTTTGAACCCTCAGACATCTTAATAGATGAAACCAATGAGGAACTGAGTGTAGATGATGATGATGATACATCTTCAGATGATG
This sequence comes from Flagellimonas maritima, assembly GCF_003269425.1. Classification (NCBI taxonomy): domain Bacteria; kingdom Pseudomonadati; phylum Bacteroidota; class Flavobacteriia; order Flavobacteriales; family Flavobacteriaceae; genus Flagellimonas; species Flagellimonas maritima. The sequence goes on along the minus strand of NZ_CP030104.1, from coordinate 2,917,841 downwards.
ATTCTAACGATGATGAAGACAATTCATCAGATGATGACTCAGATGAAGATAGGGATGATTCCTCAGATGACGATTCAAACGATGGCGAAGAAGAAAATGACGATGATTCTACGGAGGATGATTCAGGTGATGATGAAGAAGAAAATGGAGATGGTTCTTCAGATGATGATGATTCTACAGGCGATGAATCCGATGATGAAAATACGGATGACCAGACGGATGATGAAACGGACGAAGGCGATGAAACTGATGATGGTGACAATACAGACGATGACGATACAAACGATGATGCTCAACCATTGATTATAGGAAGCTGGGAACTGGTCAGCGCAACCATAGCAGATGGCCGAGCTTCAACCATGGTTCAAAATGCTGGAGTTGTTGAATTTTCGTTTACATCATCTTCAAAAGATGAAAATGCACAGATTACATTTTCAGGCAATCCAAATACAGTGAACGGTAGCGGTCAATATACCAATGTGATTTCTTATACACTTTTTGGTCAAGCTTTTACAGACGAGTCATTTTTAGAGAGCCCAATAACCAATGGGACATGGCAATTGGAAAATGATAACCTGACCATTAATGGTGATGAAGATGTACCTAGTGACTATACTATCGTTGAGCTTACCGCCAATAGAATGGTTTTGGAAGTAGTTTTTGATAGAACAATTCCTGTTGGCGAATTGAATGTAGATGCAACAGGCACGTTGGTTATAGTGCTCAATAAGATGTAATGCCTTCCTAAGACTCCTTGGGAAATTGTTTTGAATTTTTCTAATGATATGCTCAAGACCGTTGTCTTTAATATCCAGCATAGCACTTAAATAATCGCCCAACTTTCCCTTGGGGAAACCTTTTTGTCTAAACCATATTAAATAGGGCAAAGGCAAATCCACCAAATACATATCCTTGAATTTACCAAATGGCATTTTGTAGTGTGCAAGTTCCATTAATTTCTCTCTATCTGGCTTAATTTCCATTTGTATGTCTAAAATACTATCTTTCTGTTAATAAATTCCTCATAGTGAAGCGAAGAAATTTTATTACAGCGGTGGCTGCCAGTTCTGCAGGTTTAGTATCTACCACATCAATGGCACAAATGCAACAAAAAGATTTTGCCCTAAAAAACAATCTGAACCATAGTGTATGCCAATGGTGCTTTAATTATCTACCACTGGAAGAATTTCTCCAAGTATTGAATAATTTAGGTATAAAGGCAATCGACCTCATCGCACCAAAAGATTGGCCACTTCTAAAAAAATACGATATTCATTGTTCCATGTGCAGATGCACGGAAATCAGTTTGACAGATGGATGGAACGACCCAAAATACCATGAGAAGCTCATCGAAGATTATAAAAAAACCATTCCACAAGTTGCAGAAGCAGGTTATACAAACTTAATCTGCTTTAGTGGAAATCGTAGGGGAATAAATGATTATGTAGGTTTACAAAACTGTGTGGACGGACTCTCTAAGATTATCCCTTTGGCAGAAAAACACGGAGTTGTAATTCAAATGGAACTCTTTAACCAAATTGACCATCCGGATTATATGTGCGATAGTTCCATTTGGGGCGTTGAACTTTGTAAGCGTCTGGGAAGTGACAATTTTAAACTCCTTTTTGATATTTACCACATGCAAATACAAGAAGGAGATATTATTCGTAGCATTCAAAACTACCATCCATATTTTGGTCACTATCATACCGCGGGCGTTCCTGGAAGGCATGAAATAGACGAAAGCCAGGAACTTTACTACCCCGCTATAATGAAAGCTATTCTGGATACAGGTTTTAAAGGGCATGTGGCCCAAGAATTCATCGTAACGTGGGAAGATAAAATAGCAGCATTAAAAGATGCCTTTTTACGATGTGACGTCTAAGTCACTCCAATAAAGTTGGAACAATATAATCGTTCATCAACTCATCAGTATAAGCATGTGCTTTTCTGTTGCCATAATTGGTAGTTGTAATTACTACGACAGCATCAAGTGACGGAATTGAAAGTACTTTCTGTCCGCCATTCCCGGACATATAGTATGCATTATATTTGGTTTCCTTTCCAAAAGATTTTATCCAAAGTAAATAACCATAATCAACATTTTCCCTAGCGTTAACTTTTGGTGTGGTAGCTTTGGCTATCCATTCTTTGGAAAGAACTTGCTTACCGCTCCATTGACCGTCTTGCAGAAACATTTGAATAATTTTTAAAAAGTCACGACTTTTATATTCACTTCCACCGGCAGTATTTAAAGTTTTGGACGGGTTATAGTGTAATTTGTAATCCTTAATATCCAAAGGGTCAAACAGATTTTCTTTTGCAAAATTATCCAGCGGCATTTTTACTGCACTCTCAATCACCTCTGCCATTGCCGCGGCCCCTGCAGAACAATAGCTCATTATTCTCGCATAAGGAGAATCTTCAGGTTTTGGCCCAAAAGGATAAGAACGAATGGGTAAATCCAGAAAAAACTGTAGCCAATCCTCCACTATATACATACGTTCCTCATTTCCCCTTGAAAACATATTACCATCATCACATTCCAAGATGGAACTCATGGTAAGTAAATCTTCTATAGAAATATCTTGTTTTCTTGGATCTTGATTTTTTAAAGGTAGTTTTGCTTCAACATAATCCAAAATCTTATCCTTTTCCGATTTAATGTAACCTTTATCTATGGCAATACCGGTTAATATGCTGGCCATAGTTTTGGTAACGGACCGGGTGTTGTGCATCGTATTTTGGTTTGCCCCGTTAAAGTACTTCTCAAATAAAAGATTTCCATTTTTGGCAATCAGCACGCTCGTGATTGCTTCATAATCACCGTTGGTTATCTTTTCTTCCATCTGTTTGAACAGCGGATATTCGCTTTTATTTTTTTCTGAGAAATCTATTTGCGCATTCGATAAAAAAGGAATTGTAACAAAAATTGTTAGAAGAGATATTCTTTTCATTATATGGATTTAGATTATCCAAACAAAGAAAGACAACATTTGAGGTTAAAAATAGAACATATTTAACCTAAACATATTCCTTGAATTTTTTCCGATAATTGTTTGGTGTTTCACCAAGATATGATTTGAAGGTTCTCGTAAAATGGCTATGATCGGAAAAGCCACAGATATAGGCAATTTCAGTTAGGCTTAGGTTTACATTTCCCAACAATGGTATTGCTTTTTTTATTTTGTGCATGCGAATATAGTCTCCCAAGGTGGTATTCAGGTATCTTGGAAAGCTGCGGGACAGATGCACCGGATGAACTCCCAGAATATTGGAAAGCGAAGTTAAGTTCAAGTTTTCCACATCGTCATAAATGATTTGCTTTAACTTTTTTATCCAATGTGGTTCCACAACTGTACACACAGGATTCTTTCCCCAAACTTGATCACAGAGTTGAAGCGTCAAAAAATCCAACGATACTTTTGAATATTTATCGTCACATTTAAATTCGTAATAAATCTTGGCCAAGGTTTGGTGCAATCTTGGGTCTTCCAAAAGCTTACTTCCTTCCCAAAGTTCCATGTCCAACCTTTTCTTTAAAAACCAACTGCGATCCAATTCAATATGGAAACCTCTTGCATTGATGCTTTCTTTGGTATTCATATGGGTTTCCTGCCAATTATGGAACAAAAAACTGCCTTGGGGGCACAGTGTTGTTCTTTGGTTATTAATATCTTTCAAGTTTCCATCCAATACATACATAAAGTATGGATTCTCATGATAATGCCAATCGGTTTTTGGTAAATTATAGCCGTATTCAGAGAAAAAAACGCCCGCATTGTCCACTTCTGATTTACGTACACCGTAGTAGTTTCCTTTTTTTAATATTTTCATACAGTATAAAGACTCCAGAATCTGGGCTTTGTTACGGGTTTTAACAACGCATCAATTTTTTGCCAAGGCCTTTGCTACTTTTTTATTCCACTCCAACTGTTTCTTTTCATTTCTGGAAAAATTGGTTTCCCAATCATATAATTCCTGAAAATCTTTAAGCTCTTGTAAAATCTCCTTGTAAATCTTTCGTATTTCGGCCTTTACGTTATCTGAAAAAGAAGTACGCTCAAGTTTGTCCCTCATCTTGCGGGCAAAAAGTTCTGCAATATCAAAATGCAATTGTTCGTGACTAAGAATAAGATTATCACATATCTCTGGTTTGTACCAAGATTCGTTTGGATAAAAATAGGCATTTACCTCAAAATCCAAATCTACTTCATGATGAATTAAGTTTGCTGAATATTTATAACTGATTCCACTTGCGGTGGTAGCTGCAGGAATGGCTGCAGGTGGTATCTTACCCTTAAAGTCAGCCCAAGTGAGTCTTTTTTCCGGTGCCCATAGCATACTCTCCCCAAGTTCTTGGGCTTGACCCAAAAAAATAAAGAAACAACAGAATGCTATCGCTATTATTTTACCCAATTAAATTGAATTACTTTTTCAATGTCCGGGTGTAAGCTGTAATGGACAGGGCATGTGTTCGCTGTGTTCTCCAAAATTTTCCTATGTTTCTCGGAAACATCTGCCCGGAACTCCATGGTAACCTCTATTTTTGAAATTCTTCTTGGGTTTGCTGCCATGTGCTTGGTTACTTCTGCTGTGGCTCCTGTTAAATCCACATCCAAATCCCTAGCCTTAATTCCCATCATGGTCAACATACAACTTGCCAAACCTGTTGCTACAGTATCAGTAGGTGAAAATGCCTGTCCCAAACCATTATTGTCAACGGGAGCATCCGTAATAAACTCACTATTGGAACGCAAGTGCAAACAAGTGGTCCGTAATTCTCCTGTATAAGTTACTTTAGAGGTCATCGTTCAATTTTATTTCTTTTATTCTTAAGCTATCGTATTCCATCAAATAAGAAGCCTTGTTATAATATCCTGAAGATAAGTCGTTGTAATAATTAAAACTATTGCCGGCATATTCCGTAAGGCCTATGATTTTTGAAGTCTCGAAAAGATTGTTCTTATGTGCCAATTTCAATAAGATATCAAATGTGACATCGAAACCTCGTACGGCGTAACGATCCGGTTTTACACCATTGTATTTTTTTTGATAGGCCTTTGTAAAAGCATCATTAGCGACCTCCCTATAAAATGATGGATACGTAAACTTTAAGTTGGAAAGATGGGTTTTGGAAATAACATCACTTTCAAATGCAGGATTGAAATTGGTCGTAAACATCCGTACAACAATCTCTTCAGTGTTAGCAGAATTTAGAATTGAGGTTACACTGGAAACCATATTGGGTTGGTCAGTCTCTAAGAATACCCAATTTTCTTTAGTTTCTGAAAGTTTTACCAAAAACCTATTTAGATGTAGCGACTTGTTGTCAATAATGGTCGCTATTTGTGCTGATGGAAATTTTGACAAAATAGAATCATGCGCGACCTGATGCGTTGAATCTGCAATAATGATGACATTTTGATTCTTATATTCCTTACCTAGATACGATAACATTTTATCGCGAAGTACAGCATCAGTTGGAACGGAATAATACACGTTTCCGTGGCTATAACCGCTATTGGAACCTATTGGAGAAATTACAGGTATATTTTTTGATGCCGCCTGAACGGCAACTTCATTCAATGCGTTTGAGGATACAGGGCCTATTATAGCATTTACCCCGAACAGATTCTCCCTTGATAAAATATCTTTGACCTTTTTTTGGTCAAGCTCAGTATCAAATGTCTTCACATCTACAGACACACCCATTTTTTTAATGGAATCCAAAGCCACGATTGCTCCCGAATAAAAACCAAGACTCAAACTTATATCTTTCCTGATTTTTATCTGTCCCTCTGTTTTCTTTTTATCGTTCAAATCTATACGGTCCAGCCTAAACGGTAGCATGAAGATCAATTTTGGTCTATTTTTTACATTGATGCTATCCACAAGATTGATTTTATCCAGGACCAGCGCATTTTTAACTTCAAGTCCAGACGCTTTTTCTTTGGGCAATTTTAAAATCATCCCAGCTTTTAGACCATTTTCCAAATCGGGATTCATTCTAAATAATTCATCTCTGGTTACATTGAGATTTTGGGTAAGCCTAAATATATTCTGTTTGGGTTTTACCTCATAGAAAATAAAATTTTCGGTGTTCACTTCACCGGAATTGTCCCTCTTTTTTGGCAAACGTAGTACCATACCTTCTTTAAGCCCGCCTAGCTTCATGATTTCTGGATTCAATTTTACGATCGAATCCGAAGAAATTCCATATTCCTTGCCCAAACTGTAGAGCGTTTGCTTTGGTGGTACTGTAAAAGAGGTGAATAAGTTTATTTCTTGGTTTTCAAGACTGTCCCCTTTGGGTCTGGGCAATTTTAACTCTTGACCTACGGCCAGATAATCCGAGCTTTCATTCAGTTCAGGATTTAGAACTACCAAGCTATCTACTGTAATACCGTATTTATGGGCAATGCTCCATCTGGTTTCTTTGGGTTGTACGGTATAGGTTTCAAAATCAAGCTCTCGTTCATCTTCTTCTTCTGGTTCTGGGAATTTTGGTATTTGAAGTACCATTCCCTTTTTTAAGGGTTCTGAATACAAATTCCTATTATAGCGCTTTAGCTGCTCTTCGGTAATTTTATAACGTTGCGTAAGACCGAACAACGTTTCTCTTTTCCTGACCCGATGTCTTGAAAATCCCAAAGGTTTTTCCTGTAAGCTTACTTTTTCTTCTTTTGGTTGGCTCTGTTCGTTGATAACAGACCCGCCCAAAGGAATAATCAGAATTGTATTCGGTTTTACATCGGAAGCAGTTTTAATTTCCTTATTGGACTGGAGTATTGTAAAAGGTGTTACCCTGTACCTTTGAGAGATACTTCTTAAGGTTTCTCCTTCTTTGACCGCATGGGTCGTATACTCTTGAGCGGAAACTTGGATTGAAGCCAAAAAAAGAGCGACAAAACCAAGTCTTAATATAATTTTTTTCATTCCCATTCTATAGTTGCAGGTGGTTTTGAGCTAATGTCATATACTACTCTATTAACGCCTTTGACTTTATTTATTATATCGTTGGAGGTCTTTTGCAAAAACTCGTAAGGTAAATTTACCCAATCTGCCGTCATTCCATCCGTACTTTCAACTGCTCTTAGCGCAACACATTTTTCATAGGTACGCTCATCGCCCATGACACCTACACTATTTACGGGCAAAAGCATAGCACCCGCCTGCCATACTTTGTCATATAGGTTCCATTTTTTAAGACCTTCTATAAAAATGGCATCGACCTCTTGCAAGATAGATACTTTCTCCTTGGTGATGTCGCCTAAGATACGAATTCCCAAACCTGGACCGGGAAAAGGATGTCTGCCCAATATAAAGTCTTCCATGCCAATGCTTTTTCCTACTCTGCGTACTTCATCCTTGAACAAAAGATGCAAGGGCTCAACAATCTTTAAATTCATATAATCCGGCAATCCCCCAACGTTATGATGGCTTTTTATTACTGCTGAAGGACCACCACTTGCTGATAAAGATTCTATTCTATCAGGATAGATGGTGCCCTGCGCCAGCCATTTTACATTTTCAATCTGGTGTGCCTCATCATCGAATACTTCAATAAATACCCTACCAATTATTTTCCTTTTCTTTTCAGGGTCGGACTCCCCTTCCAAGGCATCCAAAAAACGTGCCGAAGCATCTACACCCTTTACATTAAGGCCCATATCCTTATATTGGTGCAGTACATCCTCAAATTCATTTTTACGCAATAATCCGTTGTTCACGAATATGCAGTACAAGTGCTTTCCTATTGCTTTGTGAAGCAACATTGCCGCAACGCTGGAGTCAACGCCTCCAGACAATCCCAATATTACTTTATCATCGCCTATTTTTTGCTTAAGCTCTTCTACAGTAGTATCTACAAACGCATCTGGTGTCCAATCTTGTTCAAGACCTGCAATATTGACCAAGAAATTTTTAAGCAATTGTGTTCCATCTTTGGTGTGGTAGACTTCTGGATGGAATTGAATTCCATAGGTATTTTCTCCGCCAATTTTAAATGCGGCATTTTCAACATCATGGGTACTGGCCAATCTAACGGCTTTCTCCGGTAAATCTTTAATTGTATCACTATGGCTCATCCAAACTTGGCTGCCTTTGCGGATACCGTTCAAAAAATGTTCATCGGCTTTTATATAGGATAGATTTGCCCGCCCATATTCCCTGGTTGCGGAAGGTGCTACGTTTCCTCCATTGGCATGTGCTAAATATTGTGCTCCGTAACAAATGGCCAACAAAGCTTTTTTTCCTTTAATTTTCGACAAATCAGGACAAGGAGCATCTTCCCCCCTCACTGAAAATGGAGAACCCGATAGAATTACCGCTCCATATTTCGATAAATCTTCCGGTAGCTTGTTATATGGCTTTATTTCTGAATAAATATTGAGCTCCCTAACGCGGCGCGCTATCAACTGTGTGTACTGGGAACCAAAATCAAGGATAAGTACGTTGTTGTGCATGGGCAAAAATAGCAATTTGCAGGAGTTGGAAAAGTATCTTTAAGGGATATTTATAACAACTTATCCGAAAAAAATTTCACCTTTTGGTTTCATTCTATTTCTGTGGCTATATAGGGCGAGCTTATAGCATTTTTTAATAATCAATATTAATAATCGATACCAAAGCAATAAAAAATCTTCATGAGAAACATTCTTGGAGAATATAACGCCAAGTAGCTTTTTTCTTAACAATTTTCATCATTTATTTGCATTGTTAAACACGAGACCATGATCAAGGGATTTATTTTTGATTTAGACGGAGTCATTACCGACACCGCAGAACTCCATTATACGGCCTGGAAAAATCTTGCCGACAAAATGGATTGGGAATTTGATAGAACGATCAACGATAAACTTCGTGGTATTTCCAGGATGGACTCTATCAAGGTTATATTGGACCACAACAATGCCAAGCTCAACAAAGAAACCCTAGTCGAGCTAGCCAAGGAAAAGAACGATATTTATGTGGAAAGTCTCAATACAATGACCCCTGATGATTATCTGCCTGGAATAAAAGAACTCTTGACCAATCTCAGAATTGAAGGCTTCAATGTAGCTTTAGGAAGCGCTAGTAAAAATGCCTTGAAAGTATTGGAGCAATTAAACGCAACTGCCTTTTTTGACATAATAGGTGATGGCAACAGTGTTTCCAAAAGCAAGCCCGAACCTGATATTTTTCTATATGGTGCCGAAAAATTGAAACTACAGCCCGAAGAGTGTATTGTAGTGGAAGATGCTGAAAGTGGAATAGATGCCGCAAAAGCTGGAGGCTTTCATAGTATTGGCATCGGCCCAGAAGAACGATTGGGTCACGCTGACCTACGTTTTGATTCCACAAAAGAAGCTACATTATTCGAAATAAAATCATACTTTAAGGACTTGTTTTAAAAGTCGTTAAGATGAAAAATAGTATTTGTGCGTTTCTTGCACTCCTTTTGAGCATATTAAACCTATCCGGTCAAAAAGATGGTTGGAAAATTACCTCAGAAAAAGTAGAGAAATATACGGGAATCGTAACTGCAAACGGCAGAATAGGAATTTTACCTGAGGACAAACCCTTTAAAACCAAATCGATAATCCTCAACAATGTTTACGATAAGGAATCACCTTTGGGCGTAAGCAAAATATTGTTGGGAATAAATTTCGCAAATCTAGATGTTGAAATCGATGGTGAGGAAATCAATGGGAACAATATTTCGGGTTGGAGCCAGACCTTAGATATGAAAACCGCCGGTTTTACGACCAACTTCACTTTTAAGGACAAAGCAAGAGTTTCATACACCATATATACACTACGGAATGTTCAATATTCAGGTTATATCGATGTTGTAATAGAGCCGCTAAAGGATATTACCATCAAAACAACGGGTGTTATCACTACACCGGATGAATATCACAGTCCAAATAGTACATTTAGAATTTTGCAAGATTTGGAAACTACTATGCCAGTGCTTCAAACCGTGGCAGAAAGCAGAATGGGAAAACATGTGGTTGCTACCTCCGCTACTTTTATCTGGCATGCCATCAACTCGACCAGAGAGCACCAAAGACCAGAACTTAAGCACGAGCAGGTTTCGGCTTATGACAATAGACTTTCCTTTAAAAAAACTTTAAAAAAGGGAGAAAAATTTGAGTTTGCATGGACAGGAGCGGTATGTACGACCCAAGATTTCGATGATCCACAAACTGAATCTGAACGATTTGTGATTTTCAATCTGTTGACACCCAGCACAGATTTATTGGGTCAACATAAAAAACTGTGGGAGGAACTTTGGGAAGGCGACATTATTATTGAAGGAAATGTACAAGACCAGTTGGATGTTCGCCTTGCTCTATATCATTTGTATGCTTTTTCAAGAGGAGATTCAGATTTGAGCATAGCCCCCATGGGATTGTCTTCGCAAAACTATAACGGACATATTTTTTGGGATACGGAACTTTGGATGTTCCCTCCCTTGCTTATGCTCAACCAAGATATAGCTCGCTCTTTGATGAATTACCGTTCAGACAGATTGGATAAAGCCAAAGAAAAAGCCATCAATTTTGGATATAAAGGAGCTATGTTCCCTTGGGAAAGTGACGATACCGGTGAAGAAGCTACACCAGCCTGGGCGCTTACAGGTACATTTGAACATCATATCACCGCAGATGTGGCGATTGCCTTTTGGAACTATTACCGAGTATCTAAAGATAAAGATTGGTTGAAGTCCAAGGGATATCCACTAATGAAAGAAGTTGCCGATTATTGGGTAAGCCGTTCCACGAAAAATGATGATGGCAGCTATAGCATCAAAAACGTAGTAGGCGCAAATGAATTTGCCCCAAACGTAAATGATAATGCCTTTACCAATGGTTCTGCAATCACTGCCCTGCAGTATGCAACCGAGGCCGCAAAAGAAGTTGGGGAAATTGCTAACCCAAAATGGAACAAAGTTGCCTCAAAAATCAGAATATTGAAATTTCCGGATGGCACCACAAGAGAACATGCTAGCTATGATGGAGAGATTATAAAACAAGCAGATGTGAACCTGCTTACCTATCCATTGAATATTGTAAATGATGAGGCTACGGTGGTAAAAGATTTAAAGTACTACGAACCTAAATTATCTCCTGAGGGGCCTGCTATGGGTCAATCCGTTTTTGCAGTAATCTATGCCAGATTAGGTGATGCCAAAGAGGCGTATCGTCTCTTTCGTAGAAGTTATGAACCGAATAAACGCCCACCTTTTGGAGCTTTGGCCGAAGCAGCAACAAGTGACAACCCTTATTTTGCAACAGGTGCAGGGGGAATGTTACAAGTTGTGTTATTTGGATTTGGAGGGCTGGACATTACGGAAGAAGGTATCGTTCAAAAAAATCCTATCCTGCCCAAAGAATGGAAGTCCTTAACATTGAAAGGTATAGGGCCAAAACGGAAAACATATACAATCAAATAAAAAAAGCCCCGGGAACCACTCCGGAGCTTTTTAATAAAATCAAAACCAACCTAAACATATGAGTTTGACCACTCATATTTTTGAAAATTTCAAAGCAATTTTCAGTACTAAAACACCTAGCTTAAAAGAAACCCTACCTTAAAATCAATTTTTTTGAAAAATATATATATTTTCTTTATCAGGGCCATAATTTAAAATACTGTCTTTGGGCTGTATGTTTTCAAAAACATTTTTCAGATTTGATACGACAACATGATTCTTATCTATCTTTCTGCTATCTGGAATTGAGAAATCATCTAACGTAAAAAGCTCTTTATCTGGATTTAACAATTTAATTTGGCCACCATAGGTTACATTGGGCAAAATCCATACTGCGTCACTATAGTCTGTATTTAGTTTTTTGGATAGCTGTCCATAATCAAAATGAACAGCTGAAAATATCCCAAGGAAGCGTTCAACCGGAGTACGTAGTACTTGGAACATGATAATCAGTAAAAACAAAACAATTCCTGTTTTTTTGATATTTTTTTTATTGATGTCAATGCTCTTCATAAAAACCACTATGTAGGGCAATACCAATGGAAGTAGCCAGCGTGTTTGGACATCTTGAATGTTTATGAGTATAAAACATAGAACCAACAACAAAAGCTGTACAATCATTAGTTTAAAAAGCCAACTTGAACGTTCTTCTTTTCGCCATTGCACTATTTTAGATAAGAACAGTAAAATAAACACTAAGGCAAAAGGGGCGCTAATATCAAAAAGGGTTTTAATACTTTCAAGTAAAGGTGTAAAAATGATTGTTCCGTCTGCTTCTATACCCAACTTTATATACACGCTTTCTTGCACATTGCGAAAATAACTTTTGGTGGTATACCAATACAGGTGAGGCAGAAAAAGTATGAAGGCAATACTATATGAAACCAGGATTTTTTTGTTCCAAAAAACATGTCTGATAGTCAAATCAAAAAATGATGTGGCAATAACTGCCAACAGGAAAAATGCATAATTATATTTAGAAAGCATTCCTACACCAAAACAAATTCCCAACAAAACATAATCCCTAAAATCTCTTCTTTTAATTAGTCTAGCAACAACATTGAGAGTAAGCAATACTACCAAGCAAAGCAGCAGTGTATGGGACAGCCTCCTAAAAGTAAAATCAATGAAGACAGGAATCAATAAAGAACTTAAAACAACCAAATGGGCCTTGAAGCTATCTTTCAATATTTTTTCTGCAAATTCATAAAGAGCCAAAAGTGTAGCTGCGAAAAAAATACCCCTTAAAAAAGAAAAAGAAAATTTTGTGACACCAAAGATAGCGTTTATCACTTTTTGCAACCAAGTATATAAAGGAGGTTGATCATCGTAGCCCCATCTCCACCACTGTGAATAATAAGCTTGTTCAGCATCCTCCAATTCCAAAGATGTTTTAAGGTAGCTGATTACAATTATGGAAATAAAGGAAACAAGTGCCAAAACCCATTGTAATGGTAAGTTTTGTATCCTTCTTAGCACGTCTAAGACATTTTTACTATGAGAAATTCATGAGCCAGAGGTTGTAAATGCTCAATTAAATTTGGAATAAGTTGTTCTCCAAACTCCAAATACAGCGTTGAAAAATTAAGTTGGCGTTCTTGCAATGATTTGTTTGGAAAAAGCTCGTTTTGGATATCGGTCATTCGCACGACATGGTCCTTTAATTTTCGCTTTTGCGCTTTGAGCAATCGTTTTTCCAAGGCATCCAATCCTTTTTTTTGCTTCACTTCTTGGGCCTTTACAGCACCAATAAACGTTTTATCAGTTTGTTCCGCAAGCTGGTAAAGATTCCGGAACTGTTCTTCCAAATGCTTTTTTTGTGGTGAAAAGTCAATATCGATATTCGAAATTTCCCGAATCTTTTTATTGATGAAACTGTTCTGTTTCAAAAAAAGGTCGGCAACCTTTAAATCCAGTTTTTCAATTTTTTTTAACTCCTTTTCCGTAATCAGTAAAGCTGAATTTCTAAGCAAGAGCATTGGAAAAGTAATATCCATAGAATCGAAATAGGATTTCAGCTCCAACCAATAGGCCAACTCCCCTCCCCCACCAATGTAGCATAGATTTGGGAGGATTACCTCTTGGTACAATGGCCGTGCAATAACATTTGGTGAAAATCTTTCGGGATAACTTTCAAGCTCTTGAAGCAATTCACTTTGAGAAAACTCGATTTCGGTATTGTTTACATAGAAATTGTCATCCTTTTTTACGATGCGCTCTCGAATCCCGTTCAAAAGATAAAAATAATTGATTTCCCTGGGGTTTACTTGAATGGTATAATCCGAAGAAATAGTGGACAGGGCATCTATACTTTCAGAAACTTTATGAAAAGGTTCATGGCCAATAATATCTTTTTTGGCGAAAGGAACCAATAATTGCTTTAGTACGGCATCATCGCCATCAACAATGACCAATCCATATTTCCCAAAAAGCTCGTTAGCTAGGTAACGTGTAGCATCTGAAAGGTTTGAATGCTCTACGTATGCACTCTTAAACATGGATTTTAGTCTATTCGCATTGTCGGTATTTCCTATTTTAGAAGCAAAAGTATCCATTACCGAGTCGAGTCCTTCAGTACTTAGAGAACCTACTGCCCCGGAAGCATCCTTGTTCCATTGAACCTTTTGTCCATTAAAATTAAAATAGTTGATTTCGTCAAAATCATGATCTTCGGTGGCCATCCAATATATGGGTACAAAATCATGTTCTGGATATTCGCTTTTCAGCTGTTCCGATAGATTTATCGTGGAAATAATCTTGTACAAAAAATATAGCGGGCCCGTAAATAGATTTAGCTGATGCCCCGTAACCACCGTAAATGTTTTTTTTTGCTCCAGTAAAGTAATTTTCTCTGCTGTAGCATCGGAAACTTGGAAACCCACATATTGCCCGTTCAAGGCATTTACCAAAATTTTTCTATTGGCCACTGGATAGTTTGCAGCCTTTTCCTTTAATTGATCTTTGAAATTATCAAGGTTGGGAAACCTATTAAAAAAAGGGATTAGCTCCTTTTTTTGGTCAAGATAATCACAGATGAGTTTGGAAAAATAACCAGTTTCTCTAAAAGGGATACAATCTACTTCCATTAAAGCTTCAATAAAGTGCTAAAGATAAATGTCTTCTTTTTTTCTACCGCTAAAAATACGTTAATTACTTTTTAACGGATTTGCATGTTCTCCATCAAAACTAAAATGGTGATTTTGGAATTTATTGCTAGATTTGATTTTAGCTAATATACCTTTGCATGACCAGAATTTTACTCTCTTTATTTGTATTTACTACATATTCAATATCCGCGCAACAATTAAAATCACCTTCAGAGTTTTTGGGCTATGAACTTGGTACTGAATTTACCAGACATCATGAAGTCGTGGATTATTATCAATATTTGGCCAAGGAAGCATCTGATAGGGTTCAATTAACGGTCTACGGTAAAACCAATGAGCGTAGACCTCTTTTGTTGGCTTATGTATCATCTGCGAGCAATATCTCCAATCTGGAAAATATCAGAAAAGAACATTTAAAGGATACGGAGGGAGCGGGAAACGCATCAAAAGCAATTGTATGGCTAAGCTATAATGTTCATGGCAATGAAAGTGTGAGCACGGAAGCTTCCATGCAGACCATTTACGATTTATTGACGTCCAAAAGTTCTTATTTGGAAAATACGGTCGTCATTATAGATCCTTGTATAAATCCTGACGGTCGCGATCGTTATAGCAACTGGTACAATCAATATAAGAATTCGCCCCATCAAGTAGATCCCAACAGCAAAGAGCATCATGAGGGTTGGTGGACAGGACGAAGCAATCATTATATGTTCGATTTAAATAGGGATTGGGCATGGTTGACCCAGATTGAAAGCCAACAGCGCATAAAAGTGTATAATCAATGGCTGCCTCATGTGCACGTAGATTTTCATGAACAAGGTGTAGACAATCCATATTATTTTGCTCCTGCAGCGGAGCCTTATCATGAAGTCATCACAGACTTTCAACGTGATTTTCAAGTGACTTTGGGTAAGAACCACGCAAAATATTTTGATAAGAATGGCTGGTTTTATTTCACAAAGGAAATTTTTGATTTGTTTTACCCAAGTTATGGGGATACCTACCCTACCTATAACGGTGCTATTGGAATGACCTACGAACAAGGAGGAAGTGGTCGGGCCGGTCTGGGAGTGATTACAAAAATTGGCGACACCTTGACCTTAAAGGATAGAATAGCCCATCATTATACTACTGGAATGTCAACCATAGAAGTTTCATCCAAAAATGCAGATAGGTTAAATGATGAGTTTAGAAAATTTTATCAGAATCGAAATTTTAAATATAAGAGCTACGTTGTTGACGGCAACCTCGACCACATGCTCTCCATACTTAAACTTCTTGATAAACACAATATAGAATACAATAAAGCTTCAAGTGGTACTATCAAAGGTTATAATTATAATACAAATACTAATGAAACTATTAAAACCGATATAAACAGTGTTGTAGTCTCTACGGATCAACCAAAAGGTACCTTGGTCAAGGTACTCTTTGAGCCCAATGCGAAATTAAGCGATTCGCTTACCTATGATATTACTGCGTGGTCCTTACCTTATGCTTATGGGTTAAATGCTATTGCTTCCCAAACACAAGTTCCAGTAGATGGTAAAGAAAATAACAGATTATTTTTTTACGCTGGAAAACCATCAAAAGAATCATTTGATAACAATGATAACTACGCCTACATAACAGATTGGGACAGCATGAAAGATGCCCGGTTTTTAGCAGCATTGTTAAAGGAAGGTATACGGGTTAGGAAAGCTGACCATCCTTTTGCCATTGAGGGAAAGTCTTTTGAAAGAGGAAGCCTAATCATCATGAAGGCAGACAATCAGAATAAAACCGATTTTATTGAAACTTTACAAAAAGCCTCCAAAAAATTCAATAAAAAAATTACCGGTTCAAAAACAGGTTTTGTGGATACAGGAAAGGATTTTGGTTCTTCCTATGTCAAAATGATTACTAAACCTAAAATCGCAGTACTATCGGGAAAACCAACCTCAACCTTACGTTTTGGTGAAATATGGCACTTTTTTGAACAGCAACTGGAATATCCCCTTTCTGTAATCGATAGTGACTATATGGATAAAATAGATTTGAACGATTATCATATTTTTGTATTACCAGATGGGCGTTATGGTAAAGTTTTCAATGAAAAACAATTAAAAAAACTAAAGGGCTGGGTTAAAAATGGAGGCAAACTTGTCGCCTTTGGTGGGGCCATTGATGCAATAGATGGTGAAAATGGATTTGGCATCAAGAAAAAAGAGGTCGTTAAAGATTCTGTCAAAAATATTCCAAAACCGCACATGAATACGCAACGAGAACGAATTAAAGAAGCCATTACGGGAGCTATTTTTAAAACTAAAGTAGATAATACCCATCCTTTGGCCTATGGATACGGAACGGATTATTTTACGCTAAAATTAGGAAGTTCAAGCTACGATTACCTTAAAAACGGTAATGTTGTTTACCTTGAGAAAAATATTGAGCCTGTTTCTGGTTTTGCTGGAAGCGAGGCTCAAAAGAAGGTGGGCAACTCCCTTATTTTTGGCGTTGAGTTGCATGGTAAAGGCAAAGTTATCTATATGGTCGACAATCCATTGTTCAGGGGATTTTGGGAAAACGGCAAATTATTTTTCGCCAATGCGCTTTTTATGGTAGACTAGAAATTTCCTTTTTGAAATCCAATATTTAAAATATTCACATTTAGTTTTAAAGGGTTTATTTCATTTTGTTGAACAAATATGAAATCGAAAAAAATTAATTAAATATATGTCGATATTGGATTTTTCTTTAGTTGAATGTTCCAAAAGATTTCCATTCTACACAATATAACACAAGAAAATGAAACTGATTATTAAATATTTATTTCTGATTTTTTCACTGTCGCCGTTAATGGATTATGCCCAAAAAACATCAATTGAGTTTGAATCAAATGGTAGGACGCAAGAAGAAACAAAAAAAAATCCTTTCGAAAAGTTTATAGGGGAATGGACTCTCAAAAATGACGATTGGACTCATAACTGGGGAAATGGAACTGAAAAATTAAAAATTCCAAACCATCATACTATTTCAAAAGAAATCAATACAAGTAATAGTTTGTTATCCATAATCGACGGACCTCAACCTAATGGACATATATTTTGGTCTTATAATCCAAATACATCAGAAATTTATCATTTATCAAGTTTTGGGAGTATTAGGGCAGGAAATGGAAAAGGAACTATTAACGCAAATGGAGATGTAAAATTAAAACTATCATTTGAAGGAGAGCCAAAAGGAACGTATAGAATTTATAATTATAAGTGGATAAACGATAATGAATATCATATGAAATCTGTTCAATTCTCAAAAAAAGATATTCCGACTGGACAATTTTATGAAGGAGTTTTTATACGTATAAAAAAATAGCGCAGTGTATAACATGGTATATGAGATATAGCTAGTACAGACTTTCCAACAAGTTTCTGTATATTTTGAAGAATGCCAAATTTAAAAATTGGGCATTTGACTATCCGATACGAAACTTCGTATTTTCTTCACTATGTTTCATATACAAGACCGCTAAAGATAACGCTCAAGCATAAAGATTCGTCCAATACAAAGGCCAATATTGGAAAACTAGTGACAGTAATCAATCCTTATAATTTAAGAATAAACTTCCAATTTTACTGTATCTCCCTATAATAAGAGACATCAAAATTTACTGTAAATGTATCTTTGAAAAACAAAATAGAAACATGGCCTGGCATATTGTACTTTTTCTTTTTTTTGCAGTTTTTGGCATAGGAATAGGTTTGCTTTTTTTTCTTAAAGAAAGGGGAAATCGGTTTGCGAACGCACTACTGGGAATTTATACTTTGCTTTTCTCTTATGAGCTTTTGTACAATTGCTTAAAATGGTCGGGGAATCTTATTGAACCCCGGTTCGTTCATCTTGCTATTACCCATTTTCCCCTTTGGGTGATATATGGCCCGTTGGTCTATCTTTTTATAAGGGCCGTATTAAAACAAATCACGTTTAAGATAAGTGACCTGTTCTTTCTAGTTGCCCCGTTTCTTATTGTAATACTTAATATTCCATTTTATCTCTTAAAAGCATCAAATAAAGTTGAAGTACTGCTTACAGGAACTCTGAACGACTATTCTTGGATGCCCAATGGTACTATTTGGGTCATAATAGTAATTATGTTTTTTTATGCATTCTTGACCTATCACCATTTTGGACCCCACAGAAATATTGGCTTTAGGGAGTATAAATGGTTGAAGTGGTTTTTAGGTTCCTACCTTGGGTTTACCGTATTATTTTCTTCCTACATCTTTCTCACAAGATTTGGCCTTATGAATCCTGCATACGATTATTTAGTGGACATTGCCATTGTGTTTTTCATCGCAGTTCTGAGTTTCTTCGGTTTTGTACAACCAGAGGTTTTTGAAGGAAAATCGATTAAGGACATGATTCCTTTTGTAAAATACAAGAAAACTGGCCTGTCCGACACCTTATCAATAGAGATGAAAGATAAGCTTTCTGAAATAATGAACCGCAATAAACCCTATCTTGAAAGTACCCTGAGGCTAGATGACCTATCCCGTCAATTGAACCTGTCCAGAAACCATACTTCCCAAATTATAAACCAGCACTTTAATCTATCATTTTTCGATTTTGTCAATAAATACAGAGTGGAGGAGGCCAAAAAGCTACTCGCACAAAACCCGGAAAATTTTACGATTACCCAAATCGCCTATGATGCAGGGTTCAATAATCGTGCTTCATTTTATAAAGCCTTTAAAAAATTTGAAAACCAAAGTCCCACACAATACCTACAGCCCTCCAAAGCATCTTAATCCATAATTATTTGTAAAGGTTTACACAAAGAGACACTTGCCCGTGCCAAAGAATCTAAGTTTACCAGTAAAACAAAGTACATATGACCAACAGTTTAAAAATCGTACTTGCTTTAGTCGTAATCTTGACGGGATGTAATAAAAGAATAGAAACATCCAATCTGTTGTTGGGATCATGGTCAATAGAAGAAATTCAATGGATTTCCAATGATACCACGGTACAGAGAAAACCAGAGCAAAAAGGCCTTTTATTGATAACACCTGAACGATACAGTCTCAGTTGGACTCCCATAGAAAAACACCGAAAACCTTTTCAAAGCTTAAGTAATCCTACAGATAATGAGGTGTTGGAAGGGTTTAAGACCATAGTATTCAACATGGGAAGTTATAACGTCTCAAATTCCGAGTTTGTTACTAAATCACATCTATCAAAAGTTCTAGGGTTTGAAGGCGGGATGCAATACTTTAAGTTTGAGGTGACAGATAATAAAATGGTGTTGATTTTATTTGATGAGACCTATCCGAACGGAGAAAAGCCGGATTGGTATGGAAAATGGGAAACAAAATTCAGTCTCGCCAGATTATAGAAAAAGACATCGAACTTATAAATTTTTAAAATCGAAAAACCTAGATAATTCGTTATATATCATTAAAAATCATTAATTTAGAATATTGGTTTTTTAACTAAAAAAACAATGGCTATGCAAAAAAAATGTAAAAAAATTCGAAAAAAGGGGGTATCGGTTGTATTCACAATGATATGCATTCTGACAGTGGGAACAATGGAGTTGTTTGCATTTCAGCAACAGGAAACAGCTGAAAAATTCACACAGTATAAAGGGGAAGTTGTCGATGAAGCATCTAAAAAGCCATTGGTATTTGCATCACTGGCCGTAGAGGGTACAAATATTAGTACCATCACCAATACAGAAGGTAGCTTTATTTTAAAAGTCCCAAATAATATTACAGATGGTACGGTCGTTGTCTCTTTCTTAGGATATAAGAGCAAAGACATCGAGCTTTCAGAATTAAAGCCCAATAAAAATAAAATTTCGCTTCAAGTTTCTCTCACCGAATTATCTGAAGTAAATATAAACGTACCTAAAGATGCTGGAGCCCTAGTAAGGGAAACCCTTGCAACCAAAGGCGACAATTATTTTGAGGACCCTACACTGATGACAGCATTTTATCGTGAAACCATAAAGAAGAGAAGAAAAAATGTATCGCTATCAGAAGCTGTGGTAAATATCTACAAAACACCATACCATTCGCAACGTAGAGATGCAGTTGAACTTTATAAAGCCAGAAAAAGTACGGATTACAGTAAACTGGACACTGTGGCCCTCAAATTACAGGGAGGTCCGTTCAATACTTTATATGTAGATATCATGAAGTATCCTGAATATATCTTCGCCGAAGAATACCTTTCAGACTATAAGTTCAGTTTCAGCCGCTCCACCAGGATAAACGATAAATTAATTTATGTTGTAAAATTTGAGCAATTGGAATCCATAACAGAGCCTTTGTACGCCGGTGAGCTATTTATAGACGTAGAGAATAAGACATTGACAAGTGCCATATATTCCCTTAATATAACGGACAAGAACAAGGCCGCTGCACTTTTTGTGCGCAGAAAACCTGCAAATGTAGACGTATGGCCAACCGAAGTAGCATACCGTGTTGATTATAGGGAAAAAGGAGGGAAATGGTATTACGGATACAGCAATGTATTGATGGAATTCAAGGTAGATTGGAGCAATAAATTGTTTAACTCGGTGTATAGTATGACTGCGGAAATGGCCGTTACCGACTGGGAGAAGAATTTGGATGGCAAGTTTCCAAAAAGCAGGGAAAGATTAAAAAAATCCATTATTTTAAGTGATGAGGCCGTAGGCTTTTCAGACCCTGATTTTTGGGGTGAATATAACATCATCGAACCGGAAAAATCAATAGAATCAGCCATAAAAAAGATACAGCGTCAGTTGAAAAGATCAAAATCCAACGGTAGTAGTGCATCTAAACCATAATAGATTCACACAAGATTTTTAATAGAGGCCACCAAAACAATGGTGGCCTTTTTGTTTCTATTTTATCAACAATTTTTGGTCATCGGCCTAAAGGTTTTAACTTCAAGGCATGAAAAATCCCATTTAAATGATAAAAAGGAGAAAATTCATCAACCTAACAGCTTTACTATCTACGACGGCACTCTTACCGAATATTACTTTTCCAGAAAAAAAAGATTTAGATAAAAATTCCAGATTACTACCAAAGCATTTAGAAAAAGGCAATACCATTGGCCTTATTGCACCGGGATATGCCGTTAGTCCAGAAACGCTCAAAAGAATAAAGAAAGAGGTGAAAGAAATGGGATTTATACCCTTTCATACGGACCGTATTCATGGCAACCACGGTTATTTTAGTAACACTGATAAAGAAAGGGCAGCAGACCTAAACGAAATGTTCGCCAACTCAAAAGTAGATGCAATTCTTTGTGCACGGGGTGGGTATGGCTGTACTCGTATTATGCAAATGATAGATTATGAGAATATAAAACTGAATCCCAAAATACTTGTAGGATTCAGCGATATTACAGCTTTATTGAACGGCATTCAAAAAGAAACCGGACTTATTACCTTTCATGGTCCCGTAGGTAGCACAATTGAGGATGATTACAGCCAACAAGAGTTTACAAATACATTGATGCAACCCAATTACCCACAACCAATCACCAATGTTCTGTTGAAGGATCAGGAAATGATAAATAATCCAGAATACGAACGCTATACCATTACATCGGGCATATCCACCGGAAAATTGGTTGGCGGCAGTCTTACCCTCGTAAATGCGCTTGTAGGAACACCACATGAAATAGATTTTACTGATGCCATCGTTTGTTTGGAAGATGTTGAAGAAGCTCCTTACCGAATAGATAGAATGCTAACACAACTCATTGAAGGCGCTAGCTTCAAAAATGCCAAAGGAATTGTTTTTGGAGTTTTTGCTGGTTGTAATTCAAGCTCCAATTCCAAATCTTTTACACTAAAAGAAGTAATTATGGACAGAATAGCGCCTTTGCAAATCCCTGCGGCCTACGGCATGAGTTTCGGACATGTACCAAATAATTTTACTTTTCCCATAGGCATAAATGCAAATTGGGATGCCGATAAAATGACTTTGGAAATTTTGGAAAAAGCAGTGTATTGATTACTATTGTAATAACGGAGAATGATCTTCATTTTTTAGTTCAAAATTTAAAGGCACAATGTTGCTGCCAAAAAAACAGTTTACCTCCCTGTTTACAGTGATGAAAATTTCCCATATTTAGGAGATTCTTCCTTACAAAATAAAATATTTGCTTAAATCTTGATGAACGTTTAAAGAGATAATCAATATTAACAAAATCAATAGCCCCAATTTTATTCATTTGTAAAGTTTAACCAATTATCCAGTATTCTATGAAAAACGTAGTACCACATTTTCAAAGACCCATTAAAAGCAAAGATGAGCCCCGCATCGATGTTTCTTATTGGGATAAAGCTATGGATGCTTACGATGCCAAAAATTATAGGAATGCATTGCTAGAGACCATAAATTATATCAATTCCAATCTATTGCAAGGCAAAGATACCGAGGGAGATATCGATATTGTACAGGGACAGGGATCGGCAGAAATACAAATTACCATTACAAAAGATAACTTTTTGGTTAAGGCACCGTTCGTAAAAATTACGGATGATTCCAATAAAGTGGCCTTGTTCCGAAGGGTTGCCGAAATCAACTTTAATCCGTTGACATTGGCACAAATCCATCTTATTGATGGTGCATTGTGGTTTGAATATGAAATGCCCATAACGCTATGCCAACCCTATAAAGTGTATGATGTGCTACGGGAAATAAGCGTATACGCCGATAATTATGACGATGAGTTTATAGATAAGTACAAAGCCGACTTTTATCAAGAACCAAGAGTAACGCCATTGACAGAGACAGAAAAAGAAAAAGTATGGCAACAAATCAGCAATATCCTGGAAGAATATAAACAATACAGCAATTTTTTTAAAGAAAAAAGATGGGACGATTTTCAGTGGGACATTGCTGTTCTTTCTATCCTAAAAATAGTGAACATGCCCTATGTGCATGGCACACTAAGGACCAAATTAGAAGAATATGTGGGCAATCTCTTCAATGGCCAAATCGATTTTAAGTACAGAATAGACAAAGGCGTAAGTTTCATGCAAAAGCTATGTGCCAAATCAAAAGAAGAACTTATGCAGGACATCTACCATGCAGAAGCATTTATCTCTTTAAAATGGCGTAGTTCTACCCAAATACTTCAAAACGATGCCAAGAATATGGAGAATAACGTAAACAAATATGTAAAAGATGGCAACAATATGATGCTTTGCTATTATTTACAATACTCGTTCCTGCACATCATCTATAATTTCAACTTGGAAGAACATCATAAAAATGCCATTTATGATGTTCTTGAGAAAGTCTCTGAAAAAGAGCTCCACCAGGCCGCGCCCATGCTTTTGAAAACCTATCATGGATTTTTAGATGGTAACATCAAAAGTGCCAATACTGCTAAAAGTTCTAAAAAAGGGCTGTTCTCAAAACTATTCGGTTAATCTACAAAGAATAAAAAATGGAAAATATAAGAAAATCAGTTTTCAAAATTGTAACTGCATCTGGTACCGGTACTGGATTCACAGTAAGCGGACACAACCAGGTAATTACGAATTACCATGTGGTCAAAGGCGAAAAAGTGGTAGCCGTAGAAGATTATAAAAAAGATAGGTTTGTGGCCAATGTGGTTATGGTAAATCCTGAAGTAGATTTAGCATTCTTAAAGATTGAAGGTTTTGAAAACAAAGAGACCGATATTTCCCTACAGGAAGAAATCATTGTGGCCAACACCCAAAAGGTATTTATAAATGGTTATCCCTTTGGCATGCCCTATACCATAACAGAAGGTATTGTTTCTTCTAGTAGTCAACCTATGGGAAATAGAAATTATATCCAAACAGATGCTGCCGTAAATCCAGGTAATTCCGGTGGCCCAATGTTGAACGAAGCTGGAGTCCTCATCGGTGTAACGACTTCAAAGTTCAACAACGCGGACAATGTAGGATTTGGAATAAAGCATTTGGACTTGATTAAGGAAATTGAAGACTTTTCCTCCGTTGAAAATCCGGTTTACAGTGTAAAATGTAATTCTTGCGACAGTTATACGGAGACAGAATCTGAATTTTGCAACAACTGTGGAAATAACATGGATATTTCCATTTGGGAAGAATTTGAAAAGAGCCATTTTGCACAGTTTGTAGAAAATGCCCTTACAGAGCTGGGAATAAATCCCGTTTTAGGAAGAGCAGGTAGAGATTATTGGGAATTTCATCAAGGCAGTGCCCTAATTCGAATCTTTGTTTTTAAACGGGATTACTTAGTTGCTACATCGCCATTGAATAATCTACCCAAAAAGAACATTCAAGAATTGATGACTTACTTACTAGAAAAAAATGTAGAACCTTACTATTTGGGAATACATGAAAACAAGATTTATATCTCTTACAGGGCACATCTTTCTGATATTTTTACGGACCACGTAGATACCGTGAAAGAGAATTTGAAGAATTTGGCCCTTAAAGCAGATGATTTGGATAATTTCTTTGCGGACAATTACGGCTGTGAAATGGCCATAGAAGCCAAGGAAGATATGTAAGTTTTCCATTGACCAATCATAAAAGCCCATCCAAGAATTTTGTATGGGCTTTTTTATTAAAACAATTCTGGAATACAATAGTTTAATCCTATGGCTATGCTGAACTTAATTGCCTGACGGAGTAGCCAACTTTCAACATCCAACTATTTTCCAATCATCATAATGTAATCCTGATGTAAATTCAGGATGACGTATTACCTTCAATCAAGTATAAGTATACAAAGCCGCCGTACTATTTATCAAACTCTTTAATCGTTTTTACAATAATATCAACACAATCCATCAATTCTTCTTTGGTCATCACCAAAGGTGGAGCAAAACGTATGATATTACCATGGGTCGGTTTGGCCAATAGACCATTTTCTTTTAGAGCCATACAAATATCCCATGCTGTGGAACTATCTTCAGAATCATTGATTACTATTGCATTGAGCAGTCCTTTACCTCGTACCAAACGTACTAAGTTGGTCTCTTCTATTAGTTTTTCCATTTCTTCACGAAACAACTGACCCAACTCAAAAGCATTTTCCGCCAAATTCTCATCCCTAACTACTTCCAGAGCCGCTATGGCCACAACACAGGACAAAGGATTTCCTCCAAATGTTGAACCATGGTTTCCCGGGCGGATTACTTCCATTACATCACTGTTTGCCAAAACAGCAGAAACGGGCAATACACCACCAGAAATTGCTTTTCCCAAAATCAAGACATCTGGTTTTACATCTGGAGTACCGGAGCAATTTTTATCTGGACATGAACAATTACCACAGGTAGCCAGTAAGCGTCCAGTACGTGCTATACCTGTCTGTACCTCATCGGCCATAAAAAGTACGTTCTTGGATTTGCATAGATCAAAGGCTTCCCTAATATAATTATCGTCAGGAACGTAAACCCCAGCTTCACCCTGTATGGGCTCAACCAAAAATGCCGCAACATTTTCATCTTTTAAAGCTTCCTGCAGGGCATTGATATCATTATAACGAATTGAAACAATACCAGGAGTGAAGGGTCCAAAATTTTCCGTTGCAATAGGATCATTGGACGCAGATATGATTGAAATTGTACGCCCATGAAAGTTGTTTTGACAGACAATTATTTTAGCCTGGTTTGCTGGAACCCCCTTTTTCTCATATGCCCATTTTCTAGCCAACTTCATGGCAGTTTCAACGGCTTCGGCACCCGTATTCATAGGCAATAGTCTGTCATAACCAAAGAAATTGGTCGCAAATTCTTCGTATTTGCCCAATACATCATTATAGAATGCCCTGGAAGTAAGGGTCAAATTTTCAGCTTGGTTTTTCAGAGCCTCAATAATTTTTGGGTGACAATGCCCTTGGTTTACAGCAGAATACGCGGAAAGAAAATCATAATACTTTTTGCCTTCAATGTCCCAAACATACACACCTTCTCCCCTGCTTAAAACAACAGGTAGTGGGTGATAGTTTTGTGCGCCATATTTGTTTTCTAAATCTATCGCTTGTTGCGAAGTCAAATGTTCTAAAACAGCCATTTTAAATGTGTTTAAATTGATAAAATAACCATTCCTGCAATACCTTTATCCTTTCGAAGTTTCGAAAATTCAGCGTGGGAGAGAAATCATCCCTTGGAGAACCTGCAAATTACAAATTATTGTATCAACCCAAAATTTTATTGTTAAATTCTAAATAAGGGCAACATAAAATTTAGATACAATTTAAGAGCAACGCCCACTACAAATTCTGAAAAGAGGTTATTTTTGCCAGATGCGAAAAAAGAACAGGCAACAAACTTTTGAAAATGTTGAGGTTGTAGATGCGGGTGGCAAAGGAAAATCAGTGGGTAAAGCTCCTGATGGAAGAATTGTTTTTCTATCCAATGCAGTGCCCGGCGATGTTGTGGATGTAAGGGTTACCAAAAAACGAAAAGCATTCTTTGAAGGAATTGCAACTCGTTTTCATCACTATTCAGACAAAAGAACAACGCCGCAATGTGAACATTTTGGCGTTTGTGGTGGATGTAAATGGCAACACATGGGTTACGAGCATCAACTCAATTTTAAACAAAAAGAGGTCGAGAACAAACTAAAACGCATAGGACACCTTGAAATACCGACCGTGACTCCTATCCTAGGGTCAAAAAAACAATACTTTTATCGAAATAAAATGGAGTTTTCGTTTTCGAGCAATCGTTGGTTGACAGAAAGCGAAATAAATTCAGAAGTTCAGATCGAAGATAAAAATGCGCTTGGTTTTCATATACCGGGAATGTGGGACAAGATCTTGGACATAAAAAAATGTCATCTGCAAGAAGACCCTTCAAACACAATTCGCTTGGAAGTAAAAGATT
Organism: Flagellimonas maritima; assembly: GCF_003269425.1. Lineage (NCBI taxonomy): Bacteria > Pseudomonadati > Bacteroidota > Flavobacteriia > Flavobacteriales > Flavobacteriaceae > Flagellimonas > Flagellimonas maritima. Next base: position 2,890,409 of record NZ_CP030104.1, on the reverse strand, counting down.
TTGCAGTCAAAAATGGACTTTCATTTTTCAATCCAAGAAAACAGGAAGGATTACTTCGCACAATGATGTTGAGGACTGCATCAACAGGAGAAATTATGTTGCTCATTCAGTTTTTTGAAGACAACAAAGAAAAACGCGAGCTACTTTTGAATCATATTGAAACTAAATTTCCTGAGATTACATCATTACAATATGTAGTGAACCAAAAACAAAATGACACAATCTATGACCAAGAGATAGCATGCTATGCAGGTCGCGACCATATTTTTGAGGAGATGGAAGGATTGCAATTTAAAATAAATGCCAAATCTTTTTATCAAACCAACTCAGAACAAGCCTACGAACTGTACAAGATCACTCGTAATTTTGCTGGGCTTACAGGAAATGAGTTGGTTTATGATCTATACACGGGCACGGGTACTATAGCACAATTTGTTGCCAAAAATGCGAAACATGTTGTTGGAGTAGAATCCGTTCCTGAAGCTATTGAAGATGCAAAAGAAAATGCCGTTCGCAATGGTATTTCCAATGTCCAATTTTTTGTGGGTGATATGAAAAATGTTTTTAATAACGCATTTATCGAAGAGAACGGTAAGCCCGATGTTGTAATTACGGACCCCCCCCGTGATGGAATGCACAAAAACGTAGTTGATCAGCTTCTTAAAGTTGCCCCGGAAAAAATAATTTACGTTAGTTGTAACAGTGCAACACAGGCTAGGGATTTAGCATTGTTAAAAGAAAAATATCATGTTGAAAGGGTACGGCCCGTTGACATGTTTCCACAGACCCATCACGTTGAAAATGTTGTACTTTTGAAAAAGCGGGTATAATTTTTGTTTAAATCTGTTCTACATTAAAATGAAGAAAATACTTCCCATCTTACTTGTAAGCTGCTTAATCGGATATTTCGCATCGTGCGAGAAGGATGATATTTGCGTTGATGGCGACACCCCCCTGCTTGTTATCGGTTTTTTTGATGCGATAGATACAACATTATCCAAAGACGTCCCCTCACTTAGAATTAAGGAAGTGATTTTGGATACGGTCATTAATACGATAGTGGATAGGTCCAGTTCTTTGGATTCCATCGGTATCCCGCTCCGCATTAATGCTAGCAGTACCACTTTTGCGTTCATTACAGATTCTGCAGACGATTCGGACGCTGAAACCGGTAATATAGACACGTTGACAATCAATTATGAAACTCGAGAAGCTTTTATTTCCAAAGCATGTGGTATTGTTGCCAACTATAATAATTTAAATATTACACTGCCTGAAAATGAGGATAACTGGATTCAAGATATCAGTATCTCACAACAAACTATAGAAAATTCCAATAATATCCATGTCAAGATATTTCATTAGTCTTTTTTTCATTTTTATTTCCTTTGTGCTCAGCGGCCAAGATAAAACTATTGACCTTCAACCAAAGGACACAGTTGAATATAAACAAGAATATGGATTAAGGGTTGGAGCCGATTTAAATAGATTGTTGTTTTCTTTTATTGATGAGGATTATACTGGATTTGAACTGGTCGGTGATTATCGCCTTACACAGAAAATGTATCTGGCAGCTGAACTTGGAAACGAACAAAAAACCCAGACAGAAGGTGTGGGCAACAGCCCTCTTTATAATTTCACTTCTTCCGGCAGCTATATAAAGCTTGGTGTAGATTTGAATACCTATGAAAATTGGTATGGCATGAACAATGCCATTACTATAGGTGGGCGTTATGCTTTTTCGAGTTTTAGCCAAACTTTAAATGAATACAACATTTTTAATAGCAATCGTTTATTCAATCCTGATGGGTTTTTAGTAGGAGCACAGGAGGGTGAGGAATTTAGCGGTCTAAGTGCTTCTTGGTTGGAATTTGTGTTGGGTTTGAAGGTAGAACTTTTTGCCAATATTTACGTTGGCATGAGTGCACGAATGGGCTTTTTGATTACGAATACTGAAGAGGAGCGTTTTCCCAACCTTTGGATTCCAGGATTTAATAGAGTAACGGATGGCAGTAACTTTGGGGTTAGCTATAACTATTCCATCTCCTATTTTATTCCCCTTTACAAAAAATCAAAAAAGAAGAAAGATGATAAACCAGAAAAAAAGGATGAGTTTTAAGTTCCATCCCTTCTAAAAATCTCATAAAGGCCGTACAAATGAAAAATACTTTAATTAATTATATTGAATTTAAGGCCAGAGACCTTGGAGCAATCAAAGAGTTTTACCACAAAACCTTTGGATGGGTCTTTACCGATTATGGACCTACTTATACTGCATTTTCCAAAAGCGGCATTGAAGGAGGTTTTGAAACTACTGAAGAAGAAATAACAAATGGCGTTTTGGTGGTTCTCTACCACGAAAATCTTAAGGAGATTAAAAACGATATTATTGCTGAAGGAGGAAAAGTAACTCTGGATATCTTTTCTTTCCCTGGTGGTCGTAGATTTCATTTTACAGATCCATCCGGTAATGAACTGGCTGTCTGGTCAGACAAATAGTAAATTTTCGATTTTCTTCAAAAAGGTTTTATATTTCCCGCACTCCCTTAATAAAAATCCACTTCATCAAAACTTTTTCACCTTTATCGGTTTTAATGGCACCAAATTTTGGTGCTAATACATTCGCTATAATAGCAGATGTTACAGCTAAGAATATAGGATTGATCGGCAAATAATACCCCAAAGCCAAACGGGCGATAAGAAATAAAATCACAAAGGCCATAAAATTATATAGCAAAGCTTTATGTTTTGGTTTCATAACTTATCCGTTTTATACTTGGCTTTTTTGCTGCCTTCGTACATCTCATACTTGACCAATCTAGATTCCAATTTACCGTTGAACGTCTTTATCTTTCTGGAAGGCCTAAGACCCACGTGTTTTAGAGCTTCAAGATTGGACGTAATTAACCATGCGTTTGTACCTGGATAGCTTTGCTTAAGCGTATTTCCTATCTTGGCATAAAAATCTTCAACATCAATCTGAAGCCTTTCACCGTACGGGGGATTAAAAACCATATGTAATTTGGTATCTACAGGCTTTTCTGTCCTAAAGAAATCTTTGCGCTCAATGGTCACATATTCGGTCAAATTAGCATTATCTACATTTTCTTGTGCTTTTCTTGTAGCAGAAGGAGCTTTATCATAACCAATTATCTTATGATGGAACTCTCGGGTTTTATTGAGACTTGCCGCAACAATCTTTTTGTGCAGTTCTTGATTATAATCGTTCCATTGCATAAAAGAATAAGATTCTCGATTAATGTTTGCTGGAATATTGCAAGCAATCATACCCGCTTCTATTAAAAAAGTGCCACTCCCACACATGGGATCTAAAAAATTTGTATTTCCGTCCCAGCCACTTGCCAATAAAAGACCTGCTGCCAAAACTTCATTTATAGGTGCAATATTTGTTGATATGCGATAACCTCTTTGATGCAAAGATGCACCGGAACTATCCAAAGAAACCGTACAAGAGTTTTTATATAGGTGAATGTTGATTCTGATATCCGGATCATGTGTATTGACACTGGGTCGCTGTCTTGTTATGTCTCTAAATTTATCAACAATAGCGTCCTTTGCCCTTTGCGAAACGAATAAAGAATTATTGAATACTTCAGAATTCATTGTAGTATCGATGGCAAAAGTTTTATTGTAGTCAAAAAAGTGGTCCCAGTCAAGAGCGTAAACTTGTCTATATAGATCTTTCTCATTGAAAACCCTAAATTTTGCAATTGGCTTCATTATTTTCAATGCGGTACGTAAACAGATGTTTGCTTTATATAAAAATCCTGTATCCCCTTCAAAGACAACGTTCCTAACGCCTTCTTCAACGTTTCCTGCGCCAAGATTTCTCAATTCCCTTGCCAATAAAGGTTCAAAACCATAAAAGGTCTTTGCCAACATTTTAAAATTCCCTGTCATCCTCAATAAAAACTTTCAGTAAAAATAGGCTATTTTTACGCCTTCAACCTAGCTTATGAAATTTCCTTATTTATGGATTTTTGGTGTCCCAATAATTGCTGTTTGGGCAAGTTTCGTATTTGTTTTGGTAATTAGACCAAAAAACAAAAAGAACATTAAGCTTTTATTGTCTTTTAGTGGCGCTTTTTTGTTGGCATTAACTTTTTTTGAATTGCTGCCCGAAGTTTATGAAGACAATGACCCAAAAGTTATAGCAGTATTAATTTTGGTAGGGATTCTTCTTCAAGTCTTTTTGGAATTTTTTTCCAAAGGAGCAGAACATGGGCATATGCACTTTAATTTAAAAGAGAATAAATTTCCGTTGTTATTATTTTTAAGCCTCTCACTACATGCACTCATAGAAGGTACTCCAGTGGATGTTGGCAATTCTATTATTTACGGAATTATTATCCATAAAATCCCTGTTGCAGTAATTTTAAGCATCTTTTTGATAAATTCTAAAATGAAAACTAGTTTTGTTTTACTATTTATCGGAGCATTTTCCTTAATGACGCCTCTGGGAAGTTTTATTTCCATAAAATCGCCGTGGGTGGATAATTATGGTCATTTGTTGACGGCATTGGCGATTGGCGTATTTCTTCATATTTCCACAATTATTCTATTTGAAAGTTCGCAAGGGCACTCTTTTAATTTACGGAAGATTGTAGTAATTATTTTGGGTGTGGGGATAGCTTATTTAGTATAGAAAGTTCAATGAACTATTTCATAAATCATTAACCAATGACTAAAAGCTCCACCAAGTACAAAAAAGTGCCAGATTAAGTGATTAAGTGGTATTTTTTTTATTGCATAAAAAGTTATACCTATAGTATAAAAAGCACCACCTAATCCAAGAAGTAACAATCCTTCACTCGATATGTTTTCAGAAAGAAACCTGTAATCGATTATAATGAGCCATCCCATTATACCATAAAGTACCAATGAAAAGATTTCAAACTTACCGGTAAAAAACAATTTTAATATTGTTCCAAAGAATGCAATACCCCAAACTAGATAAAAAAGCAACCAACCTTTGGAATCCAATAGTATGGTCAAACAAACTGGTGTGTAAGTTCCAGCTATTAAATAGTAGATACTGATATGATCTAAAACCCGAAGTTTTCTTTTTAGTTTTGGATTCGTTATGCCATGGTATATGGTAGACGCAATGAACAAAAGTAAAAGTGAAACATTGTAAATAATGATACTAACTTTTAAAAAAGGTTCTTTATTTAAATCTTTTTTAAGTAAAATCAGAAATCCAACGATAGCAAGTACCGCTCCAAAAGCATGCGAATATGCATTCCATTTTTCTTCTACCAATAAAGATTTGGGGATGGAAGTCAAAAAATCCTGCTATTTATATTGTTTCCCATGTTTGATAACGATATCCACATTTTGCAATAAGCTAATGTGCCTGAGCACATCCCCTTTTACCGCAATGATATC